>NZ_JBMMUD010000006.1:0-365282 GCF_049257195.1 Pseudoalteromonas sp. SS15
CCCTTGTACATACAGCGTCACCCGAATTTGGGGCGCTAGGATACCATTCAGTTTAATGGAGGTTAGGAAGTCAGGGCTCAATCTACAAAACAGCATCTGAGTGCTCAGGTCGTGCTCGAGCTCACTGACTTCCAGAATTGATAAGTGCTAGCTAAACACTCATCAAGGAGAGATACAAGGTCGTGCTCTAGCGCGACAGGCTTGAAATCAGCCTTGCAGCGCATCCATGCGTTGACATTACTCATCAATTGCTTATTTTCAGGCGAGCTAAAAGGGGGAAGGGCGTTGCCTGTTGGTCCTCAGTTTATACTTGCACAATGCAAGACCTGACTCTGTGAATTAAGCTTGCTCAGTTAGCAGTGTTGTTCTGTAGCCGAGGTTTATCTCGTAGAAATGCATCCCGCCTGCAATTTTTTATTCCTTGAGTTTATTGTTTTTAGGTACTATATTCTTTGTCAGTTTTTCTAAACATATATAAGGAATATTATGTACAAACTAATCATATTGACTCTAACTTTGTTAGCTTTACCTACCTATGCAAATAATTTAATGGGTTGTGATGGCTGTTCACAAAGCATCATGACTGAAAAAGTTAAAAGCAGAGCTAATTTCCTTCCTCCAGGTGTACACACGATAAATGTAATTGACACTCAAAATGCAAATTTCGAGCAATTTAAAGTAACAGTCTTTAGACATTCTGGCAGTAAAGTTCCAGGTAGCCCGCCTAGGATTGACGTTAAAGTTGAGAAATCTCCTTTAGAGCGCCAAATAGAAAGCTCATTAATTGAAGCTAAACGATATATGACTGATTTGAACAACCACTTGTCTAATAAGATTGTTTTAAATCAAGACTCTCCATATGCGACTTCAGCGGAAGCACTCAATGCAGGTTCATCATTTTCTAACTTTATAGATGATTATGTAAATAACCAACAGTCACCAATATTAGCTACAATCCAAGAGTTAAGAGCCGCTTTTAATCAAATGGCTGCAGATCTCAATGTAGGGGTCTCTGCTGTTATAAGTGTGTCAACTAGCTTAAAGACGACAGCTGCAGCGACAGTAATATTTCCTGATGGTAGCTCTATAGAAGTAAATATTTCATTTAGAAACCACCTTTCTGAGGGGCTCGAAGTTGAAGTTACAACAACAGAAAGAGCAAAAACGTCAGATGGAAAGTTAATTCCCACTGATAAATATCAGGCGAGGAACTTCAACACTTCGCAAAGCAATGTGACAGCATTAATTGATTGGTTTAATCAATTAGGTTTAGACACCCATGATGGTGGTGGTTCTTGTGAGTCTGAAGGTTTTAAATGTGATTCTAAATCATGTGTCGTTGTTTATAGATGTAATTAAGGTGCAAAATATACGTTGCCTCACAACGTATATTTTGCAATGTAAATCGCGGCGTAAAGCCGCTGCTACCGTGAGAGTTTAGAAGCACTATTTGTTTTTAAATCTCGCTTTGAAAGTCTTAAGTTTCTTGTTCAACGCGACAAAGAATCAAATTGAAGGCAAATTTCAAACCTGTCGTGCTAAAGTCCGACCTACATGCCAGAAACCTCAAACAACAACACCTGATTCAATTGCGGGCCATGCACATTAAAATTATTATCCGCCACCATCAGCAAACTGCGATTACCATTCGCTAAAGTTGGGCCAAACGTTAAACCCTCCAAGTTATCAATTTGCTTCGACCCTAACTTGTCGGTAATCGTGGCTAAATCTAATACCAAGGTTTTCTTCGCTGCTTTAAACGTCTGGTTTTTTAAAGAAGCAATGTTCGATGTGTCGGTTGCATCTTGCGTATCGATTAGGTAAATACTCACATTATTGCCACCGTCTTTTAACCCAGATGTGTAAGAGCGTTCCATGGTTAAAAATTGATGTTCGTTGATTTGTAAGATCTCAACTAAACCTGTGGTACGAAATGCATCGGGTTTAGCGCCTTTGCGGTCTACCAGTGGTTCAACATAATAGGCGAACTGTTTTTGCATTTGCTTGCTGGCAAAATCAAAGTGTGAAATACGCACCATGCTGCCGTGTTTTAAAGTCGCTTCTTCACCATCTTGTTTTAGCGCGCCTTCCATCGACACCCAAATACCTTTACCCGACATATCGAGTGTCACGCCTTCAAACACTGCATTATGACGTGGACCGGTGTTTTTGCCGATGTTAAACATGCTCGGCAGCGTAAAAGTGGTTTGAGTTTGGTCTATGTCACCTGCGAGTGACTGCATAAAAATAGCAGGCGGCTTGTTGTATTTCACACTGCCTTCACTGGTCCAGACGATGCTGTTTTGCTTAGGGGCAGGAATTAAACTTTCAGGGTCGACAACACGCTTGCTCGATTTTTGGCCCATTAGCGGTAATGATTTTTCGAACGAGATATTGCTGATTTTCGTGTTTTCTACCTCAGTACCTTCGATACTGATTTTTGCCTGAAAATAGCGCGGCTTTTTAGAATCATCAGCAATCATTAAGTACTTGCCGTTAACGAACTCAATACTCGATAAACCACCAACTTTATCACCATCAACGCTTAGCTCTGCAGGGATTATGTATTCGTCGAGAAAGTTAAGTTTGATAGGGGCTGTGTGTGCAAAAGCATTTGACGAGAGCATCGCCGATAACGCGAAAGCCGAAAATATTAAATTGCGCATTGTTTTACTGTGTCGAATAAAAATCTAAACGACAAATATACGTGGCTGAAGTTCAGATTGCATCTTTTTTGGGTGAAAGAGGGGAGTTCGGAAAATGAGTTAAATATGGGTGCAGTTTCTTAAAAACAGTAGGGATTTGTATTGTGGGCTTAAAGCTTACAGACAACGCCCTTTCCCTTTTATCACACCCTGAAAAGAATGAATTGATGAGTAATGTGCTCGCATGGATGCGAGCCAAGCCATGCTTGTACATGGACGTACCTTCATGGCGTATACGTTCATATCAATTTATTGTTTGAAGGATCTAGTGTGATGAAGGGCGCCGTGGGGTTCCAAGGGGAGACCGGCGGCAGCCTCCCCTTGGTTGTAGTCGCCAACGCGACAAAGGGTTAAATTGAAGACTTGGGTTAAGACTTTAAACCTTGTAAGAAAAGTTTTGTGTTGTATTACGTCCTTGTAGCTTGGGTCCGGTTCGGCCATCCAAGGCCTCACGCTCGGCGCTAGTCTTGCTGCGCGCCCTCGCAAGCCTCAAGGCGCGCCTCCCCCTTACGCAAAAGTAATCTTGCTGCGCAAGATGTATTTTGCACGGTATTAAAACTTAACGTTCACACCTACCCAGATGTTTCTCGCTTTGTCTTTAACGTTATAGTTATCTGTAAATACCACTTCGCTTACAGCACCACGGCCGCTTGAGTAAGTGAACTCGCCGTCACCGTCAAGGTCTGCGTAATCAACACTGTAAGACGTAAAGTCAGTGTCTAGTAAGTTGTTGATACGGGCAAACACAGTCACGTTTTCGTTCAAGTCGTATTTCGCACCCAAATGAAGTAGTTGATAGTTTTTGTAGTACAGCGGCTTTTCAAGCGTGCTGTCCCAACCACGGTAACGGTCTGAACGTACTTCTGCGTTAAGAGTGACAGAGAATGCGTCAGTCACTTGCCAATCAAGGGTTGCGTTTGCCATGTGCTCAGCAGTGTTTGTCAGCGGTTGCCCTTCTTGTGGGCCACTCTTTTGCTCGCTGTCAGTCCATGTGTAGTTTGCGTATAAAGACACAGCATCGTTAAACGCATAACGGCCTGCGACTTCTAAACCTTGGATCTCAACTTTGTCGATGTTGATCTTTTGGCTGTAGCTGTTGTAACCTAATTCGTCGTACTGGCCTAGGTTTACACATGGTTTAACATTGCTGGTCGCAGTACAGCTTTGGATGCGGTCGCCACGGGCAATTTTGTCTTCAAACTCTGTTGTGAAGTAAGTGATATTGAAGTTGTGCTCTTCACTTGGGTGATTCCAGTAAAGGGCAATTTCGTTGTTGGTACTTGTTTCAGGTTTTAGATCTGGGTTACCTGCAAACGGTGAGGTACCTTGACCGCCGAAACCAGTAATACCGTTGTATAAGTCAGTCGTTTTTGGGGTTTTATAACCTGTGCTGATCCCGCCTTTTACAGTCCAGGCTTCACCAAGTTCGTAAACACCGTAAAGACGCGGTGAAGTTTGGCTACCAAATACATCATGGTTGTCGTGGCGTACACCCACAGTAACAGTTAGTGGATCAGCAATATGCCAGTTATCTTCAACGAACAGGGCGGTCATTTTGTGCGATTGTAAGCCTTGTGTCTCACCTGATTCCATACCGAAAACACCGTCTTGTAATTCGCCATCAACCAGTTGGCCGCCAATCACAAATACATGGTCGCCCGCCAAATCGTCTACAGGAATATCAACACGTGCATCTAGGGTGTACTGGTTGCTATTTAGTGTACGTTTAGGGCGCGGTAAGAAAGTACGCTCAGCCAATGCTTTACGCGCGGCGTCGTCTAGGTTTGCATACTCACCTGTCCCATCGTACATAGCTTGTAACTGCTTACGCTCGGCAACTGATAGCGGCATTGTACGGCCGTTGTTGTCGGTATCAACATAAGCTAAAGAAACAAATGTGGTGAAGTCATCAAATTCGCCGTTGTGCGTTAATGACCACCAAGTTCTGTCGAACTCTTGATCAGCAGCGTAACCTGCACGTGGGTTTACGACACCTTTGCGGTCTTGCCAGATAGATTCAATATTGTCTTTGGTGCCAAGCGGGTAAGTAATGCGGCCTGTTTCAATATCGTAATTAGGTGTGTTGTCGTACTCTTGATTTGATACATCGTAATCAAAGGTAATGGTGTTTTGCTCGTTTGGCGTGAATACGAATGTGGCACCTAATTGTGTGTTGGTGTTATCAACGGTTTTACCACCGCTACCAAAACCAAGTTCACGGTGGTGTACTTTACCATTAGCATCGACAGCTGGCGCAAACTCAGGGTTAGATGCTTGACGCTCGTATACGCTGCCGCGTGCAGAGAAGTTTACTAGGCCTTCAATTAGCGGGCCGAAAACACTGAAATCAGTGGTGATGTCGTCACCAAATTCATCATTAGTTTGAAAGCTGCGGCCAAAATCAATGCTGCCAGTCCATTCGTTTAGCGACTTTTTAGTAATGATGTTAATGACACCACCCATAGCATCAGCGCCATAAAGCGTAGAAGCTGGCCCTCTGATCACTTCAATACGTTCAATGGCACTTTTTGGTGGAATGTGATTAAACGCGTTGCCACCAAAGTTGTTTGGATAAATGTCACCATGGTTGTTTTGGCGCTTACCATCGATAAGCAATAGGGTGTACTCACCGGTTAAACCACGCATGCTCACACTGCCTTGACCTGTTTTGTCGCGCGTAGTCCCCACATCGACACCCTCTTGATACTTAACAGCATCAAGTAGAGTTGTGTAAGACTGACCTTGAATGTCTTCAGCGGTAATTACAGAAATACTTGCTGGTGCGTCAGGTACTTTTTGCTCAAAACCTGTTGCAGTCACAACGATGCGTTCCATGTCATCTTGTTCAGCTTTAGGTGCTTGTTGAGCCAGTGCAGAAGTGCTTAATGTCGCAGCAATAAGCGAAGAAAGTGCGCAGAGTTTAAAAGGTGTGTTCATCTTGAGAGAGCCTAGTTTATTGCTATTAATGAAATTTTTTGCGTACTGTAAAGGCTTAAATTTGAAAAGTAAAGCTAATTGATAATTGTTTTCATTATCACGTGTAGGGTTGTTATCCAATGGTTACGATCTTATTTAACTTTATGATCTAAAGTGAATAAAAGGGTTTTTAGTGTTATGAAAGCTTAAGTAAGATACTAAGCTTTCTTTGTGCTGATAGTATGTAATGGCGTAGGTAATTACTTAATACACATCTTTGCGATAAAGTTCTTGTCTTTCTAATCTTGATAATACGGGTTGACCCAATATATCAATTAACATGCTTTCAACGTCTTTTGCCATACCTTGTAAGCTGCCACAGATAAAAATCGCGGCTCCGTTATTGATCCAGTCTTTTAACTTTGCCTGTTGAGCTAACAAGGCATCTTGTACATAGCCAGAATGACATCGACCTACTTTTATGTTGCTATCAGCGGTCTGCCTAGAAAAAGCGAGATCGATTTCAGTTAAGTGCTTGGCATTAAACCACTCTGTGAGTTCTAAGTGCCAAGGTAAGTCATGCTCTGCGCAACGCTCACCGTAAAGCAGCCAGTTTTCATGATGTTGCTTTAGTTCTCGATGTTTTAAATGGCCTCTAAGCCCAGCTAAGCCGCTGCCATTTCCGATCAAGATGAGCTTTTTATGCTCGTCTAATGGATTAAATTTAGGGTTCGCCCTGATTGAGAATGCTTGCGTACTGTCTAAATCTGCTTGATGGCATAGCCAACCAGAGCCGAGACCAAGCTCACCTGTTGGATGTTTTTGTTCTCGTACCAGCAGCTTTAAACTTTGCTCTTGTGGCACACTGGCAATACTGTACTCGCGAACGGTATCTTTAATGTGTAAGCGCGCAATGTCGCCGGCTTGCCATGTTAAATCATTGGGCACAGCGAGATTTATTTCAAATAAAGGGGCGCCGGGGCTATTGATATTTACTTGTTGACGGCCAGTAAGTTTGAGCTGCTGAATAGGTAGCTGAGTAGACGACAGCGTTGAACGAGGCACAGCTTCTGCTAGCAAACCTTTGTTTAATAAGTGTGAGTACCATTCATGAATACTGTTTTCATCAAGCTTGTCGACTAAAATTGGCGCAAACAAGGGTTTACAGTGTTTGCTTTGTAGTGCTTGGTTGAGCGCTAGGCCAAATTGACAATATTGGCTATATGCTTTGTCTCCAAGCGCAAGTACTGCGTAATTTAGATGAGCAAGTGTGCTTTTAAATGTGTCTAATTTGCCCTGAAAATGCCTACCATTATCAGGGGCTTCGCCTTCACCATAAGTGCTGGCGATAATTAATAGGGTGTCGGCTTGTTTTAATTGTTGCTCGGTCACTTGGTTTAGCGAAATACACAGTACAGGGTCGCCCTGATCTTTTAGTTTTACATGTAATTCACGGGCTAGCTGCTCACCAGAGCCGCTTTCACTTGCATAGGCAATGAGCATTTTTGCGCGGCGCTCTTTATGATTTTGCCATTTAGCAACAATGACTTTGCGATAGCAAAACAGCGTAAAGGCGAAATAGCCTACCAAAAGCAGGCCGGCTTGTATGAAGGGAGATGCGTTTAGCATATTGGTTAACTAAAGCTCAGGTTAGTCAGGTAAAACTTCTAACACAGCAACATATGTACCTCGACGCACAGTCGCAGGAGCCGCCGCTTTATTATCTTGGTACTCTGCTTCGAAGAAGTAACGGCCTGCGCCATTCCAGTTAAGCGTTACAACCCCATTTTCATCTGCTTTTACGCTGATCTCTTCTTGCGCATTGCGATAGCGAGTACCTTCACGAATAGCAACGACTTCAGCGCCGACCGCAGGCTTGCCGTCAATTAAAAACTTAAACTTAGCTGCTTCGCCCGCATAAAGCTCATTCGGGTGAGTGATGGCAATGAGCTCTAAGCCTTTGTTTGTTGCTTTTAGTGTTTTTTCGGTCGGTGCACCCAAAGTTACAAAGGTTTCCATACGACGAGAAAACTGGGTAACGGTTAGCTTGTCGGCATCTTTTGGTACGCGTTTGTTAAACTCTTCCATAGAGAAGGCTTCGCCACGACCTGGGTACCATTTACGTTTACCGTCTTCATACCATCTTGCAGATAGGCCACTGCTTGCAGTAAATACTTTATAAGTACCTTCTTGGGTTAAGGCTAAATCGAACACATGACGGTATTTGCCTTTGTGCATATTCTCGACCTCAGTCGGTGTGCCATCAGGTGCATGCACTTTAACGCCCGAGAAACGACCCGGATTGTAGTTAGATAAAAAGATGTCATTCGATACCGCAGCATCAAAACTGACCCAGCGGTTTTCACCCGAAAGCTGTGTTTCTTGCGGTACGATCCAAGCTCGGTGGGCGTTTACGTTAAAACAGCTTGCAGCTAGGCCCGCTAATAATAGCGATTTAAGAAGGGTTACTTTCATGGTATTTCCTATGGGTTAATCGTGAATGAAATAGCGCCGAGCTCAGAGTTACCGGCTTGTTTAAATGTGGTTGCTTTAGTCTGCGGCCAAGTAAAAGGCAGATTAATGAGTTCGCGACCACCCACTTCTCGTGCAGCTTCAACACGCAGGCGGTAATTACCTGCTGGAAGACTTTGAAGTTGGGCTTGCTCTAAAGAAAAACGCATTTGGTGTGTGCCTGGCCCGCGAGTCGCGCCGCTCATGCCATCAACAGGCAAGTCAAGGTTACGGCCTGTTCTACGCCACCACTGACGCATATCTTTAAGCCATTTTTCGCCCTCGTTATTACGCATATCAAGGTCGTACCACACAGCTAGATTACTGACGACTTTGTTGCTGTCATTTTCAATCCACACAGCGACATAAGGCTTGTGATATTCGGCAACATCTAATCTAGGCAGCTCAACAGAGACTTTGAGTTCACTGGCAAAGCTCGGAGCCGAGACCGCAACAAGTAAAAGTGGGGCAATATAATGTTTCATCAAACGCTCCTTAATGCGCACTGAGAATTAAAATAATGACAGGGAAAACTGCACCAGCAACGACCAGTGGCCAAGTGCTAGGGCGTTGATTTGCATAGCGAATAAGTAACCAAAAACCACTGATTGAAAACACAATGCAAAGCACAGAAAAAAAGTCGATAAACCAGCGCCATGCTGTGCTGGTATTACGGCCTTTGTGCAAATCGTTAAGATATGAGATCACACCGCGGTCGGTGTTTTCATACACTAGTAACCCGCTATCAAGCTCGATACTCAACCAAGCATCGCCACCAGGTTTGGGCATACCTAAATACACCTCGTACTCATCCCATTCGGCATCTGTTTTTGGGGTTGTAATGTTGTGGTCGTTTATCAAAAATTGTCTAACGGCTTGTGGAAGTGGGCCGCTATCGCGATTGTTAAGTGTCTGTTTAATGCCTTCACTCAGCTCGACTTCTAGTGTGGTTATCACTGGCGTGGCTTTTATATCTGCAGCATGGTTCAGAGTGATCCCCGTTACTGCAAATAACAACATACCGACAAGGCATAATGCGGATGTGATCCAATGCCACTGTCTGACTGTGCCAAGTAAGTTTGAAAGTTTCATTAATAATTACAACGAGCTGACGACTATTTTATCTCGCGCAATTATACATATGAAATTTTAAATGAGAAGGATTTTTATTTGTGTTTGTTTTGGGGCGAAGTTGTTCTCAGAGTCATTAAGGCGAAAGATGAATATTTCCAAATGATTTTGTGTTGTCACCGATTGGTATCATTTGCAGAGTGTTAGCTGATGAGCCCTGAAAAACATCACACTGCTTTTCAGGCTCAAACAAAAGGGGATTACTGGCCGCTTAAACGTTTCCCAAATGAAATGGCATAAGCCATTGAACGCATTTTTAATACTGGGTCGTCACTGGCTGAAAAGCCTTGAGAAATCACATTGGGGTCAAAGTTGATTGGCGTACAAGCATCTCCGCCTGATTGTTTAAGAACCACTTTACCAAGTGCGACTTGTGCTCTGTCAGCTGGCCATTGAACAGACGGATCATTTACCACATCTTGTGCTTCACCAATCACCGCATTAAGCGTAAAAGATACAGTACCTTGATTAAGTTGATTGGCGAGCTTATCAGCTAAAAAAGCGGGCTTAAGCTGCTGGGCTTGCTCTTTTGATAGTGTTTTTATACCTAAGTCAGGTGTAAGTTGCCAGCGGAATTTTACTTGCTCAGCGGCATTACTGTAAAAGAAAGTATGTAGACCAAAAAACTCAGTGTTGGCATATGAGGCTGGTGTTTTGGCTTGTGCATTCCATGCCACATTGCCTTGCACGCTCGGGTTATTCTTGATGTATTCTTGGGTTTTCTTTGCATCGCGCTTGCCATTTTCATCGGGCAATAAGGTTGATAAAAAACCAAAGAAAGTTTCGGGATCTTTTCCTGCAAATACCGGGAAGTTATTTCCCGTAAAAACATGTCGTGCGCCATCTGGCAGGTTAATTTGCATGCCCATGCCACGCGTACCAGTTGTGCGCTCGTCAGCCATAGGGTTACCGCCACCCATGGAGAATCTTAGGGTTATTGGGAGAGTGCCGTTATTTAACAGTGGCGCATTTTTGAATAGCGCAGACTGAGTGTTGGGCTGAAACTCACCGACTGCACATACACCTGAAGCGTGAGCTTTGCGAACACCTGGGTGTTTACCGTTTAACTTTTCGAATAATTGAATAAACTCGTTGGCAGAGACGGATTTTGGAGAAGCGATAGCTTGATTTGAAAAAGTCATTCCTAAGGCGGCACTAATTACATATAAGTGCTTGATCATGATGAGCAGTCCTCTGTCTTGTTGAAGTTAACTTGTACTGTTAAAGACAGAGAATTGTTCAATTAAATTTCATAAAGCAGTCATTTTAATTTCTTAGTTGGAAATAAATTATTGCCGCTAATCATTATTCGCTCTTGGATGGACATAAACTGATTGCAGAGAATCTTTATAGTGCTTGACGCAGTTCTTACCTTGCTCTTTAGCTAAAAACAGCGCTTTATCGGCTCCGGTTAATAAGCGTTTTGGCGATAAGTTTTCATCTGCCAGTGACGTATGGATACCGATGCTCAACGTTTGATGTTCTGGCCACTTTGATTCGTCATTAAAGAATTGCTTACGCAATCTTTGCGCAAATTGCAGCGAATCTTTAGGGCCTAAGTTAGGGCATATCAATATAAACTCATCCCCGCCCCAACGTACAATATGATCATATTGTCTTGAATGGCTCTTTAAAAAATTGGCTAAAAATACGAGTGCTTTATCACCCATTTCGTGACCATATTCGTCATTAATTAATTTGAAGTTATCAAGGTCGATTAAGATTAATGACAGTGGCTGTTTTCTATGTTCGCATTGCTGTAATTCAACTTCTAGAGCGCTGTCAAAGGCTCTTCTGTTGAGTAAGCCGGTTAGGTGATCTGTTGTGGCTTCAATAGTGAGTTGTTTGTGCACGGTTATGTCTTTTATGACACAGACAGTATGAAACTGCTTGCCTATTAACTTATTGGCCAAAGAAACGGCAACTTCGATTTCACCTCTGTCTTTGGTTTTACATAATAGGTTTGTATGTCTTTGTTCCATATTCAAAGATTGTGGTTTAGACATAAATTTGGCTCTTTCACTCAGGTGTGCTTGTTTAAATTGTTCAGGCACTAGCTGCTCTACGGTCATTTTACAGAGCTCGTCAGAGGTATAACCCAAAATAGTTGAAGCAGATTCATTGCTGCGAATAATCTTACCTTGCTCGTTGATGTATAAGATGCCATCGGGAGAGAGGTTTAAAATTGTATTAAGTTGTCTTGAAGAGCGATATTCTTTTCTAAGAAATTTCAGAGTAAATAGGCTCGAGATCAGGAGTGAAGGCAATAATATGGTGAGCAGAATAATGTTACGTTGATTAATTTGTTTTGTTTCTTGTGCGGTTTGAGTTTTAAGTGTTTTTAACTTGGGTAGGACTGCGAGTCGCAAAGTTTCAAGTGCGGCTTGAGCGCGACTGTCATCGACTTTTACCCGTTCATCAAGCTGTGCAATATCCAAGTGTTGATTGTCTCGGGCATAGAGTAGCTTTTGATAATAAAGCTCAAGGGTTTCAAGGATCGCGGCTATATGTTGATCTGCGCCTGTGTCATTTAAAGTATTCTTTAATTGAGCCAAAGAAGATTTACTTTTAACGTAACGTCTTTCTGCTTGTTGAAAATAATGGGGATCTCTGCGAATAACATAGTTTTTAAAATGGTGAATAAAGCCGACATAGCCAAAATTTCTTTCCAGCTCAGCCAGTTCAATGGCGTTAACAACTTTAATGGTGGCTTTGCCATCCCAGCTTTCCTGTAAGGCATCTGTACTGTTAATTTGTAATATCGTAAAAACGATCAAAGACACATTCACCAAAACAGTAAGGAGTATCACTAACATGAAATTAAGATTTATTTTTTTCATTTTCTTCCGTGTGAATAAAACTAAAACGACGCTTATTAAATCTAGTTCACTCTTCAATTTAAGTAAAAATATCGGTCAACGAAAAAGTAGATTCAAGTTTTGTTCTTAGCTCACAGTTTAGGCTTTACAAAGTATCCCATATTTAAGAGGGTGGGGGCTCAGCGCTCTTTTTGGCAGAGATGAGCGTTCCTAATTTTAGGGGGCAAAAGGTAATTAATTTTAAACTCGCATTGCTTAGTTAATTTTTAGCAGCTTTTATTAACTACCCCCACCGCAGCCACCCCCAGAGCAACTTCCAGAATCACCACCTCCGTCGGCAGCACCGCTTGAGCCACATGAAGCAGAGCAACCTATATGTGTTGCACAATAACCCTCTTTACCGACCCCTTGGCAATTAAGTTGATACTTAAAACCATCTTCGATATCAAGCAAGGCATCTATTGCAAATAAAAGCGGTAATCGGGTCGGTTTTAGAGGAGAAATTCTTTCTTTCGCACATGTTAGTTTCCAAGCGGTCTTTATGCCTTGTTGAGCTGATTTGGGAGAAGACATGGCTTCGGCTGGATGGTGGTGTAAAAAACGGCCAAACGCCTTTTGGCAAATGTCCTGATAGAACTTGGTAAACAAAATGAGTTCATGCCATGCCACATCAACAACCTGCGAAGGCATTGAAACGGGCTTACCTTTGGCTAATAAGTTTACATGGAACCATTCTCTCAAGCCCCTTTCTACTGTTTTTAACTGTTCGTCAGACAGATGCGGGTAGCGGCTTTTAACCGTCTGCAAAACCTTTGCGGGTACCTTAAAGTTTTTTATGTGGGCTTTTCTTTTAGCTAATTGTTTTGATTTAAATTTGAAAGCTGTAATTAGCAATGCCACGACTGCAATAATGCCTATTAAGATGTTTGCTTCCATAGCGTGTCCTGAGATTCATTATTTTTATTTATCAGCACTGTATCAGAAAAGTGTACCGATTTGGCAGTATTAATTTTTGTGAGAAACCGGATAAAAAGCTGTTCTGTAAATCACCTTTCTTATATGTTTTAACTCTTATAAAAAACGGGATGATAAAGTGGAAAGGTTATTTGTATATGGGACGCTCGCGCCGGGCAAGCCAAATGAGCATATTTTGCAGGAAGTTGAAGGTGAGTGGTTGCCTGCGACTGTCAAGGGAGAGCTGCATCAAGCAGGGTGGCGAGCTGAACTCGGTTTCCCTGCAATTTAACTAGATGATGCAGCTAGTGAAGTCTCAGGTCTGCTATTCTGTTCTCATGCCTTGAAAGAATACTGGGCCATACTTGATGAGTTTGAGGGTGAACAATACGAACGCGTTATTGTGAATGCAACCCTTGAAAGCGGCGAGCAAGTTGAGGCATATGTTTACTCACTGGCTTCAACGAAAAGTGAGTAATTAAATCTTTAATAACGCGACCAATAAAAAACGGGCGAGTCAGAGTTCGCCCATGATTTTAAGCACGTTTTAGTTTGCCGAGCTTTTTCACATAAGCTTGAAAGTCCTCAAATCCACCTATGTGCTGGTCATTAATGAATATCTGCGGCACGGTTCTTCGCCCGCCGCTCAGCTCAACCATATTGTTAAATGCATCTTGGTCATCTGATACTTCAATTTCTTTGTATTGCCAGTTTAATTTGGCTAGTAACGCTTTGGCTGCTTTGCAATAAGGGCAGTAGTCTTTGTGAAACAATGTGATGTTGGCCATATTCAGATCCGGTTTGCTTAATTTGTACAAGCAAGTTTAAATAGAGCCCATTCATTGCACTATGTCTTAATATTCGAAAATCATGTCCGAAAGTCCAAATATATACTTAAATGACCCCGATCCTTTGAGTGTGCTGTTGAAGCGCTTGTCACTTAACGCTGAGGTGTATGTAAACGGCGATTTTTGTGGCACGTGGGCCGTTGATACATCAGGCAGTCGTCGTATTCCATTTCATTTAATTGGTGATGGTGAGGCTTGGTTGCATATTAATGGTGAGGTTAAGCAACTAAAGAAATGGGACTTGGTGATTTTTCCGCACGATCATCAACATATCATTGCCAACTCTGCAGATAAGCCTGATGAGCAATTAATAAACGCCCCAATGAGTAATGATGGCGCAGTAACCAATATGGTCTGTGGCTTTTTTGAATTTAAGCATGCTCAGATGAACCCGCTATTAGATGCAATGCCCGATGTGATCCATCTTCAAGCAAGTACAAATGCTGATGATGCTAAAACTCGCAGGCTGATTGAAATGATGATCAACGAGTTAAAGCAGGCCAGGATAGGATGCTATACCGTGGTTGATCAATTGGCTTATCTGCTTTTTATTGAAGTTTTACGACAACAAGTTGAAACAAATGTATTAAATTCAGGGCTATTAGCTGCGATGTTTGATACGCGAATTGGCAAAGCATTGAATGCCATTCACCAAAACCCACAGCATAATTGGCAATTACAATCATTGGCCGACGAAGCGCTGATGAGTCGCTCGAACTTTTCTGACAAGTTTACAAGTCTGGTTGGCTTAAGCCCGATGAAGTATTTAGTTAAATGGCGAATGGTTGAGGCATATCGTTTGCTTGTGAATACTGAGAAAAGTGTTGCCGACATAGCACAGCTCAGTGGTTATGAATCAGAAGCGGCTTTTCGTAAAGCATTTAAACAACACCAAGGTGAAGCACCGGGGGCGGTAAGAAGTGAGTCTAATAGGATATAACATGACAACAGTTCAAATGGCCCGTTATATGATTACTTTTGTGTGGTTGTATCACGGTATTTTTCCAAAGCTTGTGCATGTTGCGCCACTCGAACAGCTCATGACGGGCAGCATAGGTTTTTCAGATGATATTTCTTATTTAATAACTAAGGCGGCGGGTATTGGCGAAGTGATATTTGGTTTGCTATTTTTCGTTTTTTATAAAACTAAGCTCATGAATATCTTAAATATACTCGCATTGGCTTTTTTATTACTTTCGGTTGCTATGCTTCAACCGCAATTGTTAATTGAAGCTTTTAATCCAGTGACCACAAACTTGCCAATTATGGTATTTAGCTTTGTACTCTTAAATGAAATCAAGCAAGGTAAGTTAAAATAGACTTAGCAGTTAATACAAAAAAGGTCAGGCTAAGTTCCCTGAGACTAGCCTGACAAACAAACTTAGCCGCCTAGCGGTTAAAGTTTGTTAGGGTCGACCTCTTCTACCTCGGGCCATTCTGAATTGGCTTCAAGAATGTGCTTAGGAACGTTTTCAGCCCAAGCTTTGTAAACGTCTAAGTTTTTGTTTACATATAGCTTGCCGTCTACGACTTCAAATGCCTTACCGTCGATGTCGAATTTTTTACCAAATGTCATACCGTAAGCGCAGAAGCCGCCATATTGAGGGGCGTACTTAGCTGGGTTCTTATTAAATAAGTCTCTATTTTCAGCTGATGCGAAACGGTAAATTGCGTCGTTATATACGGCGGTAAACTTTGCGCTACCAAGAACAGGTTTACCTTCTGTGAAGTAACCAATTACATCGTGACCCGCTAAAATAACGCCATTTTGATCTGTTTCAGTATCGTGACCTGCATGGGCGATGGATGAAATACCGATTAAAACCACGGCTATTGCTGTTTTGAAAGAAGTGAATAAAGCCATCAGATTTGCTCCAAGTGTTCAAGTTGCTGATAGCTTAACCAGTGAACAAACTAGCAGATATATCCAAACTGCCAGAATGTATGTCGAAAAATCCGAATCGTTTAAACCCAGTGCTAATTGATGTTAAGTGCTTTCTTAAACTTATATTTTACTGAGCGCCAATGCGTCATTGGGGTGGTGGGCGCTGACTCTATCAAACTGTCGAAGTCTATATCAGCAAAGTCTAACTCGCCATCATGAGCCAAAATAACAGACTTAGGCTGAAGTAATTTAATGGCCAGTAACGAGTTGCGGTAACGTCGCGGATAAAACAGTGGAAATGGCGGTATTAATTTACCTTTAACTTTAACCATTAAATCAGCCACATAAACACGCTCTGATGGAATATGATAAGCGGCAATGTCGCGGTCGGTGTGACCAGGAATGTGCATGATTTGCCAGTCATCAAACCCCGGAATGGTCATGCCGTCTGCGAGAAAATGGTCGGCTCGCAACTTTCTTGGGTATAACAGGTTTTGCTTTTTCTTACCTTTTCGACCTGCAACATAAAGCGCGAGTAACATATCAGTCCAATGCATTAAAATGCCATCTAGGCCGCGATACCAGTGCCCCGGTGCATTACATGCAGCAATTTTTGCCCCTGTGGTTTTAGCAAGTTTATGTGCGCCACCGGCATGATCAGGGTGCATATGGGTCACGAGAATGATTTTTAAATCGCCAATGGCACGATTGAGTGTTTGCGTTATAAAGCTCAGTACAATGTCATGATCTGCACGACAGCAACCATCAAGTAGCATGAGTTTATCTTGATATTCAACAAGATAAATTGTTTGTATATAACCTTCTATTTGATGGATTTTCATTAAGATACTCCCTAACGCACTAAGCATTTTTATAACTCATCTGACCACTTTGTGCAAAATTTAGTGCTCATCTAATTCAGCATAATCTTGCTCTTTCTGTTCACAGTGTTCAGTGACACATGAAAATGTCTGCAAAGGTAGAGTAAAGTCATGCCATAAATGGTGTTCGGTTTGCTCAAGTGAATTTGGTTGGTAATTGTTATCTAAGTTAACCCTTTTGGCGACACTGTGGTGCACCACAGGCGTTAAGCTAGGGTCGATTTTATTGTCTTTCATCACACAACAAACTCTGTCATCTAAAGTAAGCCAATCAATAAAAAAAGTGCGAGTTTGTTGATGGTTAAGGCCTAACGCATTAGGAGATAGAGATAAATCGTCGTGACTGATGGTACCTTGAAGTACGTCGGGGCAAGCTCGTTTGAGGCAATCGCTATCCGTGATGTCTAAAGTAAAGCGGGGTAAGCCATGCGACTGCTGCATATGTTTGAGCCAATTCATGGCATAACCAAGTGCCACATCAGCGAGGCCATCCATTTTATATCCGCCACCAACATCTGAATGAGCACCCGCAAACCAAATTTCTGTGATCCTATTTGGATCATGGTTCATCAAGGTTGGCTGAAAGGCTTTACGCTTTTCATCAAGGCTGACTAAATGAGTGGCGTGTTTGACTAGGTTTGAAATAGTGCGACCATGCTCAAAAACGACTGAGAATTTAGGGCGTTTGCGAGTGCTTAAATCGGGTAGACCAATGCTCGCAACGGTATCGAATACACATAAAAAAATGAAAGGAGGCGTGTCGTCATTGTAAATAGCATGCTCAATCAAAGAGACAAATCGCCTTGCTAAAGCAGCGCCGCGAGAGAACCCAGTGATTAATACGGTGTCACCCGTTCGGTAGTGGTTTAAAAAGTCTTTTCTCGCTTTGTTTAGAATATCTGACACATCCCATGAATTAAACGCTAAGCCCTGATTAATAAAGCGGTTAAACCAGCCGCCATACGTACCTACCCCTTGATAGTAAAAGCAATGTTCGATGTTGTTGCGATTTGACAGGCCATAATACTCGCCATCTCGGTGTAGGTTACCACCCATTAAAAAGTGCAGCTTTAAGATATTACTGATGCTGGCATCTTTTTGTTCATCATATTGTTTTGCATCTTCAGGCTCATTACCTGTGCCATCAAAATTAAAAACGATCAGCCTACTCATTCTCTTCCTTAGATAATGTGTTTTTAGCAATAAAAGCGTTTAGGCGCTTTATTTCAGTTATGTCTACAGAGTAAACCACACTTTATGAATGGATATATACCCAAACTTCCTCAAGATGCATGATTCAGAGCGCTGCCTTCTGTTCTAGTTCAAGGAAAAGGACGCAGCGTAATGACGAGTCCTTTCCAAGTTCTTTGACGATGAAATAGGACTGAAAGCACGCTCCCTTGGGCGAGTTTGATTGGCTTTCATACTGCGTTATCAATTTTCGATTTAGAACCACTAGACCTTCAAATCGATGCCTTGTCTGACAGCCAATCAATTCTCGCTGAACCTCGTATCTTGAGGTGGTTTGGGTATAGCTACTCTAGGTAGCTGATTACTATATCAATTGTCTTTTTTCATTTCACTACTTGCTTATTCATAGCAGAAATAGTTTTTATTTTTGCAATTGATTTTGCAAATCAATCTCATTTGCATTATATTGCGTCGCGATTCAATAATAACCAATTTAGGCTCTCTTATGACAAGTCGTGTATTTAAGTTAAGCGCTCTATTCGTTGCTACTTCGGCAATTCTTTCTGGTCATGCTTTTGCGGATGATGGCAAAAAAGACATTGAGAAAATTCAAGTATTAGGTGACAAGCACAGTAACTATCTGGCAGTTGAAGCAGAAACAGCCACAAAGCTCGGTATTTCGATTAAAGAAACGCCGCAATCTGTGCGTGTTGTGACGCGTGCGCTGATGGACGACTTTTCATTAGATGATGTGAATCAAGTACTAGAAACGACACCGGGTGTCTCTGTTGAGAAGATAGAAACAGACCGCACTTATTACAAAGCACGTGGCTTCGATATTCTTAACTTTCAGGTAGATGGCTTAGGTTTACCGCAAGAGCGAGGCTCTCTTCAGGGCACGCTAGATACAGCGATTTATCAGCGAATTGAAGTTGTGATGGGTGCAAACGGCATGATGACAGGTGCAGGTAACCCGTCAGCCACAGTTAACTTTATTCGTAAACGCCCAACAGCCGATTTGCGTGCTGATGTGTCAGTAACTGCAGGCTCTTGGTCAAATAAACGTGTTGAAGCTGATGTGTCTGGTAGCTTTAATGATATGGTTTCTAGCCGCGCTGTTGTTGTTAAGCAAAAGCGTGACTCTTACCTAGACCGTTATGCGGTAGATCGTGAAGTATTTTACGGCATTACTGAATTTGCATTAACAGACACAACGACTTTAACAACCAGTTTAACCTATCAGAGTAATGATGCTGACAGCCCGCTTTGGGGCGCATTAGCGTTATTTGATAACAAAGGTCAGCCGACAAACTATGATGTTTCTACTTCAACAGCAGCAGATTGGGCTTATTGGAACAACACCTCAAAACAAGCATTTGTAGAGCTTGAGCAATATATTGGTGGCGAGTGGAGTGTCATTGCACGCTATGCACATACGCAAAACGAGCAACACTCCAATTTATTTTATGTTTATGGCACGCCAGACTCAGAAACAGGCTTAGGTCTAACTGGTTATGCCAGCGATTATCAACTACGCGACCGAGTTAATTTATTTGATGTGTATGCGCGTGGTAGCTTTGAGTTATTTGGTCAAGAGCATCTCGTAGCTTTTGGTGCTAGCGAAGCTGATATGTATTACTTTGATCGCTCTTTATATGATTATCAAACCGGTAATGGCTTCCCGCCAATGCCTAACATGAATGAGTGGGATGGTGTTGTACCGGTGCCAACTTTGGTTGATGTAAACCCAGCTGCCCCTGGCTCTGATGTGCATAGTGAACAAAGTTCTCAGTATGTATCTGCGCGTTTTTCTCTCACTGATGATTTAAAGCTACTTGGTGGTCTTAGATACACAAACTGGGAAACACAAGGTTTATCATATGGCAATGATAAAGGTCGTGAAGAGAGCGATACAACGGGCCATGTTGGTCTAGTTTATTCAGTGAATGACGATATTAATGTGTATTCTTCTCACAGCGAAACATTTGCGCCACAAACTGAAAAAGACATTAATGGTTTACAGTTAGCACCAATTGAAGGCGACACTCAAGAGTTGGGTGTAAAAGCCGAGCTATTTGACGCCAGATTTATGCTAAATGTTGCGTTATTCAACGCAGAGCAAGTGAACATTGCTGTTGCAGATGTGGCAAACTCGACACCAGATAAAACAGTTCACAAAGCAGCACCAGGTATTCAATCGAAAGGGTATGAAATCGAGCTAAGTGGTGAGCTTGGTTATGGCTTCAGTGCTAATCTAGGTTATACCAATACAGATATTGATGTGTCTGATACGTTTAATGCCGGCAATGTTGAAGCACAACTAGTAAAAGACTACACACCAAAGCAAGTATTTAAGCTTGCTGTTAAGCATGACGTTGAAGCCATTGAAGGGTTAAGTTTTGGTATGAATATGCGTTGGCAAGATGAGATCAGCCGTATACAAAGCCCTCAACCTTTAGTTGTCACTAAGCAAGACGCCTATGCGATTGTGAATTTTATGGCAAGCTACGACATCAACGAGCAAGTTAACCTGACCTTCAATGCGAATAATGTATTTGATGAGAAGTACATTAACTCACTGTATTGGGCACAAGGCTTCTATGGTGCACCTCGTAACTATGCATTGACTTTAAATTGGTCATTGTAAGTTTATAAAAAATTTAAGGCCGCTTATGCGGCCTTTTGTGATTTATAACCATATGAGGGGCAATCAAAAATGAAAAAAACACTTCATCTATGGCATCGCTATCTTGGATTAGTTGTGGCCATTCCACTGATCATTATTTCTTTAACAGGCAGTATTTTAGTTTTTAAAGAAGAACTTGATCATTGGTTAATGCCAGAACTTGCAGTTGTTGCGGGCGAAACAGGGAACAGACTTAGTTATGACGAGTTAAGAGCTGAGCTCAACAACCAGCTTCAGGGTTATGAAATTGGCAGTTGGGAAGTCTTTGATGATGGTATAACAGCAGATCGCATCTATGTGCTCAAACATGGTACGAGTGAATGGTTTAAAGTCTATCTTGATCAATACCAAGGGGTTGTGCGCTCTGAGCCCGTTGCGGTCAATCATTACTTAACTGACTGGCTGCTTGATTTGCACTATAAGTTTTTGATTGGTGATACCGGGCTGTGGGTAACGGGGTTGGCGTCTCTTATTTTGCTCTTTATGGGCATTTCAGGACTGATTATTTACCGTCAGTTTTGGAAAAAGTTTTTTACTCTGAGATTAAAGGTGAAACGCATCGCGCTGTTTAGCGATATTCATAAGTTAGTTGGTATTTGGTCTGCGCCTATTTTATTGGTGATTGGTTTTACCGGTGTGTATTGGAATATCTCTGAGATCATACATCACGAGCTTGAGCATAGTGATGACCACCAAATTGTGATCACTGAAAGGCTCTACAATCACCAGCTGTCACTCGATAAAATGGTGGCTGAGTCGACTCAGCAAATGGGCGGCTTTAAACCAACGTATTTACTCTTTCCGTACGAGCCTGAACTGCAAATTACCTTTTTTGGTGAGGTAAGCGATACCAGCTTTGTCACCAGTGAATATGCCTCAACCGTCAGCTTTAATAAGCAAACAGGTGAGCGCATGCCAAATTATGATATTCGTGAAGCGCCGTTCTTCTTGGTGGCGGTCGATAGTTTTCGAAAGCTTCACTTTGGCTATTTTGCTGGTCTAACTAGCCGAATTATTTGGTGTGTCATTGGTTTAACGCCGCTTATCTTTGCGATTACAGGCTGCTATATGTGGCTAAAAAGAAGAAGACCAAAGAAACGTGTGGTGAAAGT
Source organism: Pseudoalteromonas sp. SS15 (assembly GCF_049257195.1). Classification (NCBI taxonomy): domain Bacteria; kingdom Pseudomonadati; phylum Pseudomonadota; class Gammaproteobacteria; order Alteromonadales; family Pseudoalteromonadaceae; genus Pseudoalteromonas; species Pseudoalteromonas sp. SS15. The sequence goes on from NZ_JBMMUD010000006.1 coordinate 21,640, forward strand.
TGCACAGCCAATTTGAGCTGACTTGAGTTCTACAAAGGAATAAATAAATTTACCGAATAAGCAACAATTAAGCCTCTTAAAAGAGAGGCTTAATTATATTTGGGAGGACTAATTTAGGCTTGCTGTAGTGCAATAAATGCGGGTTCTTTGCGTAAGCCACTGAAATAAGACTCCCTATCGAGCTCTTCTTTAAGGGTGCTAGATAGAGTCAATGCAGTGCGAATATCTTCAAGGGCTTCTTGAACTTGTGCCAGTTTAGATTTAGCGCAGGCTCTTTGCCAGTAGGCAAGTGCATAATTGCTATCTAGTTCAATAGCTTGATTTACAAGCGATAATGCCCAAGCATCATCATTCATATCTAATAATAAATCAGCTTTGTATGTCAGAGCCTCAACATCATGTGGGTTAATTTCTAAGATTTGATCGTAAATATTAAGCTTTTCTTGATCGCTTTTTTCAAGACCCGCTCGCATCCAAAGTGAATGCACCATATTACTTTCAGATATGACTTTTTGTGCTTCAACAATCTGATTTGAACGCTCTTTAATGGTGTCTTCTAGTTGATTTAAGCGGTCTTCATATTTGGCTGTTAGCTTTTCAATCCGTCGTGTTGTCGATGCTTCCATACTTTCTTTGATGTCGCGAATCGATTTCCATCCTAGCAATACCAAGATAGAAGCCGCAGCGGTAATGATGTAAAAAATAGTGTTTGTGGTGTCAGCAGTGTAACGGATAGCTCGGTCTGACGACTCTAATTTGGCATTGACAACTTTTTCAATTAGCTCAGCGCGCGTAGCTTGCTGGTCTTGGCGCAGTTGTTTGAGCTCATCCAAAATGTAGCGTTCAACAAGTGGTTTATAGAGTGGGGACTCAATCTGTTGCACAGTTTGTTCTGAGTTATTATCGGCTTTTGCGTGGCTGAAAAATGTCAGCAATGTAAAAAGAATACTGATTAATATTGCGTGAGGGCGCATCTTTAAGTTGGCTCCTTTATTTTGATTTACGTGATGCAAATCGTGAAGTTCAATCTCTATCTTAACAAAAATCGTATTGTTTTTCTTTTCAAGAACAGAATCTTGTTGGTGAATGCTTTAATTTTGTACTTTACTTAAGTGCAACGAATCTATTTTGGATAAAGTTAGATGCTCTCTTTTATTAAGAATATTTTTGCACCAAATCAGACTTCCACATCATCTTCAGCAAGTGATGGACAAAGCTATTATCAAGCTGTATTAGAGCAAGCTATCGATGCGGTGGTATCGATAAACCAAAACAACCAAGTGACTTTTTTTAATGCGGCAGCAGAAGCTCTCTGGGGTTATAAAAGAGAAGAAGTCATTGGCCAAAACGTAAAAATGTTGGTGCCTAAAGGCATACAGCCTCAGCATGATCAATTCGTCAATAAAAACAGAACATCTGGTATTAATAAGATTGTAGGCTCTGCAAGAGATGTAGAGATCAACCGTAAAGATGGGTCAAAACGCTGGGGTAAGTTGTCTTTATCGAAATTTTCGATTGGTGATGAAATTCATTACACCGCCTTTTTAAGAGACATCACCGAAGAGCGTTTTCAAAGTGAATTTATTAAGCAGCTTTTGGAAGATGCATTAGATGCCATAGTCAGCATTGATGAACACAATAATGTTATCCAATTCAACAAAGCCGCTGAACAGCTTTGGGGTTATTCACGACAACAAGTGATAGGTCAAAACGTTAAAATGTTGGTGCCCGCCAACATACAAGCTAATCACGATAATTTTGTGAATGCCAATAGGCAAACTCGACAAGATAAAATAGTTGGCTCGAATCGAGAAGTTGAGATTTTTCGTAAAGATGGTACCAAGGTGTGGGGCAATTTATCCTTATGTCGAGTTGAGTGCGACGGAAAAATGCAATACACCGCGTTTGTCCGAGATGTGACCGAACAAAGAGTTCAACGAGAGTATTTAAATCAAGTGCTTGAGCAAGCCATTGATGCTGTGGTCTCAATAAACCCAGATAATATAGTCACTCAGTTTAATGCAGCAGCTGAGACACTTTGGGGATATGATCGAAAAGAAGTGTTAGGCAAAAATGTGAAAATGTTGGTGCCGATGGATATTCAGCAAAATCATGATGCTTTTGTAAATAAAAACCGCGCTACAGGTCAGAATAAGATTGTTGGCACTAGCCGTGAGGTGCCTGTTTTTAGAAAAGATGGGTCGCAAGTGTGGGGCAGTTTGGCTCTGTCCAAAGTGATGATAGATGGAGATATTCATTACACCGCCTTTGTGCGTGATGTAACCGAAGAAGTCGCAAGGAGAACAACTTTCGAAACCTTGTCATTAGTGGCGAATAAAACTGACAACTCGGTGGTCATTACCGATGCTGAAGGCAAGATTGAATATATTAACCCGGGTTTTACTAAGTTAACGGGTTATACCTTAGAAGAAGTGAGGGGCAAAAAGCCTGGTAACTTCTTACAAGGGCCAGATACCGATGCAAATACGGTAAAAAGAATTCGCGAAAAATTGAACGCACAAGAAGCCTTCTATGATGAAATTTTAAACTATGACCAAGACGGTGGGTCGTATTGGATTTCGCTGGCGATTAATCCGGTATTTGATGCCGAAGGTACACTCACTAAATTTATTTCAGTTCAGGCGAATATCACCGAGACCAAAATGAAAGCGCTCGAATTTACCTATAAGCTGGATGCGATTAGCCGTGCAAATGCAGTGGCAGAGTTTTCTACTCAAGGCATTTTAGAGCAGGTGAATGAAAACTATTTGGCGGTGTTTAACTGCCATCAGGCCACTGATATGGTCGGTATGAGCTTAGAATCATTGTTACACCCAGACTTTATTTCATCATCTGAGTACCAAGAGTTTAGCCAAAAGCTATCGAGCGGTGAGTTTGTGACCGGTGACTTTAAACATCAAACTCAGTCAGGGGAGGCGCGTTGGATCAACGCATCTTTCAACCCAATTTTTAATACCGCGGGTGAGATCACCAAAATCGTCATGTATGGTGAAGATGCAACCCAGCGTAAGCAAGGCACAGATACCATTGCTGAAGTGTTGTCTTATTTAGAGCAAGGCGACTTATTGCAAAGAGTTGAAGGCGAATTTGGCCCTGAGCTCAATTTGGTCAGAGATTCTCTCAATGCGTCAATTGAAAAACTCAAATCGACCTTAGTGTCTATTTTAGATCTCGCTGATAACGTGAGCTCTGGTGCATCGGAAATCTCAACAGGTAATGCTGATTTAAGTACGCGAGTCGAGTCGCAAGCCTCCTCTTTAGAAGAAACCGCAGCAACGATGGAAGAGCTAACAGCATCGGCGAAAAATAATGCTGAGAATGCTCAAAACGTTAACACACATGCGCAGCAAACCAGTGATGCGGCAGAGCGAGGTCGTGAAGTTGTCAAAGGCGCAATTGATGCGATGGGTGAAATCTCTGATTCGAGTAAACGTATCTCAGACATCGTTGGTATGATTGACGAAATAGCCTTTCAAACCAACTTACTGGCACTAAATGCCGCAGTGGAAGCCGCAAGAGCGGGCGAGCAAGGCCGAGGTTTTGCTGTGGTTGCCGGAGAGGTGCGAAATCTAGCCCAGCGCTCATCTTCTGCAGCCAAAGAAATTAGTACCTTGATCCAAGATTCGGTCAGAAAAGTTGAAGAGGGCACTGTATTGGTAAATCGCTCTGGTGAATCTCTTGATGAGATTACCTCTTCGGTCAGAGAAGTGATGTCGATGATTAAAGAGATCACCGATGCCAGCAATAATCAGCTCAATGGTATTCAGCAGGCTTCGTCGGCGGTGTCTGAGATGGACGAAATGACCCAGAAAAATGCCGCTTTAGTAGAAGAAGTGACAGCAGCAAGCACCGAGATGAGTGAGCGAGCACAAGATATGCACAAAGATCTGAGCTTCTTTAAAACACAGTGATGGTTAGGCGAAGAGAGTACTTAACTTTTTAAGTAAACTTGATATTTCAATAAAACGGCGTGATTCTTATCACGCCGTTTTTAATGAATTGGTTTACTGTTGAAAGTCGTATACCGAGCCTAAGTTCATAATTTGTGTAAGCTCATCTAACGCTTGTTGAGACTCCAGCATTAAACTTGGATCTGCTAAGTCAGCTTCAACCAAGCGATCACGATAATGTTTATTTACCCACTGGGCTAATGTGCCATATAACGAATCGGTCATTAAACAATATGGGTTAACTGCGTTTAATTCTTGTTGTGATAATGCAACCCTTAACCTCAGACAAGCCGGTCCTCCGCCATTTTGCATACTTTGTTTTAAGTCCATATAAATGACTTCGTTTATAGGGTTGCTGGCTTGGCAAAGTGCCGCCAAATAGCGCTCAACAGCATCGATTGTTTGGCATTCACTCGGTGCAATCAATGCCATGCCTCCATTTGGCAAGCTGACTAACTGGCTGTTGAAGATATAGCTTTTAACAGCTTCATCAACACTCAAGTCTGCGTCAGTAACTTCGATTAAATGTAACGGGCGCGTGCCAGTGTAATTTTGTCTGATTTGCGCAATGACTTTCTTTTGCTGATAGAAAGCTTGTTCATGAAATAAAAAGACATTTTCATTACCAATGGCAATTACGTCGTTATGAAAAACCCCTTGATCTATGACAGCTGGGTTCTGCTGAATGTACAGGGTTTGCGCGGGGTCTAGCAGGTGACTGCGGGCAATTGCTTCACTAGCTTGGCGGGTTTGTCTCGCCGGAAAAACTTGCGGTTTTACTTTGCTGTTCATGTCTTCGCCATATACAAAAAGCGCTAACCCTGGATGACCATAACTGTCGGCTAAACGGGTATAGTTTGCAGCGCCTTCATCACCAAATAAAACATGTTGAGGCAAAGGAGCGTGATGCGTGAACACAGAGTCATCTGCAAACGTGGCTTTTAAAATTTTGCTGGTGGTTTTGGCTTCAATGGCTCGGTGAATTTTATTGTTCAAATTCGCAGGGGTGAAATGCACTTTTCCATCGCCACTGTCGGCACTTGGTGACACGGTTGCCGCATTGGCTGTCCACATAGAAGATGCTGAATAACAGGCTTTTAAAGATTGCGGGGCTGATTTTGCTGCTTGTGAAATAACATTGGCATCTGAGCCTGAAAAGCCAAGGCTTCTTAATGTGATTAAATCAGGTCGAGCATTGGGCGCTAATACACCTTGATGTAACCCCATCTGGCTAAGCGTATGCATTTTTTCTAAACCCTGTAACGCAGCTTTTTTGGGGTTTGCGGCTTTATTGGCATTCGACTTAGATGCCACGTTGCCATATGACAGCCCGGCATAATTATGTGTTGGTCCAACTAACCCATCAAAATTAACTTCAGTGTAATTCATAGTTGCCTCATTGTGGTGCAATCGTGCACTAATTCAGTGTTGTTTTTATCCCGATAGTTAGCTCTATAATTAAAAACTCAATTATTTCATTGGTTTATTTTTGAATTAACTACATTTAGCTATAATTAGTTCAAGCTATGTGCCAAGCGGCTTTAATAAACAGAATAAAGACGATAAATCCTGTATATTTCTATGGCTGTGACTGAGTCACAATAGTCAATAAGTGGTACAGACCTAAAAAAGGATAAATTATGCTCGCGAAATTAAGTGCGCTTTTGAACCATGCCATTTTTACATTCAATGAAGAACCGCTCACAGTCGGTGAAGTACTGATCATTCCTTTATGGCTGATTTTGAGCTTCTGGCTGGTGCGAGTGATCGTTAAATCTGTCGAAAAGCGTTTAACCGCGAAAAAGCGAGACCCCAATATCATTCAGCTAATTCGTAAAATCATCGTCATCGTGTCTTTGGCGATTATCTTCTTAACGACGCTGTCGATGCTTAATGTGCCGATCACGGCATTTGCGTTTTTATCAGGGGCGATTGCCATCGGCTTTGGTTTTGGTGCGCAAAATATCATAAATAACTTTATCAGTGGCTGGATTTTAATTGGTGAAAAACCCATTCGTATTGGTGATTTCTTAGAGGTTGAGGGGGTTAAGGGCATTGTTGAAGAAATAAATACCCGCTCAACACGGATCCGTCGTGTTGATGGCGTGCATATGCTTATCCCAAACAGCAAACTGCTCGAAAATACGGTGGTGAATTGGACGTTAAGAGACAGATTAGTGCGTGGTACTGTGCGAATAGGCGTGGCTTATGGTTCTGATTGTGAGCAAGTCGCAAAGCTTATGTTAGCTGCTACAAAAGCCCATGACAAAGTGTTGGATGACCCCGAGCCTTCCGTATTTTTCTTAGATTTTGGTGATAATGCATTGGTCTTTGAGTCTTATTTTTGGATCAACTCAACTGTCGAAGGGGGGCTGAGACTAGTCTCGAGTGATATTCGTTTTGCCCTAGATAAAGCATTTAAAGACGCTGATATTGTGATTGCTTTCCCACAAAGAGATATTCATATCGATGGTGAATTGAAAATCACCAGATAAAGCATAAATAAAAAGGGCTCGTCATGAGCCCTTTTGTGAATGAGGAGGTTGCCAAAATAGTGCTAGAGGTTTTAAGTTGCATTACTTGCCTGTCCCGCATCCTTAGGCATCAGTGCAAAGCAGTTTTATTACTCTGCCTTTTCGATATATGCCAATACATCAGTCAGTGTTTTAAATGTATTGTACTCACCTGCGATCATTTCTTCATTCACGCAATCAAGTAGTTGTTTCTCATCTTTGTCACCGTAAGCCTCAACACAGTATAAATACGCGTCTTTCACTTCCCATGGCGAAGCATTTTCAGACTCAGCGGCATTGACTAAGGTCATTGCAGATGCAAACAAAAAGACAACACATAAAAGGTATTTCATCGTTTTTCCTAGTGGGGTTATTTCCGAGATAAATTTATGGTGGAAATTTCAAAAAGGAAAACTAAAAAGTTTTTATTTCACGACAATTATTATTTGTTTTTCAAACATTAAATCTTCTTTTATGTTTGCTTTGTCCCTAGCTTGTTAGGGCTTACATTTTGGAGACAGTTATGATTGCGGATATTCGTCCAGGAAGTAAAAAGTTTTATGCTGAAGAGCACTTCTTTGGGGGTATTGATCGTTCTGGGTTTTTTACAATCTCAGAGGCAAATTATTTAATTCATTATGGGCATACTTTAAGAGGTCTTTATGACGGTTCATTGATGCCAGAAACTGAAACAGAACACAAATTTGTGGCGGCATTAAGTTCACAAGAACCCGTTATGCTTTACGAGCACAAGTTATGGCAGAAGTTTTTATATGCGGTTTATCGCGCTTCTCACCGCTCAAGTGCAGTGAGTAATAGTAAAGGGTCGATGACCCCAAGTGATTACTATAATGAGATGTTCCATGATGCGTATTAGTTGTGACTCACTCAGAAATGATAAACAAGAAAGACGTAATAAAAAGGTGCGTGATGAAAACGCAAAAAACAAAAGCGAAGCTATTTCGAAGCCGATAAACCAAAGTGGCGTTAATCTAAAACAGTATTAAGGCCCTTATAACTTAAGTATCTTCATTGCCCTTGATAAATGACTATTCGGATGTGGTTATTTATGCAAGGGCAATTTTTATTCGCGTTATGAAATAGACGACGCTAAGATTTTAAAAGCGTCCTGAATCATAACGAAAAGCTGATTATTATTTATGGCTGATCCAATCATGAATGATAATCACGACATCCAGCACGGAACCTGTAATGGAAAAAACCAACACCACACAACGCGTTTATAATTTAAAGTCACAAGCTCAAGTGTCGCTTGAGTCTCTTGATCAAAGCCAGCCATTTTGGGTACATCTAGATTATAGTGAAGCGCATGCGGTTGAATGGATTCAACACGCTGCGTTTTTATCTGATACAGTAAAAGAAGCACTCACCTCTGAAGAAACTCGCCCTAGAGCACAGTTTTTTGGTAGTGGTTTGTTTGTTTCTTTACGCGGCATCAATCTGGCAAAATCAGCAAAACCAGAAGACATGGTGTCTATTCGACTTTATATCACTGAAAATTGCGTGGTTTCGACAGCGCACAGGCGTATTTTTTCGGTATCAGAAATTGCAGCTTTACTGAATCAAGCTGAGGGCCCTAAAACGAGCTCTGAATGGCTCGTGAGTATGATTGAGCACTTGACTGATAACATGTCTGATACGGTTCATTTCATTGATGACAAGCTCGGTGAATATGAAGACTCGGTATTGACGGGAGAGCAAGCGAGCTTTCAATCGGAGTTGGCAAACTTACGCAGACAAATTATTGCAATCCGCCGCCATTTATCACCGCAGAGAGAAGCTCTTCAGTCATTACTTCATGATAAAAACATTCTGTTAAGCAGTGAATGTAAACACCAAATTCGCGAATCGCTTGACCATATTACACGCTATATCGAAGAGTTAGATTCATGCAAAGAGCGTGCAGCTGTATTGCAAGAAGAGATCAATGTGCGAGTTGGGCAGATCATGAATGACCGCATGTATGTGTTGTCGATTGTGGCTGCGATATTTTTACCACTTGGTTTTTTAACTGGGTTGTTAGGCATTAATGTGGGTGGAGTGCCAGGTACAGATAATCCGATGGCTTTCTACATATTCAGTGGCATGCTGTTTGTTTTAGTAGTGGCACAAGTGATTTATTTCCGCCGCAATAAATGGGTGAATTAAACTGAAATAGATATTTTCCTCAATGCTGATCAGCTATGGCCAATCAGCATATTACTGAATAACACCAAGGCATAGCCAAAAACAGCACCAAGCGGAGGCCCCCAATGTTTTTTGAGCTTAGACTGCGGTGCTATATCTTGGAAAATTAAGTATAAGATCCCGCCAGACGCAAAGAGCATAATAGCGCCTAACATGGCTTGATGTCCTGCCAACACATAATAGCCAAACAATCCAGCTAAAGGGCCTAATGGCACCAGTAAGAACATAATCATCAAAGTGGTTTTAGTACTTTTGTTTTGTTCTTTTAATTCGCGAAAAGCGTTAAAACCCTCAGGTAAATTTTGCAAACCGATCAGCAGAGCGAGCATTAAAGCGGTCGATGAGCCAGTAGCGACCAGACCACCTAATGCAATTGCTTCGGGCACAAAATCTAAAGTCATACCCATTAATTGAGGCGATTCACGGCGTTTGAGTCCAAGTTGTCGTTCTATAAAGAAAAAACTCAGCGCGCCTAATATCAAAATCGCAATGGCAATGAACTGACTTGGTAAATTATGCATGCCTTCAGGCACTAATACAGTTGTTACTGCGCCCAATAAAATGCCACCGCCAAATGCGATAAGAAAATGTCTCAGCTCTTTTTCTAGCCAATAAGGGCGAATAGATTCAATACTGGCAATTAAACCGCCAATAGGGATACATAATCCGGCTAGGCTGGTGAGAAGAATAATTTTTATATATTCGGGCATATTTGCGCAGCCATACAAGTAATCTATAAAAGCAAAGCCTCTTCAATATAGAAGATTAGTCCAGCTCTGTTAAGAGTTTTATTACAAGTGTTTAGCTTTACATTATGGTAGTTGGCGACTAGGTTTTTATATTAACCATGTGGCTAAAAACATACAAATTTGCCACTTTGAAGTTGGTTGCCATTTTATATTTACCCCATCCAAAGAGATGCCATGCAATTATCAACAGTCACGTTATTATTAATGAGTGGTGTCGGTGTATTTACTTCTGCCGTTTCTTTGATTTTTCTGTGGTTGGCAAACAGAGATATCACAGCAGTGCGTTATTGGGCCATATCATCTTGTTTCCTGATGACAGGCTTATTGTTATTTAATAGCCAAGCTGTTCTTCCAGAAGCGCTTAAATATGTACTCCCTAATTTTGTGGTACAAACGTCATTTTTGTTTATTTTACAGGGTACTTACCGAGCTTGTGAGCGAAGTGTTCCAAAAATTGAACTCGCAATCTTTATAACTTGTTACGTTTTACTGCATCTTATGCTGACCTTTATTTACCCTAGTTACCCTTTAAGGTTCACGCTTGGTGTGACCACGGTCGTGATTTTTCTAAGTTGGGTCTTGTGGTGTTTATATCGCCATAGCCAAGGCCGCTTTAAAGTTTCAAGCTTTTTAATATTACTTAGTGTCGTGATTTTATTCGTGGTGTCATTCAATAAGATCATCGATGTGAATTGGCAAGGGGCTAATAATCTGCAACAAGATGACTCTATAAAAGCCCAGTGGTTTATTATTGCTTTGTTCATGAGTCAGCTATTGTTTAATTTCGCCTTTGCCATCATGACGGGTGAAATAAGAAATAACAAAAATAAATCAGTTCAAAAACAACTTATCACAGCCAATGAAGCCTTGAAAATTGAAAAAGCACGAGCAGAGAAACATTCAAAACTTAAATCTGAATTTTTGGCAAATATGAGTCATGAGATCAGAACACCCATAAATGGGGTGATAGGGTGTTTGGAGCTTTTACAAAATACCCCTCTGTCAAAACAACAAGATCAATATACAGAGCTTGCCCATGCAAGTGCAAACTCACTGCTTGGTGTAATAAATGACATCTTAGACTTTTCAAAAATTGAATCAGGTAAGCTAGAAATCAACAATGAACCTGTTGAGCTATTAGCGTTATTAGACAGTGTCGCCAAATCATTTGCCATAGCGCTGAGTAACAAACCAGTTATGTTATTTGTCGATTGCCATCAAGTCACTCATCATAATTTACAGCTAGACCCAGTTAGAGTTCGGCAGGTACTCAATAACTTATTGAGTAATGCGATTAAATTTACCGAGCAAGGGCATGTCAAACTTGAGCTAAAGTCTGAACTGCAAGAAGATGGTAGAGTGAGATTAACAGGGAAAGTAATTGATACCGGGATCGGGATAGACAGCCAAGCTCAACATAAATTATTCAATGCATTTAGCCAGTGTGATGCATCAACAACTCGGCTCTATGGTGGAACAGGGCTCGGGCTCGTCATAGTAAAGCGCTTATGTAATTTGATGGAAGGCGATGTGTCACTGGTATCAAGCTCACCCGAAAAAGGCACTGAATTTGCTTTTTCTTTAGTTGCCGAAAGGTATGGTTCTAAGACAAGTGATAACTGTGAATTACAGATACCTAAGTCTATTGGGTTATATAGCCCGAGCTCCACTTTTGCTGAAATCATAGAAAATCAGTTTGCAGCAAAAGGCTTATCCCTTAAATTGCTGACACCTAAATCTTTGCAGCAATCCTTTTTTGATTTAATCATTTTAGATTTGGTGAATTGCTCTGCATCAGGCTTAGAAAGTACTTATTTAATTGAAAGTGCTCAAAGGCAAGCGAAGCAGATCAGCATTATTTGTAATGTGAATAGTGATTTTCCCAATAGCCAGTTAGTGAAAGAATCTGCTTGTCGCGTGTTTTATCATCCCTTTACCTGCTTTGATTTGATGCAGTTATTTACTGAAAAATTGTTAAATAATAAGTTTAAACCAACTCAATCTGAGCCAATTGAAACGTCGCAATCTTTAGCTGGGCTTTCTGTACTACTTGCCGAAGATAATAAGGTAAATCAACTGGTAGCCACTAAAATACTCAGTAATTGGCAAGTTAAATATAAAATAGCGAATTCAGGGAGAGAAGTGCTCGATATGCTTGAACATGCAACAGCAGAGCAATTTGATGTGATTTTAATGGATTGCCAAATGCCTATTCTCGATGGTTATCAAACGACAAAAGAGATCCGAGAAAACCCACGCTATAAAGTGTTTAAAGATACTCCAATTATTGCGCTAACAGCCAATGCAATGAGCGGTGATAAAGAAAAATGTTTAGCTGAAGGTATGAGTGGTTATGTGAGTAAACCAATAGATGCAAATATGCTTTACCAAACAATCCTCTCATTTTTTAGTAATAACGAAAAAAGGCAAGGTTAACCTTGCCTTTTGAGTAAGTTCAGGGAGATTAGAACTTATAAGTTACGTTAGCAAATACTCGACGACCCCAAGGATCGTAAAGTGATGAGCCAGAACCATTACCAGAAACGTAATCAGGTAGTATCTTGTTGAAAACGTTTCGGAAACCTACTTCAACTGTCGCTTTGTCTAGGTTGTATCGCGCTGACAGATCGTGTGTGAAGTGACTACCAATATATGAATGTTCTTGGTCTTCTTCTGTATCACCACGAGGCTCACCTTCAGCTGTCAAGGTATCTTCTAGGTTGATTAATGCCGAGCGGTCAATAAAGCGCGTTGACCAAGTTACAGAAAGGTCATCAAGACGGTAATTTACACTCAAGTTACCTTGTAGTTCTGGGTCACCAAGCTGACCATGTTGTCGAGCAATTAACTCAGGACGGTTTTGGAACTGATAAGTGTTATATTCAATAGTATGACTTAGGAATAAGTTAACTCTTGCTTCACCTGGTAAATTGAAGTCAGCAAGGTCAAGCTTGTATTTTAAGTCAAAATCAACACCTTTTAATTCAAGTTTTGCTGTGTTTAATTCACCTGACTCAACTTGTGTAATTTCTAATGTTTTAGGGTCACGTGTTACCTGACCACAGAAAGTTGGATCAAGCTCTGGACCGTCTACACAGTTATTTGCAACAGTTTGAACTCTCAGGCTGGATATTGCATCAATGATCTCAATATCGTAATAGTCAATACTGAACGTCAGATCGTCGATTGGGTTCATTACTAAACCAACCGTTAATGACTCTGAAGATTCAACTTTAAGGTTCGGGTTACCACCACTGATCACGCGCTTACTTACTGCATCATCAGGCTGGAAGTCTGCCGGAATACCTAGTGCCGCACAGTTCTTAGCACGATTTGGCTGGTTACCAACATTATCAGCATCACAAGGATCAGAAACACTACCAAAGCCTGGTGAACGAGGTGAGAAAGCTTCAGCAATGTTTGGTGCTCTTACTGCTTCACCATATGTACCACGAAGGCTGTAACCTTCAATTGGCGACCACATAAAACCAGTTTTCCAAGAGTCCACTTTACCTGCATGCGAGTAATCGGCTTTACGGAATGCTGCATCTAAAGTTAGTTCGTGGGCTAAGAAAGCATCCGCTAAAATAGGTAAGCTTGTTTCAATGAAGGTTTCAGATACATCGTACTCACCGTACGTATTCGGGGTTGCAGCGTTCGCCATTGCACCTGAACGAGTCAGTTCATCAGTTAATGTTTCAGAAGATTCCCAACGCTTTTCATAACCTACAGCTAAACCTACCGCACCGCCAGGTAATTCAAAAAACTCAGCTGTATCAAACGATACTAAACCACCAAAATAACGTTGCTTGATTGTATCGTTACGCTGAACGTCAGCAGTAACCCAATCTTGTGCTTCTTGTGAAGCTAAGCCATAACCGAATGGGTTGTATGGCACACATGCATTACGATTTACAGTTGCAGGGTTTGAATAACCGTCAGGTTGTGCCGAAGGAACATTTGCTCTACAAGCTGCTTTACCTGTTTCAGGGTCTGTTACAGCATCAATCGCAGCAACATAGTTGCCTACAATCAGGTCATTTTGAGTGATACGGTCGTTTTCTGTGCGACCATTTGAGTAGTAAACATCGTAATCGAACGGTGTTTCACTCAACTCGAAAGCACCCTTCGCACCAAATACCATTCTGAACGTTTCACGTTTGTTATCTGCAGAACGGTTACCAATTTCGTCAAAGAATTTGTTTGCAAAAGCGGTTTCTATCCCTTCTGCTGCAAAAAAGTCTTTTGATGCTTGAGGAATGAATGGGTTATCAGCAATGTTTACTCTGTCTCTGTTGAAACGGAAGCTAGGTTGGAATTGCTGAGCAATATCAGCTCTTACATATTTTACATCAGAGTAAAAGTTTAGTGCTTCTGATACTTCGTAATTAAAAGTACTCGCAACAGTTACCTTTTCTCTTTCCGGCAAGAAGTTGTTGTAGTTTTTACCAACGAAGCAGTACTTACAGCCATCAGGGAAACTACCAAATGCAAAACTATCTGTTAAATCTCGTTGAGGCATTAATTCACCTACACCGTCATTAGAGAAAGTGTAGTTGTATGGGCCTGCTAATAAAACACCGTTTGGACTAATACGTTCTGACATCACGTTTTTGACCCAAATTTCGTCAAAAATACCGTCTTCTTCTCCGGTATTTTCTGGGTTTGGAACGTGACCATCTAAATTGAAGTTTTGAAGATCGCGTGCCATTACTTCGTCAATCACGTCTTTTCCAACGAAGAAAGTTACATTACCTTTACCGTCCGAAGTCGTCGCACCTGCTAGTAAACTAGTCGTCAGGTTTCTGTTACCTACACCTTCAGTTGAATTAGAGTAACTAGCTTTAACTTCTAGACCTTCAAAGTCATCACGTAGAATAATGTTAACAACACCAGATACAGCATCAGAACCATAGATTGCAGATGCACCACCTGTGATTACATCAACACGCTTGATTAGAGAGCTAGGGATTGTAGATAAATCGACTGTTGAGCTACCAGCAGAACCAGCTACATGTCGCTTACCGTTTACCAGAACAAGAGTACGAGCCGTACCTAGACGACGTAAATCGATGCTACTAGAGCCTGCTGCAGAGTTGCTACCTGAGTTTGCACGGATTGTCGCAGTTGCACCAATGGCCGGAAGTTCAGATAGAACAGATGCAAGGTCAGGAATACCAGCTCTTTCAATTTCTTCGCCAGTTAGTGTAATTGTTGGTGCTGGTTGAGAGAATTCATATCGAGCGATACGAGAACCAGTGACTTCTACACGTTCAATCTTACTTGCTTCATCTTTTGAATCAGCTTCATTTGCATAAGCTGGAGCAGCAACAAAGCCAGATAAAGAAGCCGCAAGAGCTGTGCTTATTGCTATGTTCAATTTGTTTTTTTTCATTGTTTTCCCTTAATGATTTTATTCAGCTCGTTTCAAAAGCCGAAACAACATAATAGGGAAAGTAAATATATAATAAACACTTGTTACAAAATTGCGGTATTTGCATTAGTTTTTATTTTTAAGATTGTTAACGTTTGTACCTTTTTAGGTTTTTAGCGGTTTTGGCTGTAATGTTTTTGTAAAAATATACAGTATGCAAAAATGCTGGCGGGGATTTTGTAAATAAATCGGTACAAATGGTGGTTTTTAAATGTTTGAACAAAAACAAACTTTTTTCTTATTAAAGGAAAAAATCTAAGTAGAGAACATAGAAACAAGGTGGTAATCTGAATACTCAATAATAAAAAGGAGAAAACATGGATCCAGTTAGCCAAATTTTAGAATTTGTATTTCAAGTCGAATTCTTTCTACTGCTTTTTGTGATTATTGTCTTAAAAAGTAGCATCAAATTTGTACCACAAAATCGTGCTTGGATGGTTGAGCGTTTTGGTAAATATCAATCCACCAAAGAAGCGGGTTTAAACTTTATTGTTCCTTTCATTGATCGTGTCGCCGCGGATAGAAGTTTAAAAGAGCAGGCGGTTGATGTGCCTTCTCAGTCAGCCATTACCAAAGACAATATTTCTTTAATTGTTGATGGTGTTTTATATTTCAGAGTGTTAGATCCATATAAAGCGACTTACGGCGTTGATGACTATATTTTTGCGGTTACCCAATTAGCGCAAACTACAATGCGTAGTGAACTGGGTAAAATGGAGTTAGATAAAACTTTTGAAGAGCGTGATTTACTGAATACCAATATTGTTGCTGCGATTAACTCAGCATCAGAGCCATGGGGTATTCAGGTATTACGTTATGAGATTAAAGACATTGTGCCACCTAATTCTGTAATGGAAGCGATGGAAGCACAAATGAAAGCAGAACGTGTGAAACGTGCGCAAATTTTAGAATCTGAAGGTGATAGACAAGCGGCCATTAATGTTGCCGAAGGTAAAAAGCAAGCGCAAGTTCTTGCAGCTGAAGCTGATAAAGCAGAGCAAATTTTACAGGCAGAAGGTGAAGCAAAAGCAATTTTAGCCGTTGCTGAAGCACAAGCAGATGCTCTTCGTAAAGTCGGTGAAGCAGCGAATACAGAGCAAGGTCAAAAAGCCATTCAACTAGACTTAGCAACCAAGGCGATTAGTGCCAAAGAAGCGATTGCTAAGGAGTCATCAGTTGTACTTTTACCAGACAGCGGCACTGATGCAAGCTCTTTGGTTGCACAAGGTATGTCGATTATCAACTCGTTAAATCAAAAACAAAAAGGCTAGCCTATGGAATTTTTGACAGACAATATTGCGCAAACACTCCTCATATTGGGTGTCATAGCACTGATTATTGAAGTGGCAGTGCTTGGCTTTGCCACTTTTGTGCTGTTCTTTGTTGGCCTTTCATTGGTGTTCAGTGGTGCCTTGATGTATGCAGGCTTACTCGATGCAAGTTGGATAACCGCCCTTTGGGTGAATGCCATCATAACTGCCGGCTTAGCAGCACTGCTTTGGAAGCCGCTTAAAAGGTTACAAGAAAGTCGTGAGTCAACTGATGTGCACAGTGATTTTGCAGAGCTTACTTTCACCTTAGAGCAGGACGTTGATGAGCATAACGGCTATAAATATGCTTATTCAGGCATAGAGTGGTTAGTTAAGAGTAAACAACCTTTAAGCAAAGGCAGCCAAGTTAAGGTCGTTAAAAAAGATGTTGGTGTATTTTGGGTTGAGCTTCAATAAAGAGCGAGATAACCCGCAGTGTTAACTTTATAAAAGCAGGCGAAAGTCTGCTTTTGTGTCATAACGTTATAAAAGTATTTGTTATTTAGGTTGTTTAAAATAATTAGAAGCATTTGAAAAATAGCAAAGAGCAATCACAAAGCCTGTTATTAATGTATCTATACCAAAAAGCAGATCTTCTATTTGATTAGTAATTACCGTTTCGTTGTTTAATCCAGGCAAAATGAGTGTAAAGGGAATACAGATTACATAGACAAACCGCCCAATGTTCGAAAAAAATAATAATGAAATGTTTGCAAAAAAGGCAATCAGAGTGGCAGCTAGAGGGATCCAATCAAGCCATGTAAGCGCTTGTTCTGAAGTATCTAAAAATTGCTGAACCAAATCTGGATATTGAAAGTCTTTAACAGCAGAGTAACTGATAGCACTGATTACTGAGAGTAAACTCAGTGCAATAAAAAGTCTAAAAGTGGTTTTATTCATTTCCATTTATTTACAGCCCTTGCTCAACCATTTCTTTAATTTTGACAGCTTTTTCGAAGTGATCTAATTGATGCGTTTGTATCCACCAAGTAGCAGCTTCCATCAGTTGATCTGGGTCGTCGTTTTTATTAGCAAAAAAAGCATAAAACGACACACCGACGGTCTCTCCCTTTTTCGCTATCTTTTGCTCACACACAGAGATGATTTTATTTCTTAAACTTTGACGCATTGATATTCCTTGTAGTCACTTTAATACCTTGCCTCAAATAAAATCACTTGATTAAAAGGGGGAGGTATAAATTTTACTGACATAGTAACTGAGAGAACTATGTTTATGAAAGCTATAAAGTTTAATGAAGGTGAAAAGAACGTGAGCAGGACATAGTGATAAAAAATAATCGGCTCAACATCCTGTAGGAGCCGATCATGACGCATCTAATTTTTATTGTTGTTATGACTCTGCAATATTGCAGAAGGTATTTTTTATCAAGTAATTATGAATTCATTATGGAGGGAATATGGATTTACTAGGTTTTATCTTCTTTTTAATTGTGTCAATTAAGAGGGAGTTTATGAGAATTCATCGAAAAGGGTAATTTAAAATATTTTTGTGATAATATCACGTTTTCGGGGCGTGTTTAAAGTCGAGTTGACTTACAAATGAGAGGATAGAAAGTGGAACCTATTATTGTTGTCGTTGGTTTTCTTGGGGCGGGAAAAACCACGTTATTAAAACGTTTGGTCACTGAATACGGCAAAGCGAATTGGTCACCTTTTGTGGTTTTAAATGATTATGAAAATGCCAATTTAGATGCGCAGCAGTTTTTGGATATGCTTGATGAGAAAAGTCTAAAAGCACTGAATGGCAGCTGTATTTGTTGTAGTGGTATTGGTGAGCTGAGAGAGTCGGTTAATCGAATTCCTGAGCGTGCCAATGGCATTACACTCATCGAAGCGAATGGCACAACCGATGCCTGTGCCTTAATGGGGTTTCTTGGGGTGGGCATAGAAGCGCGTTTTATGCCTCCGGTACAAATTTCTGTGGTTGATGTTAAAAATTGGCAATTGAGAGATATCCATAACGAGCTAGAAGCGAATCAAATACAAGTCTCGTCTTTGATCACACTGTCGCATACTGACTCAGTAAGTGAAGCTCGTTTGGCTCAAGTGAAAAGCGATATTCGAGTGATTAATCCAACCGCAGAGATCATGCTTTGCGAAGAGCTAGAAATAAATAAACTTCCTGAGCTGTTGCCATCGAATAATAGTGCAGAAAAGCTTGCGCATCATAAGTCACATTGGTCCTCGTGCTCAGTTGATTTACCTAACTTACCAGACCCTATTTGTATTAAAGAAATCTGTGATGCGATCCCAAGCAGCGTGATCCGAATTAAGGGTTGTACAGTTTTAGGCACAGAGCCCGGTTATACTTATTTTGAACGCTGTCCGGATGGTGAAATTTATGTCAGGCCTTACCGCGGAAAGCCGACGACAGGGGCGAAGTTACTCACTGTCGGGCCTGGCAGTGATACGTTGTTGTTAGAATCAGCTATTCAAAATAGTCTAGAAGCTGCCAAATTACGACAAGCAAAATAGCTTAACTTTAAGCAATCAGGTCTCTATCATTACTAGCTATTTTGTGTAACTAGCAATGATGGTGACCTGATTGACAGGAGTTTCGAAAAATTGCTGTTTTGCTAATTGGTAATCATCGTTATTAAAAAACGCGTTTTTACTTTGTTCATCAGAAAAGCGAATGGTGAATACTCTATTTATTTCTGTGTTTTCTTCGCTTTTCAGTACTTCAGATACTTTAAAATCATAACCAAATTCACCACCAAAACGTTTTAGAATAGGCTTCATAGCATCACGGTATTGGTCATATATTTCATCATTACTGACTTCCAGACCCACTAACATTTCAAACATTGTGATCCCTATATTTTGTTAATGATTCATTCAAATTGAGCTCGTAAGTTATATCTAAAACAGGGCTTTTGATAGTGAATAGATGTAAGGGAATATTTTGATTTTGAAGTTTCGATTTCGATAAATTGTTTTTCGGTTTCGAAAATAATATTTCTGTATTTGTATAAAGGTTTCTTAAAATCTTTATTTTTCATGCTCTTATGTTTTGGCATGGCACTTGATTTATCTACTGCATTAAAGATTAAAAACAGTATGGGATCGAGTTATGGATGTGGTCGTAAAGCCCAAAAAAAACACCAAACGGAAACTGAGCATTTTAGCGTTTGTTTGCTTGCTATTGGCGGCCTGTATTTGGCTATTTTTACAACCGAGTCATGCACAGCAAATTAAAGCCAATGAGATTTGGTCGGCGAAGGTCGAGCAGGGCGTATTAAACTTAGAAGTGTCAGGCTTTGGCCGTTTAAAGTCGAAAAAGCCGCGTTTACTCACTGCGAAAAGTCAGGCAACAGTAGATGAAATTATTTTAAAACCGGGTGCGGAAGTAACGCCTGAGAGTATTATTTTGAGACTTTCAGATCCGAACATTACCCAATCAGTGCGCGATGCAAAGCGTGCATACATCGACAGTAAAAATCAACGCATTCAAACGGATATAAACCAAAAACGCGAATTGCTTGCTCAACAGGCTGAGCTAGCTCGCATTCAAGCCGATCTTGAAAGCGCTGAACTCGAAGCGAACGCACAGAGTCAATTGGTCAGCAAAGGTATTGTCTCTAATATCGACTACCAGCGTACTAAGTTGCAGGTCAGGCAGTTAACTCGTCGTTTAGAGATTGAAACTGCACGCATTACCCAGCTCGAGGCCCTGCATGCTGCCAATTTAAAAATTGCCGACTCAAATATTTTGGCGCAACAAGAGGCATTAGATTTAGTACAACAACAACTCGACAGCTTAACGGTTAAAGCAGGTATTCATGGTGTGGTGCAATCGCTCAGTGTAGAACTCGGGCAAGCGGTGAATTTAGGGGAGCAATTGGCTTTAGTCGGCAGTACCACGGATCTCTATGCTTTGCTGAATGTGCCACAGTCAAAAATGCAGTCTATTCAACTGGCGCAGGCGGTGAGTATTAATACTCGTCGCGGAGAGATATTAGGGGAAGTGATCCGCATCGACCCGGTTATAAACAACGGCAATATACAGGTTGAAGTGGCGCTAAACGGCGCGTTAACCGACAACGCCCGACCAGAGCTAAACATCGAAGGCACAATTGCCGTGGGTCAATTAGCAAACGCACTGTTTATTAAAAAACCCGTCAACGTAAAAGCTTTTTCAAATTCTACCTTATTTAAGTTAACCGATAACGGCTCGGCCATCGCTACTCCAATTCAGTTTGGTGCGGCAACAGACGAGCAAATTCAAATACTTGCTGGCGCACAAGCACATGAGCAGTTTATCCTAAACGATATGACTCGCTGGCAAGCACATACCCACATTGCCATTGTGAAGTAAGCCAGGCAATCGCGATATAAAAAAGGAAAGATCATGAGTAATAACAAAATAAAGCTAACCAATATCACGAAAAAGTTTGTAACCAGCGAGATGGAAACCCATGCCTTACGTGGCGTTGATTTAGAAATCAATGAAGGTGATTACGTATCGATTTCAGGCCCTTCAGGCTGTGGTAAATCTACTCTTTTATCGATACTAGGATTATTAGACACCGCGTCAGACGGTGAATATATTCTAGCCGGTCACGATGTCAGTGATCTTAGTGTTAATCAAAGAGCGAGTATGCGAAATGAGCATATTGGCTTTGTATTTCAGTCGTTTAATTTGATTGATGAATTGTCGGTTTTCGACAACATAGCACTGCCACTACGCTATCGTGAGCAACCTTTATCGCAAGAAGAAATTAAACTAAAAGTAGAGGCGTGCTTGGCCAAGGTTGAAATGACACACAGAGCGGGTCATAAACCGAATCAGTTATCAGGCGGTCAACAGCAGCGTGTTGCGATTGCCAGAGCCCTAGTCAACGACCCGGCAATTTTACTCGTTGATGAGCCAACCGGTAACCTAGACTCTAAAAACGGTGATGCGGTTATGATGATGCTGGCTGAACTAAACCAACAAGGCACCACCATTTGTATGGTAACCCACGACCCAAGATATGCAGATATGGCAAAACGCAAGTTGCATTTACTTGATGGTGTGATGGCCGATGAGTTTAAAATGGAGCTGGCGGTATGAGTATCATCAAAGAAGAATTTAAACTCGCAGTCAGCAGTTTATTAAGATTACCGGGGTTTAGCTTAACAGTGATCACGACCCTTGCAGTGACATTAGCTGCACTTGCGGTGGTGCTGAATATCAATTATTTGGTACTGACTAAGCCTTTACCATACCCGAATGCTGATAAGCTCGTCGTTACCGACCAAAGCGAAACAATCAATGGCGAGACGCAATACGGCTTTCAGATTTTGTCGGCGCAGTATCATATTTATAAAGACGAGCAATATATCGAGCAAATGGCTCTTATGAGTTTGTTTGGTGCAAAACTAAGAGATTTGTCAGACACACCTTACCTTGATGGCGTTCGAGTCACACCTGAGTATTTTACTATGCTTGATGTGCCTATGCATTTAGGCCGTGCTTTTAATCAACAAGAAACCATTAATGATAAGCAAAGAGTCTTGGTATTGAGTTTTGAGGCTTGGCAAACGCACTTTGGTGCTGACCCAAAGGTGATTGGTACTTATACAACTATTGCTAATGATAAATATCAGATCATAGGTGTAACAGCGAGTCATTTTAATGCGCCAGAAGTATTTGGTAATTTTTCTATGCATGCTTGGTTTAGTTTTGACCAAGAAATTAGCCGCACTAGTAATTGGGGAAGTATTACCGGTGGAGTAAATGGCATTGCAATTCTCAAAAATGGTGTATCAATTGAGCAAGTAAATACCGCACTTGGTGAGCAAATTAACGAGTTGTATCAAAGTCGCGATGATGTTGCTGCTAATACCGCAATTGGCGCACGCTTTGTACCAATAAAACAGAAAATAGTCGCGGATAGTGGCGAAATGGCATTGTTGTTACTGGCAGGTGTGATTACCTTGTTATTCATTGCTGTCACTAACATTTGTAATTTATTTTTATCTCGCGCGGTGCAAAAAAAACGCGTGATGGCCATTCAAGCGGCATTGGGGGCGAAAACACACCATATCTTTTTAGGCATGTTTAGCGAAGCGCTGTTGCTATCTATGCTTGCCTGTATTTTTGGCTTGCTCATCGCGGGCTGGTCAATGGTTTGGTTAGCCAGCGATTTACAGTATATGTTCCCGAGAATGCAGCATCTAACTCTAGATCCTGTGACAATTTCGGTAAGTGTTATTGTCAGTGTATTTATCAGTATCGTCATGGCGAAGCTCGCCAGCCAACAAGTGCCTTACAAACAGCTTAATCAAACATTGCAAAGCAGTGGTAAAGGTACGGGAGCACAGATATCTAGTCTCACCAGAAATGTACTGGTTGCCTTACAAGTTGGATTAGCCACAGCCCTGTTACTTGGCGCGACAACAGTGTTATCTCCTGCGATTAATAAATTGGTTAAAGATGCCGGGTTCAATGCCAATAATGTAAATTATCTTCGCGTCGATACGGGTAATTTAAATGCAGGTTTTCATGATGTTGCGCAACAAGTCAAAAGCCAGCTCAAATCGTTACCGCAAGTTGAAGATGCTGCGCTGACAATCGCTTCTCCTTTGCAAATGGGCTGGGAAAATTACTTGTACGATGAAAATAACGAAATGTTAGGCATCGTCAGTGTTGGTTTCTTCGACGAAAATAGTTTTGCTTTACTCGGTATGCCGATGCTTGAAGGGCGCAGTTTTAGTTCATTACAAGGTTCAGAAAATACTCCGCAAGAAATTATTATTAGTAAAGCACTCGCAGAGCGTCTGTTTAAGTCAGAGTCTGCAATTGGCAAAACATTGCAAGCAGCACCGAATGAGCCACTCACAGTTGTGGGCGTAGTAGACAATATCTATGTACCAGACAATCGAGATAGCTATGCAGAAGAGCGCTATTATTTACCGTTTGAAGCAGGCTCTCGTTTTGCAATCACTTTCAAAAGCAATGAACAAGTCGATAGAGCACAATTACTCGAAGCCCTAAAAGAGGTAAACCCGCAACTGAGTATTGCTTACTTTGAAACGCTAGACAATATGCTAACGACTCGATTAAGAGCCTCAAAATTGGTTGCGATTTTAACGATGAGTTTAATTGTATTAGCATTAAGTCTGGCTGCTGCGGGTATTTATGGCGTACTGAGTTACAGCGTGCACATGCGTCGTTACGAGCTGGGCATTCACCTATCACTTGGTGCGCATACTGGACAAGTGATCAAAATGGTATTAAAGCAAAGTATGCAGCCTGTTGTATTTGGTGTGCTTTTAGGTGGCGTACTGGCGGGAATAGGCTATTTAATTGGCACACGACTCCTTGCGATGCAAATAACAGGGGAAATTTCAGTGCTATTGCTGGCCATTCCTATCATGGTGGCGATTTCTGTATTGGCCTGCTACTTACCGGTGCGCTCTGTAGTGAGCTCAGATCCTCTAAAAGCGCTGCGTAATGAATAACCTTGAGCGTGTAATCTGAAACTTTGCAAAGCACTAACCTAGTCTTCTTAATGAGGACTAGGTTAAACTCGTTTTACAGCTTACAGCTTACAGCTTACAGCTTACAGCTTACAGCTTACAGCTTACAGCTTACAGCTTACAGCTTACAGCTTACAGCTTACAGCTTACAGCTTACAGCTTACAGCTTACAGCTTACAGCTTATAACTTATAACTAAATAACATCCAAGGAGCAGTATGGGCATGCCAGCAGCAAAGCAGCATATTTTGATTGTAGAAGACAGAGGCGACGTGAGACTCAGTCTTCGTTTTTTGCTAAACAATCATTGTTATGAGGTGTTTGAAGCTGAGAGTCCTGCTGTTGCTAGCGAGCTTTTACACTCGCATCATATTGACTTAATTCTGCTCGATATGAACTTTGAGTTTGACACCACATCGGGCGAAGAAGGGTTGGCGTTTTTGCGTAAACAACAAAAAACAAGCTCTCCACCTATTCTGGCGATGACCGCTTGGTCGAGTGTCTCTTTGGCTGTTGAGGCTATGCAACTGGGCGCGAAGGATTTTTTTGCTAAACCTTGGGATAATCATGCCGTTGTGATGATGGTCAAAAAGCACTTAGCTTTAGCACAAATTGATCATCAAAAAGCGATTTCTAACCAACAAGAACCAACTCAATTGGGCAATAGCGAAATTTCATCAAACCACAATACAAATTCTATTTTGTGGCATAGCCCACAGATGCAAAAGTTAAAAGCGCAGTTAGAGCGTATTGCTAAAACCGATGCGACGATATTTTTGCGTGGTGAAAATGGCACTGGAAAAAGCTGTATCGCAGAATATGTGCACGCTCACTCAGCACGCACCGGTGAGTTTGTGTCGGTAAACATGGGCGCCATTCCAGAAAGTTTGTTTGAAAGCGAGTTATTTGGCCACAAAAAAGGCGCATTTACCGATGCTAAGCAAGACAGAGTGGGGCGCTTTGAACTTGCCAATAATGGTACATTGTTTTTAGATGAAGTTGCGACAATGGGGGCGAATCAACAAGCGAAACTGCTGCGGGTGCTTGAGTCAAAACAATTTGAGCGAGTCGGTGATACGCTGACCCAACAGGCGAGTTGTCGCATTATTGCGGCATCTAATGCCGACTTTGAGGCCATGCTTGAAAGTGGTGAGTTTAGAACCGATTTATATTTTAGATTGAACACCATAGAGCTCACTATTCCTCCTCTAAGTGCTCGCCCCGAAGACATCATAGTGTTGGCAAAGCATTTTATTGAATTACATGCCAAACAATATCAACTAACTCCGTTACCGTTGAGCAAATTAGCCGAACAGGCTTTGCTTGATTATGCATGGCCGGGTAACGTACGAGAGCTCAGTCATATGATGGCAAGAGCGGTTTTAATGGCCGAAAGTGATTGTATAGATGTGCATGACCTTGAGTTTAAAGTGCTGAAAAATTCATCGAATAATGCATCTTCAAAAGATGATATTCCCTTGATGACCCTCGAAGATGCTGAGAAAAAACTCCTTAAAATGGCACTGGCGCAAACTCACAACAATGTAGAACAAGCAGGTGAATTACTTGGCATAAGTAAAAGTGCCATTTATCGCCGGTTAGAAAAGTTTGCTATGTCGACTAAGTAAGTTACTAAATAAAACCAATAATGAGCCAGCACATGTTCAAACTAATAAACAAGATCACAGAGCGACTAGAGTTGCGCTCCATCGAAAGCATCCTGACACTGTTTATTGGCAGTTGCTTGCTGGTTTTATCGGGGTTAATAGGCTTTATTCTTTGGTATAGCTCAGCAAGTATCTTAGTAGTTTGTACCGTATTGGTATTATTTCTTTGCCCGTTTGCGCTGTTATGTTGGTATGTAAGGCGTGCTTTACTCAACCCTTATTACCGCTTTTCAGCAGTCCTAGAAGCGATAAGAAATGAAGACTATTCACTGCGCGCCAACCCTAAATTTAATCAAGGTGCAGTTAAACTCTTAGCAGATGAAATCACCACCATGTCGGCAGACTTACAGAGCAGAAAATCGCAATATGACCAACAAGCGGTGTTAGTACTCAGGCTGATTGAACAGCTGGCAACGCCAATAGTAATTTTAAATAAAGAACATAAATTACATCATGCCAATGAGGCTTTTTCTAATTGGCGCAAGCAGCCATGGCAGACCCTCAGGCATACAAACGCGGATGATTTTGGCTTTACGTTAGCCGAAAATAAATGGCAATTAAGTGATGAGTCTCTTATTGCAAAATGGCAGTTACGTCATAGCCAATTCACCATGCAAGAGCAAAGTTATCAGTTGTTGGTACTAACTAACATTGAGCAGGTGGTGTATCACACAGAGCAATTAGCTTGGCAGAAAATGACCCGCGTATTGAGCCATGAAATCAATAATTCGTTGTCACCCATCAAGTCGTTAGCGCAAACACTGCAAGATATGCTTAAAGGTAATGATGACTTTGCGAATTTAGACCCGGCTTTACAAGTTATAGTTGAACGCAGTGATGGCTTAATGCAATTTGTAAATCGCTATGCGAATTTAAGCAAACAATTCGATGTTCATATTGAGCAATGCGAGATTGCGCCATTATTGCAGTCGGTGAGTAATTTGTTTGATTATCCCATAGAGGTTAAATGTGATGCGCTTTATGTGCTTGCTGATAGAGTATTGCTTGAGCAAGTGCTGGTTAATTTAGTGAAAAACGCCATTGAAGCGAGTAAATCACAACAACTTATTGAGTTAAATGCGTATGAGCAGGGTAGGCAAGTTGTGATTGAAATAAAAGACTCGGGGTCGGGTATTCAAAATACCGACAATTTATTTGTGCCGTTTTATACCACCAAAGTGCAAGGTAAAGGCATTGGTCTTAATTTGTGTAGAAACATGATTGAACAACAAGGTGCAAAACTAACGTTGAGCAACCGCGAAGACAAAACAGGCGCAGTTGCTCAGTGTAGGTTTAACATTTAGATATTAACGAATACCAAACAGGTTATCGTCAGAAAAGACTTTTAAGAGCTTCACTGGGGCACTTAACCCATCAATCATATTGCCTTTGACAGCTGCATCGAGCAAATCACGTAAAACATGGTATTTACTATCATGCTCCTCATCAAGGTTGATCATATTCATGGTCCAGCGAGAAAAAGTACGACTGGTAGCAGGTTCGAGATAAAGTACCTTGGCCTGCATGTGTCTGTCATCGTTTTCAATTTTTCTATATAAGTCTTGAATTATGGGCAAATCACCTTCTAAAACCTGTAAAAACCAGCCGCCGTTATAAAACAAACTGCCTGTTACACGAAGATTGATGTTGTTTTCGCGTGCCACTTTTAAAAGTTTTAAAAAGTCTACGCTGTCGAGCTGTCGACTCGCTTTGCTGAGATAGATGAGTTGATGGAGTGACATAAATAATCCCGTATTTTAAAGCTATTTTTATTTATAGATTCTAACTGTTTAAAAGGCAAAACAAGCAAGCAAATAAAGTGATAAAAAAGATGTGAAAACTTAATCGATCTTTTTTATACGCTTTGACGTAAAAACTGCCATGTAGAGTTTTTAGGTCTTATTTATGCAATTACCCGTTTTTCCGCTTCCTGTATTTTTGCTTCCTGAAGGAGTAACACGCCTTCGTATTTTCGAGCCGAGATATAAAAAACTGGTATCTATTGCAACCAAAGAGCAAGGCTTTGCACTCACCATTTACAAGCCAGATGCCGAGTTTGAAGTATCTGAATGGGCGGCTTGGGTTGACATAATCGATTTCTTTGAAGAAAAAGGCATGCTGCATATTGATGTAAAAGCAAAATCGCTCGTAAAGCTTAGTGATATTTACTTTGACGAAGACAATTTGCGCTTTGCCAATTGCGAGCCTTTCCCGCACTGGGCTCAAGCAAGTGCAAGTGAAAATCACATTGCGTTAGCCGATAAACTAGAAGAGATATTCTCTTTACACCCAGACATTCAAAGCCTTTACCCATCGCCGAAGTTTGATAATCCAAATTGGGTTTGTGCACGTTATTTAGAACTGCTTCCATTGTCTATGGAGCAAAAAGAAGTGTTTGTTGATCAATACAGTTTTGATAAAGCGCAAAACTTCTTACACACCATAATGTTAGGTTAAATTTGTAGAGTGTCCTACAATTAATAAAACTAACCAATCTAAGTGATCCGAATCTGTTTTTAAACGTATGTAATACGAAATGCAATTAATGGGTTTAGTCATGGTGAGCACAGAAAATAGGAATTCCCATCCTTCGATGAGCACAACAAAACAGTCTCAAACTATGCCTGCTGAAGTAGATGGCAAGATGTTGTCATCTTGGTTAATCAGCGTGGCTCAAGAGCGTGATAGACGTGCCTTTGCTAATTTATTCAAATGGTTTTCTCCAAAAATCATTGGTTTTGGGCGCAAACAATTCAATAACCCTGTAATGGCGAATGAGCTTTTACAAGAAACCATGACCAATGTGTGGCGCAAAGCACATCTCTACAACATAGAGAAAGGTGCAGCGACAACTTGGATTTACACGGTTATGCGTAATATCAGTTTTGATATGTTACGTAAAATTCAATCTAACCAAGAAGACACCATCAGTGAAGAGATATGGCCATTGGCTGAAGCACAAAACAGTGATGACCACATGTTTGCCGATCACTTAATGGACAAGCAACTTGCGCAATACCTTAATAAGCTGCCTGAAAATCAGAAACAGGTTGTTCATGGCGTTTATTTCCAAGAGCTTTCACAAGAGCAGTTGTCAAAGCAACTTAATATTCCGCTTGGTACTGTGAAATCACGTTTAAGACTCGCACTGACTAAACTCAAACAACACATAGGAGCAGACTATGATTAAGTACCACCCTAAATTAGAACTGCTCGAAAGCTATGTGGCTGGGGAATTACCAGCTTCTGTGAGTGTCATGATTGCAGCGCACTTAGAGATGTGTCCTAAGTGCCAACATCAGATCACAGAGTTGACAGCTAAAGCGGCTGAAAATTGTTTTGATACAGATGCGTTTGCTTTTGAAGAATCAGAAATACAGTTCGACTTTGATGCTTTTATTGATGACGTAACAGAAGACACCAGTATTGATGAATTTGTCGAGCCAGAGCCTCAAGAAGTGAAAGTAGCAGATACGCCATATTGCTTACCACAGGTTCTATGCAACCTAGAGCGTTCTAACTGGATGAATCTAGGCAAATTATCTCGCTCACGCATCGAGCTGGAAGATGGTGATCTACGCATGAGCCTGTTACACATAGACGCTGAAGGGTCTGTGCCTAATCATACACACAATGGCTTTGAAATAACTTTGTTAGTTGATGGCAGTTTTGAAGACGAAATGGGTACTTACAAACGTGGTGATTTCATTTGGCTTGATGGTAAAAATACCCACACGCCTTTTACTAAAGAAGGGTGTTTGTGCTTAACTGTATCTAGTGACTCGCTTCACTTTACTCAAGGACTTAGCAAATTGCTTAATCCAATAGGTAAGTTTATTTACTAGGAGATAGCTATGAATGAGTTTAATCCTGAATTTTCTTCGCCAATAAAAATTGGTATTAGTGCTTGTCTAACGGGCGATCAGGTCCGCTTTGACAAGAGCCATAAAAAATCTGATTTCTGTATGAATCAGTTAGGCAAACATGTTGAATATGAAAAGTTCTGCCCTGAAGTGGCGGTCGGTTTGCCTATTCCAAGACCAACTATTAGACAAATCAAATATGATGATGTGATTGCGGTTTCGCGACCTGATGGCTCAATGGATGTCACAGAAAAAATGACTGAGTTTGGTCAAAAAGTGGCGTCACGAATCGACCATTTGAGTGGTTTTGTGTTTATGAAAGGCAGCCCTAGCTGTGGCATGGAACGTGTAAAGGTTTATTACGAACATGGTAAAGGCTGTGAGCACAATGGCGTTGGCTTGTTCGCCAAACAAATTCTAGACGCACACCCAAATTTACCTTGTGAGGAAAATGGTCGCTTAAACGATGCCGTGTTACGAGAAAATTTTGTGATGCGCGTATACACTTACAAAAAATGGCAAGAGCTGTTGGCGTCTGGTTTAACCAAACACAAATTGATCGAGTTCCACAGCCAAAACAAATATTTGGTGATGAGCCATAACCTCGAAATGTACCGCAAAATCGGCAATATGCTAGGGCAGTCGAAAGCGCCACTGGAAGAACTTTCTGAGCAATACATTTCGATGTTGATGTCTGCATTGAAAAAACCAGCTTCACGTCGTAACCATACGAATACCTTGCAGCACTTACAGGGTTACTTCAAAAAAGTACTCGACAAAACTAAGAAAGAAGAGTTAACGGAACAAGTCATGGCGTATCGTCAAGGCCTAGTACCACTACTAGTACCTTTGACTTTGATTAATCATTACTTGCGTGATTACCCGAACGAGTATCTGTCAAAGCAAGCCTATTTAAACCCATATCCTGCAGATTTAAAACTAAGGTATAGCCTATAATGAGTGCCCTTTATTGGATAAGGAAAGACTTTAGACTCGACGACAACCCCGCATTAATTCAAGCCCTATCGCAAGGATGCAAACAGGCAATTTTTATTTCTACTCCTCATACTTGGCAACGCCATAATGTCTCGCCTATTCAGGTCGATTTTATGGCACGTCACTTGGCATGGTTTGAACAACAGCTTAACGCTCAAGGTGTTGAGCTGACTGTCATAAACGGCAGCGATTTTAATAGCCAAATCGAGCAATTGTTGAGCTTTTGCTCTGAGCATCAAATCACGCGAGTGTTCGCAAATAGCCAGCTAGAAATAGACGAAGTAGACAGAGATAAGCAAGTAGCAGCACGTATTGAGCTTAACCTTTTCGAAGCCGATGTGATGTTGCCGAAAGGCTCTGTGCGCAACAAACAAGGCGAAATGTTCAAGGTCTACACGCCGTTTAAAAAGGCCTGGCTGCAAGCGGTTAAGCAAAGTGGCTTCGATCAAAGCTATTTAGGCAATCTAGCGGCAGTTGATGTTGAGTTTGATGAGCACAAGTTTAGTTTCGGTTACCCAAAAGTTGAGTCGTCTAAATGGCCGTTGGCAGACACGACACTCAGACAAGTATTGCCGCGCTTTTTAGCTGAAAAGCACGATGACTATGAGCTATACAGAGACAGGCCTGATTTAAAAGCAACCAGTGGTTTATCACCTTACCTAGCCATCGGTGCTATTAGTCCAAAACGAGTTTTCATTGAGCTGATTAATCATATGCCAAATGTGCTCGAAGATATGAAAGCGCCACAATTTAGCTGGTTGAATGAGTTGATCTGGCGAGAGTTTTATCGCCACCTTTTAGATGCGTTCCCAAGTTTAAGTAAAAACAAAGATTTTCAAGAAAAGTTCCACGGCTTCACTTGGCCAGATCATCAAGCAAAATTTGAACTTTGGTGCAACGCCCAAACTGGATTTCCAATTGTTGATGCTGCAATGAAACAGCTTAAACAAACCGGTTGGATGCACAACCGTTTACGCATGATAGTTGCCAGCTTCTTAACTAAGCATTTGCTGGTGGATTGGCGCAAAGGCGAAGCGTTTTTTATGCAGCACCTTATAGATGGTGATTTGGCCGCAAATAATGGTGGGTGGCAATGGGCGGCGGGCACAGGGTGTGATGCACAGCCATATTTTAGGATCTTTAACCCACTCACACAGAGTGAGAAGTTTGATCCCAACGGCGATTTTATCCGTAAGTATTTACCAGAATTAGAAAATGTGCCGACCAAACATATTCACGCACCGCAAGCTTATTTGGCTGCAACAGGTCAAAGTGATGTGTATCCCGATGCGATTGTAGATTTGAAAGAAGCAAGAAATCAGGCACTAGAATATTACAAGAGTGAGTTATCTTAAATATGTCGAATAATGCCCTGATATCAGATTTTTTGAAGCTGTATAACCAACTAGACAAGTCGAATCTTGGACTACTCGGCGAAGTCTACGGTGACAATATTGTGTTTGAAGATCCGCTTCACAGAATAGAAGGTTTGCCTGCGCTTACCGACTATTTTGCAAACATGTATGAAAACCTGAACCAAGGCCAATTTGATATTCACACCTCATTTGAGCAAGACAACAAAGCCAGCGTGTATTGGGTGATGACCTTTTCGCACAAAAAGATAAAACAAGGGCAACCGCTTAAAGTGAATGGTAACACTTACCTTGAATTTGAAAATGGCAAGGTTGTTTACCACCGTGACTATTTTGATGCAGGTGAAATGATCTATCAGCACCTGCCCGTGTTTGGCACTGTGATTAACTTAATCAAACGCAGGACTGCAGCATGAGTAGTCACTCTAAGGTAGTCGTCATTACAGGCGCTTCTTCGGGCATTGGCGAAGCCTTGGCGCTTGAGTATGCGCAGCAAGGGTTCGCGGTATATGCGTGTGGAAGAAATCAAGCAAAGTTAGATGCGTTAAGTGAGAAATCAGCAAACATCACACCGTGTATTTTCGATTTAAATGACAAAAACGCACTTAAAAGTGCCTTGCCAAAAGACTTAGCTATTGACCATTTAATTCTAAATGCGGGTACTTGTGAGTATATAGATAACCCTAAACAGTTCGATGGCGCATTGTTTGAGCGAGTCATTCAAACTAACTTAATTGCCGTGGGTTATTGTTTAGAAGCTTGGTTAAAGCAAATGAAGTTTGGTGGTCAGGTTGGTTTGATGAGTTCAAGTGCCGCCTATGTACCACTGACGCGCGCTGAAGCCTATGGCGCATCAAAAGCGGGCATTACGTATTTAGCTAAAACCCTCAGTGTAGACCTAGAGCCACAAGAGATTGGCATCAGTGTCATTCATCCTGGCTTTGTAAAAACACCGCTTACCGATAAAAACGACTTCGATATGCCTGGCATTATTGAAGCCGATGATGCAGCCAAAGCCATTTTCAAAGGCATGAACAAAGGCACATTTGATATTCATTTTCCTAAAGGCTTTACGTGGACGCTTAAAGTCTTATCTCTTTTACCCTTTAGTCTCTGGCGTCCGCTCGCTAAAAGGATGATAAAAACATGAAGAAAATTGCCATCATAGGTAGTGGTATTTCTGGTTTAACCTGCGCTTACTTGTTATCGAAAAAATATGATATCAAGTTATTTGAAAAGAACGATTATATTGGTGGTCATACGGCCACTGTTGATGTCGAGGTCGATGGTAAAGAGTATGCTATTGATACCGGCTTTATTGTTTGTAATAACAAAACCTATCCAAACTTTTTAAAACTGCTTAGCCAAATTGGCGTTGACTATAAAGACACTGAGATGAGTTTTAGTGTCCATAATGTTCAATCGGGCTTAGAGTACAATGGCAATAACTTAAATTCGTTATTTGCGCAGCGCCGAAACATTTTGAACCCTAAATTTTGGGGGCTAATTAGAGAAATTTTACGTTTCAACAAGGCCTGTAAAGCGTTACATGCTCAGCAAATTGCCCCTCATTTAACACTGGGTGATTTTTTAGACGAACAGCATTTTTCAGACTATTTTAGCCAGCACTATATTTTGCCAATGGGTGCTGCTATTTGGTCAACCAGCTTACAAGAAATGCGCGACTTTGAACTCCGTTTCTTTGTGCAGTTTTTCTATAACCATGGTTTGTTAAACATCAGCGACCGCCCGCAGTGGCATGTGATTAAAGGCGGCTCTCGTGAATACGTGAAGCCATTAACGCGTGAGTTTGCAGACAAGATTTGTCTCAATAGTGATATAAGCTCTGTAACACGTAACGAAGATAGTGTTGTGGTAAAGCTCGCCGATGGCAGTGAAGAATTATTTGATGAAGTGGTATTTGCATGCCATTCAGATCAAGCACTTGCATTATTGGCAGATGCGAACGAACAAGAGCAGCAAGTACTTGGCGCTATACCTTACAGTGAAAACCAAGTGGTGCTTCATACCGATACCAACATGCTGCCAAAGCGCCCACTTGCTTGGGCTAGCTGGAACTACCGTTTAGACAATACCAATATGCGCCCAGCCGCGGTGACCTACAATATGAATATATTGCAGGGTCTGCAAAGTAACACCACCTTCTGTGTGACATTGAATCAAACGGCCATCATAGATAAGTCTAAAATATTAAGAGAATTTACCTATCACCATCCGGTGTTTAACAAGCAAAGTATGGCAGCGCAACAGCGTCGCTCTGATATCTGTGGTAAAAATCGCACCCACTTTTGTGGTGCATACTGGTATAACGGCTTCCACGAAGATGGTGTGCGTTCAGCATTAGACGTATGTAAACGATTTGAGTGTGAGCTGTAGTTATGAATAGCGCGATTTATCAGGGCCAAGTTAGACACAGACGTTTTAGTCCGAAAAGTCATGAGTTTAACTACACTATGACGCAACTCGCGCTAGACTTAGATGAAGTTGAAGAATTAGCAGCAACTCATTCAGTATTTAGTTTGAAAAAATTTGCGCCTATGAGTTTTTTTCAAGCTGATTATGTAAAAAATGAACCGGGTAATTTAAAACAACGTATAGCAAGTAAAGTTTCCCAATTGGGTGGGAAATGGGATGGCGAAAAAGTCACGTTAATGGGCCAGTGTCGATGTTTCGGTTTTTATTTTAGCCCTGCAAACTTTTATTTTTGTTATCAAAATGACGGTGAGTGTCGCTACATGCTGGTTGAGGTAAGCAATACACCTTGGCTTGAGCGTCATTACTATTTGGTCGATTTACAAGGCGATATGAAAACTCAAAAAGATTTTCATGTATCTCCTTTTATGGACTTAGACATGCAATACCATTGGCGGGTAAAGCCACCAGCAGAGCAGGTTTTGGTTCATATTGAAAATCATAAAGACCATAAGCAATTTGATGCCACGCTTGCGATGAAAAAGTGTGAAATAACAAAAAGCAGTTTGTTCAAAGCTTGGCTGTCGGCGCCGCTAATGCCAATTAAAGTAGTCGCTGGCATTTATTGGCAAGCTGCTAAATTGTTTGCCAAACGTATCCCGTTTATTGCGCACCCTGAGACTAGAGGTTAATAATGGAACAGTCATCTACCAATGTCACCGCAACAACGAATCTAGAGCAACTTTCTTGGTTTGAGAATAAATGTCGTAACCTAGTTATTTCGTTACTCGATAAATTACAAAAAGCCAGTTTAGAAATAGAAGAAGCAGGACAAATAACTCGTTTGGGTAATGTGGACGCTAAGCTATGCGGCAAGATCATCGTGCAAGATACGTCTATGTATGTCGACTTCGTAAAAGGGGGCAGCATAGCAGCTGCAGAAGCCTACATCGCGAAAAAATGGACGACACCAAACTTAACCGAAGTTATCCAAGTATTTGCCCGTTGCCAAGAACAACTTGATGAAATAGAGAAGCAGGGCGCGTGGTTTACCCAACTGAAAAATAAGATTTTTCATCGGAAAAATGCCAATACCCAAAGCGGTTCAAAAAATAATATCTTGGCGCATTACGACCTTGGCAATGAGCTGTACACTCGGTTCTTAGACAGCACTATGATGTACTCAAGTGCCATTTATAACGAAACGGCAACCGAACTACATGAAGCGCAACTTAACAAGCTTAAAACAATCTGCGACAAGCTCGATTTAAAGCCGACAGACCATTTAATTGAAATTGGCACTGGTTGGGGCGGCTTGGCAATATTCGCTGCTGAAAACTATGGTTGTCAGGTGACTACAACGACAATTTCAGATGCACAATACGAATTTGCGGTTGAGAAAGTAAAAGCCAAGGGGCTTGAAGATAAGATCACTTTGCTTAAAAAAGACTACCGCTTACTCGAAGGTAAATACGATAAGCTAGTTTCAATTGAAATGATTGAAGCCGTTGGTCATGAATTTATGGCGGAATTTTTCGCTAAGTGTAATAGCCTGCTTAAAGATGACGGCTTAATGCTTATTCAAGCCATTACCATTTTAGATTCGCGTTACGATCATTACCGTACTAACGTTGACTTTATTCAGCGCTATATCTTCCCAGGTGGTTGCCTGCCATCTATTGCAGTTATGAGCAAACACGTTGCCGAGCAAACCAACATGATGCTCGATAATATTCAAGATATCGGTTTGCACTACGCAAGAACACTAGCAGATTGGCGTAAAGGCTTTGATGCAAATTGGCAAGCGCTTACCGAGTTTGGCTTCGACGAGCAGTTTAAACGATTATGGCATTTCTATTTGGCGTACTGTGAAGGCGCGTTTTTAGAGCGTGTGATTAGCACTCATCATTTAGTGCTTCGTAAGCCTAATTATCGAAACGATAAAGATGAACAAATTTGCCGTTATTAACTTCTTCCTATTCCAGCTTGTATGGTTTACCTGTGCTTTGTTAACCGAATATGCAAGCTGGCTTTTATTGCCCTTAATTGCACTGCACTTCGCAGTATTTAAGCATCGATCCCGAGATTTCAAGCTGTTGCCGATTGCCTCTGTCGGCATAGCGTTTGATTTTTTGATGTTTAAGTTGGGCATTTTAACCTTCAATGAAGGCTTCTTTCCGGCTTGGTTATGTTTACTTTGGCTGATGTTTGTGCTTAGTCTTAATTATTCTTTTGATTGGATGAATAAACTAAATGTATTTATTAACGCGTTAATCGGTGGCATTTTTGGCCCGCTAAGTTACTTTGCCGCGGTTAAATTTGGTGCGTTGGGTATGGGCGTTGCGCAGACACAATTCTTATTTATTTATGCCCTTGGTTGGGCGTTAATCATGCCACTGCTGATCTTTTTAAATAACAGACCGTATTACAAGTTAAGCTAAATCAACAGGAACACGTCATGCGTGTGATTTTTTTAATTTGTTTTTTATTTTCTTTAAACAGTTTTGCCTCTCCGGCACAAGACCTTACAAAATACGGTGAGGGTCAAATGTCTGTGATGTTTTGGGATCTGTATAAAGCAGAGCTGTTCGGACAGACACCAAGCTATCAAAGCGATACATCTCCAATCGCGCTGAAAATCACTTACCTCAGAGACATAGACAAAGAAGACTTGATAGAAGCCACGTTAGATCAATGGGTTCATATTGGTTATGAAAATGAAGCCATACCAAATTGGGCAACACAACTTGAGCAGATCTGGCCCGATATCAAAGAAGGCAGCCAACTGACGATACTTGTTCACCCCGATGGCGTGTCAGATTTTTATGATGCAACGCGCAAAATAGGCAGCATGACAGATCCGCAATTTGGCAAAGCCTTTCTCGCGATTTGGCTCAGTGAAAAAACCTCGGAGCCTAAACTGCGTGCGCAACTTATTGGAGAGAAAAAATGATCAGAGTGCTAACACTCATCTTAGGATTCATGTTTGTAGTTGGATGTTCAAGCAATCATATTGATGATTACGTCGGTAAAACACCAGAGCTTAAATTGGAGAAGTTTTTTCAAGGTGAGCTAAAAGCTCATGGTGTGGTGCTCGATAGAAGTGGTGCATTTCAGCGCAGTTTTACCGTGAAGTTGATCGGCACTTGGCAGCAAGAAAATGGTCAGCTAAAAGGCAAGTTAGATGAGTGGTTTGTTTATGATGACGGTGAAAAAGACACGCGCACTTGGCTAATAACAAAAACCGCTGATGGAGTGTATACGGGCACTGCGAATGATGTAATTGGTCAAGCAAACGGTCAGGCACGTGGAAATGCCTTGTACTGGCGATATGACTTAGAAATTCAATATAAAGGCGAACCTTTAGTGGTTACCCTCGACGATTGGATGTATTTGGTCGATGAAAACCGCTTAATTAATCGTACAGAGATTATTAAGTTTGGTTTTAAAGTGGGTGAAGTATTGTTGAGTATTGAGAAGGTGTAAGTCACCTTCTCATCTTTTTTGCTTGTTTGAATTAATTCTTTCGTTTCTCAAACGAACTAGAAATAATCAATAATGAAGTTATTATTATAGTAATGTCATGAAGCGGTATTGAGATTACAGGATCGAGCTTAATTGCCAATAAAGCAAATAGTATGCAAGGGATCAAAGTTGCTAAGAATTGATGTTTGTAGAACCTATGGCCAACTAAACTGAAATACAAAGCTGCTAGAACAGTTCCAACAAGTGCTGATATACAGTAAGTTAAACCATATTGTACTGTAAGAGTCACTTCTTGATTGTAGACGTCCAGTCCGAAGACAAGCATAGCTGCAGTCAAACCAATTGTTAGATAATGCACTAATAATTCTTTATTCATTGTTTTCCTTATCTTTTCTTTTCTTTCCTACAGATATCCAACTAATGACCACTCCGTATGTTGGTTAATTTTGTTGCTCTGATAGTTGCTTTAGTCTCTCAGCTTCTTCTTTTATCATAGCTTGCAATTCTGGCATATTCTCCTGAACACGTGCAGCGCCAATCTGCGCACCTTGAGCCATAAGTTGAGGCATTTTCTCTATGGTTTTTTTACCTGTCGGTGTTTCGTAAAAAGCCGTTAATTCTTTTAATTCTTGAGCAGTAAACGCCTGCGAATAAATATATATGAACTCGAACTCTAAACTTTCCCAGCTCATATGTTTTTGGAAAAACTTCATCATTACTGATTTGAAAGGAGCCAGAGTAGGTTGTTGCTGAATTTGTATGTCTACCATATTAGACATTGAGTCATTCATGACCTTGTCCATATCCATGACTTTCATTAGTTTTGCAGCCTCAACTTCCGCCTCTGAGTTTGCGATTGAAGTGAATGAATAAGTCAGTAAGACTGCAAGCAATGTTATTTTTATAATTTTCATTTGGATGTCCTTAAAGTATTTTTCGCAAAGACTGACCTTCACCCCGATAAAGGCTAACGGGCGTCAATGTTATTGCTTCATTGGTTTTCTTCAGTTTATAGTAGTTTTCGGTACATTTAAATGAAAATGCTTTATCTGCTCTTAAGGTTAGACGTTGCTTAGGTTCGTTATTTATTTGAGCAAAAAACAGATTATTTTCTTGTGAGATAGTCATAATGCGTTGGTCAGTAAATTGATACTTTCCCACTAAGTCTTCAGCGAAACCTGTATTAGTATAAGTAATTGGCGAGGGGGATAAGTTTAATTGTTTTGCAATCATATCTAGCACTAATGGACCAGGGTGCTTAGCATCATTATTGCTAAATGCCACGGCATATAGGTCGTTTTCAGACAGGTAAATAGACCAAGTCATGAATCCAGGGATCCAGCCTTCGTGGTTAATGGTCATTTTGCCGCTAATGGGGTAATTATAGAGGCCAAACCCATAAGGCGAAGTTTCGCCATTATTTAAAAGCGCAGGGGTAATCATCAGTTGATAACTTGCCTTCGAAATGACTCTGCCATTAATGAGTGCTTGATGCCAGCGACCCATATCTTCAAGCGTGGAAGCAATCGCGCCAGATGCATGCACCCAGCTTCTGTCTACTTTGAAAGGTGTATCATTAGCGCTGGTATAGCCTGTTATACCTGTATTGCCTTCACCGCGTTCTATGACGTATGAGCTATTCATTTGTATAGGCTTGAAAATATGCGTTTTGAGATAGTCAGCGTATGTTAAACCCGAAGCGACTTCAATGACTTTGCCAAGCAATACATAACCTGTGTTGGAGTAGTTAAACAACTCGCCGGAGCTCGCTATGACAGACTGTTTTGTGATCTCTTTTATGATCCCCTCAAGACTTCTTTCTTGGTGCCAAATATTTCTAATTCTCGGGTCATTGTTATAGTTTGGTAAACCTGAAGTATGGCTAAGTACACGTTCAATGGTGACTTGTGAGTAGTCTTTTGGCAGGCCTTCAATGAAATCTCCAAGTGTATTCGACAACTTTAATTTATCGCGCTCAGCAAGCTGTAAAATGGCTGCAGCAGTAAATTGTTTTGATACTGAACCAATTTGAAAAACGTCATCAAGTTTGAGTTGTTGTTTATTTTGTATATTTGCAAGACCAGCTACACCGCTGTAAATCACCTTTCCAGATTGTTCTAACCTGACAGCTATTCCGGGGTTTGAATCAGAGCTATAACAAGCAAGCGTTTCGTCAAAATTATTATCATATGCGAGAGTAGAGAAACTGAACAAAGTTGAGAGTAATACTGCTGTCCTGAGCATAGGCTTTCCTGATTTTGAGCGTTGTTATGACTGTTGTGCTATAGGCTTTCGTAAGAATAATATCGCTAAGTCATTAATTTATAGAGTAAATGAGGCAATTCCATATTATTAAACGCTTTAAACTTAACCTTAGATGAACCATGCTAGAACAAGTCTATTTCGCTATCACCGCTACCGCTGGTTGATTCAAAATGCTTTTTCTGCTCAGCGAGTTCGTCCATTAGATTGACGAGCTGCTTGCTGGCCGCTTCTGCATTTGCGAATTCTTGCTGAATATGAGTTTGAAATTCTAGGTTTGTTTGCCAATCGGTGTTAAGCAGTGCAATGGCATTGTGAACATGCTCATGAACCGCTTTGTGTGGCGTATTAATTTGCGCGTAGCAGGGTAAGTGGGAGTACTCTTGTTGCCCTTCACCTTGATGATACCATTGTCCAAAGCGGCAGTTATGATGGTCAACGAGAATAGACTGTGCATTGTCACCATGTGCTTCGTTGCGCTCTACAGCCCAATAGGCTCTTTGCATATATAAAGTATGATCAACTTTAGTTAAGGTGACATTACAAATTGCATGCACATTAGAAACTAACTCAAATACTTCTTGTGACGCTCGCATAACGCTCTCAAAGCCCCCACCAAAAGACTCTATTAAGCCTTTTGATTCGGTCGAGGCGGTTGCCATATGTTGTGAGTTTTCAAGCACACTATTTAATGCGGTGGCAAATCGTTCGGCAATTTCGCCTATACTGCTTGCTGTTTCTTTAGTGGTTTCTGCAAGATTTTTTACTTCATCAGCGACAACTGAAAACCCTCTGCCATGTTCACCAGCCCTTGCTGCTTCTATCGCTGCATTGAGAGCAAGCAAGTTGGTTTGATCTGCTACTTTTACTATGGTGCTGACCATTTCGGTAATTTGTTTACCCGCCGTTGATAATTCAACGGTAGTATCCGATAACTCGTGTGTTTGGGACGCGAATGACTCTATGGTGTTGAACAGTACACCCACATTTTCATTGTTATACATGGTGATATTTAAAGAGTCCTGAGACAAGGTCTGAATATTGGTCATGTCTTTTGCTATTTTATTCAGATCTCTTTGTGTGGCGCTGAGGTTATCAATTAAATTGTCAGCTTTATTGTTAGAAAGCTCGCTCAATGTATGATCTTTTTGTGCTCGCCAATGTGAGACTTTCATAGACTCAATCGACTTGTCGATAATAGACAAGTTTGCATGAAAACCGGGTTTTAGACCTTGTTGCAGTGTTTTACGGTAAAAACGCGAATCATTTGCTGCTTTAAAGCAGGCTTGCATTTCACGCATTGACGCTTCTACTTGGTCAATTGCGGCATTGAGATTCCACGCTAGCTCACTGTAATTGGAGTGCTCAGAAATGCCTGTGATCCTCACTTCGAGGTTGCCAT
This sequence comes from Pseudoalteromonas sp. SS15, assembly GCF_049257195.1. NCBI lineage: Bacteria > Pseudomonadati > Pseudomonadota > Gammaproteobacteria > Alteromonadales > Pseudoalteromonadaceae > Pseudoalteromonas > Pseudoalteromonas sp. SS15. The sequence goes on from NZ_JBMMUD010000006.1 coordinate 62,794, forward strand.
CAGAAAATGCGCGACTTGCATCGAGTATAGTTTGGTATAAGGGATCATCATGGCTTGGCTTTTTTTTGTTATTGAAAAGTAGCGCCAGGCTTAGCCATACGACTGGTGTTATTAACCAAATAATTTCGCCGGTTTTTTGGTAAATACTAATAACTAAAATACATATTAGTACCAGTGACACCAAGTTAGTTGGCTTTTTGATTAAATTGTAGAAGTGTTGCCACATAATCTTCTCCAAGCCCATCTAGTTGTGATTCTAGGAATTGCCAAGAAGATTGCATTGCATCTTGTTTGTTTGATGTTTTAGCTTCAACTTCTAGCATATGAGAATAAATCGGTTCAATAAGTTGAATGAGTGCCGGGCTAGGTTTTCGTCTTACGGAGTAATACCCCATTACTTGACCGTTTACGTCGTAACTTGCTGTGATGTTGGCAAATGCCCAGTAGAAGTCGCCATTTTTGCAGCGGTTTTTCACCAATCCAAAGAATTCATCTTCAGCGCCAATGGTGTTCCAAAGCGATAAGTAAACGGCTTTAGGCATATCTGGATGGCGAATAATATTATGAGGTTGGCCTAGTAGTTCTTGTTCTGTGTAGCCTGAAATTTCAATGAAGAGCTTATTGCAATAAGTAATATGACTGTGTGTATCAGTTTTTGAAACTATGATCTCATTTTCAGGAAGTATGATTTCAGCCATGGGAAAATTAAACTTATTATCGTACTCTTATGTGTAGTCGAGGCTGGGCTTAAGTTCAATTTATTGATGCATTTTTTTAAAGTAATCAGAAGTCTTTGACGAAGATAAGTCGTATAACGTTATGTTGTTAGCAGGATGAGGGTCATGCGATTAAATTCAGTAAAATTAAGGCCTAGAGAAACTTACTCCCTAGGCCTATACACGGTTAGTCTACTTTTTTAAGTAAAACTTCGACTGCTTTTTCGATTTGTTTATCACGACCTTGCTCAACTGATTGAGGGTCATTCTTAACAAGGTGATCTGGCATGGTTTGGTTGTTTTCTAGGTATTCACCTTTGGTGTTCTTAATACCCACTTGAGGCACACCCGCGCGGAAATCGCCTGAAATCCCCATTTCCCACCAAACTGCCGTCATTGTACCTGGCACCGGCATACCCACCATTTCACCTAAATCTAATTGATCGTAAGTGTAAGAGAATGCATGGGCATCACTGTAGTTACCTTCGTTGATAAGCAGCACAGATGGTTTGTTCCATTGATCGAGCGGATCGCCGTGATACTGACGGCCGCGAACATGCATGGTGAAGTACTCTTCGCCACTCAGTAGTTTTGCAAGATCGTTGTGTAACCAGCCGCCGCCATTAAAGCGAGTGTCAACAACAATGGCTTTCTTATCAAAATGTTTACCTAACAGACGAGAGTAAACGGCTCTAAAGCTTGGATCGTTCATGCCACGCACATGCACATAGCCAAGTTGACCGCCTGATAATTCTTCTACCAGAGCTTCTCTTGATAACACCCAGCGATCGTACAGTAAGTTATTAATAGTGCGGCTGTTTGTTGGTTTGATGACTTCATCAAAAAGCGCGCCATCAGTATCTACAAAAGTGAAACGTACACGTTGACCTGCAGTGTGGTTTAACAACTTGAATAAGTTTTGTGACTCGCTTAATTCAACGCCGTTTACAGCTTTTAGCGTTACCCCAGGTTTTACCTTGCTGCTGGCTTTATCAAATGGACCTTTAGCCAGTACCTCTTCAACCATAAATGGGTTTACATCATTGAAAAACAAACCTAAACGGCCAGTAGCATCATCGGTTGGCTTAGGGGCAGGGCGGTAAGATGAACCAATATGTGATGCATTTAGCTCGCCAGTCATTTCAGCAAATAGATTCGCGAAGTCACGGCCATGGCCCACTGATGCCACTTTGGCACGGTAAGATTGACCAACTTGGTCCCAGTCGATGCCGTGATAGTCATCGCGATAGAATTTATCATCAATGATGCGCCAGCTGTGATCGAACATAAATTCACGCTCTTTAGCAGCTTGTAGTTGCATTACAGGCTTGGTCGAAATAGGTTTAAGCGCAATTTTGTTGCCTACTTTACCTTGACGTAGCGTGCCATCGGCAAGAATAACAATGTTCTTTTCATCTTCGCTAAACGTCATGCTTGCTCTGCGTGCATTTAGTTTTGCAACCAACTCTGTTTTTCTATCGCGAATTGAATGACGCCATAAGTCATAGCCTTTTTCAAAACGCGCAAAGTAGTAAAGTGCCTTGGTGTCTTTTGTTAAATACGCTTGACCAAGATCTGATGCATGAACAGTCAGACGCGCTGTGCGCTGTTCGATGTTATCCCACTCAATCTCAAGCTTTTCAGCTTTGTCTTCAGTGCTTTTATCGTCTTGTTTTTCTGTTTTTGAGGCTTTTTTCTCAAGCTCTTTATGCAGTGCATACTCTTCTTTAGAGAATCTAAAACGGTCATAGCTGTCTTGTGTTAAGAAAGCGGCCATCACGTCGAATTCTCTGCCCCAACTGCCGTGATCACGTTGGCCATAGCGAGCGCTGGCCCACAGAACCGCTTCACCATCGGTATGCCAAGAAGGTGAGGTATCGTTATAACCCGACAAGCTGATATCGCGAGGTTGTTGTGAACCATCAGATGGGAAAACGCCGATATTTGTCACAAACAGTCGACTTCTTGGTGCGAAATCCGCAGTCATCCAATAACTATCTGGTGCCCATGCAAAGGTGATATCGCCATCTGCATACGAGTAGTTATGCTCTTTACCCAGTGCAACGTTTACTTTTTTAGATTCACGATCGATAACTTGAATTTCATCGCGAGCAGATAAAAACGCAATTTTTTTACCATCTGGTGAGTAAATAGGTTGGAAGCTATCTGTATCTACTTGATGAACGACTTCTTCTTTTAATTTAGTCGCGGCAAAGAAATAAGGCTCTGACTCATCGGCAATCGATGTTTCATATAACCCCCAGCTGTTGCCTCGTTCTGCAGCGTATAACAGGGTTCTGCCATCTTTATGGAATGACACTGAACGCTCTTGCTGCGGCGTATTGGTGATTGCGCGTGTCGTCCCGAATTCTGTGCTAGCAACAAACACTTCTCCACGCGCCACAAACGCCACTTCTTTACCATCTGGCGAGACAGAGTATTCGGTGATTTTGCCACCTAACATGGTTGGCATCATATCGTCTTCTTGCACATCATTGGCGATATTGATCTTCACATGCTTAGGTCTGCCACCTTTTGACGTGTAGACACTGCCATGGTGCACAAATGCCAGCGTGCCATTGTCACTGATAGATAAACTGCGAACAGGAAATTGCTTAAAGTCAGTGATTTGCTTTTTGTTATCGCCATCTAAATCGGCGCGCCAAACGTTAAATGCACCCGACTTTTCTTCAGACGTATAATAGTAAGTATTGTTATCAGCCCAAACCGGGTTGTGATCGCCGCCCGCAAATGTTGTCAGTTGGGTGTGTTTGCCTGAAACTAAATCTTGTAGCCAAACATCACGAGCAAATGCAGATACATCGTGCTTTCTAAACTCGTTTTCGTAAGCCTTTTCATCACGATAAAGTACTTTCTTGCCATCAGGAGAAAACTGTAATTCTGATGCTGGAATGGTTGATAGCATCTTAGGTGTGCCACCATTTAATGACACCGTATAGCTTTCAGTTAAGCGTGCAGTAGGAAAAATCGTCGAGTCTTTAGAATCTTGGCGTGCTGATGTGAAAAGTACAGCTTTATCATTTTTGGCGAAATCTTGAGGCACATCATTGGCTGAATGGTAAGTCAGACGCTTAGCTTTACCACCTGAAGATGGCATAAGATACACATCTAAATTGCCATTTCTATCACTTGCGAACGCAATATGCTTGCCATCATTAGACCAAACGGGGTGACCATCCCAATCACTGTGTAAAGTCAAGGGGCGAGCTGTTCCTCCTTTGGCTGGTACAGTATAAATGTCACCCTTATAAGAGAAAGCTATTTGCTTACCGTCTGGAGAAATGCTGCTGTGTAAAAACCACTCTTCACTCTTAGAGGCATGTGCTTGAGCAGTTAAAACAGCTAATGCACAAAGCGTATATTTGGCTGATGGCATTGTTGTTGTCCTTTTCGTTTGAGTTTTTTATCGATTATATTTCATCGTTACATAGTAACAACGCATTGACACAAAGTACCAAAACAATAGACAAGTGCGCATATAAATACGTCAAAAAACAATTCTGTGCCTTTTAAGAATTAATAGTGAACTTTGTAGTTAATCTGAGCGTAATTATTCGTTGATTAGTATACAGGTCAAGCAAATCGAGGATGTGATTTTGAAGTTAAGTAAATTAGAGAAGTACTTCTATGTTGATAAAATTATTTACCATTCACTAGATTTAGCTTTATACAATGTCAGTGTCGTCATTGATGGAAAAGAGTTCATGGTGACTGACGAAAAAGGGCAGCGTTTGAAAAGTCATAACTTCGTTGCTTTACAAAAACAATTAAAAAATGTCAAAGCTGAATGTCAGGTTATGCGCCAATCTAGTGCCTACGATGAAATGGTTGGTGGACCGAGTAAAATTAACAATGAACTCGAAGTACCATTGGGTGATAACAAGCTTTACTAAATCTCTTAAAGCAGTCCTTTATTGAATTTGAAAAGTACAATACTTGCAGGTAATAGTGCTTATCTTCCTTTATTATTCTCTAAAAGTAGCAAATTACGCGCTTTATTTGTTTTTGTTAATTTTTTTAAAATTTTCTGATCGTTTAGAAACTACCCTCCGTAACTCTGTATGAACTTTAAACACAAGAGGAATGTAGAGGTGGTTAAATCAATCAAACTTGGAGCAGCATTGAGTCTTTCATTGTTGCTAGCAGGCTGTAATGACGATGACAATAAAATAGAAATACAGCCCCCAGTACCAGAGCCAAATACTGTTTATGACGTAGCCGCAGCTAGTGGTGATTTTAAAACATTGGTTTCATTGCTTGAAGCAACAAATTTAGACGACACATTAGACAATGCTGATAGTATGTTTACCGTGTTTGCACCGACTGATGCTGCTTTCGCTGCACTAGGTCAAGAAACGTTAGATGCATTAGCCCAAGACCCAGAAAAGTTGAGTAGCATTCTTACTTATCATGTTTTGGGAAGCAAAGTTGCAGCCGAAGCTGCGTTATCTTCAGCGGGTAACACGGTTGGAACAGTAAATGGCGCCAAGATAGCACTGTCACTTTCTGGTGATGACCTATTAATAAACACCAGCACAGTAACAGCGACGGATGTCATGGCCGATAACGGTGTCATACACGTGATTGATGCTGTGTTAATGCCACCGGCACCAACAGAGTCGAATGCAAATATTGTTGCAACAGCAAAAGCTGATGGCAACTTTAAAACATTAATCGCAGCTTTAGAGCGCACTGGCTTAGACAGCGTGTTATCTGACGACTCAGGGTCATTTACAGTATTTGCACCAACTGACGCGGCATTCTCAGCCATAGGTGACAAACTAATAAATACTTTACTGGCAAACCCTGATGTACTTTCAGATATTCTAAAACAGCATGTACTGCCAATTAATGCAGACTCAGTCACAGCCATGTCTCTAAACGGTAAATCGGTTAAGACGGTATTAGAAAATGAGTTAGGTATTTCCGTTAACACAGAAACTGATTCGTTAATGTTTGGCGGCGCTAAAATTGTCACTAAAGATATAGTGACAACAAACGGCACTATCCATGTCATCGACAGTGTGATTGTGGGAGACGTTACATTGCCACAGAGCTTTGGCACAATTGCAGATGTGGCTTCTGAAAATGGCAGTTTTGATACGCTAGTGTCTTTACTTGCCGCTACTGGGCTAGACAGTGAAGTGTCAGATCCAACCAAAACATTTACTGTTTTTGCCCCTACTGACGCTGCGTTCGCAGCATTAGGACAAGAGACATTAACCGCATTACAAGGCGACACTGAAACACTTAAAAACATTCTGCTTTACCATGTTATTGCAGAGCAAAAAGTCATGTCTGATGCTGCGATATCGGTGGCAAATAGTGAAGAAAGCTTAGTGAAAATGGGGAATGGCTCTAACGCTGCGCTATCAACAACGGGCTCTACTTTATTCATTAATGATTCTGCAATCTCCGCTGCAAACGTAATGGCTGATAACGGCGTTATTCACGTGCTAAATAAAGTGATCATGCCGCCAAAAGATATGGGAGAGCCTACCAAAAGCGTGGTTCAGACTGCTTCAGACACAGATAGTTTATCAACCCTTGTTACTGCATTGGGTGCCGCTGATTTAGTCGATGCCCTCAGCGACCCTGGCGCTAACTTTACCGTCTTTGCTCCTACGAATGCGGCATTTAAGAAAATCCCAACAGATACGCTTAATGCTCTGCTTGCAGATAAAGATGCCCTTGGTGCTGTGCTTAAACAGCATGTTTTAGCTTCTTCAGTTAACAGCTTAAATGCTTATGCCGCTAATGGGGTTGAGGTAGAAACCCTGCAAGGTAACAAGTTATCAGTGAACCTGGTTAATTTTGCTGGCGTATCTAATACAGATAGTGATGCGGTTACGTATAGCAAAGAAACAGGTACCTTAGTTTCAGGTGCAGGTTCTACAATGGCTGGTAAAACAATATATGTTTTCGACGGTGATTTAGAAAATGCGATGAGCCAATGCGTTGATACTTGTGCAACGAACTGGCCGCCGGTAACCGCAACTGCAGATGGCATTAAAAATATCCCGGGTTTATCGCTGGTTGAACGAGGTGACGGCTCAATGCAAGTCGCTTATTTAGGTCGTCCTCTATACACATTTATTCAAGATGAAGCGGCCGGAGATATGAAAGGTGATGCATTCAATAACGTATGGTGGGCAGTGAAATTGCCAACATCAGGCCTGCAAATTGAAGGTGCGAATGTGACAACCACAGATATTTACACTTCAAACGGCGTAGTACACCTGATTGATACTGTGATCACTGAAGTTAAATAAATTAATTTAATCTAAGCTTTAAAGCGCCTTGCATATGGAGCTATGGGGGCGCTTTTTTTATTCGTAAGAGGCTAGGAGTTTCATGACATAATTACTGATAGAACGAGTTAAATTACTGTCAGCTAAACAAGGGAAGGGCTATTTAACGGGGAATTTACTCAACACTCTAACCATTTCCTGCTCTGAAATAGGCTTTGCAATGAAGTCATCCATACCACTGGCAAAACACTTTTCTTTGTCTTCATCAAATGTGTTGGCTGTCATTGCAACTATGTTTGGTCGTTGATTTTTATATCTCGCTATAATTTCTTTCGTTGCATCATGGCCGTTCATTACAGGCATCTGTATATCCATAAAAATAAAGCTGTAATGCTTTTGCTCTAGCTTATCTAATGCGACCTGACCATTTTCTGCAATATCATATTTATAGCCAAGCTTTTCAAGTAATAGACCTGCAACCTTCTGATTAATTAAGTTATCTTCAACAATTAAGATAGTATGAGGCTGTAACTCTGAGGTCGATAAGGTGTAATGAGAGGCTTTTTCAGGCGATTGAGGAGGTTGTTCTTGAGCGACCTTTTTTAAAGGTAAGGTGACAATAAACTTAGTGCCTTTATCCAACTCGCTATGTACTTGAATTTTACCATTCATTGCTTTTGCTAATTTAGCAGAAATAGCAAGACCCAACCCTGTGCCGCCGTACTCTCTAGTTGTTGAGCCGTCGCCTTGAACAAAGGGTTCAAACAGCCAAGTCTGAGCATCTTTTGTCATGCCAATACCAGTATCTTCAACTGCAATTGTTAATTCATAGTCGTTCTTTTCTAGCGTTTTACCTGATAGAGTAATAGATACACTGCCGCTTTTGGTAAATTTAACTGCATTATTCAATAAGTTATGTAAGAGCTGCTTAATTCTCAACGCATCACCAATCAACTGTGTTGGTAACTGTACGTCTAATTGTTCAGTGAATGTGAGACCTTTTCGGTTAACCTCCGGCTTAATTTCAATAGTGATGCTTTCAATCAGTTTAGATAGTACAAATGGGCTGGAAATGAGTTTGATATTGTTTGTTTCTAGCTTGCTATATTCAAGGACGTCTGTAACGACACAGAGTAAATTTTCTGTGCTTTCATATATGGTGTTGAGCATCTCAAGTTGATGAGGCTCTAACTGCGTGTTTTGCAGTAATTGCACAAGATTCAAAATGCCGTTCATCGGTGTTTTTAGCTCATGTGACATATTAGCCAAGAACTCCGATTTAAGCTGATTTGAACGCAATAGCACCTGTGCTTCGTTTTTAAGCTTTAGTCTCTTATGTTCCTCAGCCTTTGTGATGAGTAAACGTTTGACTGCGGCACTAAACAGCTCAATGATAATAAGAGAGGAAGAGTTAAATGCTTGACCCTGCTGAAGAAATACCAAAGTATTTGATTTATTATGTTCGAGCGGGAGCACTTGATAAATAAGGTAGTATTGAACTTGGTTTATGAGCACAATAGTGTTGTTTTTAAGCTCTTTGATTGGAAGTAATTCTATGGTCTCTATTAGATGCTCGTCACCTTCCCCATACAGGCAATCTATGTGTTCTTCATTATCAATCATAAGACAATAATCAAAGTTTAATGTCCAAAGCAGTTTGTTTACAGCGTTGAGCAATATCTTTTGAGACGACAAGTCTGCATGCATGCTGTCATCGGCAAGATTACTAGTCAGTTCAATTAAAGAAGATAGTTGGTAAGAGTCAATTACACTGCCATTCATAATTACATTACAACGTTATCTTTAAGTAAGTTAGCGAACTCTTCGTCAACGACCAGCATCATGCCTTGAGCCAATGTGTTCGAGTAATTAACCACACTGGCGAGAGACATAAGTTCAAATACTTGGTTTTTAGTTAACCCACTGTCTAATAAACTTTTATGATCATGCTCAGTAACCATGGCGCTATTTGTTGCCATCTTAACGGCAAAATCTATCGATACCTTTACTCGTTTAGGGTTAAGCTCAGAAGATTTTTGTAAAACTTGGTTGATGGTTTCATCATCAATATTTAGATATCGACACATAGCACAATGAATAGACGTGCAGTAGGCACATTCACGTTCGTTAGAAATAGCGATAAATACCAGTTCTTTAAGTGCTCTAGGTAACTCTCCGGTGAGGAGTACGTTTTTGAATAGTGCCCAGGTGGTCTGAAGAATATGTGGATTGTAATTACCAAGCACCTTGAAGTAATCGACTAACCCTTCATTGCCTAAGTGTTCAAAAATATCGTCATAAATCGCTTTGACTTCATTATTTGAATCGGCATATTCCAACGTGTTGTAAATCCCCATGTCAAAATACTCCTTTTTGATACGATTATTTAAAATTAACACCTCATTTAAGAGTAGTTCTTTTTCATTATATAAAAAGTCTTTTATGCAAATTTTTGTTATTAAAAAGCAGAGGTTTGCTCTTAATTTCAGAATGTCTTGAAAGGTTAGTTTTATTGCTTTGGATCAGTTTTGTGCGGTTAATAAGATTTGCTCAAACACACCAGAGAAAGTTAAGTGATTGAACGCATGCTCAATCGCTTTGAGTTGATTATTAGAGACAGACTCTTTGCTGAAAGCGAAATATACAGGGGCTTGATTGACGATGATTGGGTGAACAAAGACATCTTTTGGGGTTAGCTCATGCCTAATTTCGTACTCGATGTTTAATTGCTCTTCTAAAAAGCCGAAGATTCTGTTCTTGATGAGCAGAGAAAGTTTCGTATCATTATTGGGAACTTTGAAAAAGTATCTGTCGGAAGGCGTAAGTGCTTTAGTGAATGCATTAAATGATTCACCATAATAAGCACCTTCTTGAATGCCAAGCGGAAGTGGTATTTTTAAAATGTCTTTAAATGAAGACACTACAATAGCAGGATTTGCTTTACTGACTATCTTTATTTTTTCAATGCGTTGAGGGCCGATAAAGTGCGCGAATTTAGTGCGTTCACTTGTTTTACTGACACTCAACATCACATCGAGTTTGCCCTCTTCTAGCATTTTTAAAGCTCGCCCCCAGGGAACGGGCACAAACCGATAACTGCAGCCCGCTTGGTTGAGCAAAGCTTTAGTCAGCTCGATGTCAATGCCTTGCCACTGCTGATTTTCATCACGATGTGATTGTGCAGCGTAGTCTTCAACGCGCACCACTAGTTTGCAACTCAAGGCATGGGTACTAAATAGAAATAATGCAAAAACGAATAGGTGTTTTAACATGGTTGATGCAGTTTGCTTAAGGCATCTTTTGAGTTTAGTTGAGTCGCGCCTTTATTGCTTTTTTATTGCGAATTTTTTAATGTCGCCTTCAATGCTTTCCATTTTAGCAATCAGTAAACTGCCATCAGGTTTAATATCATAATGCCAAATGAGAGACCCAGATTTCTTTAATTCAGGAGTACTTGGGTTTTGCATATCAAGTTGCCAAATGTAATCTTGTTTTGACCATTGGCTGAGCCAATACATTGATTGATTTTGAAACCTTACATCACGAAAATGATGAGCTTGTTGCTTAGACAGTGTCGTTAATATATCAATATTGTTTGAGTTATCTATAGTTGTCGTGGTCAGTAACTGTTGCGCTTTTAATATTAGCCATTGCTGCGTTTGATGATGGAAACCAACAAAATCGTTTTTAAGTTGTGTTTTGCCAATAACGCGACCTGTAAGATCATAAGTGTAAATATTTTCACCATCAGAACCCCAAACTTGTTCGTTGTTTATCCAGCCCGCATTTTTTAAGGTGAGGGGCAGGTTAGATGGAAATTGTTTTGTCGTACGGTTTCTATCATATAAAACAATATTGTTATCGCGGTTTGATAATAGCAAACTATTATCAGGCGACCAATTTAGAATACCAACGTATTCATGACCCTGATGAAATGAGAGCTGGCGGATCTTATCATCTGCATGTAAGTAAACCTCACATACACCAGTGCGACGAGACATAAATGCAGTTTCTCCAAGTAAGTTACTGACTGGCAGGTAATCAATACTTGAGCTTGAGAAAATCGGTAAATCATCATTATCTCTTATATTAACCTGCCAACTCTCAGCGGCCGCAAAGATATCACCATGTTTATCTATCGAAAGGGTAGAGAAGATCCCTTGAGTTGAGCGCATTACACTATACTGTTGCTGATCCCAGTGTGTCGCGATGAGGTTATGATACTTACTTTCATCATTAGTAATGATGGTCTGTTGTTTCGCATCAAAAATGGCTAGCCAAACTGGATAAGGCCAAGAGAGATGAATGTGACCGTCTAAAGTAATTAACTTTGAATGATAGTTAACTTGCTTGACGAGATAGAAGGTTTGGTTTTCCCATGCTTTGACTGCTTTTATTAGTTTTTCGCCTTTGTTGAGTGGCACGGGTATCTTCACAAATTGACGGGTGCTTAAACGATACAAAAAGCCTTCACTGTCATCCCAACGATGCACGACCAGAGTCAATTCGTCATCTGATTGCCAAATTGGGGCTTCAATACGGTCACATGAAATCGCTTCAGTTTCATGTAACTGTTTGCCATTACTGCTAATAATTTTTAAAACACACTTATCTTCAAGATACTGCCAAAATGCCACTAGGTCTTTTTGGGGATGCCAACTTGGGTGTGCGATCCGAGTGTTAAAGCTATGCTCATAGAGCTGATTGCCTAATTTATTCGCAATAACAAGCTGATTAAATTGGCTGACATAAGCAATTAAATCTTGTTCGAAGTGTGCAGCGATATCAAATTCTAACCCCAGCTCGTAGCTGATGTCTTCTACCTTATATTCTGGTGGTGTAAGTACTTGAGGTTTATGGTTAAAAAAAGCAATGGCGCTAAAGCAAGCAATAAAAACTAAGGTGAATAAAGTTAAGTAAAGAGGCTTTTTTATAAGTATGGCTAAATTCAAAAAAGCAGAATTGTTTGCAGGTTTTGCCAACTCAATGTCTGTGAGCCCTGGCAAAGTCTCAATAGCTAGCAACCTCACTTCTACAATGAACACATAGCCTTTTTTAGGTATAGTTTTTATATACTTAGGCGTTCTAGGGGTATCTTTTAATACCTTACGTAGCTTTGCCAATAACTGATAAAGGCTATTCGCTTCAACTATGGTGTCAGGCCAGAGTTCATTGTTTAAAAGCCCTTGCGATAAGGTTGTGCCTTGTTGTTTTATAAATAGTTCTAGTAGTCGGGCAACTTGCGGCTCTAACTTTTGTGTATGTTGGGTTTTATTACAGACCAATTCATCTGTTTCTGGATAAAACACCCAAGTGTCAAACTGATGTCCCTGTGACGAAGATGGCATAAAACGTTTACCGCAGTTGTTAAATTAGTCTCATAGGCGAACGTTATCTTTTATAAGATAAAAGTCAACGTTTATAAGGCTTTCATGAGTGTTATTCAGAAAAATTTCAGGTTTTTTTTGCACGAGTTTTGTTGCAATAAGCGCATCGAAATTTAGTTGGAAGTTATTATGAAAATTTCACGGGTAGCAAAAGCGATAGCCTTGACTACAATTACAATCGCGCCATCGGTTATGGCTCAGACAATCGTACTTGATGGCAAATTAGATGAGCCCCAATGGCAGCAAGCAACAGCATTTAATACTTTTTACAAAGTAGTGCCTGCCACACTCGAACAAACAAAAAAGCAAGTTAATGCCAAAGTCTACAGTGATGAAAAAGGCATTTACATTGGCATTATTAATTATCAAAGTGCTGAGACTCGCAAGAAGCAATTCAATATCAAAGATAACTTTATGCAAGGCGAGTTCAATCGCATTTATCTCGATTTTGGCGGTGATGGCAGTAGTGGCTATTTATTTGCAACAACCCTTGGTGGCGGTACGCAAGATGCGGTACTCACACCACAACTTACAACTGACTACGATTGGGATGGAGACTGGCAAAGCCAGTACTTTGAGCATGATGATTATTGGTCAAGCGAAGTATTTATTCCTTGGCACACTGTATCCTTCCATCATTCAGCGGATGAAAATGGACTGTCAGAGGTGGGAGTTTCTGTTCAACTTTATGATATTGCGAATAACTTTATTTACGCGAGTCAAAAACAAACCATTAGTAATAGTGACTTTTACCTAGCAATGCCGAAGGTATCTGCCGAGATCCCTAATCAGCAGCAACTGGCATTTATACCTTATATCACCCAGCAAAATGATTTATCAGACCGACAAGGTGACAAGGGCCAAACCGATGTGGGTTTTGATTTAATCTATAAGCCAGCTCACCATCAGAAATTGAGTGTGTCGGTTAACCCAGATTTCGGCCAAGTTGACAGTGATGACGTAAATATTAACTACAGTGCAGTTGAAACGCTGAGAACCGATAAACGCCCGTTTTTTACCCAAGATATCAGCGTTTTTAACGTCCAAGCAGAACAAAATACCAAGCTGATACATACTCGCCGAATTGGTGCGGGCAGTGATGATGGTCGTGAGCATATTACGCCAATAGATGCAGCCGTAAGATTTGTTCATCAAGGAGATCAATTACAGCTAGGAGCATTTGCTGTTGAAGAGTCGAATTTAGACTCTGACGCGGGTAAGTCATTTTACGCGGCAAGGGCGAAATATCGACAAAATAATTGGCAAACTGGTTTACTAACCACGCATGTTAAACGCCCATATCTTGATAGAAGTGCTAGTACATTAGCTTGGGATAGTCAGTATCAAAGTGCAACTTGGTCATTGCAGGGGTCATTATTACTGAGTCAAATTAATACAGATACTGAAATCAATACCACACAAACGGGTAACGGCCTCAGTTTAAATTTGGGCTATCAGTTTTCACCCAATACCAAAATTACCAATCGTTATTTAAAATTGAACGACCAGTTCGACAACCGTGATATGGGGTATTTAGTCAGAAACGACTGGCAATATGCTCAGTCTGAGTTTGAACATTCGGTGAATTATACGAACGATTGGGTCACACGTGTTAAACATGTGGTAAAACTCAGCCATGAAAGTAATAGCGCATCGCAAAATCTGCCCGCGACGCAAACTTACTCTAGTCAGTTAATGCTAACGACAGGGGCACAGTTTAATTTAACCTTTGATTACTTAACTCAGGGCAAGCAAGATAATTTAGGCTTCAATACTACCGCCTTTACTCAACCTTCGGCGCAAGGGATCAGGCTCTTTTACCAAAGCCCATATGTGGGAGATTTCAGTTGGGCGGCTAGCTTTGAATATGACAAAGAAGGGTTCGATTCAACGTCAACCCAATATGCGGTTGACTTGACTTGGATGCCACATGCTAATTGGAGCATAAATTGGAATAACTATTTAAGAACCGGTGAAGGCTGGCTGGTGGCCAATCAGCAAAATGTGATCAGTGAATACGACAGAGACTATTTTGCCTCAAATATTATCGTAAATGGCCTGCTAACTGAGAAGTTAGAGTGGTCTAGTTCAATACAAGTCGCATTTTTAGATGCCAAAACTCAGCAAGCTTTTGCCGTACAAGAGCAAGGCGAGCTGCTCAAGCAAGATCTTGACACCAGCTTTGAAGATAACCGCTTAACTGCCCAGTTTAAATTGCGTTATCGTATGGGGCCATTTTCAGATGTGTTTTTTGTTTACCGCAGAGGCAGCGTCGATAGCGCCAGTCATGACCGTGATTCAATTGGTCAAAACAGTTATGGCAATCGCACAAGCACGCTTTGGACAAGCCCCATTGAAGACAGTGTAACGTTTAAAGTTCGATACTTATTCTGAATTAAATTTTAATTAGCTAACACAACCAGGGGGCAGGATGCCCCCTATTTGATTAAGTTGATTAAAATCAAATGGTTAGGGTTTGCAGTTACCTAATCAAATGCCATTTAGTTTGGCGACCTGCTAAGTACCAGACTGATTTACCATCAAATACCGCATCTTGTTCCAGCTTGATTTGGATCCATTGGTTATCCCATTCAGGTAGCTGTACTTTCACATTACCTTCAATGGCATACACAGTATTTGGATACAATTTCCAATCACCTTGAACTGGGGTCGGGCCTTGATTATCCCACATGCCAATGGTTGGGCCTGGTGCGTGACCAACAAAGCCCAGCGGGTGAGTGTAAGTACTGCTGATGATATTCTCAGCTTCACTTTGCTTAATGGTGTTGGCTAAGATCTGATTACCCGTTAAACCTGTTTTGAAATTACGGGTGAGAATATCTTGCCAATGATTGCCCAATTTCAGGGCTGATTTTAAGCCTTCTGGCACATCGGTTTCATTTAATTTTAAGACGTAGCCCATCTCTTGCGTGTCGGTACATTGATTTAGATAGCAAATACCTACATCGGTGTGAATGATATCGCCTGGTAAGATTACACGGTTATATTCGCCTAAAAACGGGGCGTCTTTGTTAACTTTATCGCCTTGGCGTTGAATATTCACATAAGGTTGGAACCACGGTCTGAGCTGCAATGCTTCAAAGCGCTCTCGCAAATACCAAGCGACATCATCGGTGGTCGTCACCCCAGGCGTAATGACTTTATTAGAAAAAGCTTCTGCAATAACGCCGCGAGCCAGAGTGACTGCAGTAGGGTAAACTTGAAGTTCTTTTTCGCTGCGTGTCTCAAGCCAACGGATCACTAAGTCCTCTGCACTGACTAAACGCTTTTGGTACTTTTTAGGTAAATTATCAAGTAGTTTATTATATAACCCAACGCTTAAGCCGTCAGCGAGCGCCCAATCTTCACTGATATTAATACCGATACGCTTTGGATCTCGCTCAGCAATGACCTCAGCTAAACGTTGCCATTGTTGTTCTTTGCTACCGCCTTCCCAGACTGTTGGATATAAATCGCCGATTGGATAACGGCTAACACTGAAGCGCTCGACACTGCCATCTGGTTGTTTTGAAAAAACGAGCAGTGTGGTGCGTCGGGCGGCAAAAGTGGGTTGTGGAACCAAGGTATAAAATAATTTGTCTTCACCGTATTCGCGATTGATCACCAGCCACATATCAAGATCAGCTTCTTGCATTAGCTTTGGCAGCAAATTTTCGAGTCTGTCTGTTACCATTTCATTGATTGGTGCGACACGCTCTTTGAAAGACAATACGTCGGGTAAGGTGTCTATTTCGCGCCCTTGAGCGGCTTCTGTTGCTGCTAATTGAGCACTCACTCCCGAAAGAGCGAGCATTAAAGCAAGTTTTTTAAACATACTGACGGCTTCTTCTAAAACTGAATATCTCATTTGATAGTATGTAAGGTGAAATTTAGCTGCAAGTAAGTTTCGGTAGGAGGCTTGTTTTAAGCGTTTATTAAACAGGAACGTGCAGACCAGCATTTTTAATGTAGTTCAGCATTTTAAACGAGTAAAACTGGTCAACATGAGTCAAAAATCTTGCTGTAACTTTTATAGATTTACAAGCTTAACGAGGCTTAACTGAGCGTCAATCAAGCCTCAAAATGAACAATGTTTTTAGTTTGCAAGTTGCTGCTGTAAATAATCAATGGCAGCATTCACTTGGTTATCGACCTGATTTAATACACTGTCGATGCTTCTTGGGACGTTAATATCGGGCTCTATTCCTTGGTTAATTAAAGGCGTACCATCACGGCGATTTGCTTCCATATTGGTGTACACAAAGTAAGTACCGCTGTCTTGCTCGGCTCCCTCAAAGATATTCATTCTTAAAATATTGCCATTAATTCCTGAAGTTGTTTCACCTAAAATGGGCAAACCACCATTTTGAACAAAGATAAAACTGTGTTCGTTTTGACTGATACTATGCCTCGATGAAAGCACAACAGTAGGTACATTAAAGGCATTTTCTGAACGGTAAATCCGTTGCGTGATCACCTGTTTTTTAGTGTCTCGTTGATTTGGACTGCCTTGCCAGTGATAAGCGATGGTGTCATTAGTCGCATCGTTTTTAATTAATAGTGCTAACACGCCCTGCCAACCCCGCCAGCTAGTAGGGTATCTTCTCATATCTAATATTACTGCTTTGGCTTCACTCAGTTCATTACGTAATTCAGTAATATCAGCTTCTTGAACGTTATAGACATTGATTTTTAAAATGTTGTCGTCAACATATTCAAAAATATGGTCACTCTTAGGTACATAGGGCATCCCAACAAATGGCTCGCGCTTGTTTAAGTCTTTGGGGAACACTTCAATGCTATGTATATCATTGTTCGGTTTACGAATTTCATATTTCACAGGGTTAAAGTGCTTGGCATAAACATCAAACCTCGCACTGAGGTTTTTTCTGTGCAATGTATTCTTTAATGAATAAATCGATTTGTTGTCTAAGTAATTGTTTATTTCTATGCCATCGACTGAAACCACCTCATCACCTACTTCTATACCGTTTGGGTGAGCTGAATCTAACTGGGTAACAATGGCTTTTTCTTCTACTAGTTCGTAGGTAAACGGGATGTAACTTTTGAATTTATATTCTTCAGGTGTTGGGAAAACAATAGAAATATGATTATCGTTTAACTTTGAAAACTCAGCAAACATGCTTTTTTGCTTTCTTAGTACATCATCGTCAGTGCAGGCAGTTAAAAGGGGCGTTAAACTTTGTGCCCAGTCAACGTCAATTTGCTGAAAGTAAGGCCAAAAATGTGCAATGCTTGCCCACATTTCAGAGACTGTGGTCATACATATTTCAGGTTGTTCAAAGTCATTGTCTATTTGCCATTTACCTGGCTCTTGATAGGTATAACCTTGTAATTGCTTATCCGTAGGTAAATATAAAGGTAAGTATAATGTTTGTGCTCCATAGTTGAGTTCTGCAAACTGTTCGCTCGCACTGTATTCATCATTTTTTAAGGAGGAGAAATCATCAGTTAACAAAGCTCGAGTGTAGACACTTTGATTTATTGGTGCATTTTGTTTCCAAGTAGAAACGGTGGTCTGATCATTGATTTCAGGTAATAGTGCTCTATTAAAAGCGATATAAGGCGCGATTTGGCGAAGCCGTTCGATACCTAGGTCTGTTCTTTGTGCTGGATCCGTCTGACTTAAATCGACCAAACTTTCCGCGATAAACAACGACCAATTTGAATCACGATTCTCGGTTGACGGGTAAAAATACTTCACTGAATAGGCGACCTTCACAAAGTCTTCTATGTCAGATATTAATTGCTGGTCAAAATCTATTGCGGGCTTTGCCTGTGGCGAGCTTGGAAAAGGTGATACCGCTTTGAGTTTGTCTGATTCTTGTTCATCTTTTTCTTGTGCGTTTTGTGTTTCACTCCCACCACAGCCAAATAACACAGAACTACAAATTAGGCTTAATACAGTTCTTTTCATGATAATTCCCTTTACTTTTTAGGTACAAGCTAGTGCTTTTTTTGTACAAAGTAAATATTTAGAGCGTATTAATATGCCTTACCGAATTTTGTCTTTCTGTACTTTCTTGGCTTACTAAGCGATAGCCTGTAATACAAAATGTGCCCGCTAAAAACCATAGAAAACCAGCAATAATAGAAAATGTTGTCACTTGTTCAGGAAAGAGCACGCTCAAAGGCAAGGTGGCGACCCCTCTAAATATACAAATCACAGAGATCGTAATGATGGCTGGTTTTAACATTGGCACTTTTCTGATCACCCCTGCGCCAGACAAACAAAAAATGGCGGTTGCAACAAACAGCAGTGATACCAAAGTTGTTTCTAAGGCTGCACGCCAAGGTGCAGATTGAGAGAGTTCAATGAGAGCTTCAGGCGCCATTTGTGCACGATAACACTCTGGGCCTAACACAATACAAGACATATGAGACAAGGCTGTGAAAAGGGCAAGTGCTGCGACGCTTACTAGCATAAATGACCCTGATGAGGTGATTTTCATTTTATTACGGTTCCTTTGATAACAGAAAATAATGAAGACATGGGTTAAATGTTAGCGTCTCAATGTTATGACACTTCAGCACTCTCTGGTGCCTTCGTTTTAGTTTTAAAAGTTTCAATCAAAGGCTCGACCCCATCCTCTTTACCTAAAATCAGTAGCAGTAACAACAGGCCCCCAGGTAACAAAATAAGCTTCAGGATTGGTCCTAGTACATAACTATAAAAGCCAATGAAAGGCAAAAAAATACAGGCACCAATAATGCGAAAAAATAAGTCCATTGAAATCTCCAAATTAAAAATGAGCGCGCTCATAATAATATTGAGCGCGCTCATTTTTCAATAAGAACTTGGCATTTTTTTTTAAACTTGTTTTAATGTCGCGTGATTTTAGGAGGTAGGGTGTCAAAACGAGAGCAAACAAGATCGCGGATCTTATCGGCTGCATGGCAGCTTTTCACTGAAAATGGTTATGAAAAAACCAGTACTAGAGATATTTCTTCAGCGGCAGGCGTTGCGACGGGTACCGTTTTTAGTCACTTCCCAAATAAACTAGATTTACTCAAATCAGGTCTAGAAACCCAATTAAATAACTTATTAACTGAAACTGCTAAGTCAGACACTTCAACAACACCCATTGATAGGCTGCTGCATTTTGCCTCAGCACTGTATCCGTTTTACTTGTCTCAACGAGAGTTTAGTAAAGTCTTATTCAAAGAGATTTTATGGCAAAGTCAGTCACTTGACCCACAGTTGAATGCCTTTAAAGACCAATTGGTGTTTGGGGATGAACAAAAATTACTCTATGCCGATGTGTTAATGGACGTGTATTTTATGACCTTGCTGGTCGGGTTAAATGATGACACTGAGAATGAGGCCTCACTTATTGCAAAGCTTAAAGAAAAACTGAGTTTAATTGGGGTTTAATAAGAGCGCGTTTTCTTTGCCTGTAATATTATTCTCTATCTATTCACAACAGTGAGCCTAGTAAGTAGCTAGGCGTACAATATGACCGCTTGTAAATAATAGTCTTTTGTTAACCTTAAGTGTAACTTGATGTTTTTTCATTATCATTTTGTTGATAATTGTAATCTTCCATGCCATGTTGTACCTGTATTGACTTTTATTTGCACTAAATGAAATGGAGTTTCGATGAAGTTTTTTTTGCTAATGACAGCGCTATCTTTACCTCTGATAAGTATAGCTTCTCAATCTGATTACGAAATAATGCAGCAATGGCTGGAGTTAGAAAGTCAGCGAGGGAAATTAGAAACCACTTGGCAGGCAAATAAGCAATCCCTAGAAAACCAACTCGCATTACTAGAACAAGAGAAGCAAGCGCTTCAAGCCTTGTTAGGTAAAGCGAAAGACGCACAATCAGAGGTTGATAACAAACGCTTAGCACTTACTGAGCAGCAAGTGCAGTATGAACGCAACCAAACCCTTGTAGAAAATGAATTGAGTAAAGGTGAGAGTTTTGTCGCCCGAGTTCTTCCTATGCTCCCCCCACCTTTACAATCAGAATTACAAAGCAAAGCTGAGAAACTTACGCAAAGTACGCTTAACCTTAGTGAGAAATTAGAGCTTTATTTGAGTTTATACAAAGCAACTGATGAGTTTAATAATCGTGTTGCGTTAAATACTAGCAACATGTTGGTACCAATCAACGGCAAGCAAACTGAGTTGTTAGTAAGTCAAATTTATCTCGGTCTTTCTCAAGCTTGGTATTTATCTGCAGATGGCGCATCTTATGGTTTTGGCAGAATAGAGCAGTCTGGCTGGCAGTGGTATCACGGTGAAGATGTATCGAGCGTTTTGCCATCAGTAAATTTACCAGAACAAATAAACAAAATTAGAAATATCCTAGAAAAGCCCACAACAGCAGAGTTTGTGTCATTGCCCTTGGCGTTGCCTAGCTTGAACAAGGAGTTATTGTAATGCGTAAAATTGTTTTACTTTTAGCATGTTTGCTGAGCTTTAATACTGTTGCGAATACTTCTGAATTACTTCAAAGAGTAACTGAATCCAAGCTTGCTTTATCAGAATTACAAAGCAGCATTAATAATCAATCTTTGCATTATCAAACTAAACTTGAACAGTCTTTGAAAGAAGTCGAGGCATTACGAGCACAAGCTGAGTCTATTCAACGCGCATCGGATGAAAAAGTCATTAGTTATGAGCAGTTATCAGAGCGTGTAAGAGCATGGCGAGAGCAAGATAACTATCAAAAGATGATAGTGCAGAGCTTTTTTGAACAGCAAAATTTAGCTTTGTCAGCATACAAAAATGCCAATGGCGATTTTACCTTATCACCGAGTGTGTTTAACACCTTACAGCACGAGCTCATTAATAAATTGTCTCCGAATTGGCAAGAGAAGCCTGTCGTCAATGATAAAGGTGAAGTTGTTGATTTCAGAGTATTAAACTTGGGCCCTTTGGCGCTAGCATATAATTCAGAGCTGGCACAAGGTGGACTTTTAACAAATCAGATAAACCAAACATTGCCAAATATTATTCCAAATATTTATAGCGCATCACACATAGAGCACCTGGCTAGGTTTGCTGATACAGGGTCTGGTTTTGTCACATTTGATCCAACCTTAGGCAATGCTGAAAAACTGCTTCATAAACAAGACAGTGTTATTTCACATATTCAAAAAGGCGGTGTGTGGGCACTACCCATTCTATTTTTTGGACTGATTTCGTTGCTAGCAACTTTAATTAAAGGCTATCAGCTTCTTCGCATACCAAAACCAAGTCATGATTTTATAGAGAAAGTAAAGCAGACCGATGTAAATAATTTCGCAATGAGTGTTCAATTCAAGGGGGCTGAGAAAGACTTAGTCGATATTGCTGTTAATAATCCTGTGTCTGAATATAGAGATGACCAATTAGTCGCTTTTTTAATGCAGTATCGTTACCGCGTAGAAAATTACTTAGGTGTGGTTGCTACTTCGGCTGCAATAGCGCCTCTTTTAGGTTTACTAGGAACAGTTTCAGGTATGATCAATACATTTATGATGATGAATACTTTTGGCACGGGTGACGCAGCGACTGTGTCTGGTGGTATATCTGAAGCGTTAGTAACGACAGAGTTGGGCCTGATTGTGGCGATCCCATCTTTGATAATGAGTGCACTACTAAACCGTAAAGCCAAGAGCTTAAACGCTAAGTTAGAAGCAAATGCAATTAAGTTAAGTAAGCTTGAACTGCAGAGCCAATAATGAGTGAATTTTCGCTTTATTTAAATTTACTTAATCACGGGGTTGTTTGGGCGCTGGGAGCCGTGGCTATGTTCTGCTATAGCAAGCAGTTGCAATTTTTATGTTTTGCCAACAAATCAGAGACTTGGTTTAGCAAAGGCAATTACTGGCTGAGTGCACTCAAAACCTTGCTAGCAAGTCTGCCTTTGCTTGGGCTGCTAGGCACGATTAGCGGTTTGCTTGGAACATTTGATCATATGTCTGTGCATAACGGTTTAGATATGCAAGAGATGGTTAGCGGTGGCATTGCATCGGCGATGTTTACCACACAACTAGGCTTGGTGTTAGTGGTACCAGGATTACTTCTTCAAGCGCTATTAGAAAGAACTTTAAAAAGTTGGCAAGTGGAGGCCAGATGCGTTCAATAATTGAAAACAAGATCGCAGAATCCAAAGGACAAGAAATTGATTTAGCACCTTTACTAGATGTGGTGTTTATATTACTTATTTTCTTTATAGTGACCACAGTGTTTGTCAAAGAGACGGGCGTCGAAGTTGACAAACCTACTGCGGTATCAAGTCAAAATTTACAAAAATCGGTACTCATGATTGCCATCACATCAACTGGCGAAGTGATGTATGGAGGCACAAACATCGGTGTACAAGGTATAAGAGCGACTTTGATGCAGGCGGTAAAATCTGAACAGCGGCCTTTGGTGATCCAAGCTGATAAACAAGTCAAAACCGAATTATTAGTAAAAGTAATAGATCAAGCTAAGTTGGCGGGGCTGAGTGATATTAGCCTCGCGACTATGAAGGACTAGAGCGCTATGTTGACAGTTAAAAGGACAATTAACTTCTCGTTTAAAGATGGCATTGTAATGTTATTGCCTTGGATATTGAGTGCGCTACTCGTTTTACTTCTAACCTATAGTTTATTTGCAATAAAACAAACACCGACCCCTCCCGAAAAAGATGTTGTTATTCGTAAAGTAGATGTGGCTATACCCGCTCCACCTCCGCCGCCACCCAAGATGCAAACCAAGTCTTCAGATCAACCCCCTTCACCTGTGAGTATTGATTTGGTTAGTTTAGGCGGTGGGCCGACCTTGAATTATTCAGATAAACCACAAATGGCAATGCCTGAAGTTGAACGCCTCGAAAAGCCTGATTTTGCGATGGATTCACTTAAAATCCAACAGCGAATGACGTTTGATATGCCATTGTTGGCTGTTGAGAGCTTGGACCAAATACCTAAGGTGGTGTCTCAAGAGTATTTTCCGCCACCTCACTCAATCAGAAAGCAGGGGTTAAAGCGTGTTTCAACATTGGTTGAGTTAATCATCAACACGCAAGGTAAACCTTTTATCAAGAAAATAGTCGATCCAGTTCACCCTGATATGGTGCCAGCCATTAGAAAATGGGTAGAAAAGGCCAAGTTCACAATTCCTAAAAAAGATGGTAGAGCCGTGCAGGCTATTTACTTATATGGCATTCATTTTAACTATGGTAGGTCTTAAATGAAGGTATCTCATTTCATTAGCTTTATTATCGCAGGCTGTTTCGTTGTCAGCATTTCAAGTAATGCGCAACAGACGACCAATTTTAAGTTAGAGGTCGAGCAGCCCACGTTCATCATTCCTCAGTTTTCGGGTCCTTACAGAGAGCGTGAAGCGCCTATTGCCCCAGAAGAGTATGAAATGGCAGAGAGGTTAAGAGGCCTTCTAGATACGGGGGATAAACAACTTGTATTAAAAGAATTAGAAACTTTTTATGAAATTGAGCTCAGTATTGCCATGATGATGCTCAAGGCTCAGGTATATTTTGCTGTCGAAGAATATGATAAGGCAGAGCAAACTTATTTAGCGTCGCTTTCTAGAAGCCCTCAACTGGTGCGTGCCCATGTTGATTTAGGGCAGTTATATATGTTGCAAAATAAAATGGAAAAAGCGCGAGATTATTTTGCCAGAGCCATAGAGTTAGGGGCTAAAGAGGCAGAAGTATATGGGCAATTGGGATATTTAAATTTAACCCAGCATGGTCCTTTTTCAGCCATAACAGCCTACCAACAGGCACTTGCTATTGAGCCTGAAAATAAGCAATGGCAACAAGGTTTATTTATATCACTCACTCAAGCAAAAATGTTTGAAGCCGCACAAGCTTTGTTATCAGACCTAATTGCCAAAGAACCAAACAATAGTCAATTTTGGTTAGATCAAGCTGTTTTGCAGCTTGAGCAGTCGAGAAATACAGAAGCCCTAGCATCATTAGAAATGGCCATTTTGTTAGGCGATAAACGGGTTAATAATTTAAAAACTGCTGCGCAACTTCATCTACAACAAGATAGTTTTAAAAGAGCTGTAGAGTTGATCAAGGCCCATATAAATACAGAAGAGTTAGATTTAACGAGCTTGCGTGCTTACTTGTCTTGGTTAAGTCAACGTGAAATGTGGCGTGACCTGGAAGGCGTGTTAGCAGAGTTGATGAAAACAGCTGAGCAATACGATGATGCTAAACAGTCAGTGATTTATTTACATACCGCTGAATTAAAACGTAATCAAAAGCAACCAAAATCAGCCAAACTTAATTATGAAAGTGCTGTAAATAAAGACCCCAACAATGGTTTTGCTTTATTGTCATATGCAAACTTCTTAGTGACCGAAAAGTCATTCATTGAAGCTGAAACGCTCTTTTTAAGGGCTGAAGCGTTAGAGTCGACACAGCGTCATGCCATGTTGGGGCGTGCTCAAATGTATGTCGATATTCAAAATTATGAAGCTGCACTGTCAGTGCTTCAAAGTGTGGTCAGCCGTTTTCCTAATACAAAAGGAATTGAAGACCAGATTGAAATTCTCAGAAAAGTTATTTTAGTCAATAAACAAAAGATGGAAGTGTAAGGTGAAACTATGAAGAAAATAATCGCACTCGGTTTTACGTCGATGATGCTTGTTGGTTGTAATGCCACAACGACTACCAGCCTCGATTGCAATCCTGCTCAAGGGTGGGCTGCTTTAGGGCAGTCAGTTGGTCAAGAAGGTAAATCAGTTCGCAACTTTGATATGTATAAAAATAGCTGTAGTAATCTAAGTAATTCGGCGCAATCTGAATTTGTTGCAGGTTACACTGCGGGTATCAGAAGCTTCTGTAATTATGACAATGGAGTGAAAGTTGCCTCCGAGGGGTTACCAAATAACAATGCATGTCCACTGGAAATGAGAGAAAGCTTCAACAAAGGCTATGCAAATGGTCAAGCTGTAAGAGAAGAAAACCTGAGAAAATTGCGTCGTACTCAACAGGCTAGAGACGAAATTCAAACAGCCTCTGAATATAAAGGCATTGGTGGATAAAGATAATTGTTAATTAAAACCACTCATGTTCTAAGTTAATAGCTAATCGAAAAACCTATGATGGTTTTGTAGCTTCGATTAGCCTATTTCATTAATTTATAAATAGAATTTTAAATTTTAAAAAATTGCACTGATTGATAACCACTGTTGGTGATGTGTATTTCTAGCGGCTCATTATTTAAAACTGATTGCTTGATGCCCAAGCTCAGTGTTTGCAGGTCTTTTAATACTTCCGGTGCAACGTCACCACCTTGATAAACGGGAAACTTAGCAACCCACACTCCAGCTTTGTTTTTCTTCAAAAGCAACACTTCACCTTGTAAACCGTCATAGACTTTTTGATCAATCAAATATTGGTGAACTTGCTCTGCTATAGACTTGTCTACACTCGAAGTTTCATATACAAAAGAGGCATCGCCATGTTGTAAATTACTAAAATTATTACTTAAAACTATCGCACCAACTACAAATACGATAACTGAAACAAACACAAGAATGGCTTTAATCACGTTATTTACCCAATAAGATTCTGATAATTATCTATTTTAAATGATTGCCAAATATTGGCTATAAATTGGAGACTAACCGACTATTTTCAATGCTGAATGAACAGCAATGAAAATAGCCGCTTGTAAGCCAAGCACTTAAAAAAGACCAATGTCTAAACCTTAAATTTACTGATGTCTTTTTCTAATTCATTTGAGATGTCTTTTAGGTTTTGACTGGTTTGTGCATTTTCAGAGGCACTATTCGCCACGCTCTTGATACTGGTTGTGATTTGATTAATGTTTTCGGCGACTTCATTCGCAACGGTCGTTTGCTCCTCGGTAGAAGTCGATATAATAATATTTAGATCTGCAATCTCAGAAATTGCTGAAGTTATTTTTTGTATTGAATCAGCAGAGCCTGCAGCGATAGAGACGCTCTTTTCTGTTTGATCAGCTGCTTGCTCCATACTATCTACGGTACGCTTTGAGGCATCTTGCAGTGATACAATCATTTCGCTGATTTGCTCAGTCGCTTTTTGCGTATTGTGGGCTAACTGCCTTACCTCATCTGCTACAACGGCAAAGCCACGGCCTGACTCTCCCGCTCGGGCTGCTTCAATTGCAGCGTTTAAAGCAAGTAAGTTTGTTTGCTCGGCAACACTTTGAATGATCTGTACGACGCTATTAATTTCGTTAGTTTTATCACTTAATAAGTCTATATCGCTTTTAGTTTGGTTAAGCAATTCATGTAATTGATTAATGGCTTGGATATTATCCTGAACACTCTGCAATCCTGCTTGAGCGAGGGAGTCGGATTCATTGGCTTTGTGTGATGTGGTTACTGCTGTATCTGCAACGCCCTTAATCGCAGCACTCATTTGAGTAATGGCCGTTGCTAACAGGGTTGTCTGCTGCTCTTGTTGCTCAGTACTGTTGGCAATCGATAGGCTATTGTCAGATAGGCCCTCAGTTTGCGAACGCAAATTAATCACAAGATCCAGCAATTCAGTAATTAACGCATTAAAATGAGCAAGCATGGTGTTTACACTCGATGCAGTTTGAGCAAACTCATCATCACCATTTTCATCTACACGCAGAGTTAAGTCAGTGTTGTTAGCAATGTTTGCCATAATTTGATTTATGTTATTGAGTGGCATTGTAATCGAGCGATTTATTGCAATCGCTAAGAAAATAACAATCGCAAAAAGAATGATACATACAGTGACTAATATCATTTTTTCTTTTTGATAGTCTGCTGCAGCTTGGTCAGCAAATTGTTGCGAGGTATCAAGTTGAAGATCAATCAGCGCATTTAAGCTTGAACTAAAGGGATCAAATGTAGCGTAAAGCACTTTAACAAATTGTGAGGGAGATTCTGTTAAATCATTGTCAGACCTTAGTAAGGCCTTATACTCTTCTACTTTCGTTTTTACATTATCAAATAATGCTTCACTATTTCTTATTAGCCTTGATTCTTCAGGTGTAAGCTCTGTTTTAAGATAAGCTGTCCATTGGGAAGAGGCTAAGTTCTCTGCATCGCTTATAGCATTAAGTAGTTCGGCTTTAGACATTAAACCTGCATTATATTTATGTAAGTTATCAACAATACTCACTGCATAATTATCAGACACAACTTTAATTTGCTTGAGCGGCACCACTCTGTCGTTATTAATACTTTGAATGCCAGCAACTAAGTTACCTGTAAGCACTAGCGTTACAACAGCAAGTAGGAGGAAGGCGATACAAGGAAGCGCAACAAGTAAAACTAGTCTTGCTTTGACGGAAAGTTGGTTTAAGAACATCTTTTTACATCCTAACTTACTTATCTTGTAAGTATTAATCAATTTTAAAAAATTACTATGTAAAACCTAGGGTAAATAATTTATTTTTCAAACTGATGGCAAAGCTGCATCTTGTATATGAGTCAGTCATGTTTTATTGAAATTACTTGTTTATTGGTACTTGAGTGCCAGCAAGAGATGCATATTTATACTTTACTCTTGACACCCTAGGGTATCAGTGTGTACCTTAGGGTTACACGTTGAGTGTTTAAAAATATCAACAAGGAGTTGAATATGGAAAAAGTTACAGTTTCTAACTCAGAAAGAGAACTTCAATATATTACTTGGCATGCTTACTTAGCGCTTGTGATGGGTCTACTTTTTTTCTCTGCGAGCTTAGAGTCATTTTTAGATTTTCAAGCATCTAAGTCTTTAACATTTGTTTATGGCATAGCAAAATTCGGCTTGTCAGTCTATTTCATTTACTTTATGTACAAAGTAATTACAACGATGTCTAGCATCAAAAGGCGTAATTTTTGGACTGCCAGTTTTGAAGATGAATACTTAAACCATCTGAATTTATTAGGGTTTAAATGGTCTTTCCATAGTGTGATTTTTGCTCTTTCACCTTTTCTATTTTCAAACATTTCTTCTTTTATTTCAGAGAGTTTTCCTGCTGATAGCATCTCTGCTAAGACACTTGCGACGCTAGTGATTGGGGTGATGTTTATATGCTATGCGTTACCTGTTTTATATGGGCTAAACAAATCAGATGAATGAACAATTAGACAATAATATTCATTCAGTACGAGTGCTAAATAAACTCTCACAGCAGCAGTTGGCTGATGCTGTGGGAGTCTCTCGTAAAACAATTAGTACTATTGAAACTGGTCGTTTTACACCGTCAGTGGTGATTGCTTTAAAAATAGCAAAATTTTTTGATATGCCTTTAGAGTCGTTATTTAAATTAAAGTGACGGACTTTAATTAATCTCGTTGAAAGGACACTTCAATACTCGCTTTGGCAAGCGTATTCGCATTTACCATATAACCGACAACGGCACTTTTAGTATTTTCAGACACATTAAGCGGCTTTGCTAACGCGAAAACGGTGAACTGATAGCGGTGCAGTCCATGTCCTTTTGGCGGGCAAGCACCGCCAAAATCATTACTGCCAAAATCGTTATTGATCTGTATCGCGCCTTGAGGCAATAGCGTATTACCTGATATTCCCACACCAGTTTTTAACTCAGTAGTATTAGCTGGTAGGTTTACAAGTTGCCAGTGCCACCAGCCACTTCCTGTTGGGGCATCTGGGTCATAAGCAAATACAGCATAAGCTTTGGTATCTTTGGGTGCACCAGACCAAGCAAGGTGAGGTGAGAGATTGTCGCCATCACAGCCAAAGCCTTGATAGACATGTTTCGAGCTTAGCGTTTTTCCAGCTTTGATATCGTTACTGGATAACTCAAAAGTATTTGCTTTTGCAATGCATGTCATTGAAAGTAAAAATGATACAGCTAAAGGCAGTGATAAAGAGATAAAGCGCTGATGCATCGGTATTCCTTTTGAAGATTGAAATGGGTACAAGCTACTTTAACAGTTGTGCAAAATTTATGATCTGCTGCTTTGGTAGGGTAAGTGCTTTATTGCAATCTAAATGTAAAAGCTCGGTCATGTGAATATCAAAATAGCTGAACACTTTTTCGAAGAAACCTGCAAAAACAGGGCAGACTTCTTTACTGGCAGAGGTTGTCAGTACAAATCCTTTTTTATTCTTAAGCCCTTTACCTATATGTTTAATCTCAGGGTTCTCTGTTAATTCTGTGATGCGGTCGATTAAACGTTTCATATTCGAAGTGACGCCGTGCCAGTAAACTGGAGAGGCAAAAACGATATTATCAGCCCATGAGAGCGCTTCAGCCATGTCGTAAAAGTCATCTCGACTATAAAAGTTGTGATAGTTGTAATCGGCATAATTATGGACGTCTAAATTAAAGTAGCGGGTATGGTTTTCATCTAATTGTGTTCGCACAGCTTGAGTCAGTTGATAGGTGTTGCCTGCTTGATTGGCGCTAGAGAAAAGTATGAGGGTATTTGCCATTGTTCGTTTCCTTTTAGTTTGAATGGCACGCAGCTTAAAAGCTCAACCTAACTTTAGGTAAAGGTGTTTTTTTAAATTTTTTGTCAGCTTGGTACGAAGCTTGAGTTTTATCTAATAACGAAAAGACAAGCTTACTAGATAACAAGGTGACCCTCATGGCTAAATTATTTGGAATTTATTGTGCATCGGGGCTGACGCAACAGCATGATTTTATTATTGAAAAATTCAAGTTGGAGGAAAAAAATCGTATCGACGGTCAGTTTAATTCAGTGCAAGAACGCGCCTTGTATATGGCGACACTCGACTATCAAACCTTCGGGCCAAGTGCTTTTTTGCAAACAGATTCGCAAATTGCAACGCTTGTTGGTCATCCGCTGCTGTCTTCAGATAGAGTTAGGGACTTAGATACCTTAAATAAAAACTACACCGATAAGATGTTGAAGTCATGTGAAGGGGTATTTTGCATGGCCCGCTACAATAAACAATCAAACTGCTTAGATATTGCGACAGACGCCCTAGGCATTCGTCCATTCTATTATATGTATTATGAAGGGGCGTTTATTTTTAGCACCCAGTTCAGCTTGTTAAAAGAGCTAGGCGTACCACTGACTTGTAATGAAGAAGGCATGATGGAATACGCGACATTAGGTTATTACCTGTTCGACCATACTCATTATCAAGAGATTTCATGTATTCAACCGGGTCATCGCGTGCAAGCGTCAAGTTTAGGTGTGCGCAAAACCCAATACTTTGATTGGTGTGAGTTGGCTAAAGCGGGTGAATATTATGAAGGCGCATTAGAAGGGCTTAAGCAAGACTTAGACAATAACGTTGATAAGTATCTTGGTAATGATAAACATGTTCTCACGACGCTTTCAGGTGGTTTAGATTCAAGACTGATTGCTTGTTTATTGAAGCGCCGCAATTTAGATATGTCAGCGCTCAATTTTTCTCAAGGTAGAACTCAAGATCTATACTGTGCGCAAGCTTTCGCTGATAGTCAGAACATCAAACTTGATGTGATCAAAGTTAAAGACACGCAAGCGAAAACGGTTGAAGACAGGCTCGGAAAGCATTGGCGCAACGGTGCTCACCCAGACTACTATCGTGTCACTCGCCCAGGGCTTTCTTGGTCCGGAAATGGCGGGAGTGTTGGCTTGGGTGTGATTTATTACTCTGAAAAAGTGTATCAAGCGGCGTTAACTCAAGATGTTGAACATCTAGCTGATGCGTATTTATCACAACAATTTGCGTATATTCCTAAGTCGATTATTCGCGGCGCTGAAGGCATGCAGGCAACGTTGAAAGCCAATATTATTCGTTCATTAAAGCAATTCGGTGATGTGCCGTTAGATAAAGCCTATTACTTATTCTTACTGTTGAATGATCAGCATCATCATCTGGCGATCCCATTCGATAAAGTTGACGATTACCAAATGGACTTCTGCCTGCCATTTTATTCATGGAAAGTGTTGCGCCATGTGCTGTCTCAGCCTATTTCACGGGTGAGAAAGCACCGTTTTTATCATGACTTTTTGCAGTATGCGTTTCCTGAAGCGCTAAGTGCCCCTTGGCAGGCTTATCCAGATCATATTCCTTGTACTTTGCCAAAAGAAGGCATAGATCAGTGGCAGATCAAACGTCCAAAACAATTTAACACGGCAAAAGTATATGGGCTTTTATTCAGCCTGATGTTCAGTCAGCACAAGCGCATGGTTAATATTCCGTCTTTTAGCGCCGTTGCTGTGCTTCATAGTTTGGGTTTAAAAGTCTATAACGACAAACTGAAAGTGGTAGAGAATATTTTGAAATGGTAGCTGAGTGAGCACTATCATGAAATTCAAAAATTAGCGTGTTAGCCCTAGTCTGGGTTAACGCGCCAAGGTGGATTTAACCTATTCTCGCCGGCCCAATAGAGTTTTATTTTATTATTAGACGGGTCATGTAATATGGCTTCACGCCATAAAAAACGTTCATCTGTAGGGAGTTGAGCAAACTCGATGCCTTTGTATTGCAGATTAGCAACCCACTCATCTAGCTGTTCGTGCTCAAAATAAATGGTGGTGCCGCTATTAAAATCGTTTTCGTTTAGAGAAAGAGAAAATGTCGCTTCGCCCTCTGGGCACATGAATCTTGCGTAGTGCGGTGTATCGACTATGAGTTTAAAGCCAAGTGTTTGGTAAAACTCTACGGCGATGGGCATATTTTTAACTGGCAATGTGACCTGATTTAAATTCACGGGGTAATCCTTTTTATTTAGGCGATTACCCCATGCTACACGCTGTATTATTTTTGAGCCAGTTTTGCCTGCTGTAAGAAATATTTATACAACTGTTGCACATTCACTTTGGCATTGAGTTTGGCGGCAATCAGGTAAAGCCCTGCCAGTTTTCGGTGTATAAATAGTGCATCGATGGGCGGAGAGTGCCATTTGGATTTATCTGTGCTCATCTCAAGTCCTTTGTCGCGAATTTGTTTGGCAAGGGGGCTTGCAGCAAAGTCATAGGCTTTATTTTGTCTAAGCGGTTCACAAGCAAGCATAAAAATATCCACGACTTTATGTTTGTATTCCAAGTCTATTTCAGAATTGAAGTAACCAATTTGCTCAGCAGCTGATGCCACTAAATTTCTATTTTCAGACATGGCGCCAGAAAAGAGCGCAAAGTAGCCGTTACATACTGATTGTGTGAGCTCTCGGGTTGCACCAAAGTCCAGTAATACGATTTTTCCCGTATCGGGCTGATAAAGATAATTGCCAAAATTTGGGTCGGTTTGCACAGTATTAAACTTCAAAAGCTCAAAGAAGAATAAATAAATTAAGTCGCTTGCAAGGGCATTACGTTGGGTTTGTGGCAAAGACACACAGGCTTCTAAATCGATACCTTCAACAAACTCCATACTCAGTATATGCTCAGTGGTTAAATCGTTAATCACTTTGGGTATTTTAAACTGCTCAAAGTTTTCTAGGTTCTCTTGATAGCGCTGTAAGTGACGCGCTTCAAGTTGATAGTCAGATTCGTCTAAAAGTTGCTGCTTTGCCTCAACAATAAGCGGCGCTATGTCGATATGCTTGGGTAATAAGCCACTCATTTTTAGAAGGCTTGCCAGATTATCGACATCGCTTTCTATGCTTTTTGCGATCCCTGGGTATTGAATCTTTACCGCTAATTTTTCGCCATTTTCTAGTGTGGCCTTATGGACTTGACCAATGGAAGCGGCGGCAAAAGGTTTTAATTCGATGTGTGAAAACTTGTCGAGCCAGTTATCCCCCCAATGCGATTTAAGTACACCAACTAATTGCTTGTGGGGCATGGCATGACCTTCGGATCTGAGCCTTGCCAATAACTTACTTAATTCGGGAGGTAAAACTTCACCTGAGTCCATAGATAAAAGTTGCCCCAACTTCATGGCCGCGCCTCTAAGCTGAGCGAGCTGTTCAGCCAGGTTCTCAATATTTTTGGGGGAGAGTATCAAGGATTGTTTATTAAGCTTTTCACCTTTGGCGACAGACTTAGCACTGTCTATTAAAACATTGCCTGCAACCTTTGAGGCGAGTAAGCCAAATTTACTGAGCCGAGAAAAACGAGACGTTGGAACTGATTTACTTTTATCCATACAAATGATTAAGCGCTTAAAATGCTAAACTTCTGTAATTACGATCTAAATGTAACTTTAGATCGTTCTATTCCTCTGAGACTAGCGTAAAAATTGCGTCTTATCTTGTCGAGTATGAATGACTTCATCCAGTACGAGTGGTTTGGCAAACCCTGATACGCCTTCGTGTGCCAGTAGCCATTGTTTTCGTTCAACCCCACCTGCATAACCGGTTAACGTGCCCGATGCGCCAATCACTCGGTGACAAGGTACAATCAGAGTTATTGGGTTTCTGCCGTTAGCCCCACCGACGGCGCGCACGGCTTTAGGATTGTTAAGCTGCTCTGCGAGCTGCAAATAAGAGTGAGTTTGACCAAATGGAATATCGCATAAAGCTTGCCAGACTGACTTTTGAAACTCAGTACCCACAGGGTCTAGGGGAAGATCAAAGTTTTGGCGAGTGCCCGCAAAGTATTCTTCGAGTTGCGTAATACATAGGGCGATGAGTTTTGACGGTACAACAGGCTCTTTATGCTCGCCACAGAAAATGAGCTGGCATATCCCTTCATCGGTTGCTTTTATTTCCATCATGCCAAGCGGGCTTTTGAAATAGTCACAAAACATCATAGTTTGTCCCAAAGTTGAAAAGTAAGGTAGCTGCGCCAAGGGGCGGCTTTTTCTGAGTCAAAATCAGCGTGTGCTTTTAGTGCTTTAATTACACCAAGATCGGTAGCGAGAAATATATCTGGGTCGCTTAAGCCGCGCATTTTCGCATAATTCGCTGTCCAAGGGCCTATTCCTTTGAGTGCCAACCAGTTATCTGGATTTTGCGCTTCAACGGGTTGGTTTTGAGTAAATTGAGCGAATCTTGTAATGGTTTTTTTTCGGCTTTCGGGCATTTTAAAAAATGCTAAGTCGCTTTGCGCAATGGCTTCGGGCGTCGGGAAGTACAGCACATCTTCACATTGAGCTTCTTGGTCATTGCTTTCTTTTTTACCTAAGATTTCAACCAGTTTTATCACTAAGTTTTTGGCAGCAGTCACCGATATTTGCTGACCCAAAATAGCACGCATACCCGCTTCGAACACATCCCAAATACCGGGCAAGCGTAACCCTGAGCTTATCAGTGTGTTTGTACCAAGCGCGTCAGTGAGATCTTGTTCTATTTGCTCAAGCTCGGCGTCTAAATCAAGCACGCGGCGAATATTACTGACCACAGGTTTGAGAACACGATTATCTTCAAGGCTAATTTCGACCAAAAATTGATGCTTCTCAGCTTGGTGGTGAGCGGTAAACTGCCCTCTAACACCCTGATAAATGAAGCTGCGGCCATAAAAGTTTTCGCCAATCCACTCTAGTCCAGGAATTAGCCTGGCAGATAAAAAACGCTGCATCTTTTGCCAATCAAATGGCGGACGGTACGACAGCTTTAAGGTCAGTTTTGCATTATTTTTATTTGTCTGTTTACGCATTTGAGTCGGAGTAAGTTTAAGCTGTTGTTTGAAGCAATCGTTAAAGCGGCGAATACTGTCAAAGCCACTGGCGAGCGCAATTTCAGTAATAGGCAAACTGGTTTGGTGCAGTAGTTTTTTGGCAAACAAACACTGCTGATAGAGTGCATACGTTTTTGGAGAAACGCCCATTTTCTCGTTAAATAATTTTCGTAAATATCGATCGCTGACGCCCAACCGTGTAGCGAGTTCAACAATAGAACCCGTTTGTAAAGCGCCTTCATCAATTAAACGAACAGCACGATTTAAGGTTGCACCATTGCCTTGCCAGGCCGCCGAACTTGGCGCGCTGTCAGGGCGACATCGCAAGCATGGACGATAACCAGCCTCCGCTGCCTGCACTGCATTTTTAAAATACTCTACGTTTTCTTCTTTTGGTGGCGATGCAGGGCAAATCGTTCTGCAATAGATCCCCGTGGTTTTGACCGCAATGAAGAACTTGCCATCAAAGCGGGGATCTCTTGAAAAACGGGCTTTTTGGCAGGTTTCGAGACTGAGCATAAGCGCTCCAATTAAATATGCTTGCAGTCATTATATGTAGATAGTGCCAGACTACTAGCCAAAAACGGCACTGAATGTAAAACCTGCTTTCACAGGTCATCTAAAATTAATTGAGTAGAGTATTGTTTTAAGAAAACTGAAACTGGGTGTTGTGAGGTGGCGATTGAAAATTATTTATGGTTTGGCATTTTTTATATTGGTGTTTTCTCAATACAGTCTGGCTGCTCTTTTAGCTCATACGAAAGCCGACTTCGTTGGCTTGTCAGAGCTCAACGAAGCGCAGCAAATTAAAGTGAAAAACTGGATAAATCACGGCTTAGTTGCAACTGAAAAAACGCTCGGGCCCTTAATACAAAAAAACGTACCAATATATTTGAAGCCACAATACTTTGCTTTTGAAGCTGTGCCTTGGGCCGAAGTCATTCGCGGCGAGCAAGATGGTATTGAGCTGCAATTTAGTCGATATGCGAGTCTTAAACAATTAAAAAACGACTGGACGCTGTATCACGAGTTAGCCCATTTATATCACCCGTTATTAAATTACGAAGACTTCTGGTTGAGTGAAGGTTTAGCGACTTTTTTGCAAAACCAAATCATGAAAGACAGCGGCGTTATTACTTATGACAATATGATGATGAGACTCAAAGCTGGGCTTGAGCGCGGACAATCTAACACCTATCGATTGTCTCATCTTACAGATGCGCGTTTAGCGAGTGTGAGTAGCAATATGTGGCAACTCAACGCTCAGCAGCGTGTTTATTGGAGTGGTGTGGCATTTTTTATTGAAGCACAATATCAAATCAAACTGCAGCAAGCCAAATATAAAACCATTGCTGAGCTGATCAAAGCTTATCAGGCCTGCTGTAAAGCGTCAGAGCAGCAATCGGGTCGTCAATTTTTAACGGAATTAGATAAGCTTTCAAAAACGGCGGTGTTTAATAACTTGTATTTAAAATATAAAAATCGGACTGACTTTCCCAAGTTGAAACAAAAACACTTCAATGCATTATGAGAATCTTTGCTAGACTTTTATAAGTTAGCAGGGGGAAAGATATGGATATTCTGATCACACAGGAAGTTGCACTCCATCAATACGAAGTGAGACAAAACGTCAGTAAAGTTACGCGTCTTCTCCACCCTGAGTTCGTTGAGGTTGGGGCTTCAGGCAAACGTTACGATCTTCAGGGTATTTTAGAAATGCTCGCTTTTGAACCCTATGAAGCGGGTTTTGTGCATTCTCAAAACTTTCAATGTATTACAGTTGGGCATGATTCAAGGTTACTGACCTATGAAGCAGCTTGGGTTTATGAAGACGGAAAAGTCGATGCTTTTTCAAGACGGGCTTCACTCTGGCAACAAACCGAGATAGGCTGGCAATTAAGATATCATCAAGGAACGTCTTGCGACGCGTTTGAATTAATAAAATGAAAAATAGCTTTTTGGCCCTGTGCTTACTCCCTCTTTTTGCTTGTGTATCCACTGAGCAAATCAAAAATGAAATCAAGGTGGTTGAAGTTGTAAAATCCTCAAATAGCTGGAATGGCACTAAGCTACCACATTACCCGCAAGGTCAGCCTGAAGTGACTGTGTTATGCATTACTATTCCAAAAGGCGTAACCTTACCTATGCACCAACACCCAGTTATTAACGTAGGTGTGTTATTAAAAGGTGAGCTCACTGTAAAAACGCAAAAAGGAGAGACGTTACTGATGAAAGCGGGCGACCCCATTGTAGAAGTGGTCGATACATTGCATTTGGGGACTAGTACAGGCACAGAGGATGCTGAGATCATGGTATTTTACGCAGGTGTAAAAGATAAACCGTTAACGATTAAGCGCTGAGGTATCACATGCAGTATCAATGTGTTTGGCACCTTAATGTCGGTTCGAAGAGAATCTGAACAGTGGCGACTTTATAAAGAATCGCAAACTGGCATACGAAGTCGAGTATATGATGTCGTTATTCCTGATTATTTAACAGCCTCAGAACTTAGAGGCTATCTTGATGATATTTATCATGAATATTCAAGTGAGCGTTATCCTAAAGTTGAGCAACTCAACCTTTAATTTGGGTAAATCGACTAAAGTCTAGTGTCCTTTAACGTCAGCGTAAACTAGCGTGAGAGTGTAAAGACCATAAATTAACCAAGGTTATTTGGCGAAATTAAAGGCACTATTATGACAACAACAAACATAAACTATCAGTCTTACTATCAAGACTTTCAACAGGACCCAGAGGCGTTTTGGCTTAAACAAGCACAAAAGCTGAAGTGGCATACACTGCCGACTCAAGGTGTCAGCCAATGCTATGAGCAACTTGACCATTGGTTTGCAGATGGTGAGCTAAACACCTGCTATTTGGCACTCGATCATCATATTGAACAGGGGCGAGGCGAGCAGTTAGCACTTATTTATGACTCACCAGTCACTGAGCAAAAACAAACATACACCTATAACCAACTTCATGAAGCGGTCAGCTTGTTTGCTGGTGGCTTAAAAAACTTAGGGGTAGAAGCGGGCGATCGCGTGGTGATTTACATGCCGATGATCCCCGAAGCGTCTATTGCTATGCTAGCCTGCGCCCGAATTGGCGCCGTTCATTCAGTGGTATTTGGTGGTTTTGCCCCACGTGAACTCGCTATGCGTATAGACGATGCTAAACCTAAACTTGTGCTTACTGCATCTTGTGGTGTTGAGCCCAGCCGCATAATTGAATACAAGCCAATGCTAGACGAAGCACTCGAACTTGCCGAGCACAAAGTAGATCATTGCGTGGTTTTCCAACGACCACAAGCCCAAGCTCAGTTACAAGATGGGCGAGATTTAGACTGGCTAGCCATTCTTGAAAAAGCGCGTCCAACAGATGCCGTACCACTCCCTGCAACTCACCCGCTTTATATTCTTTATACTTCTGGCACCACAGGCACTCCAAAAGGCGTTTTACGTGAACAAGGCGGTCACGCGGTGGCACTTAATTACAGCATGCAAACCGTGTATGGCATGCAGCCAGGGCAAGTATTTTGGGCAGCTTCTGACATAGGGTGGGTCGTCGGCCACTCATATATTGTATATGGGCCGTTGATTTACGGCTGCACCACGGTTTTATACGAAGGTAAGCCCGTATTTACACCAGATGCTGGCGCATTTTGGCGAGTGGTAGAAGAATATAAGGTGAATGCGTTATTTAGTGCGCCAACGGCTTTCAGAGCAATTAAAAAGCAAGATCCAGATGCCGATCTATTGGCTAAATATGATGTGTCTAGTTTAGAAAGGTTGTTCTTGGCGGGCGAAAGACTGGACCCTGCAACCTATGAATGGCTACAAGAAAAAACCGGCCTCCCAGTGATAGATCACTGGTGGCAAACGGAAACAGGGTGGGCAATTGCTTGTAACCCAGTGGGTATTGAGCAACTACCAACCAAAGCGGGCAGTGCGACTGTCCCAACACCTGGCTATCAAGTTCACATTCTTGATGTGGATGGCAGTCAATGCGAAGCGAATGAACAAGGTGTGGTTGCAGTAAAATTACCACTACCACCGGGCTGTTTAACTACAATTTGGGGCAACGCTGAACGATTTAAACAAAGCTACCTATCTCAATATAAAGGCTATTATTTATCGGGTGATGGCGGCTATATCGACGAAGATGGCTACTTGTTTATCATGGGTCGAACCGATGACGTGATTAATGTGGCGGGCCACCGTTTATCAACCGGTGAAATGGAAGAAGTGGTTGCGGCGCATCCAAGTGTGGCTGAGTGTGCGGTGTTTGCCAGTAAAGATAACTTAAAAGGACAAGTGCCCGTTGCTATGGTGGTAACGAAAGAAGGCTGTACCAAGCAAGAAGATGAAATTGCTGATGAGATCCGCGCCTCTATTCGTGCTCAAATCGGTGCCATTGCCTGTTTGCAAACCATTCAGGTCGTAGAGCGCTTACCTAAAACTCGTTCAGGCAAGATACTGCGCAAAAACCTACGACAATTGGTCGATGGCGAGCAAATTCAAGTTCCTTCGACAATTGAAGATCCATCCGTGATTGAAGAAATACAAGCTCAGTGGGTTTCTCTAAATAGTTAAATTATCAAAGTCTTTTAAAAAGGAGGTTTTAATAACCTCCTTTTTTGCGCCCAGCTAGATCATGGTCAATACTTAGTCAAAATAAAATTCGTGCTCATTGACTATGTTAAACACATTAACCGTCCAATCTAGACTCATTATGCTTGCATGTCTGCCTATTATTTTATTTATAGGTGCGACGATTTTTACTTTAAAAGAAGTCAAAATTATCATTCATGATTTGGATGAGTTATACGACCTTCGTGTTGTTCCAATGCAAGAAATCAAAGTTGTCTCTGACGATTATGCGGTGATTATTGTCGACACATTCCACAAGCTCAGAGGTGAGGCCGTCACTAAAGAGCAAGCCATAACTGATATTTTAAAAGCACAAGAGATAGCTCGGAAAAATTGGCAGCTTTATCTAAAAAATGTGACAAGTGCAGAAGAAAAAAGCTTAATCAGCAAAGCTGAGCAGCAACGTGGAGAAGTTGATCAACTAATTGAACAATATTTATCAGAGATAAGAAACAATACTTTTAGCTCAAAAGATTATGCATTGTTTATAAATGAACTTTACAGCACCTTTGACCCGCTTAGTGAGAGTTTTAACGACTTAATTAACTATCAAGTAAAACAAGCTCAACTGCTAAAAATTGAAGGTGACAAGGAAGCTGAGAAGGTTGAGTTTTCACTTATTGCTTTGTCTGTAGTTATTGTATTTGTAATGTTGTCTATCGGTTTTCTAATTTATAAAAGCATAAATTCGCCTCTTACAAAAATGGGTCAAACCATAGAACAAGTTGTCAGAGATATCGATTTAACTTTACGCGTTGAAGATAAAGGGAGTGATGAGTTTAGTAAAATAGCGATAGACTTTAATATGATGATGGATAAATTTCATGCCATGTTAAGTAAAATCTCATCGGCCATTGAATCCTTGTCCGGCTTATCTGGTCAAGTCGCTAAATCTGGTGAGCAAATGGCATCTTCGGCTTTAGAGCAAGAGCAGCAAACCGCAATGATTGCACAAGCAATTACTGAAATGAGCTCAGCCATTGCTGAAGTATCAGAAAGTGCATCACGTACCGCAACACATGCTGAAGATGCTGAAAATTTATCAATTGAAGGGCAAAAAACCATTGAAGAGAGTATTGGTGCAATTCATGAACTCGCTGAGTTAGTGGTAAATAACGCTCAGCTAATTAATGAATTAAACAATCAAACTACCGAAATCAATCAAGTTGTGATGATGATCCAAGGCGTTGCTGAACAAACTAATTTATTAGCCCTGAATGCAGCCATTGAAGCTGCGAGAGCGGGAGATTCAGGGCGAGGGTTTGCGGTTGTTGCGGACGAAGTAAGAACGCTGGCACATAACACTCAAAAGGCCACTGAGAATATTAAAGAGATGATCAGTAAGCTGCAAACTAAAGCTAATAATGCGGTCTCAGCAATGGCTGATGCCGAGAATAGGGCTTCAAAAAGTGTAGAAATGGCTGAGCACTCTTCTCAAAAGATTCAGGCTATTAGTAGTTCAGTGAGTGAAATTGCATCGATGAATATTCAAGTTTCAACGGCCACGGAAGAACAAACATCTGTTACGAGCGAAATGTCTAACTCTATTGAAGTTTTTAATTTAAGCATTAATGAAATCTCAATGAGTGCCCAAAATAATTCAGTTTCAGGTGAAGAGCTGTCAGATATGGCTGAGCAATTAAAGCAAGAAATAAAACAATTCAAAGTTTAAAAGCATAGATCTTAGTGTCACGGCAAAAAACAAAATATAAAAGTTTGCAGCAGGAAAGTTATTGCCTCTACATGACGACTTGAGCTCGTTTTTCAGTGCTTTGCTGATGATTTTACATGGTATAAAGTTTGCTAACTTTATCTGAGTACTCATTTTTAAATTCAGTCTTACGCTCAGATTTAGGGATAGCAATGAAAATTCATACCAGTATGTATACTGATCCAAGCTTTAACCAAGCACATTCGGCCTCACAAAAAAACAGTCTAAACCAGTATGACTCGTTTGCTAATCAATTGAATAAATTAAATAAAGCTGAAGAATATCAACCGCAATCTGCCGTTGCTCTTTTAACAAAAAATCTACCCTTGTCAGAACAAGCAAAAGAACTCTATAACATAGCCAAAGACAAGGCCTCTGAGCGAGTAGATGATACGTTAAGTGACAGAGAGCGCTCTATCGAAACTTATAAAGAAACCATGATAGAGATAATGGAAATGCCAATTGATGTAGAAATATTACCTTCAGAAATCAATGAGGCACTTATCTTCAATAATTTAGGTATTAATTATCTTGATTATAAAGAGCTAAAAGTGCGCATGGAAATGCTATCGTTGACAGATCAAGATATGGACGAAGACTCAGCATTACATCGCTCTGATAAAGAGAAGTTAAGAAATATGACCGCTGATTTAAGCGCGCAACTACAACTGCAAATTGATAATTTGCTGGCTGGCAAAGACAGGCCAGATGAAGAAAACCAACGGCTTAATTTTAGTAACCAAATCAATACGCAATTTGAAGATCTCGGTCTGAATGATGTTGATAAATTTGATTTGCTAAAAAGAATGGTGTGATGAATGAGTGCTTCAGGTTAAATGACTTGAAGCACATAGCATATTAAATTTGCAATGCTTATACTAAATCGCTGCTAAGTATCTGCGCTCTACGTCGACCCAATTAATGACATTGAAAAAGGCATTTATATACTCTGGGCGGCGATTTTGGTATTTCAAATAGTATGCATGTTCCCATACATCTAAGCCTAAAATAGGCATTAAATTATCCATTAGTGGACTGTCTTGATTGAGTGAACTGGTTACTTGTAGCTCACCTTGCTCGTTCACAACCAACCAAGCCCAGCCGCTACCGAAACGTGTGAGTGCAGCTTTGATGAACAGTTCTTTGAAAGTATCAAAGTTGCTAAATGTTTTATTGATATCATCAGCCAGTTTGCCTTCATGTAACTGCCCACCGTTCTCAGACATCACTTCCCAAAATAGACTGTGATTATGATGCCCACCAACATGGTCCCTCACTGCACCTTGAAGAGAGGCTGGTAGAGTTTGAATATTTCTTAATAACCACTCGTCACTTTTCTCAGCAAACTCAGTGCCTGCAAGCGCTTCGTTGGCTTTATTTACATAGGTTTGATGATGCAAAGCGTGGTGAATTTCCATGGTTTTTGTATCAATGTGTGGCTCTAATGCATCATATTGATAATTTAGTTTTGGCAGTGTGAATGGCATTAAGCACTCCTTCGGTTTTGATAGATATAAATTAGTGATAAGTCAGCGATGTGACGGAATAGGGTTCAGAGATTTTTTCTAGCTTGTTCAGCAAACTTGGTGATTGAGCAAGGTGTTTTCGAATTGCAAATGAATGATGCTGTAGCTGAGACAAATGTTTTGAAAACAAATAGTGATTTTCATCTTCAGTTGTATTCATCAAGCAGTGGGCGCAATCACACACTACGTTATAACCTTCAACTAAAAAATCACACGCGGTGCTATGCTTTCCTTGAGCCATAGAAGAATCGACTAAATTCAAATAAGACACAATCAGAGCGGGCACAAATTGATCAATAACCCAAGATGTAGGTGGCGGTGTATTTGAAGTTATGAAACCACCAATATCAGCTAAGTATTCTAAGCTATCTTGGTATAATTTGTCCGCGGTAATATAGCGATTGTTTTCGAATGCGTTGTTACCCTCGCATATTGTATTTTGCCAAGTAAGCATAGCCTGTTGGATCAGCGTGTTATTGGTATCCATAAGTAAAATATAAAATGCAATTGAAAATGATTGTTATTTATATTTGATCTTTTCAGCTTTATTGTCAAAGTGAAAATACTCATAGGGCATAAATTTATATGTAATAACTTGAATTAAAGGAGGAAGAGCACAATTAAGTTGATTATGTATTAGTCATAATCTT
The DNA here is from genome assembly GCF_049257195.1 of Pseudoalteromonas sp. SS15. Taxonomy (NCBI): domain Bacteria; kingdom Pseudomonadati; phylum Pseudomonadota; class Gammaproteobacteria; order Alteromonadales; family Pseudoalteromonadaceae; genus Pseudoalteromonas; species Pseudoalteromonas sp. SS15. The sequence continues at coordinate 106,185 of NZ_JBMMUD010000006.1, forward strand.
GGTAAGTTAAAATGGATTTTTTAACCATTGGGTTAGGTGTTTTAATTATTTTACTGTTTATTTTCTTTGGAAGAAGCGCGACAAAGTGGGCAAAGAAAATGCCCAAAGGTGCCTATTTATTTATGGCGCTCATGCCGCTGATTTCATTGTTTCCAATTCCACCACCGGCATTTAAAAACGTGGCTAAAGCAAAGCAAGAACAACCAAAACGTAAAGAAGATAACGGCGATGATAAATAGCAGAGTCAAGTGTATTTGCACTATTTTAAGATCATTCGCCTTGCCGCTAGTCTTCAGAGTATAACGAAGATTAACAGTCTATTTGACAGAGCTCAGAGGCTTAAACGAACCTTGTTGTTTAATAGATAACAGAGTATTTTCTAAATGGGCGAGCATATTATCGTAAACAAAATTACCCATTGAAATACGTTTAACACCGAGTTGTTGCAGTTGGTCAAAACTTACAAGCTCTGGCATGCACATGACATTAAGTGGCAAAGAGCAGTTAGCAACGATTTTACTGATATCATCAGTAGCCGTTAAGCAAGGTAAGAAGATACCATCCGCCCCAGCGTCTTCGTATAGGCTAATTCGTTCGATTGTTTTTGGCAATGCAGTGGCTGCATCAACGATGTAAGTATCTGATCGAACATTGATAAACATCTCAATATTTGCGTCATTTAAAAGCGCTTTAATTTGTGACAGTTTCTCACTGAAATCATGCTTATCGACTAAAGTTCTGCGGTCATTGATTAATTGGCTGTCTTCGATGTTAATACCAACCACACCTAACTTTGCCAGTTTTGCAATGTGCTCGACAATCTCTTTAGGCGTGTCAGCATAACCCGCTTCTATATCCACACTAAGTGGTAATGTGGTCACTTCTGATATTTGTTTTACCACCATCAATAACGTTTCAAAAGAGATAACTTGTCCGTCAGTTTTACCAAAAGATTTTCCAATTGCCGCACTTGATGTGCCGATTGCCTGATAGCCAAGTTTTTCAGCAATAACAGCGCTCGCTGCATCCCATACATTACAAAGTATAAGTGGATTTTCTTGCTGATGTAGTTCTTTAAACATAATGAATTCCTAGTGAGATTTTAGTTAACGAGGTAAATATTAAATTTAAAGAGAGATTTTTACTCGACAGTTTCGGAACTGAACGTTCATATTCTTAGCTTTTAGCTTTTAGCTTTTAGCTTTTAGCTTTTTCTACTCATCAATTTTATCAATGGTATCAATCAGAAAATTTGCACTTTACCTCAAGTTAACTTGAGCTTTTAAAGTGGCTTCATCAAATCAACAGACAAGAAAATTATCAAAGGATGAAGACAATGAAGCACACAAAAATAATCGAAAGAATCACGCAACTTTTTAACGCAACCATGGCTAATAAGTAAGGAGCGCATTATGTATTTAGAACACGTCAATTTAGTCGTCAGCAATATCGAACGTTCACTCAAGTTTTATCAGGCAGCATTTCCACATTGGTTTATTCGCAGCAAAGGGGAGGGAGAATGGTACGGAAAACAGCGTACGTGGGTACATTTTGGCGATGACTATCATTATTTAGCCATGAGCGACCACGGTGTGGGTGACAACCGTAGGCTTGAAGGGCATCAAGTGGGTCTCGCGCACTTTGCGTATGTTGTTAAGAATATCGAGGCGCTTGCAAAAAGAATGTTAGCGGCCGGGTTCGAGATAGATAAGACAGGCAGTGACCATCCATTTAGAAAAAACCTGTATTTCATTGACCCAGACGGGTTTGAAGTGGAGTTTGTAGAGTATTTATCTGATTTACCGAATGAACGAAACTCAGATTAATTTTGTGTAAAAGGCATATGTTATATATATGCCTTAATTTTCTCCGCGACTTTTTCTATATGCTCTGGTTCAGCCTTCACTTCAGCGTGGACTTTTAAGCCGTGCAATGAACCAGGAATGATATGAAAGTGAAAGTGTGGCACAGTTTGGCCTGCGGCATTGCCATTATGCTGCACAATTGAAGTCCCTTGTACGTTTAATGCTTGCTCAACGGCCTTACCTACTTTCTGTACTGTTTTCATACAAGCTAGAGCGGCTTGATCTGTGAGATCGTAAATCGTTGTAGCAGCTTGTTTTGGAATAACCAGAGCATGCCCTTCTTTTTGTGGCATGATATCCATAAAAGCAAGCGTGTAGTCGTCCTCAAATAATTTAATGCAAGGGGCTTCGCCTTTTAAAATCTTCGCAAAGATATTATTTGCTTGGTATTGATCATTCATTTTTGCCTCGGTTACGTCACAGGATTGTAATCTTGCTGTTTTTTATCACGCGAATACTTAGAATTTATTACAAGTAGATGCGGTAAATGGATCACCAAGCATTGCGAGGCTATGTAAACCATCCAGTTAAGGTATCTGACTTGCGGATAAACCCCTTCGCCTTGATTACCATAAATCCAAAAATTGCCGATGATGGCATCGGCAACAGCAGCCAGAATAAAGCCAATGCCAACCAGTAACTCGCCTTTTGATGCTTTTAAACCGCCGCAAGATAAGATAAAGGCAAGGCCAGTAAAACCAACAACGCCAATCAGCATGGCATAAATACCGGTGCTAATTGTGATAAACCAACCCGTGTCAGGAAGATGCATCATCACCATAGAAAGCACTCCGACCACACTTCCCGCAACCACAGGGTATCTGATAAAACGTTTATCTATGGTGTTTAATTCGATGGCACGAAAACCAGCGAGTAAAAGTAGGGTGTAGCCGGGTAAAAAGAAGAATATAGAGTCGACTAAATAGTCATGTTTGATGACGCTTTCATACCGATAGAAGGTTTCGGGGAGATTGAAGTTAGTCACATCGCCTAGAAGGCAAAAGCAAAGCGCTAAAAAACTGAGCCATGCGATTTTTATGAAGGCCCTGTCATTCGTGCTGCCAACAACCCATCGCTTTACCATTAAACTATTAATGAGCAATGAAATCAAAACCACACTCTCAATGGTTAAGATGATGTCTCTCTCATAACCTTCAATTGACCAAAAGCCTAATAATGCACCTATTGCATCAATGAGTGCCAAGCTAAAAATTATGCAAGATATGCGAACAAGTATCACACTCTTCATCAAGTGTCCTTTTGCCATTTCTTCTCGTGTTTTTTATTTAACCTGAGCTTTGGTTAAGCTAACTTATTGATGAGCTCGTCTAATAAGCTTTTCAGTTGCTTAGCTTTTTCAATATCAATTTGGCTATTCTCTAGCAATTGCATAGGAATACAAGCGACTTCGCTTTTTAATGCGTGCCCTTTTTCCGTTAGTTTAATGATCACTTTACGTTCATCAAACTCACTTCTTGCTCTTTCGACTAATTCGGCGCTCTGCATTCTTTTCAGTAGCGGTGTTAAGGTATTACTACTGAGCATGGCTTTATCACCGATATCACTCACCGTTAAGCCATCTTGCTCCCACAGGATCAACAAAACGATATATTGCGGATAAGTCAGACCATGGGCTTCAAGTAAAGGCTGGTAAAGACGTGTCACCAGCCTAGATGCGGCATAAAGCGGAAAGCACAACTGATTTTCTAATTTAAGTAAATCATCGGTTTGCATTTGCGCACTCTCTACAGAAGCTTTTCAATCTTTTTAGCAATTGCTTGCGGTTTTGTCACAGGCGCAAATCGGCTCTCAACTTCACCATGACGATTAATCAAAAACTTTGTGAAGTTCCACTTAATATTTTTGCCAAAGAAGCCTGTTTTCTTAGACTTTAAATACTGAAAAACTGGGTGCGCGTTTTCACCATTTACATCAACTTTTTCGCTGATCAAAAAGTCAACGCCATAGTTAATCAAGCACCCTTGCTGAATGGTACTGGCATCACCTGGCTCTTGATTACCAAATTGGTTACAAGGAAAACCGATGATCACAAGCCCTTTGTCTGCGTATTCTTCGTGAAGCTTTTGTAAACCTTCATATTGGTAAGTAAAGCCACATTCACTTGCGGTATTAACGATTAATACGACCTTATCTTTAAAATCAGAGAAGTTGATTGGTTTGCCTTGTAAGCTTGTCGCTTTTAAATCATAAAACATAAATTAAGCACTTTTTTATTTGAACTGTGCAAGACTATATCGTGCGCGATATAAAAGGTCAAACACTAATCAACTAATAATATTTTGTAATCTAATGCTAGATGATCGCTACCCGGTAGGGAGTGGGTTTTGAATTGAGAGACTTTAATGTTGTTACTCGTTAAACAATGATCAATCGGTAAACCGGTTAACCAAGCATAAGGATGTAGGTATTTAGAAGCATGCCAAGATGCATACATGCCAGTTTGTTGATAGCACGGGGTGAGTTGATGATGACGTGGAAAGTGATTTGACCAAGGAGTGGTATTAAAGTCACCGGCCACTAGAATATGTTTATTTTTAGCAAGCTCAACTAAGGGTTGAACACTGCCCAATAACACATTGCGCTTTTGCCATTTATCAGGAGTACGTGGTGAGGGTGGATGCAATAAAATGAGATCGAGTTTTTGTTTTGGCAATTGCAAAGTCAGAGTAATAACCGTGCCTTTCTTAGGTAATATTTTATGTTTTTTAATATTAGTAAGCGGGTATTTACTAATTACCCCCATCCCGTCAGGAAAGCCATCATAATCCCCGTTACCAAACTTATAACGCTTAGCTGCTATTTCTAAAAAGAGTGGCTTTTGTTCTTGGTTAAACTCGTAAAAAAGATATAAGTCAGCATCGAGCGAGTTCAGCTCTTCAACAGCAGTTCTTAGCACTGGGTTGTAGTAACTTAAGTTTGCCTGCACGATGTGCAGTTTGGGGGGCTCGTCTAAATATTTCGCTTCTAATGGTTGTGCCTTACTGAACCACCAAAGGTGGCTACTGGCAAAAAATGCGATTGAGAGAACGGCTGATACCGTGCCAACTTTGACTGACTTTAGCAGCAAAGGAATACTAAAAAACAGCGCTAATATAAAAAAATGAAGTTGAAAGTTACTCAGTAAATCGAGCAGGTAATACTCGCCACTTAATGCCACTAAAGGCAGTAAGATCAGCAGGAGTAATATTAGCTCAATCAGCAGTAAAATGAATAACAATGCATCACCAAGTCGCGTTTCTAATTAGCTAAACTTTAGTCTAGGTGGCACAAAAATGAGAAGTTTTTCTCGTTTGGTAATTAATATGAACGCTTATTCTTAGTGACTTTTTAGGGCATTAACCTGCTCGGTTATCAATCCACTCACTCATTACTACATGGGTTTTTATCTTCACAAAATCAGGCTGGGCGTCGAGGTGTTCACGAATTTCATGTAAGCGCTGCATTGATTCTGCTTGAACAAAAACCAATAAATCCATATCACCGGTGATCCCACGACAAGTCACTACTTCTGGAATAGCCTGAAACAAAGGCACGACTTCAGAACAACGCGCACATTGGTGCTGAATTTCAAAATAAGCAGACACACCAATTTTTTGAGACTCACTCAGTAACACTTGGTAGCCTCGAATAACGCCATTTTGTTCGAGCTTTTTAATTCTTTCGGTGACGGCAGAGCGTGAAAGACTCACGGTATCGGCAATGGCCGAGACGCTTTGGCGCGCATTCTTTTTTAATTCAGCAATGATCTGTTTATCGAACTTATCCACTATAAAGCACTTTTTGAGAATTCTAGTCAGGTAAGAATTTTACACTGCCCGAATTTTTATGAAAGTGATATTGCAAGGACTGAATTCGATTAACATTTGCAACAATCTTCGCTTTATATTGAAAAGCTATTCAGCCTTTTAGTTCTCCCGTTTTTTGCAAGTAGTGAAATAGAAAAACAAATTAAACAAAACATTTTAAGTATTAGATAGGTCTTTTACTCTAATCTCTTGTTGATAAGAATTGTTCTTATCTTGCTAATATAATTGGCTTTTTTATTTATTCCTATTTAAAGGTATAAATTATTTGTGGTACTATCTTCGTAGTTTTAGAAAGCGTATTTATTGAGTCAATTTGATAGCTAAGCAAATTATTGATAAATAAATATGACTAAACGATAGTGGAATCGATGGCAGATTTTGCTCGTTGCTTTGTTCTATTTAAGTAGTTAATGGATTAATGTTGTATGCTCGATCAGTCTAAGTCTCACCTTTCATTTTTTTCTTCTTCTATTTTTATTGCTGAAAACGATCAAGCCCTGAAAAATTTTGGTTTAACAGAGCTGCTTTATTTCAAAAACATCGATTCGTTTGAGGCTGAGTTTTCAGAAAAGCAACATATTGGGTTGATCATTTTAGATTTACCAGCTCAAACACAAGATGAAACATTGGCTTTCTTAAGGCAGTCAGAGACGTTTTGGTTAAGCACCATATTTGTTTGCCAAGCGAGTTCGCTGTCGACTCATTTGGCTAATGGTATTTGGTCTGAGCAAAGCAAATCATTGGCTGAGTTTAGTGAAACCCGTAAAAAGCAGCTGGCAGTAAACAGCACTTTGGTTGAAACCGCGGTGATGAAGTTACTCAGTTACTTGTGGGTGTTTAAAAATGCGACTTTATTGCCAGCAAAATCGCCTCAAATGCAATCTCTGTATTGGTATCCGTTACTTCAAGCTTGGGGCATAAAAGCCGAAGACAGTATTAATTGGCTTGCCTCTGTCGTTCGAAGAAACTGGCTAGAAGTCGATTCACTCGTTAATCGGGTACGTTATTGCCAGTCCTGTCACAGCGGTCATCTTAATTATGTTGATACTTGCCCGTCTTGCCAATCTATAGATATAGGGCTTAAAGCAAGTTTGCATTGCTTTAATTGCGGTCATGTTGCAGCTGAGCATGAATTTAAGCAGCAAATCGGATTGGGGTGCCCAAACTGTTCAAAACCGCTTCGTCATATTGGCGTTGATTATGATAGACCTATCGAAAATCAGCAGTGCAATAGCTGTTTTAACTTATTTGTAGACTCAGATGTGGTTGCAGACTGCATGGATTGCGGTGAGAAAAATGACGTAAATAACCTGATAGTGCAGAGTGTTAATAGCTACAAGTTATCAGCAAATGGCCGCAATTTGGCGAAGTTTGGTGAAAAGTTTAATAGCTTCATGTTCGACCAAGCTGAAAATATTAACTTCACGCAATTTTGCTGGTTATTACAGTGGCAAAATAACTTGGCGCTCAGGCACAAACAAGAGCATAGCGTTGTTTACATTACAATGGAAAACGTCGAGCAATTCATTCAAGACAAAGGCGAGAAAGTGGCTTTTTCACTGTTTGATGAGTTAGAGCAGCGGATCGCAAAAAGTATTCGTCTTACCGATATTTGCTGTGTGCAAGAAGAGCATAGTTTACTGTTGTTTTTGCCACTCACTCCTTTAGCACAATTGCCAAAAATCTATCAAAAACTCAATGAAATAGAGCTTTTACAGTCAGATAAGAATATAGCCTTATCTATTAAAGCGTTGGCTCTGCCAGATAAAAGCATGTCTGATGATGTGAATATGTGGTTGTTTGAGGCGCTTGAGCAAGCCAGGAGTATTGAGTTTTGAGCGAACTAAATACTATTTTGTATCTAGTCGCCAACATATTCTCACAAGCGACGGAGTTTTTTACCCAAATGATGATGTTTGTGCCCATGTATTTGGCCTACGAAATGCCGTTGTTTGTGTTGATCACTCTAGGCGTACTTAAGTGGCGTAGGGCAAATGCAAAACTGCTAAAAAAGCCCTCTCATTACTTCCCAAAAGTGAGTTGCATCATTACCTGCTATGCAGAAGGGGATGCGGTTAAAACGACCATAGAATCTTTGGTGGAACAAACATATCCGGGTGAAGTTGAAATCATTGCTGTGGTTGATGGTGCGGTACAAAATAAGCATACCTATGCGGTAGCGAATTCTTGTATGAAAAACATCAAGCGAGCAAAACGACATATTCGAGTGTTGCCTAAATGGCAACGCGGCGGGCGAGTATCTACTTTAAATGCAGGCCTTGATGCGGCTAAAGGTGACATCGTTGTCAATGTAGATGCCGACACCTCGTTCGACAATGATATGTTGTGCCGCATAGTGCGTTTGTTTGAAGATCCGAATGTACCCGCAGTTGGCGGTGCGCTTAGAGTAAGAAACGTTACCAGCTCTATTTGGACAAGAATGCAGGCAATCGAATATTTAGTGTCTATGCAGGGCGGTAAAACAGGGCTGGCGCAATGGAATCTAATTAACAATATTTCAGGGGCATTTGGCGCCTTTAGAAAAGACTTCTTAAAGCAAATCGGTGGCTGGGATACCCACACAGCCGAAGATCTCGATTTAACCATTCGCATTAAACAATACTTTAAGCGCCACCCTAATCTCAAAATTCCGTATGCGACACTGGCAATAGGTCACACTGATGCGCCTGACGATTTCAAAACCTTGTTATGGCAAAGGCTTCGATGGGATGGTGACTTACTGTTTTTGTATTTTCGAAAACACTGGCCAGCCTTTTCGCCAAAATTACTGGGTTGGAAAAGCTTTTTATTCACTTTGCTCTATGGCTTTTTACAAAATGTGATGCTGCCGTTTGTGGTATTGGTGTATTTAATCGTCACTATGATTATCTATCCTTGGCAATTTATTGTGTCTTTGTCTTTGGTTATTTTTACGCTGTATTTTTTCACCATCGCGTACTTTTATGCCTTAGTGCTATTAGGTGTATCAGAGCGACCAAAACAAGATCTCAAGCTAGCAGTGTGGCTACCGCTTTATCCCATTTATTCCATGATCATGCGCACCATTTGTTGTTTTGCATTGCTCAATGAATTGGTTCGTCGCTCCCATGAAGAAAGCTCGATGGCGCCTTGGTGGGTGCTAAAGAAAGGACAAAAGTTTTAGTTATTATCCAGAGCTCAGGTTTATTAAGTGTTTTTAAGTTCTCGTTAGGTTTTAAAAGATGAAAATTAGGTTTAATGGAAGTACCAAGTCTGAAAATCCGCAAGTTGAGAAAGGGCTGAATGTGGCTTACGCAGGAAGCAAGCGCGCCGCCTATCAGTTCCGCTGGTATCTTTTAGTACTGTTGGTGACGTCTCCGATAGGGTTAGTGTTATGGTTATTTCTTTTCCCTAAAGTGTCAATTGTGGCCCCTGGCATAGTGACCAGTGAACCGCTTACTATTCGAGCGCCATACGATGGCGTGATTAAATCTGTGCATGTCAGCAAGGCGATGAATGTCGAGCAAGCTCAAGATTTACTGGTACTGAGCAATACAGAACTTGAAGCACAATACAACGAAATTAATCGACAAATGATGATGCTTTACACCCAGCACATGCCACAAAGTCAGATCATTTTAAGTCAGTTAGAGCAACGTAAAAAAGTCGCCAAACAAGGTGTTCAGCGACAAAAAGAGTTACTTGAAAAATACGAAAGCTTTAAGCAAAAAGGGGTGATCCCCGCAGCCGATTTAGCCAGTGCGGTAAATGCGTACAATGCTGCGCAAATGGCGTATGAGCAAACTAAAGTTGATATTTCAAGAGAGAAAGAACGTCAAGAACTAGAGCGCCGTTTTGGCTTAAAAGGGCAAAGATATAATGATCTAAGCTATGAGTTTTCGCGTTTAGCTGCACTTAAGCAGTCGCTGTTTATAAAGACCGACAATGCAGGGCGAATAGAAGACGTATTGGTGCAAACTGGTGATCGTGTCACTGCAGGGCAGCCTTTATTACTCATTGATACTCAGAAAGAAAGTAAAGTAGTCGCCTATTTAGACCCAAAGCACCTTGAATACTCGAACATAGGACAAGAGGCGCAAATTCGCTTTCCAGATGGCACTAAGCTTAATGCAAGGATCAGTGAACCCACCGAGTTAACTTCTCGCTTGCCAAGTTTTTTAATGGGGCCATTTGAAGGTGAAAAAACTGCACTAAAGATTACTTTAAGTTTACCTATCCCAAATCATTTTCAGGTCGAAGGGTTACCAATTGATGTCAGGTTTAAACATCAACAGGTTGAACAAGCATTCGCTTTGTTTGAAAAAAACGACTTACTTTAATGCAATTTATATAATTATCTCAGTCAGTACTTTTTAAGCCTAAAGGTACTGACCTTCTGTCCTGTATTTATTTTCTGTTCTTTAAACCAGTCACAGAAAAGCAGTGATGTTATTGCTGCTTTATTTAGGCATTCGACTGTAATGCTTAACTCCCAAAAAGATACACATTTGTGTCTATAGACTCCTCTTAACTAGCCTTTAAACTATTCTTAAAGCAAAAAAGTAAAAATCAACCAACTGATTTTTATAGATAAATAAAATAACCTAAACTGTACTATTGACGAAGTAGTACACTCGATCTACTGTACTACTACAGATAGTACAGTGAATAATTAGCTAATGACAAAAACTACTGCACTGGCGATACAAATTGTGACCGGGGACGCTCGGCCGATTTTTCGCCAAATTGTCGATGGCATTCGAAAAGAGATTGCCAGCGGAACATTACCAACAGGAAGTAAGTTACCCAGTGTGCGTGGCTTGGCAATGCAATTGACCATTAACGCAAATACGGTAGCCAAAGCCTACAACGAATTAACTGACCTTGGCTTAGTCGAATCAAAGAAGGGTTTAGGCCTTTTTGTGACTCAGCAACAGTGCACTTTATCTGAGGAAGAGCGGACGCAAAAGCTTGAGCAAGCTACCGATGACTTCATAAATGAGATCATTAGCTTAGGCTTTAGTCACCGAGAGATTATTGAGCATCTACAAGGGCAATTACAGACGATTAACAAGCAGGATAAAGAGCGTTAGTTATGGCTAATTACATTATTGAAACCCGAGCACTGCATAAGCGTTTTGGCAAGAAAGTCGCGATCCAATCTCTTAATTTGAAAATAGCACAGGGTGGCATTCATGCCGTGATTGGTGCCAATGGTGCGGGCAAAAGTACTTTATTTAGAATACTCCTAGGACTCGATGCTCCGACCTCGGGTGAGTCTTTTATCTTGGGTCATAACAGTCAGTCTTTAGAGCCTGAACACCGAGGTCGTATTGGCTATGTGAACGAAGAGCATACACTGCCAACCTGGATGAAAGTCCATGAAGTGACCGCCATGCAGAAAAACCTTTATAAAAACTGGCGACAAGATCTCTATGACAGTGTGATAGGTAACTTTAATGTTGAGCAGTCACAAAAAGTATCGGCGTTATCTCGTGGTGAAAGGGCGGGTTTGAATCTCGCTATGGCTTTAGCGCAAGCGCCAGAAGTGCTGATTTTAGATGAGCCAACACTGGGTTTAGACGTCGTTGCCAAGCAAGCGTTTTTAGAAGCTTTGATGTTCACCCAAGCAGATATCGACACCACCATAGTGTATTGCTCGCATCAGATGGAAGAGATAGAGCGTGTCGCTGAACAGTTAATCGTGATTGAAAATGGCGAAATGAAATATAACGAATGCCCCGAAAAATTCTGTGACATGGTGACGTATTGGATCTTTGATGAGGCATTGAGTGAGTCACAACTTAGCACATTAGGTAACGTACTCTCGGCTCGCACTATAGATGAACAAACTCACTTAGTTTTGGCTGACTTAGAGGCCGCAGAGGCATTAGAAAAACTGAATGCGCTCGGCATAGAAGCCGCCACGCAAGTCCCTGTTAGCTTAGATAAAGCCATTGCTTCTATCTTGGCAAAAAATCACCGAGCACCACAGTAGGAGAGCGTGATGTTTGATTTATTCAAAAGTGAATATCAGCGCTACCAACTTTTTGCTTGGGGCATATGCCTGCTTCAGTTGGTGCTGTGGAGCACATTCAGCAAATTTTTCTCAGTGGTAGAGCCGCAATCTGAGTTGCATCTTTTTATTATTTTAGGTGGTGTTGCTGTTGGGGTGTTATTTGGGCTGGTGTCCGTGTCTTTGCATAGAAGAAAGAACCATTGGATCTATCTGATGCATCGACCTTTATCTAAAGGGCGAATTTATTTTGCTCTAAGTCTAGCCGGTGCATTACTGCTGTTTATTGCCTTCATTCTGCCATTTTTAGTGAATGTGTTGATTGCAGATGTCACGACGCAGCAAGTGGTTGAAACAAGACATTACACAAACGTTGTGCATGCATTTTTGGTCATGCTATGTGGCTATACCTTGGGTCAATTTATTGCGTTGGCAAACAATAAACTCGCAATTGGCGTATTGTTCTCACTCACCTATTTGATTTTAAGGCGCCAAGAAAGTGTGCTGTATTTCTTGCTGTTAGATTCAATGTTCTTACTGTTTAGCGGTTATTTAGCTTATGCTTCTTTTCGCGTTAATCTTGCTGCAGAGCAAACATCTAAGCGATTCATCGCCATTGCTGTGCTTTTTATTCAGCCTGTTGCAGTCGTGGGTTTAATATCGTTAAAAGCTTTTTATTACCATATTCCTCTAAGCTTAACTTCGCAGCAATACGACTTTGCTAAACCGCTGCATGAATTAGAAACTCAAGGGCCATTTGATTATGAATTATTACGAAAGCACACCGACCTTGAGGTAATGCAATGGCTTGCCAGAGATATCGAACAGCCACTTAGCGATACAATACAAAGGCAGCTTAAACTTGCTAAAACCAACACACTATCGCGAGCACATTTTTATAAACCTCAACATAAACATGGCTTTTACTTACATACTCGACATAGCCAGTTTGCGCTAGAGACAGATACCACAAAGTGGGTGTTCTCTCATTCAGACATGCTATTTGTCGGTATTGATAGACAAACTGGAGAACGAGTTGGTTTTTTAGGTCGCACTGGGTTTGTAGACCAAGCAAGTCAGCTGACAGAGTCTGATAAATTTGCTGATGTGGCTGTGGCAGTACAAACAAACACTCACTATGTGCAAACCAAAAATAAGCTCTATCAAGTTGATTTTGAGAATAAGCGAATCGATTTGAAATTTGCATTAACTGGTGAAAAAGAGCACTTCACCTCGACTCCAGTACCTATGTTTGATGTGATCTTTATGAGCTCTAACCAGCAAGTTTATCTATTCAATAAAGTGGACTTTGTTGACAGTCTTGGCGGCCTAGCACCAATCAAACGAGTGTCGTTAGACTTTGCCCACCCTGTATCGCCTGAGTTTGTGATGGCAGAGGTGATGGACGGTTATGTGCTCATGGTGCACGACGGCAATTTATTTGCGGCACTCAAAGCTGGCGCGCAATTATTTTACCTGCCTCATGAGGGCGACAACATCACACTAGTGAGCAAAGAAGTGCAGCTTTCAGCGCTGCCAGATTGGTTACACCAACAAAAGTTAATGTTCTCTCCATTGGTGTTGAATGTTGTAGATAACTTAGTGCATTCAACTTTGATGTTTAATTCTGAACCCTCAAAAGGCAAAGGTTTTATTTGGCAAAGACCGATCGATTTGAGTTTTGCATTTCTTATTATCTTTGGTTGTTTGCTTTCAGTTGCTGCAATCTTCTATCTTGGCAAAAAAGCCCAATTAGACAATAAAACACATAAGTTTTGGTTATTGATTGCGCTCATATCAGGCCCAACTGCGCTGATTGCATTCTTGATACTGATGCCATGGCAGAAATTAAAAGGGTTAATTAAAAGGGAGTCAGCCGCATGAGGGATCTATTCTTATCTGAGCTTAATCGCTACAAAGCGTATGCCAAAACGGCGGCATTTATATTTCTAGCTTTACTGGCTTATTTATCGAGTCAGGGCGATCTTATGGCTGGCCGAGGCATGCTCAGCACTGTGCTGAGTGGCCTTGCGATAATACTGCCTTTGATCTTTTCTGTGACGCAATTTTTATTACATAAAAGGAAGAACCATTGGGCGTATCTGATGCACCGCCCATTAGCTGAGCAAATCATTTTCAAAGCGTTGATCGCAGCAGGGTTAAGCATTGTGATGATGGTCCTCGTAGTACCATTACTGTTTATGCTCGTTGTGTTAGACAGTGCGTCACTTGAGCTCATTGAGTTTAGGCATTACCTGTATGTGGGCCACGTAGCACTTATTGCAATATTTGCATATTTCACCGGCGTATATATTGCGCTTTCGGCAAATAAGGGGGCATTACTGATTCTTGGCATGCTGCTCTTTGTGCTCAATAGCACACCAAATTCGCCGTTTCTTGTGTTATTTGTTGACTTGATAATGGTTGCACTTGTGTATTTTTTAGCAAGATCAGCCTTCAAATTGAATGTCAGTCAACACGATACTCGCATGAGTCGCCAATTTATCGCAGCTATACTCATGGGGCCTGCTTTGGGTGCCATTTTAATGTCGACTCAGGCTCTGTTTTACCATATTCCGGTTACGCTATTTTCGACCCATCCTGATCGGTTTGAAAAAGCCGACATACCTGAGTATTACGCTTCAATGTGGGGGCCAGATGCCAAAGCGGTTCTAGATAGAATTTTACCTGTCGATGAAACACAATGGCGAGCCCATTTGCTGCCGAATTTAGAGGGTGTCAGCACATTATTTATGAGCACACATCCAACTTCATTCGATACATTGAACCAGTTGATGCATCAAGATCAGCAACAAAGATACATAGACATGAAAACCCTGACTAAGTGGCAGTTTTCACATCAATATCAAGTATTTTTGGGTTATGACTTGGTCAGCAAAAACCTCAAACATGTCATTGATCAAAATGGCTTTCATGCTGTGACATCAATTGATGACATACAAAACCTAGAGGTATTTTCTCATCCGCCAAGATTGATAGCAGGTCGTTTTATCCAAACACCTAACACGCTTTATGTGCTTGATTTCGAAGAGCAGTACATGGAAATAAAGTTTCAAACGCAAGACGATGAACACTTTTACGGGCCTTTTGAAACTGAACGCGATGGTGAACTTGTCTCTATGGCAACAAATCTAAGAGCGTTGGTATTCGAAAAGCGTGATTTCTTTGCTTTGAATACCAGCAGTGCACCGCTTTTCTCTGTTCCATATCCTGAGCAAGCTTTTGGCAGAATGTATACGCAGTTTTATATGTTACCTGACGGAGCATTATTTCTGTTTCATGGTCGCTCTTACTTTGGCTTCCAAAAACCGGGTGTGTCTGTGGTGTTTGCTGACTATGCAGGCGAAGTGACGCCAGTGACTTCAAAGCAGTATATTGCACACCGACCTTTACCTAAGTTTGTGGCTGAGCAAGAGTTTTGGCAGTCGCCGATTTTCTTTGCCACCGTATTTGAAGCAGCCAATGAGGCGTTAAACAGCAATGATCAAAGCATTGGCGCTGTATTTGATGACTATCTTTCGAGAACAAGGTCTGCTCAAGTTATGGCATATGCCATAGGGTTTACTTTATTCAGTATGGCTTTGGTTTATCTGCTGGCAAGACGAGCACAATTAAGCACACAGCAACAACTGTTCTGGGTGGGTATGGCTCTATTCATGAGCTTAATTGGCGTGGCTTGTTTTATGTTGTTGACCCCATGGCTTAGCAACATCAGAGGCGCGAATATCAAAGCCTCAACAACTTCTTCTAACGCAATCCTAAATTAACCAAGTGATGCGCTTCGGCGCATCAACAACCAGGTAGTGAATAATGAATATGACTGACATTTTCAGTGGTATGCTTCGTTGCGCGCTGATTTTATGGGTAATGTGCACAAGCTCTGCCAAAGCTGAGTTTTTAACCGATCTCAATGAGGTCAAACAACGCGTGCAACAAAAAAAACGTGCGCCGCTTCTACCGGCAGTGCACTTTTTACAAAGCGAGCGTATACAGGCAGTGACCCTATCACCCAATGCCGATTATGTTTTGTATCTCAGCAGTGAAGAAAAAGCGGGTATAAAACGCTGGTCACTTAATCAATATACCCTTGCAGACCTTAAAACCACTAAACTAGTAACACTTAGAAAGCGCCCATCATTTGAGATTTCAAAAGACGGCTCAGCGGTGTTCGTTAGAGTCGGTGAACAGCTTTCAGTGTTGCCATTAAAACACAAAGCCAAGCTGAAAAGGTTGGCCAAAATTGATTGGAAAAAGAAAGAACGATTTTTGGGCGTAGACCCAAGTCAGCCTGCCAGTTTTTTAGTTAAAAAGTGGCGTACCAATGAACGCATCTTTGAAATATTGAGCATTGCAGCTTCAGGCAAAGCGCATGTGATATGGCAGACAACACTGCCTTTTTCACAGCTATTAGTAAACGCGAACACGGGTAACGCGGCTTTTATTAAGCAAGTGAATACCGCAGAAGGCAATCGCGGAGAGCGCTTTATTCATCAAATTCAGCCTGATGGGCCTTTAAAACTGACCTTTACCTGTCAATGGGATGATAAGTGCCAAATACAGGGTTTTAACGACAAATCACAACAGTTACTGATCCAAACCAATCATGATGCAGAGTTTAAAAGACTGGCTTGGTTTGATTTAAAAACGCAGACGTTGCTCGATGTTGCAGCGCAACCACAGCAAGCCTTCGACTTGGTGTCAGCGACATTGGGCGAAGACGAGAATGGCTCGCTCACTCCAACCTCCTATTTATATGAAGGGGCCAAAACGCAGCAATTAAGCCGCCACCCTGTTGTGGCTAAACACTTAACGCATATTCGTGAATATCTCGAAGGCAAAGCATTCACGTTTGCGTTACCTGCGAGTATTAAAGCGTATCAAGCCAAACCTTGGTTGATAAGCTTGCAAGAGAATAGCCCATCAACCCAGTATTATATTTATCAGCCACAGCAACAGACTTTGCAACGCATTTTGAATGAACAAGCAAACGCATTACAACAAAACGACGAAGTAATGAAAGATGCTTGGGTATCTGAAAAAGTGCCAGTGCAATATCAAAGTCGTGATGGATTTAATCTTTATGGTTACTTAACGTTGCCAAATGGTGTTGCGTTATCTGATGCCCCTTTAGTGGTTAAAGCACATGGTGGCCCTTTCTCACAAGTGAAATGGGGTTTTGACAGACAAACACAGTTATTGGCAAATAGAGGCTACATTGTGTTTGAACCCAACTTCAGAGCCTCAACAGGTTATGGTAAAGGGTATGAAAAAGGGGCAAATAAACAATTCGGGCTTGGTATTACCCACAACGACATCATAGATGGTACGCATTTCATTTTATCTCAAGGGATCGGCAATAAACATAAACTCGCCATCATAGGCCACAGTTTTGGTGGCTTTAGTAGCCTGACTGCACTGACTTTTGAAGCCAAACTGTTCAAGGTGGGTTTTGCAGGTGCACCGGGTTTAGACATCGGCCGCTCAGCGCGTTTGTATTATCGCTTTGCTGAAAAAGTGCGTGGGCAATTTAGTGATTATTACTTTAGAAAAATGATCGTGGATTGGGATGACAAAGCGGCCAAAGCACAGCTTACTGCAAATTCACCCAGTGCTCACCCTGACAAAATTCAAAGCCCTGTATTTGTGTGGGCAGGTCGCGGAGATAGAAAAATCTTCATCAATGATGTCAACGACTATGTATTGAGACTGCAAGAGGCAAATAAAGCGGTGAGTTATTTTGTTGACCCTAGTGCACTGCATTCCCCCACATCAAAGCAAGGTGTATTGGCGTATAGCTATTTGCTTGAAAGAGTATTAGCCAAATATCTAGATGGGCAATATCTACCGTTGGACCCAAACAAAGACAAGCGCCTGATCCGCTTTATTAAAAAGCATATGGAAATTGACAAGCTCGCTTTATCAAATGAGCTTTAAATAAGCAGCGTAAACTTAAGCGTTAAATACCGAGTGGCAGAGTGCAAAGCTGCTCGGTATTTATCTAAATCAATCAATTTTGAGCTAGGTTGAGCACAGGCTTATTTGACCTGTTTAAGCAAGGCTTTCAGTTCTTTCACCACAATACTGGGCTCATAGAAAAAAATATTGTGCTGCTCGGTGTTGGCAAAACGGGTAGTTTGTTTTGTTGAGAGCCTGTGCATGTCGTCAATGGCTTTGGCGTACATGGTTTTCATTCTATCCCAAGTTTTTGGGTGCCAGGTGTCGGGCGCATCGCCGCCTTGCCAAATGCCGTTTTTATTCCAAATTAGGGTCAGTGGCGTCAGACCGAAATCGTCGCTATTTCGAATAAACTCAGCGCTGGTTTTATGATTGATGCGCTCTGGATTGCTATTTGGGTCGTTAAAACCCGCTTGCTCTGCTTTCATTCTGGCGATTTCATCTTTGTTGTAGGTATCTTCTTCAGGGTCCCACTTGGCTACGCCGTTGTAAAACATGCCGTATTGAGTGGGGTCAACCAGCAATACCGCAGAAACTTTGTCTTTAAAAAGGTGATTGTAAGCACGCACAGAATAAGAGCCATAAGAGTGCGATACCATCACATAGGGCGGTTTAATTTCTGCTTTATTTAATAAGGCATCAAGTTGTTTGGCGATAACTTGAATATCGTAATGGCCCTTTGAGCGGCTGCTTTTGCCAAGATTCGCTCTGTCATAAAAGCAAATACGATTGGTTTTACTGATAGATTTAATCACACTTTCCCAGCCGCCGTCTGAGCCTGCGCCGCCAAATCCAGAATGCACAATAATATTCGGTGCTTTTTTACCAAAACATTCTATATATAGAGACGACCCATCAATATCGACGTGTTGAGCAAGGCTGGGCGATACAGCTGCGTTTGAGTGTTCGTTTGCATGAGCGGTGCTAAAACCAATCAGCAAGAGAGAAGCAAATAAGTGAGCGTGCTTAAACATCTAATTCCTTGAATTTTAGATCTATTGGCATAAATTCACACAGATTTTAGTTGCTTGCAAGAGTAATTATTCTAGTCGCGCTTTGAATAAGGGGGTTGATGTAAAAATAATCTAAGTTACCTCACTCAATCGAATTGCGGGTATTTTGTTGGTAAACCGTCATTTTGTCGGTTTGATCTGCTGAAAGTGGGTGAAATTGCGCAGAATGCAATGAACAACATTTATATACTAGCCCCACAATAACAAGGGGTAACGAGAAATGAAAACAGATAAGCAAGGCATAGGGCGCTGGCAAGGGGCGGGCATGATGGCCACCACTTTGTTGGGCACTGGGGTATTTATATTGCCACAATTAACTGTGGCGCAAGCAGAGTTTAGCGCGCTCTATGCTTGGATACTATTAACCGTCGCAATTGTGCCGGTCACGCTGATTTTTGGAAAATTGGCCGCACGTTTTGCCCATGCGGCAGGGCCAGCTTATTTTGTCGAAAAAGCGTTTGGCAAGGTTGCAGGCCGAGTGATTGGCTTAATGTTTATGTGCGTAGTGCCAATTGGCGCACCAGCTGCCATTGTCATGACCTTTATGTTTGTGCAGCAAATTGTGCCAGTACAAGGGCAAACTTTACTTTTAGGTCAGCTCTCTACCTTATTGTTTTTATGGCTAATAAATTTACGCGGCATTCAAGTGTCGGCCAAATTACAATTTGCGCTTACGCTGATTATTTTAACTTTGGTGATCTTACTCTTTGGCAAAAGTAGTCCAACCGCGGCTAATTTTAACTCCAGCTCATTCGATACCTATGCCATGCTTGGCGCCGCGGGGATCGCATTTTGGAGCTTCTTAGGTGTCGAGGCAATGTCGCACCTGTCGGATGATTTCAGAAATCCAGAAAAAGACATGATCCCAGCGATGCTCATCGGTACAGTATTGGTTGGCGCTGTGTATGTGGCGTGTACTTTATTAGTCATTGCCTATCCGAATAACGAATCACTCAGCATGGTTGGGCTGTTCAATGCGTTTTTCGGTGAATTATTCGGTCATAACGGACATTATGTAATTGGCGTTTTGGGCGTCGCTGGTGGACTGGCAACCGTTAACGTATATATCGCAAGTCTTGCACGATTGATCTGTAGTTTCGCAGAGCAGGGCGTATTACCAAGCTATTTGGCAAAACGAAACGAATTCAATGTGCCTTTAAGCGCGCTAACCACGCTTATGCTGGTGATTGCACTGGTTTTAATTGTCACATTTTATAGCCAACAAGACCTAGAAGACTTAATTAACTGGGTGAACGGTGTGTTTGTTGTGATTTACGCCGCGGCCATGTTAGCGGCATGGCGATTACTGAGTGTGAAAAACCGCCCAATGATTTTACTCGGTTTAGGCTTTTGTCTGGCTCTTGCCATTGGCATAGGCGCACACATGATCTATGCATTCATTCTAATGGCCGTGATCACCCCATTTGTGATGCTGCAAAAGCGAAAGCAGCTTACTAAAGTGAGTAATGCTTAGCCTTAGGTTTGGTGTTTAGTAATATTTGAGTAGGTAAAGGCATGAGGTGGGAGCTTCGTGCTTTTCTGTTTCGAATTATCTTCCTAGTTATTATTTTATTCAGCACTTTAAGTTGAAAAATCGAACTGAATCAATAGTATTAGAAACCAAGTAATAACTTTAAGGAATACTTTATGGAACAAGGTAATACAGGGAATATTGTTACGATAATTACCCTTTTTATAATTCTCATACCGTTGTTTATCGCTTGGTTATCTAAACGCAAAAGAAATAAAGTTGAAGCAGAATTTGAAGACTTAGTCCAGCAATTAGAATCTCAGAAAACCATAACCAACGGATTACAAGAAAAATACAGCTCTATTATTGATATGGATTCGCATGTTCAACAATTACTTTCTGAATCTGAAAAAATAGCAGCGTTAAATATATCAAATTCCGAAGCAAAATTAGTTCAAGCTGAAATAGAAGCTAAACGCCTTATTGCTGAAGCCAACGCAGAAATTGAGACTATAACATTAGAGTCTAAAGAACTTAACTCTCAAGCTAATCAGAAGCTTAGGGATGCGAAAGAAAAAGCTTTGAGTTTAACCGAAACTGCTCATCAAGAGGCTAAGTTAATAGTCTCACAAGCAAAAGAGCAGGCTCAAATAATAGCTGGGGATGCTTATGATGCAAAAGAAAAAGCTGATTCTTACAGTGCTGCGATCAAGGCAATGAGAAATACGATAGAAGGTTATAAGGATGATTATATAATTCCAAATCATTCAGTTTTAGATGATCTCGCGGAAGAGTTTAGCTTCAAAGAAGCTGGAGAGCAGTTAAAACAAGCGAGAAAAAGAGTACGTGATATGGTCAAACAAGGTCATGCGGGTGACTGCGATTATGTAGAACCACAGAGAAAAACATATGCAATTCACTTTGCAGTTGATGCGTTCAATGGAAAAGTTGATTCAGCTTTATCTAAGGTTAAACATGATAATTATGGAAAAATTAAACAAGAAATTGTAGATGCTTTTGCTTTGGTTAATCACAACGGAGCACCATTTAGAAATGCACGTATTAATCAATCTTTTTTAGATGCTCGTCAGGATGAATTAAGGTGGGCAGTATCAACCCATGAACTTCGTCAGATTGAGTTAGCTGAACAACGTGAAATTAAACAGCAGATTCGAGAAGAAGAAAAAGCAAGAAAGGAGATGGAGAAAGCAATTAGGGAAGCTGAAAAAGAAGAACGCATCCTTCAAAAAGCACTAGAAAAAGCAAGGAGTGAATTAGCCAGTGCAAATGAAGAGCAAAGGAAAGATTTTGAGGCACAACTCGCCGAGCTTGAAGGTAAGTTACATGAAGCTGAAGAGCGAGGTCAAAGAGCGTTATCCATGGCTCAACAAACACGAAGAGGCCATGTTTACATTATAAGTAATATAGGTAGTTTTGGAGAGAATGTATTTAAAATAGGGATGACAAGACGATTAGAGCCTCTAGATAGAGTTAAAGAGTTAGGCGATGCTTCAGTACCATTTTCATTTGATGTCCATGCAATGATTTATAGTGAAGATGCTCCTTCGTTAGAAAAAGATTTACATCGCAGGTTTGAAAGAGAATCTGTAAATAAGATAAATCCGAGGAAAGAATTTTTCAAAACTACACTTGCCGAAATTAAGCAAACAGTTGAAAAACATAACTTATCTGATGTTCACTGGACTATGAAAGCCGAGGCTACAGAATATAGAGAGTCTTTAGCTATAGAAGCTGCACAAAAAGAAGAGAATGTTGCATAACTTGAATTTAACTATCTCAGATGTACTAGCTCAGATTTGATATTATCAAATTGAACTTGGCAATCTCAATGTTTGATTAGTGCCTATAAGGGCACTATTCAAACCACTCCTTCACCTTCTTCATATTCGCTCGACTCACTGGCACTTTATCTTGATTCGATAACACCAACTCGCCTTCTCGATTCTTCCTGAGTAATTTTTTTGCATGAGTTGGGTTTACCCAATAACTGCGGTGGGTTTGTCCTGCGCCGAGTGTAGAGTCGATGTTTGAAAGTGCTTCAATGGCATCTTTTAAGTTGTATAAAATCAGATGTTGTTCTTGCTCAGTAACGACTTTTAAATAATGCAGCTCTGCTTTTAGGCAAATGAGTGAGTCTATGTTGTCTATTTTTGCGATTTTTAAAAAGTCATGCTCTGGCTGTGTAGCTGAATTGTCTTGTGGATCAACTGTAGGCTCAGTAGTTTCATAATTAACTGTTACAGGATTAACCGTCTCGATTTTATTTTTATTAGTAATATTATCAGTGGTTTGAGTTGTTTTTTGTGACGAGGAAGTCGTGTTCTCAGAGCGTTTGATCTGAAAGCCACTTAGCCAAGGCAGGTTTATTGCCACCCATGAAATGAGTGCCGCGGGTGCCATATTTTGCCACTCTTCAAACAGGGCATATAAGGTATACGCGGTTTCATGCTCTATATATACGTCGCGCAATAAAGAAAATGGCACATAAATAGTCACTGCAATCACAGAGCTGATGGCCAGTTTTACAATATCGTTTTGTCTTGCTAATACGCCTTTCATTAAGGTGTGTGTGGCAATAAAAAACGCCAAACCAGAGAACACTTGTACCTGCCAAACGACAAAATTTAGCCAATTCGGTAGTGCATTGTCATCATCTGAGATACTTAAAAGGCATGCTAAAAAGAAGCCAATACAAGCAAAGTAGCGCCAAGGGCTAATGGAACCAATTGGAAATTGCCCATTCATACAAAAAACCGCCCATTCATACATAAATCAATGGCTTAATTAAACCAGAAAGCAACAACAGCGTAAATTACTGTCATTAAATAAACGCATATTGAGGATGCAAAAATGACTTTTATTAAATCCACCTTAGCTGTTTTAGTTGGCGCCCTTGCAACAAACGCTTTAGCTAATACGCAAAATAACAATGACGATGACAAAGCAAATATAGAAAGTATTACTGTAGTGGCTTCTAAGCCTGACGGCATAAAAATCAGTTCTGGTAAGTTATTGTCTCTACCCGGTACGGGTAACGACCCATTAAAAGGGCTTGAAGCATTACCGGGTGTGGTATTAGCAACGCCGAGTACTGGCGGCCCAGTTGCACAACCGGCCATTCGCGGCAGCTCTGTAAGTGATAATTTATACCTAACTGACGGACTTGAGATGGGCTATGTGTTTCATAATGATGGGATCAGTGTTTACAACCCCTTGTTGATAGAAAGCTTTGAGTTAAAAACAGGTGCATGGTCGAGCCAATATGCCAATGCAAATGGCGGTGTGATTTTAACTGAGCTGAGAGATCCCGACGCAGATAACCCAACCAATGTTTTAGATTTAAGTTTCTTTAGAAGTGGCTTTTTGTATGAGCAAGCCATTGCAAATAATGCGGCTTTTTACGTGTCTTTTAGAGAAAGCTTAGTGCATACCTATGTCGATAACTTTATTGAGGACGAAGACTTTTCTTTTGCGGTGCCACCTCGAAATCGAGATTATCAAGCGAAGCTGATTTGGGATTTAGACGACAACAATGTGATCAGAGCGACCGCCAATGGTGCGAAAGATTATATCGAAATTGCCTTTGATGCGGATGGCAGAGACATAGGCAAAAACCCAGATTTGGCATCGGGCGAACGTTATCAAACGTATTTTCATAGCCAAGCAATCAGTTGGCAGAATTTTAATGGTGATTTCGAAACCACCACTAGCTTAAATTTACTGACGCAAAATCAACAAGAGCGAGAAGGGGATGTGTTTCGTTGGGATGCAGACATCACCAAAGTGATTTTAAAGGCTGACAGTCAGTATCAAGGCGAAGACGTTGACGTGCTATTTGGTGCCAAGGTGCAATCGACAGAAGTCGATTATGTCAGTAGTGGGCGTCTATTACCTTGTAACTTAGAGTTTGAAGTATGCCCGCCGAGTTATTTTAGTGATATGTTTGCCGAAGAAGGCACATTAAAATTTGAGCAGTATCACGCTTATGTTTCGGCGAACGGAGATTTAAGTGCAAATTGGGACTACCAAGTGGGGGTTGCGCTACTTGGCACTAATAACAACAGTCAAACTTATCTGGAGCCACGCGCACGTTTGGGGTATCGCTTAAACGACGCACATAAATTGAATTTAAGCGCTGGTATACACCATACATTGATTGATGATTATCAATACCTTATCGAAGGCTATGGTAATACAGAGCTCGAGGCCAGTGAGGCAACCCATATTGTACTCAATCTTGAATCGACCCTTGATGACGGGTTAAGTATGAAAACAGAGCTGTTCTATAAAGCGCTTGATAACCTAGTAGTCGCAAACCCGAATGCGCAAATGCGTTCGTTAGACCAAGATGTGTCTGGTTTTACTCGATTTGAAGATGTCGCCAGTGGCACAGCTTATGGTATTGAGCTTTTGGTTAATAAGCAGCTTTCAGATGACTGGTTTGGCTGGGCGAGCATTGCCTACAGTAAAACTGAGCGAGACAACCCGTTGACGCAGCAAAAGTTTAACTCTGAATTTGATTTGCCTTGGGTGGCAAATATTGTACTTGACTATAAGTGGGACGAAAACTGGCAAATAGGCGCGAAATGGCGTTTCCAAAGTGGCCGAAGATACACGCAAGTAAACTCTGCAACGCCTTATGTTGAACCGAACAGCGCGGCCAACGAGCCATTATTTTATGTGCCAAACTACGGCGAGTTTAACGCCGAGCAGTGGGGTAACTATCATCGTTTAGATATTCGTGCTGACTATAAAACCGAGTGGTTTGGTCTCGACACCAACTTGTATATTGAAGTGTTAAACGTGTATGGCTCAAGAGCAGTGCAAGAGCTTGAATATAACGCGGCCTACACTGAGTTTGAAAAAGACTATCAATTTCCAGATATGCCACTGCCATCAATTGGTATTAGTATGACTTTTTAAAGACAGCTGTCATTTTGAAAAGGTGTTTAAAAGAGGCTTAAAAGCCTCTTTTTTTATTCTGTTAAAGTCAGTAAATATCTCACTGCCCATGCATTTTTTATTGCTTATTCAATTTTAAAATACCGTTTCTAAAATGACGACTTTCATAGACATTACGTAGATCATATAGGTAATTTGATGGGTATTGATTTAGACCCTGACGAAAATGGCACCGCAGATCAGGTCATCGTTTACGGTAGACATGATACTAATTAAAATCATATAAACACCCAAACTAAGACAGATGAGATTGGGTGCCTTTGTTAACCTTCTTTTTTCAACAGTTGTGTGGTTTTACCTTTTATCGCTTTTGCCGAAGTGTCGTGACTGAGTCATAACCAATTCCCCAGTTGTCCGTCTTAACCTCTTCAATCAGGACAAAGGTAGTGGCAGGATCTTTATCTAACACACTTACCAATAACTGCGTGGTGCCAGCTATAAGTTGTTGCTTTTGTTCTTGGGTAACGCCTTCGTCGGTGATTTTAATATTTACGTATGGCATGGTTTATCCTTTCTATACAGTTAAAAATGGATTTGTGGCGTACTGTTTTGTGACAATTTGCCACTTGTCGTTTTCTCGCAAGAAACCCAAAAAGTCGATAAATTGGTGACCAAGCAGCGGACAACTGACTTTGGCAAAGGCTTGTTCGCCCAACAGCTCGACTGACAAAATTTGATAGCTAAACGGGTGGCCAAGTTCTTGTGGTACAAGGCGGTTTGCTACAAGAGTCAACCATTCATCTTTAGTGCGTCGAATACCTGGCGCGTAAAGCTGCGCGGTTGGATCAAATAAGCTATCGAGTAGTGCAATGTCAGCGCTGTGGAGCCCTTTAAAATAATCTAGGATCATGCCCTCAATGATTTCTAACGAGGATTTTAATGAGTCGTCCATTATGCTGCCTCTTGCTCGGCTGCGATGGAGGCAACAAAACTAGCACGCGCACGGACTTGATCAACTAGCGCTTGGGTCTTAGGGCCAATTTCAATTGCAACATCAAAATATTGGCCCCAGGTTTCATAAACACTCAACAAAATATCGGCAGGCGTAAGTTGATCTCCTGCAATATAAGGTTGTTCTTCTAGTGTTTTTTCAACGTGCGCCCACGCCTTATTGATGTCGTCTGCCGCAGTTTGGAGAGCTTGTTGTTTGGCTTGTTTATGTTCGTCGCCAAGTGCTCGCGTAATGAAAAACAATTTACTGTAAGCCGGGTGCACTGATGCATTAGCAAACATCAGTTGTTGCACTGCCTTGTCCTTTGCTCGAGGATCGTTTGGTAGTAAGTCATTAGGGTGACGTTTAAGCAAATGTAAAATGATAGCTGCGCCTTCGGTGATTATATTACCCTCTACACCGAGCGCAGGTACTGCACCTAATGGGTTGATATAAAAATAATTTTCTACAGAATGACGATTAACTAATTGGAACGGCACATTCAGTTCACGAAGGATGACTTGAGTTGCTAAAGAACAGGTGCCAGGTGAAAAATAAAGTGTGTACATAAGAACCTTGGTTTGTTTTGTTGTTGAATTAGATACACTATAGAACGCAAAATTGGTGTGATATATAGTCATAATAAGCCCAGTCTTTTTCCAATAAGGAAACAATTAATCATGGATAAATTAAAGGCGATGTATTTGTTCGTACGCGTTGCGGAGCTTGGTAGTTTTTCTCGAGTCGCAGAACAAGTAGGCACTAGCAAGTCGATGATCAGCAAGCAGATCAGTGCGTTAGAAGAAGCCCTTGAAGTACGCTTATTACAGCGTTCTACTCGCCGTTTACAACTTACCGAATTAGGAGAAGAGTATTTGCAGCGCTGCCGGGATATATTGAAACAAATTGAAGACTCGGAATCGCAGTTACAGGCGTTTCAGCATACCGTAAAAGGGCGTTTGAGATTGAATGCACCGATGGCGCTGGGTCAAACGGTGCTCGCTCCTGCACTGGCAGCATTTATGAAGCAGTACCCTTTAATTGAACTTGATATTGAGTTTAGTGACATGGCTCAAGATTTACTTGAACATAACTTTGATGTGGGGCTGCGAGTCGCGAGTCGTGAGTTTGACTCGGCCTATGTGGGTAAAAAAATCACCGAGTTTACCTATAGTATTTGTGCTTCACCTAGCTACTTAGCTGCGCATCCAGAAATCAAAACACCGTCTGATTTACAATACCATCACTGCTTTGAGTACAGCTACTTTCGCCACAAAAATTACTGGCCAGTGGGTAAAGAGCCTGTGCAAATTAATGGGCCATTAAAAGCAAACAACTCAGTGTTTTTACTAGACATGGTTAAGCAAGGGCTAGGTATTGGTTTTATCCCGCGTTTTATTAGTTCCGGTGCGCTTGCCAAAGGCGAGGTGGTTGAAGTGCTTATCAATGACTCAAAGCCCATTATGAATTTGCTTGCGCTGTATCCTGTGCGACAGCACACGCCACCAAAGGTACGCTATTTTATCGAGTTCTTAGTTAATTGGTTTAATAACCATGCACTTGCAGACCCTAACTAGACTTTCACTTTTTAAGTCAAGAGATCTGTATTGCTTAGCTTTGTAAGCGCTTAGAAACTAATTGGTGACCTTTTAGCTTGCTCATTTTGTGAAGTAATACTGACCCTAGACATAGAAAACCCTAGCTCAATGGTTCGCTCTCATGTATGAGGTAATTTGAAAGGTAAATCAACAACTCTGACCCCATTGATTCCGACCCCATTGATTCCACCACTGCCATCAATTGGGATCAGTATGACCTTTTAAAGACACCTGTCATTTTGCAAAGGTGTTAAAAAGAGGCTGAGTTGCCTCTTTTTTTATTCTGTTAAAGTCAGTAAATATCTGGTCTTCCATTTGTTTTATGTTGCTTTTCTAATAAAGAAATACACTTTTCTTAGATGACGGTTGTAATAGAAATTGCGTATTTAAGTCATTGAAATGTCAATTTTATTTAGCCTAACTTTAAAATAGAGCCTCTATTCTAGCTTGCGTTTTAAACCCAACAAACAACGTAGCAAGGTAAAAAAATGAAAACGAATGGATTAAAGCTCAGTGCGCTCACACTCAGTGTTTTGGTTGCATTATCGGGTTGTATCGACGGTGATGACGGTGCGCAGGGCGCGCAAGGTCCACAAGGTGAAACGGGTCAACAGGGTGTGCAAGGTGAAGTAGGTGAAACTGGTTCACAAGGTGAGACTGGCGAAACTGGCGCACAAGGTGAAGCAGGCGAAAATGGTCTTGATGGCACAGCTGGTAAGTTAACACGTTTAGCAACAGTGCCTACTGGTGCTGAAGTAACGGGTATCTTCTTAACGAAAGAAGGCGACCTGTTCTTCAACGCGCAACACCCTTCTGATAGTAATGTTGAAAAAGATGATTTAAACGATAAAACATACCATACAGGTACTGTAGGTGTTCTTGCTGGTGTTAACTTTAATAAACTACCAAAAACATTGGTTGATTCTCCTGTACCTTCAAGCGAGAAAGAGCGTCAAACAGTGATGTCGGCATATGGTCAGTATCAAATTCTTGGTCAAACTGGCGATACTTATGCGGGTAAATTGCCGTCTGGTTTAGGTCATATCTACTCACATCAAGATAATCAGTTAATTCTAGAAAACGATATGCCTGATTTTAATGGCTTTATTCCTACAGGTGAGGGGAAAGGTTATTTGTTCACTAACTGGGAAATGTACCCAGGTGGTATGAGCCGTTTAGCATTAACTAAAGATGACAAAGGCATGTGGTCAGTTGATGATGCCATGATGCTTGATTTTAAAGGTGTTCACGGCACGGCAGCAAACTGTTTTGGCTCTGTGACGCCATGGAATACACCACTTACTTCAGAAGAGTGGATTGTTGACACATCGGTTAATTCTACAACGAGTGCAAGCTGGAATAATCAGTCTGAAATAGACTCAAGTATCTTGGGTTACATGTGGAAATTAACGGCACCAGACGCGCCAAACCCATACCGTTACGGTTATATTGCCGAAGTACAGAAGCCTACAGAGGCTGAACCAGAAGTGGTTAAGCACTATGCATTAGGTCGCTTTGAGCATGAAAACGCAACAGTAATGCCAGATGGCAAAACAGTGTATATGTCTCAAGATGACACTGGCGGCGTACTATTCAAATTTGTTGCAGACACACCAGAAGATTTAAGTGAAGGCACGCTTTATGGCGCGAAGTTAACACAAGATGCAGGACAAAATGACCCTGCAACTACAGGCTTTAGTGTTGAATGGAAAGAGATTGGTCGTGGCGATAACGCTACAATCGAAGCTTGGATCGCTGACTTTGATGGCATTGGTACTGAAGACTATGTTGAAGGCGAAACCAGCTATATGACTTTGGCTGATGTTGAAGCGTGGAAAAACGGTGAGGCGACTTATCCGACTGTTGAAAACGGAGGTGGTAAAGTCACCGCAGGTGCGCCAATGGATGACAGGGTGGTGTTTTTAGAGTCTCGTCAAGCGGCAATCGCAAAAGGCGCAACTGCAGAATGGCGTAAGCTTGAAGGTATTTCGATTAATACTGATCGTGCTAAAGAAGCCATTGAAGGTGTAAATACCATTGCTGGTGAAGAAGTTACTGAAGCGTTTGTTTACATCGCGATTGCTGATTTAGATAACACAATGACAGATGGCAAAGGTGATATTCAATTATCTAACCGCGTAAAAGACTGTGGTGGTGTTTACCGAGCTAAACTAGAAGCTGGTTATAACATTAGCCGTATTGAACCTGTTGTGATGGGTTCAACTTTCCGTGGCTCTTTCAAAGATGCAACACGCTGTGATGTTAACCAGTTGTCTCAGCCAGATAATGTGATTGTAATGGATGATGGCCGCATCATTATTGGTGAAGATGGCTTCCAAGAAAACAATACATTATGGCTATACGAGCCAGTAAAGAACTAATCCAGTTGTAGCAGAGGTCGTCAGATCTCTGCTTTTTTCATCAGTGGTAATCATCATGCGAACACGATTAATTTGGCTTATATCTATAGCCACAGCACTTTTTTCAGCGTCATGCTACGGACATGAAAGTGCAACTGAGTACAAAAACACTAACACGCTCAAGGCGCTCGACTTTATTAAAAATAATGAAATTTATAATCCAGAGTCAGTGATCCCGCCTCAGTGTTATACTAAAACTGAAGGCAAGCATAACCCATGCATGGCCTGCCATCAGAGCTACCCCAGTTCTGATAAAAGACCCAATATCATGAATGATGGTGACTTGCAGGGGGACTATCAATTCTCTGATGAGGGCATGACAAACAGTTGGAAAAACTTATTTGTTGATCGCACCTTAAAAATAAAGGGCATTGACGATGCTTTTATCAAAAAATGGATCAAAGAAGATAACTACTCCGAATTTATACAAATTCACCCAGCACATCCGCAAATTAGTGCTGTCGCACTGAAAGATTTGGCGACTCCTGATAAAGCTTTTACACAAAATGGTCTTGCTGTTGATGGCAGCCATTGGGTGGCATTTAACTACAAACCATTTCCAAGTACTTTTTGGCCAACCAATGGCTCGACAGGCGATGTAATGATCCGACTAGATAAGTCGTTTAGGCAGTTGAAAGGTGAAGATAGCCTAGACGTGTATTTTGCCAATTTAAGCTTACTTGAAATGTCTATGAAGCGATTAGACAGCATCACAGTACCTGATATAGATGAAAGAAAGCTACAGGTCGATCTCAATGGTGACGGTAAGCTTTCTGTGATCACGACAATGCAAAAACGCAGTCATTATCTTGGTGACGCTAAGAAAGTGCCTTTAACCGATATGCTGTATCCACAAGGCACCGAATTCTTACATACCGTTCGTTACATTGGCGTTGACGAAAATGGCAAGCCATACAATGCAGAGCGCATGAAAGAAGTTCGCTACATGAAAAAACATGCCTTTAAGAATAATCGCAAAGTAGCGATCACCTATCACAGAGAGGCGAAAGAAAAAGAGTTTGAACAGCTCCCTCGCACAATTAACTTGCGCGAAAGGGGCATAGATAACGGTTTTAGCTGGACCATAAATGGCTTTATTGAAGATGAAAAGGGCCAGTTGCGCCAACAGCATTATCAAGAATTACAGTCGTGTAATGGGTGTCATAAAACCGTGGGTACAACCATAGATCAGACTTTTTCTTTTGCACGCAAAGTTGAAGGCGCTAAAGGGTGGGGCTACATCAATCTGAAAACGCAAACAGACACGCCTACATTGGGTCAACAGCAAGGTGAGTTTTTAACCTATCTGCAAAGAGTTGGTGGGGGCGATGAGTTCAGACAAAACAAAGAAATGCTGCGAAAGTGGTTCAATCACGATGGCTCGGTTAAAACAGCGCAGGTGCAGGCATTACCGAATATTTATGAACTCATCATGCCTTCAACACGCAGAGCGCTCGATTTAAATAAAGCCTATTTTACGATCATGAAAGAGCAAAGTTATCTGTTTGGTCGAGAAGCAACATTGGGTGTAGCCACGAATGTGCTTGAAAAAGTTGAAGATAATATGCCACCACTAGAAGAAGACTTCAGGTATGGCTTTGATATTCGACTTGATTGGGCGCAGGCTGAAAATAGCGAACCCTTAAAGGAGTAACGGTGTGGAGCTACTGCTTGAATTTCTTTTTGCCTGTTTGCTCATGGGTTTAGCGATTGGGCTAGATGTAGCCATAGTCACAGCACTTTATAGTAAACAACTGAGCGACAAGGCAGTGAAAGTGCGTTGGGTGGTGGGTGTAACTGCAACCCATACTTTGTTTCCGATGTTTGGTTACATGCTGAGTTATTTTGGTTTGAAATGGCTACCGAGCATTAGCCCCATTATTGGCTTAGTTGCATTCGCGTTTATTGCTTATTTTCTGTATCAAGAGTTGCAAGACTATCATGAAGGTGATGAGGCCAGCTTTACGCATAAAGCCATTTCATGGGCGTTGATCATCGCAGTGAGTTGGGATGCGCTTTGGTCAGGACCTGCGAAATCGGCGCAGATCATCAATTGGCCTGAGTCTCTGGTGTGGTTGTCATTTTTTGTGGTTGGCGGGCTTGTGTTGTTGTCATCACAAATCGGCTTATGGTTAGGTCGCTATTTGCTTGCTTCTCAGAAAGATCCCAAGGTGAATCGAGGTTGGCATTGGTTGCAATATTCGACCATAGCTTATTTCGGTTTGTTGGCTTTATTTAGATATACCTTTAATAGCCAGGTTCATGATGGCGCGATATTTATGTTGGCTGCAACACTGGTTGGCAGTTACGTATTTTATCCGGCGAGGCAAAGTAGAGACTAGTCTAAAGGCGGCTTTTACTCATGCAGGTTTTATGGGCAAGCTGCTTTTATTCACATGAAGTTTTTTATTCGCATGAAGCTTTTTATTCGCATGAAACAAAGGGGTTAGCGCAGTTCTGGCTACCCCTTTTATCTTTTGCAAAGGAAATAGGAAAATTCATATTTACAACTAGCTAGCCTGAAATTCAGGCCATAAAAAGTCAAAATCGCAACACAAAATGACTATTTGATCTGACTTTAATTAACTATAGACGAAGATATACAATCTCGCTCATTTATTGAGCTAATATCTTTATTTAAAACTGATATTGAATACTGACTCCCGCTTGCCTTGGTGGTGCGAGATAAAACTCTGCGACACCAAATGACGCCGTGAAGTCGTTTGAACCGATAACATGATATTTGTCTGTTAAGTTGGTAACAAACGCAGTGACACTGAGTGACTCGCTGATTTGATAGTTTGCAGATATATTCACCAGAGCTATGCTCTGTTGAGTTGCAAAAGGACTATTAAAAACGTCATTGTACACTTTACTTCGATAAGCCCAGTCTAGGCGAGTTGAAA
Source organism: Pseudoalteromonas sp. SS15 (assembly GCF_049257195.1). Lineage (NCBI taxonomy): Bacteria > Pseudomonadati > Pseudomonadota > Gammaproteobacteria > Alteromonadales > Pseudoalteromonadaceae > Pseudoalteromonas > Pseudoalteromonas sp. SS15. The sequence goes on from NZ_JBMMUD010000006.1 coordinate 139,170, forward strand.
GCTGCTGGCCATGGGATAACTCCCAGTTATATTTAACACCCATTGAGGCTGTCCACTTAGGTGTTTTAATCAGCTTGCTGTCTGTGGTGACTTCAGTAGCTGTACCAACATCGGTAAACTTGGCATCTGTATAAGACAAACTACCAGAAACAGTAAAACCGCTACCAGTGATGCGCTCAAACTCTATTTCAGCACCCTGAGTCTCAGTATTACCAACGTTATCGATAAATATTTCGACGCCGGAATCCTCGCCTGATTCTCCTCCTCTTAATTGCATGTCTTTGTGCTTCATAAAGAATGCCGTTGCATTTAATCTTAGGGTGTTATCAAACCACTGAGAGCGCATACCCAGTTCAAATGCGGTTAAGTATTCGGGGTCAAAAGGTCTGGCCGAAACGGGCGTATTAGCCACACCATTAAAACCGCCAGATTTGAATCCGCGGGACCCCGTTAGAAACAGCATCATATTGTTTGAAGCCTGATATTGAACACTGGCTAAAGGTGAAAATACCCGCCAGCTTTTTTCAATTGGACCTTCTGGGCTCGTATCAGTTCTTTCTATTGCGACAACTTGGGCAATATTTCGGGTTGTAATGACTTGCTGCTTTTTCTTCTCACGGGTGATGCGACCACCTAAAGTTAACGTCCATTGCTCATCAAAGCGATAATTACCATTGAAAAAGGCTGCGACACTTTCACTCTCAATGTCATTATTGAATGTGTTATCTAAGTCGAGTCCAATATTTAAGGGGTTACCAGCGCCTCCAATTGCTGTCGGGTTGCTTAACGGAGAGTCATCAAGTGGGCCGGGTATTGTTTCAAGGCCAAGATACAAGCCCTCGATAAAAGTAAAATTAAACAAATAGTGAATTTCTTCATCAATGGCGAACAGGCCTAGTAACCAATCGAACTGGCTACCGACACTGCCTGTTAAATTAAACTCCTGACTTGTTTGTTTTTGAGTTTGGTAGTCTCTGGTTACGCCAATATTAAACGAGTTATTGTCAAAATCACGACCATATACGGCTTCAAGGCTTCGATAGGAGCTAATCGACTTGAGCTTAAGCTGATCTGAGATATCCCACTCAATATTTGCTTTGTAGCCATATTGATTCAGGTGATTTTCGTTTTCATCAGTAGAGGCACTGCGAAATTTATCATCAAATACGGTCAGTTTAGGATAAGGGTCAATTGCTGGAGATACTTCAGCGATACGGTTATACAAAACAATGAGTGAAGCATCATCATTTTTTTTAGGGAGCACTGAGGGCGCACTGCCATTGTTTTGTAGTTGTCTATCGTAACTCAATTCAAAATTTAGCTGTTCTGATTGTTTAAAATTCAGTTTCGCAATGACATTGAGATCGTCTCGTCCGCCTTCTTTATCTCCATTCACACGAGTTACAAAACCTTCTCGATAGTTCTTCGACAAAGCTAAGCGTGCAGACACGTTATCAGAAATAGGAGAGTTGAAGATAACAGACGCATCTTTTCGGTTAAATTCGCCGATGGTCACCTGACCATTAAACTGTTTTTTGTCAGTGACTTTATTTGTGAACACATTAATGGCGCCGCCAATGGTATTTTTTCCAAACAGTGTGCCTTGTGGCCCTCTTAACACTTCGATGCGATCAATATCTAAAAAGCTGTAAATACCACCGGCTGAGCGGGCATGGTAAACACCATCTATATAAATGCCAACACTCGGATCTGTGGTTGGAATAGGATCCACTTGTCCAACCCCTCGCATGGTGATCCCCGCACAATGCGTACAGCCTGAGTTCTCGCCTACCGTGGTAATTTCAATATTGGGAATAAAGTAAGAGGCTTCTAATAAGTTGGTTAAGCTGCGCTCTTTCAAAAAGCGATTTGACATGACAGAAACTGAAATGGGAGTGCGTTGCAAGTCTTCTTCAACTTTTCGAGCTTCGACGGTGACATTGATTAGTTCACTCAGCGACAAAGAAAATAAGTCTATTTCCTCATTGCTATCAGCTACTACAGTGCATGGTAAACAGGTCAAAAATATAAAAGTCGCAACGCGAGTTTTCACTTTAAAAACGTAGTTCAAGGTAAGAGTCTCAACTTGAATAAACGATTGATTAAGTGTAGTTGAAGCGCCTTAGTTTTGTTGCGTAAATTTAAATTTTAAAAGGCCAAAAATGAGGGAGCCACAAGTTTTTTAACATTTTGAATGGGCTTGGATACCAAATAGGTGTTTATAGTGCAGTAATTTTCAACAGAGATGGGGTGCTAGCTCAGATTTTTCCAGCCTTAAGTGTTGGATGTCGTATAGCGATCAATAATTGTATTAATCTCTTGTTGAAGTAACGAGATTGCATTATTAATTTTGAGAATGTCTTGCTCAGAAAAGCGTTCACGATTGAGCATAAAGTGAATGGGGTTGTCATTGACTATATAAGGGTGAAGCTGAATGTTACCGCCTCGGTACGTAGAAAAGTAGTAAAGCCCTGCCATTTCATCTTCGACCAAAAATTCTACTCTTTTTAAATGCACCATGCTCATGCGCTGTTTAATGCTTTTTACAAAAGCAAATTGTGATTTGTTTTCTGGTTTTTGAAAGTGCCCATCAAATTCATCGCCGTAAAATGCCCCAGGGTTGATCACAAATGACATTTTTTGGTCGAACAGCGTTTTTAAGTCGTTGATTGGTTCAACGGGGAGGTGAGTGAATAACCGCATTCTTTCGCGTCGATACGGCGCTGTAAAAGCGGCGATTTTTTCTCTTTCGTGATTAAAACTTGATGAGGGAAGCGCGTCGACTAAGCCAATACTAAGTTCTTTTATGGCCCTGTCGGTGGTCGGCAGTCTAACAAACTCAACGCAGTAGCCCGCTGTTTGAAAGACTTTTCTGCTGATATCTATTTCAAGACCAAAGGCTCTGTCTTGTTGATACATAACATAAGGCGGCCAAGTTGCACCAATGCCTACGTGCACGGTTTTGTCTTTGGCACATTGCGCAAATAAGTTATGGCTGAATAAGAATAGGAAAAAGCAAACACTCAGTCGCAATATAAAGCTCATTTATCAAAAGCATGGTTATCACTGAGTATAGACAGAAATTAAATCGTAAGGAATGGCTTGGGGTGAAAACAAAAAGATAAGGTGTTTTATGTAAGCGCTTATCTTTTTGCTAAGAATATTCGGGCATTAATCGCTATAAGCTTATGGACAGGTTGACATATCTTTCGATAACTCACTGATAAAATTACCTGACTTATCAAGATAGCGATAAACCATGGTCACGCCATACTCTTTGAATGCTTTTAAGTCTTTATTGCCGCACAGTGGCTTTATTACTATGTCTTGAAGCAGTGTTTTAAATTGATTGGGATCTAATTGCTCGACACTGTAGTTAATCATAGTGTTGTTATAAATAATATGGCTGCTAAATGTCGCAACAGAGTCTAATCGTGTTTCTTCATCTAACATCACAGGCCCGTTTTTATTTAACATTGCTGCGGTTTTTGTAAGCTCAACTGATAAACTTCTTTGGTCAACCGTTGTTGTGGCAAAGCTGTTAGCACTAAATAGCAAAGAGGTAAGCAGGGCGGGTTTGAATAAATCCATTTCGTATCATCATTATTATTAAAAAATGAATAATACACGAAAATAGGGACTAAAATCTATGTCACAAGTTACTTTTGGTAGAGCAACACCCCCAAACCACTGACTGTTTATGAACAAGGTGATTTGGGGAATATAGCGTTTTTTTTAGAAACGATAGCGAATTTTCGCTACAAAGTTGTCGCCGGTACGATTGTCCCAGCCCTCTTTGAATAACGAGAAGTTGCTCTGATCTAAATCATCGATAGATTGTCCACCACGGCTATAAACCAAATAGATGTTAGAAAGCGGAGCAATCTCATAACGGTAGCGAATTTGTAGTCGCGTTGTTGAACGAGAAAAATCACTTACTTGGGCGTTGGCATCGTATAGGTCGCCATGCTTGTTAATGGCAAATAGGTTACCATTTTTACCCGTTACACTGACCCATTGGAAACGCACTCGAACTTCTTGCTTATCATCGATGGTGGCGTCAAAATCTAAGCTGTTTTCTAATTGCTTGTAGTCATAACGAGCAAGCTGGTTGTCAATCCAATATAAGCTTTGCTTTTGCTGCACAGCCCATAAACTCCATGATACTCGGTAGTTATCGGTGAAGTAGTAGCTTGGGTGATAGTGGAAACGACCGCCATCGCCTTCACGGTCATAACTTTGTAGACCAAAAGCGACATGGTGACGGAACTTGTTTTGGCTACCAAAGTTGTACTCAGTGAAAAACTCACGGCCTGAACCTAAATTAAAGTCGCCATTGCCTCGGGTTGTTCTGTCATCAAGGCCTGAAGACGTATAGTCGAAACGCCAGAACCAAAAGGCACTGTCTTTGTACTCTTCGGTACCTGTTATTCCCATTTCAGTTCTTAGATGATCGCCATCACTGTTGTGATCGCGCATAAAGTAACCTTCAACGCGGCGTTGCTTCAAACTGCTGCTTTCATCAAAATCGGTGAAGTAACGTTCGTTGTTATACCAAACACGTTGTAAATCTGAGCGTGATAAAAAGCCTAAATCATTGACTTGAAACTCTTCATCGTAAACCGTGAAGTTTAAACGTTGCTGCCAGTTATCACTGAATTTATGTACAAAGTTCAACCATGCGCCGTAGCCATCGACTTGACCTTTGTGTGTGTCAGAATCAACAAAGCTGCCGTTTACTTGTGCACGAATTTGCAATGTATCAGACACGTCAGTACGGTAATCGACACTGTGAACCTGAGACTCACGACCTTGTGTGGCTTTGTCTGCATAAGTCACTAAGTAGCCAACCTGAGAGTCATCAAAGCGGTGTTGGGCACGGGCAGTGGCAAACTTGTTTGATTCTTTATCGTTAAAATGGCCATCATCTTCAAAGACAGCCATCACGCCAAAGTCGTTATTTTGGCCATTCGAGGTGTATTTAACTGCGGCATCAATATCGCCATACACACCAATTCGGCGTGTATGCACTAGGCGCATTCCCGCATTACCTTGAATATCAAATAAAGCTTGGTTTTCGGTAAAGAAAGGGCGGCGCTCTGCAAAGAAAGTTTCGAATGGTGAAAAGTTAACAACTAAACCATCAGATTCGACCTGACCAAAATCAGGGTTTAATGCCACGCTCAACTGTTGGCTTGCATCTGGACGCCAGAAGATATCTACGCCGATATTGCTGTCATCGGTGTCGTTAAGCATATCGTTTTGGTATGTTGCAGAAGCGAAAATATCTAAAGATGAGCTGGCATGGTTAGCAACCTTAATTTGACTGAACTCGCGTAAAAAGTCAGGCTGACTCGATGAGGTTGGTGCATGGCTGTAGCTTCGGTTTGACTTAACATCATGACGGCGAACGTAAATGCCCATTTGACGATCGTCACCGTCGATTTTCGCCATTGGTGCAACGTTCCAAGGGATCAAATATTCAGCTACCCAACCGGTGTCAGTTTGGCTGGTTTTACCAAACCAGGTGCCATCCCAATCACTTTTGAAATTGTTATTGTTTTGCCAAATACCGTCGCGCATTGAACCACCATTTCCAAGCGCAAAGCCATAAGCGGTGTTTTTACCATTATCAAAGTCGATAATAAGTTCAATGAAGTCACTTTCTAAATCACTGTCACGGGCGGTTCGCATAGAGGTTTGCTCATCGAGTGCTTGCGTGGCAATCACGGCAACATGTATACCTTCTTCGCTAGAGAAGTATTTTACTTGAGTTTGCTTATCAGCTTGGGCAAGGGTGAATGGGCTGGTGGTTTTGTCTAAGTTGATGACTTGAGCGTTTTGCCATTGTACTTCATCTAGTACCCCATCGATTTGGGCGGCAAAGGTGGTCGGTAATACAAAAGCACTTGAAAGAGCGATGGCAACGGGGGAGCGCTTTAGCCATGTTTTAAGTGTATGTTTTATTTTTTTCATTTCTTTTCCCTGTTTTTGCTGGTGGCATTATATAGAGAAAAATCGAATGAAAAATGAGAAGGCCAACTTTTGCGTATATAAATTGTAAAATTATATTACTTATAGCAAATCGTTGGCCTTAGATTACTCGTTATGCACTTTAAGCAGCTGCTTGAGCTGTATTTTCTTTGCGTTGGAACAGCATATTTGCGACTGCAAAAACGACTAATGTTGGCACGATCCAGCCAGCATTGTATTGATATAAAGGTAGGTAATTTACAAATACGTTATGCAGTTGCTCTGGCATATTGCCAAGGATCTTGAGCGCATCAATGACACCGCCGGTGATTGCAGCTGCAATGGTTAAACTGTATACCAAGCCGTTGAACGGACGCTTTAAATAGAACAGACCCAATAAAATAATACTGATAGCAACAGGGTGAAGTACAACAACGAGTGGTAATGTAATAGCAATCAACAGGTCTAAGCCCAGATTAGCGACTAATGTTGTAATGGCGACAATCGTAATGGTACTGGTTTTGTAGTTAATGCTTTTGAAGTTTTGACTAGTAAACTCAGCGCAAGCACAGGTCAAACCTATGGCTGTAGTCAAACAAGCAAGCGTTACAATTACACCCATTAATAAGACGCCTGGCGTACCATAGATCCAATTCATGTAATTTGATAAAAGTGCACCACCATTACTTTCAACAATGCCGTAATTTGCACCCACAAAAGCAATTGCAATATAAACGAAACACATCGCAACACTAGAAATCAGCACAATTTTGATCAGGTTAGGCACAACAGGCGCATTAGGGGCCGCACTTTTAAGCGCATTGATCACTAACCAGCCGAAGCCAACAGCGCCTAACACGTCCATGGTCATATACCCTTCGGATAGGCCAGAGGCAATGGCGAAAGATTGGTATTGCTCTGCGGTGTTATCGAGTTGTCCGTGCGGGTATAAAAAAGCACTGATGGCGATAAATAACAGCATCAGTAATAAAACCGGCGTTAAGATTTTACCGATCCTGTCCATTAGTTTGCCAGGGCTAAGCGCAAAGAATAGCGTGGTTGCAGCCATTACTAAAGTGAAAGGTAACAAGGCCCAATCGGCGAAAAATGGTTTGGCAATAAATTCAAATGACACGCTAAATGTTCTTGGTAATGAAAATAGCGGGCCAATTGATAGAAACAATACACCCCAAAACAGTAAATGGCCTGCGCGCGGTAGTTTATTGGTAAGCGCTTCGCTACCGCCCATGTAGCCAATTGCTATAAGCGTTAGGGCAGGTAATCCCACAGCAGTGATCAAAAATCCGATAGTTGCTGGCCAGAAAAATTCACCTGAGCCTTGGCCTAATTGTGGCGGAAAAATAACGTTACCCGCACCTAAAAATAACGCAAAGGTCATAAACCCAAGCGTTAATAAAGAAGACTTTGACATGAAAACCTCGTAATAACCTGTCAGTCAATTGAGCGGCGCATTCTAGGGATTATTAGGGACAATGCAAATTTAGGTTGTGCGATTAAAAAATGCAGATGAGAAGGGAATCTAAACAAAGAAATAAATAAAAACGAGCAGGGAGCATAATTGAGGTTTTTTGCATAAACTATTTATGAATACCGGAAATATGATGGTTTTATTTTTTATTTGAGCGTTTAGTCTTTTTACACTTTTCTACAACTTCTCACGACATTTGACGGACTCTCACAGGTAATCGCGCTAACTTAGACTCATCAAAACAAACACCTTAGGCACTTACGATGAATGCAGCGAAAACACTAATCTCACTTTCTTTAGCGACTCTATTAACCGCGTGTGCGCACCACAACAATGTGCGTCCTTCAGACAGTGGTGAGCATTATGTGAAGCTCACGGCACAAACAAAATCTGAAGCAGGTAATGAAGCATTAAAACAGTCTAAGCACTTTTGTGACGAGCAAGACAAGAAAGCCTACGTACTGAATGAAAACATTACTTATGTTGGCAGCATGCCTGAAGAAGAATATTTACAGAATTTAAATATCGCCAGCGCTGTAGAGACAGCGGGCACAGTGCTTTGGGTACTAGGTGAAAATGCAGTTGATGATGTAGGCGCAGCGATGTCGATAGGCGGTGGTATCGCTGAAGATTCAATGGGTCAACCTTATGAATTGGTGATGAGCTTTACCTGTCGTTAATTTGTTTACAATATATTACATAGAAGGCTTACACTATGCAGAGTAAGTCATTAAAATTGCGACGAATTTTTAGGAATGGAATATAAGGGAAAAAATGAAAATTCGCGCAATTCTTCTAGCAACTTCGCTAATCTCTTCTTCAGCTTTTGCAAGCAACATTAACTTTGATTATGTTGAGGCAGGCTACGCCACTATATCGTTTGATGACTCTAGATTTGATCCAAAAGGTGTGGGGCTAAAGTTCAGTAAACAATTGGAAGAGAAGTTTTTAATCAAAGCCAGTTATATAGTAACAACAGACTCAGATGATAATGATGATTATGAGCTGAGTCAGTTGTATGCAGGTTTTGGTTATCTAACGTACTTAGAGGAAGATAAAATTATTGAAGTATCTCCCTACTTTGGAAAATTAAAAACAGAAATTGAATATTCATATAGTGGAGGTATTGATAAAAGTTCTTACGACGCAACAATATATGGTTTAGAAGCCAATTATCACTTTGCGTTTAACAAAGCCTTAAATATGCTTGTTGGTGTAGGGTATGAGCATTTGGATTTTGAGTATTTATCAGAAGATAATGCAGTATATCAAGTACAGCTAAACTATACTTTTGCAGAGAACTTCACACTAAACTTTGCTCACAGAAATGCAAACGATTACAAAAATACCGGTTTAAATATCCGTTATAACTTTTAATTTTAACCTGAGTTAAGATTAGATATGTTAAAAAGGCAACGTTAGTTGCCTTTTTAGTGCATTAATGATTCGGTATTTAATTTAAACACCGCGATTGCATCAGATTTAGCCCAAGTTGACACAACATGCGTTGAGTTAATAAATTCAAGTGCGGTGGCTGATTGTAGCCCGCTTGGAGTAAGGCTTTTTGAGTGCTTTAGTGAAGCTTCGTTTATCTGAAATTCATCAATGCGATGGCTTTGCTCTGAGAAAGTTAAAATGGCGCTTTGATTTCTAGATAGCGTTACTTTATTCAAACCCTCGATATTATGTTCGTCTTTACTAACCACTTTTACAACTTCAAATGCTTGTTCATGGTTTTTGCGAGCCAACACAATATCGTTGTTTATAGCATCGACCGCAATGAGGTAGTGCCCGTTTCCAGCAAAAGTCACAGAAATCGGCATATCAAATGGGTGCTTTAGAGTTTGATAAAAGTGAAATTTCCCAGCTTTATTACGTTTGTACATAGATACGGCTTTACCATTCACCCCTGCGACAGCCAAAAATTGGCCTGTATTATTGGTTGTCACAGAAACTGCACCTGAAAGGGCTGCATCTTTGTTTGTATGAATTCGTTGAGACAGGATTGGTTTACCATCTTGATTCAAGTTAAATACACTAACACCATGGCTGACGGTTGCAGCGATAAACAATTGATTGGTGTTGTGGTTAATTGCTAGCTCATAACCACCTAAGAGCCCAACCGTATCTTGTTCTGGTTTGATGGTTTCAGGTTGTTTAAATACTTGTGCAAAAGGCAGATTGTCAGACAAGGTATGTTGTAACGCTAATCCTGTTTTTTCAGAAAAGCTAAAGTGTAACAGTGCGCTGTGGTAATAACTTAATACATAAATGTTTTGGCCGCTGTCGTCACTCACCACAGAAAGTGCGCCCTCGAGTTTAACTTCGTCACTGCTTTTAATTGTTTGCTGATGTGAAAGCGACAAGTCAGAGTTCACCTTAAATACCGAAAGCGAGTTATCATCGGCACTGGCAACAAATACCCATTTCTTATCTTTGCTTAATGCGATGTCTCTCGGGTTATTTAACCCATCAACATCTTGAACATTATCAGTTAAAACAAAGCTTGGCGTTTGCTCAATAGAGAGAATATTTGCATTTGCAACCACGGCGGTGATTGATAGAAAGATATAAAGAAAAAAGCGTAACGTTTTCAAAGCGCACGACCTAAGCGTTTTAATAGTATTTGCTCATCATGTCATTTTTCACTCTCTCTTAACACAGGAATTTTCTGAGCTATCTCAATTTGTTCAAAATAAAACCGGGATATTAATTGATCTGAGTCAATTTAGTGTTTAGTATATTTTAAAGTTTCAGTAATTATTGAAAGTTTAAAATCTTAGTTGAGGAAGATTGCAACTAAGGCGTGCTTGGGTCGTGTTCGGAGGGGAACATGTTAGATACATTAATGCTGTCGCGAATTCAGTTTGCGGCAAATATCAGTTTTCATATTTTATTTCCTACTATAACCATCGCGTTAGGATGGTTCCTCGTATTCTTTAAAGTCAGGTTTGAACAAACTGGCGATGCGGTTTGGATGCGAGCCTATCGTTTCTGGGTAAAAATTTTTGCGCTGACTTTTGCACTAGGTGTTGTGAGTGGCATCACCATGTCTTTTCAATTCGGTACGAACTGGCCGGGCTTTATGGAAAAAGTGGGCAATATTGCAGGGCCATTACTTGGCTACGAAGTGCTAACCGCGTTCTTTTTAGAAGCAACCTTCTTAGGGATCATGTTGTTTGGTATAAATAAGGTGCCTGTTCGCGTGCATACCATCGCCTGTTTTGTTGTAGCGATTGGCACAACTTTGTCGGCATTTTGGATCTTAAGCCTTAACTCTTGGATGCAAACGCCTGTTGGCTTTGAAATGCGAGATGGCATTGCTTATCCGACCGATTGGTGGGCGATCATTTTTAACCCTTCCTTTCCTTATCGTTTTACGCACAAGTTGATTGCATCAGGTCTTACCGCGAGCTTTTTAATTGCAGGGATCAGTAGCTATCGATTGCTGCGAGGCGATGATAAAAAAGCGCCAAGGCTCACACTTAAAGTTGCGCTGGTTGTGGCAGCCGTATTGGCACCGTTACAAGCCTATGTAGGTGATTTACATGGTCTCAATACGTTTGAACATCAACCACAAAAAGTCGCAGCGATGGAAGGTGTGTGGGAAACCACAGAAGGCGCCCCTTTATTGTTATTCGCTATTCCAGACGAAGAGCAGAGAACAAATCATTTTGAACTCGCTGTGCCAAATTTGGCGAGTTTAATCTTAACCCATCAACTTGATGGCGAAATAAAAGGCTTAAATGAATTTAAAGGTGAGCACCCACCTGTAAAACCTGTGTTCTTTAGTTTCAGAGTCATGGTGGGGCTTGGTTTACTCATGATTGCAGTTGCTTGGTTTGCCGCATTTAAGCTTTATAAGAATAACGCTTTACCAAATTGGTTACTACGAACTTTAGTAGCAATGAGTTTCTCTGGTTGGGTGGCAACGCTTGCAGGCTGGTATGTCACTGAGATTGGCCGTCAGCCGTTTATTGTTAGCGGTGTTTTAACCGTCGATCAAGCTGCAACCACCATTGCACCAGCCAATGTCGGGTTTAGCTTAGTGATGTATCTAACCGTGTATGCGTTTTTATTGGTCGCTTATTTACACACGGTATTTTTGATGGCGAGAAAAGCGGTGCTTATTGAAGAAATATCTCAACAAGAGCATGTAGGCAAAAAACGTTCAAGTATTGAAATTAAGGAGTCTGCGCATGTTTGAACAAGATACCTTAGCAATTATTTACGCAGCGTTAATGGCATTAGCTGTGCTGCTATATGCCATTTTGGACGGCTATGACTTGGGAGTCGGTATTTTATTACCTACCAACAACGATCATGATGCCGATAAAATGATCGCTTCAATAGGCCCATTTTGGGATGCCAATGAAACCTGGTTAGTTTTGGCAATTGGGTTGCTACTGATTGCATTTCCGACTGCGCATAGTTTGGTGCTAAAAGCGCTGTATATTCCCTGTACTTTTATGCTGATTGGCTTGATTTTGCGTGGCGTTGCGTTTGATTTCAGAGCTAAAGCCATTGTCGACCATAAGAATGCATGGGACTTGGCCTTTAAGTTTGGGTCACTGTTGGCAGCGACATCGCAGGGCTACATGTTAGGTCGCTATGTGATGGGCTTTGATGAGTCTGCTTGGTCTTATGGTTTTGCACTTTTGAGTGCGGTCGGTGTTGCTGCTGCTTATACCCTAATTGGTGCAGCTTGGTTGGTGATGAAAACCGAAGGTGAGTTGCAGCAATATGCAATAAACGTCTGCAAGCGCTGTGTGTATATTGCATTAGTGGGTATTGCCCTCGTGTCAGGCGCAAATTTATGGTTGTCGCCTGAGATTTTCTTGAAGTGGTTTAGCTGGCCGAGCATGTTGCTGCTATTACCGTTGCCGATTATCTGTTTTAGTTGCTTTGTATTAATTGCTCGAAAGCTATCGCAGCTAACAACCCAGCCTGATAATAAAGCACATCACCCGTTTATCTTGAGCGTGACTATTTTTACTCTGTCATTCTTGGGGTTAGCAATTAGCTTCTTCCCAGACATAGTACCAAATCACCTTACTATTTGGCAGGCAGTGGCGGCAGCTGAATCATTGGCCTTTTTACTCTGGGGGGCTTTACTTGTGGTACCAACAATCTTGGCTTACACCGCTTATTCGTATCGCGTGTTTTGGGGCAAAGTCGATGACCTAAGATATTATTAATTTAACCTGAGCTATGGATAATAAATTTATCTCCAGCGGCTACTTTCAACGCTAACTACGTTGAATTTACTTGCAATAGGCTAGCTATTGACGCGTAAATTCGTCTTGTTATCCCTGAAAGTTTCCGGCTGCAGACTTGAAAAATACTTATCAATTCAAGATCAACACTTTAGTAAACCCCTTAACCAAAGCTCAGGTTAATACTTTAACTTTACTAGCAAGTTTATGAATACTTTCCCAACCTCATAAACTTGCTACTTTTGAGTTGATATAGCAGACTACTAAAACAGAAAAACTAAAAATAATGCCATAGAATGTCATGCGATTTCAGATAGACGACAAAGTGTTAGATACAGTAACAGGGATAGTTAGCAGCGTTGACTCTGAACATTCTATTCGCGCAAAAACCTTACAAGTCCTTAATTACCTTATTGAACATAAAAGCGATATTGTCAGTAAGCAGGCGGTCATAAACGCCGTTTGGGATGATGTTGTTGTCCAAGACCAAGTGCTAACACAATCTATTAAAGAGATCCGAGACTTACTCGGTGCCAATGTAATAAAAACCTATTCACGCAAAGGCTACCAGTGGGTTGCGCCTTTATTACCTGAATCATTACAGTCAGAGCCAATTCAGTCTATTAATCCACAAGCTAGAATTAAAACTCGGCCAGTCATAGATAAAAGTAAAGTGTGGATTGGCGCGTCAATCGCCGTTTTTCTGTTGCTGATAATGGTGTTTGTGTTTTTATTTATTCGTTCAGAGCCGCCTCTAAAAGTGGCATTTTTACCTGTGAAGAATGATGTGCAAGACAGCGTTCACAATTGGGTGCCACTGCGTGGTCAAGAGCAACTCACACTAGGTCTAAGTCAATCAAGTCAATTAGCGGTCATTGAGAGCGAACATGTACTTTTCGCGATAGAAAGGCTGAACGCCGAGCAGCGCAGAGCTTATCAAAGGGGGGCGCTTTATCCCATTCAAGAGAAGTTAGAAGCTGATCTAATCGTTGCCACTCGTTTGACGGGTTTCCCTGAAGATTTCCAATTGCATTATCAATTACAAACGCCATTTGGTGTGGAGCAAGGTATTGAGTTCGCATCCTCTGTTGATGACGCGTTCAATCAATTAGTGAGCAAAATAGCAATTCGCTTCGATGAATATCAGCCCTCAGGTAATGATAAAAGCATCAGCCAATTTAGTAATGAGGCCTTTGCTAGAGGTGTTGCAAAATATTTAGAGCAAGATTTCGTTGCTGCAAAACCCTTGTTGCAAACTGCGTTAAGTACAGAGCCAGATTTATTGGCGGCCAAACGTTATTTGGCTGCGAGCTATGCAAACTCAGGGCAAATTACAGAGGCGATAGCGTTGCTTAAAGACAGTATTAATCTGGCTCAAACTCAAGGAGAGCAAGGTAGAGAGTTATTGCGCGCTTATTTAATGATTGGATATTTGCAAATAAATTGGCCACAGCAAACCGACAGAGAAAACGAATTGCTCAGTGCTGAGCAGTATGTTGAACAAGCGAAACAATTGGCTGAGCAGCAAAACGATGAGTTATTTATTGCGTATTCTCATGAAGAGCTTGGCAAAATCAAGCGTTTGCAAGGTGAGTTTAGCGACTCTGCACACCATCTCACTGCGGCACTGCAATATCATAAGCAGTTTCAAGGTGATTATGGTCAAACTGCGGCATTAATTGAATTAGCAAAGGTGTCAAATGCGCAGCAAAATAATGCGCTTGCTGAGCAATATTTACAACAAGCATTTGAAATCGCGACTCACTCACAAGCACCTGCAAACCAGATTTGGGTATTATTAGCTAGGGCTGATATTGCAAGAAGCCAGTTATTGCAAAGCAAAGCGGAGCAGTTTGCTAAAAAGGCTCAGGTTATCGCCAATCACAGCGATAACCCTATGTTGATTGCGCGCGTTGATGCTTGGTTTAATGATTCACCGGTTTACACAGTTAATTGATCTAAAAAGAGAATAGTGATTAAACCAATTTCCCTCCTTATGATTGATTTAACTTGTGTATATATACTTCTAAAGCTTCTTTATGTTCAGAGGCGTCTATAAGCTTTTGAGCTTTGTCTGGGTTGCTCAAATAAATAGAGTAAATAGCATCTTGGAAAGCAGACAATTTACTTTTTGTGTCATGTACCCTATCTAGGTTTGCGATCACAAAATCAGGATAATGATAACTAGCATTTTTTAGAATGTTATATATTGCATTTTGAGAGTTTGTCATGTTTAAACTTTCAACCCATTCTAAAGCTGATTTAGGGTCTTCTCTAGCAAAATACGTTGCGGCTTTGGAAATTGCTTCGCTCTGCTGTTGTTCGTCAAATTGTTTGATATACCAATCAGATGCATATTTGGGTTCTGACTTGATCCAATTCTTTAGAGCGAGATTGAATAAACGCGGAGACTTTTGCTCTTCATCCAACATATTGACCCAAGCTGCTGCATCTTGAGGTGCTTTTTCAAACCATTGTGCTGTAACCTCTACCATACCGCGGTCGTGATATTGCGAAACACTAAGCACATCTAATAAAGATCTAAATTCATTAGATTGATTAATACTTTCAGATAATCTTTCCATGGAAAAAGCGGTTAATTTATTTTGCTGTAATAGCTCGGAGACTTTAGTTAACGCTAGAGGTTTATTTTCATTATAGAGATGATTAAGCACTGTGGTTGATAAAATATCTTTTGCTAAATGTTCATATTGAGTTTGACTAAAGTCTTCGGAAGCGTACCACTCGAGTGCCTCCTCTGGAGCAGAGGCACTCCATATTGAAAAAACTGACTGTATATTTGCGAATTTGTCATAGTGTTCGTCACTTATACTCATTGATATTTCAAGGGCTTTTTGAGGTTGTAACTCTGCGAGTGTTTCAAGTGTAATAATAAGTAGACGAGACGCTGCGTAGTTTGGTAACTGATCAACTAAATCTTCTGCTTTTTGCTGCAACTGGTATTCGTCTAGCTCTGAAAGTAGTTGATAAAAAGGCGCAACCATTTTGTTTGTAATGTTTAAATCGTGAATGTTTTTATTACGAATCAAAAAGTCGTCAACCTTATCAAGTACGACTTTTTTAGTGAATAAGTTCTGATTTGTGGTGTGAAGTTTTGTTTTTTCGTATGATTTCACCCCTTGTTCTGAAGGGGATTGTTGTGAAACAGTTCCATTTAAATTGTTTAATTTGCTAGAGTCGTTTATAGCTACCTGAGACCCTTTTAAATAAAACCCCGCACTAAACGAGACCGCGCAAGAAACAAGGCAAATCCCCCATATTTTTGATGACATAATTATCCTTAACTTAAAACTTAGTAACTACTTAACTAAATTAATTACTTTTCTGGTGAACTTATATTTGTAATGAAGTTATGTTCGGGTACAAGATTATCATGAGCTTCTAATTTAGCAATATCTGTTAACTTTATTGCAGTGGTAAGCCTTTCATTAATAATGGTAATCTGCTCTTCTCTTTTGTTATTCGTGATTATATTACTTGCTTCGCCTGATATTTTTTGACCTGAGTGTAATGTGATGGTGATCTGACTTTTCCTCATACAGACAATCTCAAAATAATCATGCACATCGCAGCTAATCGTAGCTTTCATTATTTGTCCTAATTTCGTTCTGATAGTGAACTTATGAGCGGAACCTATCGTAATTAAAATAGGCGCATACTTACACTGGATAAATACTTTGCTAAAGATAAACACGCTATATTGGTTCACTCACGATTTAAGGTTACAAGATAATCTATTGCTGAATAATGTGTGTGATTTTTCAGATGAAATGTCGTTTGTTTATATATTGAATGAGTCAGACTTCAAAGCGAACAACTTTCAGCAACGTGCAATGGGCAAGCAGCGTCTTGTTTTTACCTTACAAGCAATTTCAAATTTGGCACTTCAACTTGCCGCCAGAGGGCATAACTTAATACTTCTTAAAGGCAACCCTGTTTCAGCTATTAGTAATTTATGTGAGAAGCTACAAGTCAATACTTTAGCCGTGGCGCATCAGGTTGGTGTGTATGAAAGGCAATGGCTCAAAGAGATTGAGCAGAACACCTCCATTAGGCTGCACAGTGCTTGGCAACACACCCTTTGGCATGACACGGAAGTTTTAAGCCATCCGGCCTACCTTGATAGCTTTTCAAAATATCGCCGTTTTGTCGAAAAACAAAAAACTTCTGAGATTGCCGAGCCCTTAACACTGAATGAGCTGTTTCCGCCAGCGACTAAAACGGCATTAGATTTTATGAGTACAGAGCAGGTGATTGGCGACATTTTGCAAAGTGAAGGGCTAAATGATGAAAGCGTTGCCGAGTCATTATTTCATGGTGGTGAGTATGCAGCATCAGCACACTTAAAAAGTTACTTTGATTCAACGGCACCAAGCACGTATAAAGAAACCCGGAACGAACTCGATGGCTGGCAACTTTCAACTAAATTTAGCCCTTATCTTGCGCAAGGTAGCTTGTCACCTCGGCAAGTGTGGCATGCGGTTGAGCAGTATGAATCTAATGTGACCAAGAATGAATCAACCTATTGGATTAAATTTGAGTTGTTATGGCGAGAGTACTTTCAGTGGCTGGCGCTTTATCAAGGTGAAAGCCTGTTTTCATTTAAAGGGCAAGCGAATAGTAAGCCGTTAACAAGCTTTTTCCCTGAACGATTTAAAAAATGGTGTGAAGGCGAAACCCCATACCCTCTGGTCAATGCCTGTATGAAGCAACTTAATCAGACTGGGTTTATGTCTAACCGAGGTAGACAAATCGTGGCTAGCTGTTTAGTAAACGAACTGTGTCTTGATTGGCGTTATGGTGCGGCTTATTTTCAGCAAAAATTACTCGATTATGATGTGGCATCTAACTGGGGCAACTGGCAGTACATTGCAGGCGTGGGTGCAGATCCCCGAGGTGGTCGTCACTTCAATATCGAAAAACAGCATGCCCAGTATGACCCCCATGATGTCTTTATTAATCATTGGCTTGGTAAGCAAGATTTTCAACCATTGGACTCGGTTGATGCCGCTGATTGGCCTGTTGATACGCGTGCACAATAGTTTATGGCGATTTCAGTCGTTTGGTTAAAACGAGATTTACGGCTCACTGATCACGAGCCTTTACTTAAAGCCGCGCAGTCAGGTCATGCTGTTTTGTTAGTGTATTGCTTTGAGCCCATGCTGCTTGATGATCCGCATTACAAACCGCGGCACTGGCAGTTTGTTTTGTCATCTCTAAAAGACATAGCTGCACGCGTGCCAGAAGGTTCGCTCTATATCAGTTTTAAAGACGTTCAGCACACTTTTGCAGAGCTGCATGATAAATACACCATTGCCGGACTCTACTCTCATCAAGAAATAGGCTTAAACAACACTTTTGAGCGAGATAAGCTGATTGCATCTTGCTGCGAAAATGCAGGCATTATTTGGCATGAAACCCCATACGGCGCAGTGATAAGAGGGCTAACACATCGCAAAACCTGGGACGAGTATTGGCAAAAAGTCATGCGCGCCCAAATTGCTGATGTAGACCTTGATGTAGTTAATTGGTGTGTTGAAAAAGAATTTGCAGACAGTGTAAAAAAAGCTTCAATTGATGAACACCCTGAATGGTTTTTAGAAGCCGGGGAGTACCAACAAGGTGGCGAAAAAGCTGCCAAAGAGGTTTTAGATTCCTTTTTTGACACGCGTGGGCAAGCTTATGCTTACAGTGTTTCGAGTCCTATATTGAGTCAAACTCATTGCTCTAGGCTCTCTCCTTATTTGGCGTGGGGAAATATCAGTTTAAGGCAAGCGTATCAGGCGGTGTTACAAAACTGGCAAAAAAAAGGTTGGCGCAGAAGCCTAGTTGCTTTTACTTCTCGATTGCATTGGCACTGTCATTTTATCCAAAAATTTGAAAGTCAAAGCTCGATGGAGTTTGAGCCTGTGAATTTGGGCTACACACACTTACCGCGCGCAGATAAAGCACTCGCAGCTGAGCGACTTACTGCATGGCAAGAAGGTAAAACGGGTGTGCCCATGGTTGATGCGTGCATGCGTTGTTTAATTGCAACCGGGTATATCAACTTTCGAATGCGGGCGATGTTAGTGAGCTTCTTATGTCATCATCTCGAAGTGGATTGGCGCGAAGGCGCCCCTTATTTGGCCAGTCTGTTCTTAGATTTTGAACCGGGTATTCACTACAGCCAAATGCAGATGCAGGCTGGGGTAACAGGTTTTAATACCATACGCATTTATAGCCCAGTCAAGCAAGGTCTTGAAAAAGACCCCGACGGTGAATTTGTAAAACGTTGGTTGCCTGAGCTTGCCAATATTCCCGCGCCTTTAGTACACGAACCGTGGCAGCTTTCGCCAATGGAGCAACTTATGTATGGCGTGGAGCATGGCAAAGATTACCCAGAACCCATTGTTGATGTGGCAAAAAGCTACAAAGCAGCTCAAGACTTATTGTGGAAATGGCGAAAGCGCCCCGAAGTACGAGCTCAAGTTGGTCACTTACTCGCCCGCCATGTCAGACCCGATTAACAGAAGATGAAATGTAACATGAAGAAAAGCCAATTACCGACCAAACTATGCCTTGTATGTGAGCGACCTTTTACGTGGCGTAAAAAGTGGCAGCGCGATTGGGAAAATGTGAAGTATTGCTCTAAACGCTGTGCGGGCAATAAAGGCAAACAAGATAAGGAGTTGGTATGAATAATCAGTATCAAACGCTCAGATTAGTTTTAGGTGATCAACTCAATGCCAGTCACAGTTGGTATCAAGATAAAAATGAGTCTGTATTGTATGTTATCGCCGAGTTACATCAAGAAGCTACTTACACAGTGCACCACATCCAAAAAGTACAGGCGTTTTTTGCGGCTATGCAAGGGTTTGCTGCAGGCTTAGAGCAAGCAGGGTTTCACGTTTTGCACCTAACCTTGGACGATACTACAGAGTATAAAAGCTTGCCTGAGCTGTTATCGCACTTAATTCAAAAGTTCGGTATTCAGCAATTTGAGTATCAGCTTGCTGATGAAGCGAGACTTCGTACTCAAATCAGCGAGTTTTGCCAAAGCCTAGAAATCAAAACCATGGGCTTTGAAGCTGAGCACTTCTACGTGAGTGATCAAGAATTAGGGCAGTACTTTAAAGCCAACAAAAAGCACAGGTTAGAGCACTTTTATCGTACGATGCGCGCACGTTTCGATATCTTAATGCGAAATGGCGAGCCTGAAGGTGGACAATGGAATTATGACAAAGACAATCGTGAAAAGCTTAAAAAACAAGATTTAAGTAATGTGCCGCAACCTCTGTTATTTGCCAATGATGTGACTGAAATCAACGAGCGGATCGCACGGCACAACATAAAAACCATGGGCAAAGGTGATAACACCTTACTCTGGCCCATAAATCGCAAGCAGTCTGTTGATCTTCTAAACTTTTTTTGTGAAGTCTGCTTACCTAATTTTGGCCGTTTTCAAGATGCCATGACGGGACAATTAAAAGGCTTGGGAGAAGGCTTAGATGAAGACCTGGGTTGGAGCCTATATCACAGTCGCATTTCATTCGCTCTAAACAGTAAGATATTGTCGCCCAAGCAGGTAGTTGATACCGCAATCCATTACTATCGACAATCAAATGGCAAAATTAACTTGGCGCAAATAGAAGGCTTTGTCAGGCAAATACTCGGTTGGCGAGAGTTCGTCAGAGGCGTTTACTGGGCGAATATGCCGAACTACGCCACACTGAATCACTTAGACACAACGCGTGCGCTGCCTAGTTGGTTTTGGGATGCGAATACCAAAATGAATTGTCAACATCATGCAATTAGCCAATCACTTGATCACGCCTATGCGCATCATATTCAGCGATTAATGATCACCGGTAATTTCTGTTTGATTGCAGGTATTCACCCCGATGAAGTTGATGCCTGGTATTTGGGCGTGTATATCGATGCGATCGAATGGGTAGAAATGCCAAACACTCGTGGTATGAGCCAGTTTGCTGATGGGGGGATTGTCGGCTCTAAAGCTTATGCGGCAAGTGGAAACTATGTGAAAAAGATGAGCGACTATTGCTCTAGTTGTGCTTACAAAGTCACTGAAACAGTGGGAAGTAATGCCTGCCCATTAAATTCACTGTATTGGCACTTTATGCATCGAAACCAAGAAAAGCTGGGCAACAACCCGCGTACAGCCATGGTATTTAAAAATTGGCTTAAGAAAACAGACGAGCAAAGGGCTGCGGTACTTAATCAAGCAGAAACTTACTTAGAAAATATTAATAATATCTAACTTAATCTAATGTAATTTAAAGCAAATAATGGCTGGTTGTGGGAGCAGTGATATCAAACGCCCACAATCAGCATTTTACCTTGCGCCATGCCTTCACGCTCACAACTCAAATCCATGCGGCTATCGAGCGGGTAATTATAAATTTGTTCAATTTTAGGGTGGGCTTTAGAAACAAATTTACAGCTTCTAACAAACAAACTCATACGGCTTTGGTTATCTAAAAATGCATACGCGGTTTTGTCTAAGGCTTCTTTACAGGCCTGCATAATATCTGGGTGTACTTCGTTATGATGTATTGCTTTTAGCGCCTCTGCTTTATCAATAATCTTACAGCTACTCGCTAAAACACACACAGCATAAATATCTAATACCATGATCACCCTTATTTTTTGTGTACCTCGTTCAGCATAAACGGCCATTACACTAGGGAGTTTTGATTCATCGAATTGCTGCGCACGTATTGCTTTAAGGATCAAATCTTCGCTGATATTCTTTTTCATTAACCGTTCAAGTTGCTCCGTTTTTGGTAAGGGTAACCCCTCTTTTAAAGGTACAGCTTGCTCGGTCAAAAATTCTTGTTGTTCTAGCGCTTCAACGATTGGTTGTAGTTGAGAATGTAACTGTGCATCGGTAAAGGGTTTTGATAAGAAAAAACTGCAGCCAGCACTTTGGGCCTCAAGTATTTTTTCTTTTTCATCTATGGTAGAAACCACTCCAACGGGTAATTGGCTGTCATTACGTCGAATGCCCTCGAGTAGCTCAAGCCCGGTTTGTTCAGGCATATACCAATCAGTCAACACAATATCTGGGTGCCAGCTATCTAATAGCTGCAAGGCTTCAGACACACTTTGTGCACAGCGAACAAACAGTTTGCGATACTCAAACTGTTGTAAAGTACGCTTGATGATTTCTCGTGTTGCTAAACTGTCATCGACAACCAGAACCTTCACATAGTGCCCTTGATTAGATTAGTTTTATTCAGTATAGGCAGAATTTCTGATTAAAACTAAACTTGTCATATGGATACTTGTGAGGCTGACAATGTGACGTTTAATTTTCCCCTCGAAGCCTATCAATATATAGCCTTGAATTTCGGGCTACTGATTTTGGCAGCTTGGTTCTATATTTTGTTACTTATTTTGAGAGAGTTCAGAAAGTTTGCAGTATCAATGACTGGACGAGGACAGGGGGGAGCTGATAATGAAGCACTTGTTGCATTGTGTAGAGACTCCGTTGAGCGAGCCAGTCGCTTTTCTGATCAACATAGTAAAACGATTTCTGAATTAGTGCAGGTACAAGTTGCACTCGAGCAGCAATTGGCACAAATTCGTGCTTCAACTGCTGATCACATCACCAAGGAAGAGCAGGCTTCGATTAATGATCTTAATAAGAAATTAAGCCGCTCTCATAAGCTGATCCGAAAGTTAAAAGGGGACTTAGATGTCTCTGCTAAAAAACTGAATGTGGCCAAAACAGAGTTAGAAATACAAACCTCTTCGTTCGAAGATCTGCAAAGTAGCAATCAAAAACTTCAAAATGAAGTGATCGCATTGAGAGCGCAAAAAGAAGAGTGGATCAGCGAGCCTATGGCGCCAGCGAGTCAAAGTGAGTCTGAAATGGCAACCATGTTGAATAATTACAAGCGCCAAATTGAAGAACAAAACCAGTTAATTGATCAGCTCTCGTTACAAACCGATGGCGATGTGTCACCGGCTGAGGTAGCAGCGCTACAAAAAGATTTAGAGCAGGCAAAGCACAAAATTAAGCATCTAGTCAAAGAGAAGAAATTTATTGAAAGCCGTTATTTAGAAGCGGTGAATGCACAAAAGCAATAAAATAGAACAGTGTAAGTTACTGATATGTGGTATATTTGAAATGTAACCGTGTATAGCAATAAGAGGGCCGTTTATTATATGACTAAAACCAAATTAAGCCCTGATGAAAGCTTATCTTTTAAACTGGTTACTCAATTACTCCCAAAAGAAGCCAGCCAGCTTGACCTATACTTTTCTATCCCGACCGATATGGGAATAAATAAAGATACCTTTAATGAAGTAGACTTTTTTAACGCCCATATAAAAACGCACTGTGCTTATTACTCTGAACAACTTCACTTACCCTTAGTTCGAAGCCGATACATTAGTCAAAATAAAGGGGAAAAAAGCGACTACAGGGTGAATTTGAATCTTTTCTCATATCAAATCCGCATTGCACTTGATGCGGATATAAAAGCCACATTAAAACTAAAGCAAGCCGATGAGTTTTATCCCGTTGCCGGTGAGCTAGTTGAACAAGCTAAAAAGTTATTAAAGAAATTGCGTCGTTACAAGCCACCAGAGCAAACGCTAAAGCCTTACTTTCAGAATGCCGATAACTATTTAAGTTGGCACAGCGAGCAGGCATTTTTAAAACTTTTAGCAAAAGGCCCAAAATCAAGTGAATTTAGTAGTGAAAGAAATGAGATTTTAGCGTTTTGTAAAGAAGAAACCGCTTACAGAGAAAAGCACAATTACAATTCACAAGTGACACTTGAAGATCCAAATCGGATCACCAACAAAATGCGCCTTTTACAACGATTGATTGAACATGGCGTAGTGTTCAATAAAAAGACGCAAGATTTAAACTTAAATTTGAAACGTTTAGTGCGCGGCTTAGTAACTGGCGTCATCATGGCCTTTGTGATGTATTTGGTTTTAAATGCCCGTTCAAATTTTCAAGAAATCACCATCGCCCTGATTGCTTTATTAGGTGTCATTTATGGCCTGCGCGAAACCTTTAAAGACGAAATCACCCAATGGGCATGGCGCAAAATACAGCATGGTCGACCAAAGTGGCGAAATATTTTTAAAAATTCTGTGGATGACAAAGTTGTAGCGCGACAAACTGTGTGGTTCGAATTAATAAAAAGTAAAGAGCTCCCTGAAGATGTCGACGCCTTGTTGCAAAAGCGCCGTCAGCAAAACAAGCAATCAGCAACCCTTTTACACTTTTGCAGTAAAAACGAGGTTAAACAGCAAGAGTTTATTCCTGGCTACGAAGAAATTCAGCAGCGAATTTCTTTTAATTTAAGCTCATTTGCGCGTTATTTAAAGAAAGGCGCGGGAAAACTTTATAGTCATGAAGGTAATAAAGTGTCAGGGCAAGGAGTTGAGCGTCGTTATCAGATAAATCTAGTTTTAAAATACACTACAAACAGAGAAGACTCGGTCAAGCAGTTAGAGCGTTACAAAGTGACTATGAATCGTTCAGAAATTGTTGCGATAGAGAAAATAAACTAAATCTTAGCTTATATGAATAGTCACTTTATAAGAAACGTATAAGTTGGTGTGATTCATCCATTGTTTTTTATAAGGGAAGCGGAGAAGTTACTAGTTGATTCAATACGTCAATTAAGTCTGACTTTTTATAGGGTTTTGTAATAACTGAATCAAAAAGTGAACTGAGCTCTTTTTCTTGAAAAATATCAGCGGTGACAGCAACTTTGGGCTGCTGACATTGTAAGTCGTTTAGCTTTTCTAATGCTTGTAAACCAGACATTCCTGGTAAATTAATATCAAGTAAAAAGATATCAAATGTGTTTAGACTCGACATTTCAAATAACGCCTCAGCAGTTTCAAAAATCGTATATTGTCCACCAAGTTGTTGTAACATTGCCTTAATTAACATCTGATTGAGCGGATTATCTTCGACAACACAAATGTGTAGTTTTTCAAAGCTCTTTGCTTCGATTGGCTCAGGTTCAGTACATTGCTCGCATTCGTCAACAGGTAGTGATATTGAAACTAAGGTGCCTTTACCTAACGTACTCGATAACTGAATTCTGCCATTCATTAGTTCGACTAACCCTTTAGAAATGCAAAGGCCCAAACCTGTACCTTCTTTTCTATGCATTCCTACTTGTTTAAATTTATCAAACAGTAGGGCTTGATCGGTTTTGCTGATACCTATGCCTTGATCGGCAACTTCTATGTGTAATTTATCTTTATTTAGATAAAAGCGAACATTCACTTGCTTGCTTTGAGGCGTGAATTTAATTGCGTTACCTATTATATTTACGATGATTTGCGTTAACTTTGTTTTATCAACATCAAAGAAACGCGTAACAAGGCCACTATCGATATCGTAATTAAGTTCTATCTCACCCTGCTGCGCCTTACTTGCCATCATGTTCATTATGCTTTGAAATAACTTATCAAGGCTTACTGGCTGAGGTTTTAGTTCCATTTTTCCGGCATCAATTTTTTCTAAATCAAGCACCGAGTTGACTATCTCGAGTAGCTGGTGACTACTAAACTCTATGTTTTCAATAAATTCATATTGCTTTTTTGGCAGAGCTTTTATGTCGGCCGACTCTTTTAAAATTTCGCTAAAACCTGTAATGGCATTGAGCGGAGTACGAAGTTCGTGGCTTATTGTTGACAAAAACTCGTCTTTTGCATGGTTTGTCTCTTTCAATTGTTTTATTTTAAGTCGTAGCTCTAGTTGCGCAATAACTTGTTTGGCGAGTGTTTGAAGTGCTAAACGTTGCTCGTCCGTCAACTTGTGTGGCTCGTTACTTATCGCGCAAAGCGTACCTATTGCTTCGCCATTCGGAGCTAATAAAGGAGCGCCAGCATAAAAACGAATTTTGGGCCCGTCGGTTACCAGTGGGTTATCAAAGAAACGCTCGTCATTTCGTGCGTCTTCAATTTCGAAAATGTGATCTTCTAAAATTGCATGTGAGCAAAATGCGATTTCTCGGCTTGTCTCATCTGCATCAAGGCCAACCTTAGATTTAAACCATTGGCGATTGTTATCAACCAGGCTGACTAATGAAATTGGTGCGTTACAAATGACAGATGCCAATTTGGTGATATCGTCAAAGCATTGCTCAGCTGCTGTATCAAGTACTTCATACCTTTCTAAGGTTTTTATGCGTAACTTCTCATTTGTGGCGAGTGGGGCACTTTTCATATTGAGTTTCCATGCAATAAAAGCTCTGACCTAACATTAGCATCAAGCTTTAGGTGCAGCAAAGCAGTTTCTAATTATGAAAAAATATTGATGTGAGCTAGAGAGAGATATTGATATAATTTTCATAAGTTTAGATGCTCTAAAGGTGGTGTGTGTTATTAGGAAAGTATAAAAGGTGTGTGTTTTTAACGCAAAACGCTTGCTTTTATGGAACGTTCCAATATTGTGTGTCTCATTTAGAAACTTAAAGAATGTGATTATGTTTAAAAAAAATAACTTGATAATGCTTTTAGCTGCAGTGTGTTCGCAGGCAGTACTCGCAAAAGATATTGTCCTTTATGATATTACAGATAAGGAGTCATTTACTGTACAGGCACAACATCCTGCGTTTGTAGAAAATGAATCCGTTGAACAATTATTTGATAGCTCAATTCACAGTAAATTTTTGTCTGATAAGTCCCAAGCTTGGGTGCAGATTGACTTTAAAGACGCGTTTCAAATTCATCAATATTCTTTAACATCAGCAGGGGATGCCCCAGCTCGAGACCCTAAACATTGGCAGGTAAAAGGCTCTGTTGATGGAAAAAATTGGTTTCTCTTAGACAGCCAAACAGAGCAAAGTTTTGATTCAAGAGCACAGACTAAAACTTATACAGTGGCAAATAGCCAGAAAGTGAAACACGTGCGTTTTGAGTTAAAGCAACAGGGAACAACACAATGGGGTGATAGTTATTTGCAAGTAGCCGATATAGGCTTGTTTGCTGCAACAGACCTTCCCTTAGCATCATTTGAACTTGATAAGCGCATTGTAAGACTAAATGAAGAAATCACCATTACTAACACCAGTGACAATGATCCTGATGATGTCGAATGGATAATACCTGGCGCAAAGATTAAGCATGTGGGTAATGACGTAAAAGTACGCTTTACAAAACCGGGCAGTTACTCGATTACATTAAAAACCAAAAACAGTACAGGTACAGACAGCATCACACAAAAAAATGTCATTAAAGCCATGGATATTCATCGCCCGTGGGCTGGTTTACAGTTACCTAAAGTGGTTGTGAAACTTGAAGACACTGAATCTGCTGGCGCGAAAAGACTGATTAAATTGCTGCCAAATATCGAAGAAGCAATTAATGAAGTCACCCGTGACTTAGTGCCTATGTTGTATAAAAATTTCACTGAAGTGCCTGAATTTGAGCAGGTTACATTTAGGCTAAAATGGATGGATACGCTCGCTTATCGCGCGGGTGATTATTCAAATATGGAAATCGCATTTAGCAGTAAGTACATCACCGAAAGACTAGCCGATAAACCTGATGAACAAGTCACTTATGAGTTATTGGGTGTGCTTTGGCATGAGCTGACCCATGGTTATCAGTTATTCCCACAATCAGCAACGGGCACACCAGAAGAAACCCATGCGTTTATTGAAGGGGTTGCTGACTTAATTCGAATTAATGCGGGCTTTCACAAGACACGTAGCCCAGAGCCTTCAGATACTTGGCTTGGCGGCTACACAAATACGGGCTTCTTTTTATCTTGGTTAAGTAAACGTTATGAAGCGTTTGAGCATCAATTTAATGCAACGGCGACTGAGTTACCTGACTGGACGTTTGCCGCAGCCATTGAATATGTGACAGGCGAAAAGGTCGAAAAACTTTGGCAAGAATATCAGGCTGAACTCGCTAAATAATAAATCTTGTCTTTAAACGGTCATTATCTCTTTCTTTAAGTGATAATGACCATTCTCTAAATTTGAATATATATTCAAACTTTCTTTTCATCATTAACACTTTAATGCTCGTTAAGTAACTTGTAACAGATAGTTACAATTAGATGAATTTTTATTACCTAAATTGTTGACAATGATTAAATGATGCGCAATTATTGGAACGTTCCATGCTGTTGTGAGTTTATTGATATTCACTGCAGTATTTTTTTAACACAGAAATGGAACGTTCCATAAAAATAAATCTTAGAGGCTAAGATGAATAACAACAAAATTTTAATGCTATCGCCGTTGGCACTGGCCGTGTCTTTGTCGATATCTGCTTCTGCAACTGCTGCGGAGCAAAATCAGGTCGAAGAAAAAGTTGAACGTATCGAAGTGACGTCTTCACGTATTAAGCGTACTGAACTTGAGGGTGTTACAAATATTCAAACGATTTCATCTGCAGATATGGTGAGAAGTGGTTTCACTAATGTTTATGAAGCGTTAAGTAGTGTGACTGCGGCCAACGGCCAGATCTTAGGTGAAGTTGAAACGGGTTCTTATACGCCGGGTGCCAAAGAGCTAAAGTTGCGAGGCTTAGGCCCAGAGTACACGCTGATCCTAGTAAACGGAAAGCGTTTAGCCTACTACCCAATGCCTTACGGCGGTCAAACCAACTTTGTTAACCTTGATATGATCCCAACTGCCATGGTTGAACGCATTGATATTCAAACGGGTGGTGCATCGGCGATTTATGGTTCAGATGCGATGGCGGGTGTTGTTAATATCATCACAAAAAAAGGCATAGATTCGCATTATGTTGATGCTTTTTATGGCCAAGATACTTATGGAACGGGCGCGAAAAAAGGTTTAACTTTTGTAGGCGGTTTCCAAAAAGACGAGTTCACATTCGATTATGCACTAGAGTATAAGCATACTGATCCTTTGCTATCGGGTGACAGACCTTACCATGACAGTGTATGGGACAACCCAGATCCAAAAGCACACCACGAAACAAACCGTTCAATCACAGTTTGGGCTGATAACACCGAGTACAAAAACCAGTATTCAGCGCAGTACTGTAACTCTGAGCAAAACCCGCATCCACGCGCTGTACAGCATTTTATTGAGCGAAATAGTTATGGTGCTAGCTGTGGTTGGGATGAAACCAGCGATAAGTTACTTCGAAATCAATCAGAAGCATTCAGTGTTTACATCAACTCAGAATATCACTTAAACGATCAGCACAGCTTATTTGCGAATGGCTTCTATATCGATCAAGAGAAAAAAGGCCGTCGTAACACCTTCTTCTGGGGTCATCATGAGTCAATTCATGGCGGTACATTCTGGGATCCAGATATCGAAAACCAAGAAGGTACACTGGGTGCACCGGTTAAATACATGTGGCGAGTGGTTGCTGATGAAGAATATACCGAAGATGGCTTAGGTCGTACGTATAACGATACTTCACTGTCTTTCAATGTGGGTATTAAAGGTGAGATTGGCGATTATTACTATTCAGTAGGTTATAGCCGTGCAAACTATGACTTCAACGATCGTTATTTACATCACACCAATGAAGGCAACCGCTTGGTTAAAGGTCAGCAATACGGTGAAGTAAATGGCATGCCAGTTTATCGTCCTAACTACGAAATGTGGTTTGCGCCGTTAACAGCAGACTCGGCAATGCAAATTGCTGATTGGGCAACGTACGACGGTAACTCGTTCAATAACACTTTTACAGCCGATATCACAGGCGACTTATTTGAACTACCAGCAGGGCCTGTGTCATTTGCCGCTTATGTTGAAGCGATGAATGAAGGCACGCGTGCAACGCCAGACGCGCGTATTCTAAATAAAGAGTTTGTGGGTTTAACTGGTGTTATTACCGAAGGTGAACGTGACCGCTATGCAGCTGCGATGGAGTTTTTAATTCCAATTACAGAGCAATTTGATGTAGAAGCCGCTGTTCGTTACGACCATTATGACGACATTACTGATGTAGGCGGTGCACCCACTTATCAGCTTGGTTTTACCTACACACCAGTTGAATCTTTAGTACTTCGTTCTGCTTATAGCACGACATTCCGCGGCCCGAGTATGTCTTCAGTTTATCAAGGCTTCTCAGGAAACTTTGGCTCTGGCAACGACCGTATTACCGCCGATGCGTGTGCAGTATTAGCTGCTCAAGGTGAAGTATCAGGTTATGCAACCGACGCGCTAACAGCGACCTGTGAAAACGTCGATTTATCGAACCCACAATTGGCTTCATTGCAAGCGAGCTTCGAGACGGTATCTGCGGGCGATCCAACTTTGAAAGAAGAAACTGGCCACTCGTTTACCGCAGGTTTTGTGTATGAATATTCAGAAAACCTTTCGTTCAATGTTGATTTTTATGACATCACGATTAAAGACAAAATCAAAGTTCTTAGCGCAGGTAGTATTCTTGGAACAATGTGGGAATGTAAAGAAGGCATTCAAGATCCAAACTCACAACTGTGTAAAAACACCGAAGCGCGTATTCAACGTTATGATGAAAATGGTAAGGGTACAGATCGCCTAGGCAACCCGATTGCTGGTGATGCCTATACGCCGCACTCAGTGCGTCAAGGTTATATCAATGCCTCAGAAACTCAAGACGGCGGTATTGATCTAGGCGTGCAAGGTTTATTTGATACTGATTTTGGAACGTTCCGCTACAAGTTCGAGTACAACAAAGTATTGAAGAAAAAAGAACGCATTGAAGCGGCTGATCCGCTTAAAGATATCTTAGACGATCAGAACAATTACGACTTCAACGATACCGCGAACTTTAGCTTAACGTGGCAAAAAGAGGATACTTCGATTTCATTGCTGAGCATGTACAGAGGTGAAATGTGGAACCTTGGCGTGTATGGCGAGCGTCAAAAGCTACCAGCTTGGTACCGTCATAACCTAACTTTCGGTCAATTCATTGGTGACAACACCCGTGTGATTTTCTCTGTGAAGAATTTGCTTAATGCGATGCCGCCGCAAGACGAAACCATGGGTAGCTATCCGTTCTACTTAGGTGGTAACTACGACAGCATTGGTCGCGAGTTTGTATTGCGCATGACTTACGAGTTCTAACAAGAATAATAAGGAACGAACATGAATAAATTTACTTTATCAGCACTGGCATTGTCGGTATCGGCGATTCTGGTTGGCTGTAATGATGGCTCAGGTTTTACCTCGACACAAAGCGAAGCAGAGCAAAGCACGCAAGTGACGGAAACTGCGGGGTCAAGTGCACTTCGCAATATGTCACAAGACAAAGGTGCAGAAATAGAAGCTGTATTGGCCGAAGGGGTAACGTCTCCAGATGGTGAGCAGGTTGGCAATTTAATTGACGGTAATCACAGCAGCAAATTCTTGGCCTTTGATAAAAAAGCCACTGTGATCTTCAAAGCGGCGAAAGCGGCTGCTTTGCAAAAATACCATTTTGTTTCGGCAAACGATGAGCCTAAGCGTGACCCTAAGAACTGGGTGGTATATGGCTCAAACGACAAGCAAGAATGGGTTGAAATCGATTCTCGCGCAAATGAAGCGTTTGCAGGTCGCGCAGAGTTAAAAGCGTACGAACTGGAAGGTGAGCAAGCCGCTTATCAGTACTTTAAATTCGATTTAGAGCACGGCGGCACAGATAGCTATGGTGCAGACATTACTCAGCTTGCAGAGCTTGAATTAATTGTGATTGCAGAAGCGCCTATCGTATCGTTTGGCGCGTCTAACCTAACGCCTGAAGTGGACGAGCTTGTGGTATTTGAAGATACTTCACTAGTTAATCCAACAAGCTGGCAGTGGACGTTTGAAGGCGGCACGCCTGCAACCAGCACTGAGCGTAAACCGCTTGTTCGTTTTAACGAACTAGGCGCGAAAACTGTGACATTAGTGGCTAAGAACGACAAAGGTGAATCTGAGCTGGTTAAAGCTGACTTTATTCGTGTTTGGGACCCAGCGAGCCCTTGGGCAGGTTTCCCTCAGCCAACAGTGACATTTACCAAGAATAAACCTGAGCATCCAGGTCAAGCGGTACTTGAGCGCGTGATGCCTGACTTAGAAGCAGAAATTCACCGAATTTCTGAGTTGATCGCTAAGCGTTTATTCAACAATGTCACCGAAATTAACGTATTTGAATCGGTGGAGTTTATCACCGATGAATATGATTTCCCGGCAGCAAAAGGTGGCACAGACAAACAGATGCAATTGATGTTTGATCTTAACCATATTGCTAATTTAGAAGGCAAAGGCGATCAAGCTATTCGTGACGAGATAATCGGTGTACTTTGGCATGAACTGACCCATGGTTACAACAATGTGCCAAATACTGGCGATTACATTGAAGGCACCGACTACCATACTTACCTAGAAGCACTGGCTAACTTTATCCGTATCGAAGCGGGTTTCTATGAGCACGGTCGAGCAAACATAGATTGGTTAGATGACATCAACAAAGATGCCTATAACCAGACTTCATTCTTCTTAGAATGGGTGGTGAACACCAACCGTAATATCGACTTTATTAAAGCGTTGAATGCGGCGGCGAAAGAACTTCCTAAGTGGTCGTTCGATGCTGCATTTAAGCATATTTTTGGTGAAAATCGTGGCCTGGCAGTGATTGTTGGTGAATACCAAACTTACCTTAAATCACTTGGCAAAGTCCCTCCTTACCCAACACCGGTGGTGGGCTTTAATAATGCCGTGCAGTTTGACGGTGTAAGCGTAACGACCAATGCAAGTCATATTGGTATTTGGGGAGAAGGTCCAGAAGCGCTGGCTGATAATGATATTCGCAAGAAGTTTAATGCGGTTGTCGAAGCGCCTTGGTGGGTACCAGAATATCTTCCAGATATTTTACCGATTAATGAAGTTGAAGCAGTGAATGCTGATTTTGTATTACCACAAGCGGTGAATGTAGCGAAATACTCGATTGCCACTGCCAGTGACAACGAAATTCGTTTCCCAACGAGCTGGCAAGTATTTGCTTCAAACGATGGTGAAACATGGACACTCATCGATGAGCAAACATTTACGGCCTTACCTGAGTTGGTAACGACTTACACCTACGAGCTTGAAAAGCCAGTTGACGTGCAACACGTTCGTTTCTCATTCAAAAATGAGCGACAAGGTGAGGGGATTGGCGGCGATAACGGCAGATTAGTGCAAATCGGTGAAATCGCGATTTGGACACAAGATTAATATTTTCCCTAGATTATTAATGTGAGAGTCAAAGCAGGCCATTCGGCCTGCTTTTTTGGTTTGATATTTTATTTCGTAAAATTCATAAAAAATATAAACCGCAATTTAAGTCTTAACCTCGGCTAATCTTATAATCTAATTGCACTGTCGAAACCGCTTCAACAGGTTCACCATTTTCGAATTTAGGTGCATAACGCCATTGCTCAAGCGCTTCAACAGATGCCTTTTCAAAACCTTCCTCGGATGAATCCATTACTTCAATATCTTTAACAAAACCTGATTTACTGATTGTAAATTGCAGCTTTACCCAGCCACTCTTCATCCTACGTGCCATATTTGATGGATACTCAGGGTGTGCTCTGTATAACGGCTCTTGTTCTTGATTATCTTTCCAAGGCACCATTTCTGCTATGGCTAAACAATGTTTAGTGGCCTTATCACTTTGACCTGACTTCTCATATAGACCTACTAACTTGGAATGTGCTGTGAGTTCAAAAGGGTGATCAAAATCGAGGTTCTGATCAAAGACTTTCACAACATGCTCCAAACGATTTATTGCGGCTTTTTTTCTGTTTCTTGCTTCGTCTAAAGATGCAACCCACATATCTGAAGTGAGGCGCTGCACAGATATTTCAGGTAAGTGCGCCTTATTTATCTCATCATTTCTGCGGATTAATTTTCTTGCTACAGGTACAGTTTTACTCTTCCTTACTGCGAGTTTGATTGCTTCATGGTAGGCGACTGAAGCAAACTCATAATCTTTCTGTTCTTCTGCTTTTTGTGCAATTTCTTTTAAACTATTTAGCGCTGCCCTACTGTTTTCATCAAATGTAATTTTGGCAATTGGTAGAGTCACATCAAAAGTGGTTTTTAGATTGTCTTTATGGTGAGTTTCAATAATTTTTAAATTGCTTTCTAACAGAGCAAGCTTATCCGGGTTTTTGTTATCTAATGCATTTGCATAGTTAATTGCAAGATTAATAGTATTGATGTCATGCTCACCATAAAATTGCTGACCAATTTCATATGCTTGTTTTGCTGATTTGATAATACTTTCTTTATCACCCGATTTAACTGCTGATTGATACGCTTTGTAATGTTTTTTAAACGCTGAATTTAAATCTGAGTTTGATGCGAAACTCTCAGAGGTTACTAACAAGGAGAGAAAAGAAAAAGCAATTAATGTCCTGTTCATTATTTTTATTCCTAATTTTGTATTTTTTGATTTCATCAATCACGATCGAAATTTCATAATAGCTCTGTCCCTGCGTTGGTTCAAGTTTAGCTATGGATATGAAACTTAAGTATTAAAGCTGAATTTTTATAATATTCTGCTGTTTAAGCTGAACAGATTTTTTTACCGTTTTTGATTAAAATAAACTAGAGATAACTATGTATATAGATGATGTGCTTCCCAGCGATTATGCTGAACTGCTAAGCGTTTGGGAAAACTCAGTCCGAGCGACTCACAACTTTATAAGTGAAGAAGATATCGCGTTTTTTAAGCCTATTATTGTTGAACAGGCGTTTCCTAATGTCATTTTACATTGCATGAAAAATAATGCGGGCGCAATTGTTGGCTTTATTGGTATTCATTCAGAGAAAATAGAAATGTTATTTATTTTGAATGAATATAGAGGACAAGGAATTGGCAAAGCGTTATTAAAGAATGCATTGAATTGTCATTACATCAATAAGGTCGATGTGAACGAACAAAACCCTCAAGCTGTAGGCTTTTACGAAGCGATGGGGTTTAAAATTGTTTCTCGTTCGCCTTTAGATGATATGGGGAAACCATTTCCAATTCTCCATATGTCGTTATGATGGGAAGATAGAGTGTATTCAAACAATTTAAAGTAAAGTGAGCTCGATGAAAGTAAGCAAATCAAGACAGAATTAACGCCCAAAGCCAATTTAACCTAAAATCAGGTTAAAACGTTGAAATCTAGAAGACATTTTTCTCTCATACTGCGTCAAAAGAACTTTCAATAGCGCACTATTGATGCATTCCTTTTCCTTGTCTGAATGAAAAATTCCTAACTAGATTTATTTATAGTTTTACTAAGAAACGGGGTTGAAACAATCTAACGTTTTAACCCCATTTTAGGTTGTTGGGCGTTTGCGTTTTAACCTATTTAAACGCTTTAGCCTTTTTCGATTAGTACTGTAACTGACCGCCACTGTTTATAAAGTTAGCGTATTCATTCCATACGTCTTCGACACCACGTCCTAAGATCTGTCTAAATGACGCATCGAACGACCAAGTGTAATTACCCATGTCTTTCGCCGACTTATTAAATTTGTAGATAAAGTCATTGTCTAAATGGGTTTTAATATAGTGTAAGAAGAAACCTGTTCCTTCATAGCCTGTTAACCACTTTCTAGGATCTAAGGTGCTTGGCGTACGTGTTTTGTGGAAGCCTGCGCCAATCCGTACGGCATCAGCTAACCCTTCGGTAAACGCCCAGTAAGCTTGACCATCGCCGTAGTTGTCATGTGTGAGTGGCGAATTGTTGTAACCATGAGTCACTTCGTGGAATAAGATACCATCGATTTCGTCTGAAATCGCAGAGTCAGAATTACCACCCTCACGATATAAACGCTCAAGGTGTGCGGTACTGACGACTATGGTCATTTCGCCCGAACCATCTTGCCCCATTTTATATGCGACAAAGTCTTGGCCCCAATGATCTTTTGCACGTAACTCGAAACGTAGTTTTCTGAAACGTTCAGACTCAATTGGGTCTTTATATAGAATTTTAGCGACATCGACACAGCGCTGAGCCATATGCCCTGCTGGATCGGCAATAATACGTTTAAACAATTGTGAGCCGGTTGTTTCTGGGTTCACATCGACAAAATCCACCACAGGTTTTTTCCATAAACCGTCATTAGGATCAGTGACACCTTGTTCAGTAATATTGATATTGACGTTTGTTTGCGAGTAACCATAAACCGACACATACAGGTTTTGACCAGATCCCTCACAGTTTTCTGTTGCGGTTGGAGTAATGCTTTGGCAGGTGTAGTTTTGAGTCGTTGCAGGTGCACCTAAGTTGATATACAGGTCAGCATCACCGCTGCCAGACGTTGAGGCGTTTACTTTGCCTGCGACGTTGAAAGGACCAAAATGTTGCCATTGACCTTGGCTTAGGCTCAAAGACTGGTTGATTGGCAGTGTTGTTCCATTATTGTTATCTGCGCTTTTACCAAATAGTTCAACTTCGGCCAGTTGCACTAGGCTTGCGCCATGATTGGCTGAAATATTTAAGCGAATATGTTTATAGGCTTGGTTGCTCGATACAGAATATTGCTTGCTTTGGTATCTGCTTGAAAAGCTTTGGCTAACTTGGTTATCAATTGTTTGCCAATTAATACCATCGTTTGAACCTTGTAACTGCCAATTTTGCGGATCACGACTCGGCGCATCGTTTGCTGAAGTCAGCGAGTAGCCGGTGATGACTTTCGCCTGATTGAGCTCATAGCTAAGCCAAGCTGTAGGAGAAAACGCCAGCCATTTACTGTATTGGTCGTTATCAAATGCTTTGTCTGCTGTTTCGTATGGTGTGTTTTGTTCTGATGCGTTAATAATCCCATTTGGTACAGTGAGATCGGCATTTAACGTGGTAGATGCCAGTGTGTTAAAGCTTAGGCCTGCGAAAGCAAGTGCTAACGCGATAGGTGTTTTAAGATGTTTATTAGATGTCATACCTTGTTCCCATTGATGTTTTTGTAACGTTCCAATTTTGATGTTTTAAAAAAGCAAAATGTTGTCTGCTTAATTGCTTTGTTAATTTGGAACGTTCCTAAATAATTGACGTTATTTCGCAAGGGATCAACCTTTAATTCACAAAATTTTTACTTCTAGGTGTGTTTAAGGTACTAGAATGTTGAATCTATTGAAAAAATCGGCATGTATAAAATTTGGGTATAAGTTATAAAATAATCGAAGTGGCTAGGTCGTTTTATATTGGTAAAGAAGGTTATTTAAAGAGGGAAGCTATTGCAGGAATTGAGAGCAACACGTACGGAAGAAAAAATAAACGGGGCCGGCCTCTAATTTACACTCTATTTATGGCGCCATACTGGCGCCATAAATAGAACTTAGTTTGAACAGTTATGAGCTGCGTTCTATTAGCTCCACAGGCACTTGAGTTAATCCTTCTTGCGTGTCGTTTTTCAAGATATGACACACGGCTTTAGCGATATCGTTGGCATCAATCTTTACTGTGCTTAGCGGTACACTCATCAATTTTGAGTCGTCCAAGTCATCGAAGCCGATCACGCCGATATCTGCACCAGGCTTTAAGTTTTGCTCGGCTAAATATTCAATCACGCCATAAGCCACAATGTCATTAAAGCAGACCACAGATTCAACTTGCGGTACTTGCGCCAAGCATTCTGACATTGCTAGTCGACCACCGTGACGGTTTGTGGTGCTATTAAACACCCAAGTTTGTATGTCGTTTTGCTCTTTGGCGGCTTTGTTAAACCCAGCTAAACGTTGATGGTAGTCCGATATTGCTGCATCACCACCAATAAAGGCGATGTGCTTATGACCGCGTGCTATTAACGCTTTCGTTGCGTTATAAGCCCCCATTTCGTTGTTTGGTAATACACAAGGCACTTGGCTGCCATCTACTTGACGCATGATGCTGACCACTTGCGTATACGGCTTTTGTAGTTGATTAAGCCAGCTTGCTTGGGTGTTTGGCGTCGGACAGATAATAAAGGCTTTTACACGGTATTCTTGTAGTTTGGCCACAATTTGCGTTTGCGTTAGGGCATTTTCGCTGGTGTTAACGAGCGTTGCCATTAAACCCAATTCTCGAATGTGTTTTTCAAGGGCAACCGCTAAATTTGCAGAATAAGGGTTGGTTAAGTCGTTGATCACAATAGCGACTAAATCTGAAGACTTACTGCGCATCGCCGCGGCTTCACGATTATAAACGTATCCTGTTTCTTCGATGGCTTTGAGTACTTTTTCTTTTGCGCGGTCGCTGGCTTTATCGCTGCCGCGTAAAACAAGTGACACTGTAGACTTTGAAACACCCGCCACTCGGGCTACGTCATGTACAGTGACAGACTGCTTGTTAGTATTATTTGTTTTCAAATTTTGGCTATCTATAGAATGTGATTGTGCTTGTAACAGCGCCAACCAAAGATTAATTTTGTCGCAATGGGTTGTATTCTAGCAAATCGATCAGTATATTCAAATTATTCTTGGAACGTTCCATTTTACCTTTAATAGGAAATTAGAGGATAATCGGCTCATTCCAATACCAAACTATTTTTAGTTGCAGGTAGGCGGCAAGCAAAAGAAACCTCATGAGCATAGATCCTCTATGTGATTGGGGTGAGAGAACGAAACCAACAACGCTGCGGCTTAAAATGGCAAGGGTATATAATTTTTTAGGTTATTTGGCAAAGAGGCAAACAATGAAAACGATAAGCCACGGGTGGCACAGTGCTAAACGCATGACTTACTCACTCGTCACAGGCGGTGTGATGATGTTAGGTGCGACACAAGTTGCAGCAAACACGCAATATGTAGACCCATTTATTGGTACTGGCGGTGACGGCCATACTTTTCCTGGTGCAGTTGTACCTTTTGGTATGGTGCAGTTGAGCCCAGATACCGACTCAGTATTTAGAGGCATTGACCCACAACCAGAAATTTACAAGCGTTGTGCGGGCTATCATTATGACGACACCACCATTGTTGGTTTCTCGCATACGCACTTTAGCGGCACGGGTCACTCAGATCTTGGCGATTTATTGATGATGCCTATTACGGGTGAAGTGAAGTTAGAGCCGGGCAAAGCTGACAATCCAGATGCGGGTTATCGTTCTCGCTTTAGTCATGACAATGAAACGGCAAAGCCGGGTTATTACCAAGTTTGGCTACAAGACTACAAGGTGAATGCTGAGCTGACTGCGACTACTCGTGTGGGCATGCACAAATACACCTTTAAAGAGCATGATAAAGGCAGCGTGTTAATGGATTTAACGCACAGTATTTATAACTTCAAAAACAAAGTAATTTGGAGTGATGTGCGCGTTATCGACGACCGTACTATTTTAGCTTATCGTGCGACAAATGGCTGGGCGAACAATCGTCAAATGTACTTTGCCATTGAGTTCTCAAAGCCGTTTAGCGATATCGAGCTGATCAACCTAGACAACACACGCTACCGTTGTAATGGGTGTTTAACCGAAGGCAATGGCAAAAAGCCATCGACCATTGTTAACTACAAAATCCCAGAAGCTGCAGGTAAAGCCATTAAAGTGGTTGCAGACTTTGAAGGCCTAAAAGGCGAGCCACTGATGGTAAAAGTGGGGATTTCAGCAGTAAGTAAATCAAATGCACTTGAAAACTTAAAGACTGAAATTCCGCATTGGAACTTCGATAAAGTGGTTAAGCAAGCAGACGAAACATGGCACAAATCACTTGATAAGTTTGAAGTAGAAGGCTCGCTGTCTGAAAAGCGTCAGTTCTTCACGTCGGTTTATCACGCACTGCAAGCACCGAGTGTCTATCAAGACGTAAACGGTCAATATCGTGGTGTTGATGGTGAAATTCACCAAGCGAAAGATCACACGCACTACACGCTATTCTCACTATGGGATACCTATCGTGCACTGCATCCATTATTGACTTACATTGAGCCTGACAAAGTATCAGACATGATCTCTTCAATGCTTGATCATTATCAGCAGAGCCATGACAAAATGCTACCTATCTGGTCGTTCCAAGCCCATGAAACGTGGACGATGATCGGTTATCACGCGGTATCAGTGATTGCTGATGCGTATCTAAAGGGCATTCGTGATTTCGACGTTGAGCTTGCTAAAAAAGCCATGATCGATACTGCAAACCACCCGCATTACGATGCCATTCCTGAGTACAAACAATATGGTTATGTACCGCTAGACGTGTTACCTGAGTCAACCTCTATCACTTTAGAGTATGCCTATGATGACTATACGATTGGTCAATTCTTCACGGCACTTGGTGATAAGAAAACAGCGGCTGAATACTATGAGCGTGCGACATATTACAAAAACGTGTTTGATCCAGAAGTACGCTTTATGCGTGGGCGCATGAAAGATGGTTCATGGAATCCAGACTTTGATCCGCAAGAAGCAAAATACATGGGTGCATTCACCGAAGGTAACAGCTACCAGTACAGCTTCTATGTACCACAAGACGTGCACGGTTTAATTAAGCTAAAAGGTGGCGACAAGAAGTTTGTTGAGCGTCTTGATGAGCTATTCGAAACTGAGCTGTCGTACGAAAAAATCAAAGAGCATGAAGACATTGCAGGTCTAATTGGCCAATACGCTCACGGTAATGAGCCAAGCCATCATATTGCTTACCTATATAACTATGCGGGCGAGCCTTGGCGTACTCAGGCACGTATTCGTCAAATCATGGATACGCTGTCTTCAGATAAGCCAGATGGTCTTGCGGGTAACGACGATGTAGGTCAAATGTCGGCGTGGTATATCTTCTCGGCAATGGGTTTCTACCCAGTATCACCGGGCGATTTAACTTACGCATTAGGTGCACCGCAATTACCGAAAATTTCTTTAGCATTGGCAAACAACAAGCAATTTACTGTAATTGCAAAAGGCCTATCTAAGAAAAACAAATATGTAAAAGAAGTACGCTTAAACGGCAAAAAACTTGAGCGCAGCTATATCACTCATGATGACATCATGGGCGGTGGCAAGCTTGAATTCACTATGGCGGCTAAGCCTAACAAGTCATTTGGTCAATCACTGTCGGCACGTCCGCCGTCAATGAGTAACCCAGTGAACAACAACTTCTTAAAATAAGAGACAGAAGCATGAAAAAGACATTCTCTCGTTCATTGCTTCTTGTTACGCCTGCGGTTTCGCTGAGCCTTGCGCTCAGCGGCTGCGGCGATAACCGCAATGAAGATGCACAAGCAAAGCCTGCAGAGCAAGCAAACAGCAAAGCCGTTGCTTATGTGCAAGATCCAGCCAGTTTTGTAAATCCATTTATTGGTACCAAAGGGCCATTTAACCATCGTCAAGCGGCTAACGTTGTGCCTGGTGCGGTGCAGCCATTTGGTATGTTCAACTTTGGTCCTGAGCACGCTTACACCGAAGCGTTAATGAAAGAAAGCGAAGGGATCAGCAAGCGAATTAATGAAGACAATGTGCGTATTCCAGTCTCACCGGGCGGCTATAACTGGCAAGCGACGCGTTTAAAGGGCTTTTCTTTTACCCGTTTGTCGGGCACGGGTTGTTTAGGTGCGTCAGGTGATGTGCCCGTTTTACCGTTTAATCAAGCCATCAAGCACTCTCCTGCGACCGATAAAATTAACGCCTACTATGGCGCGAATTTTAGCCACGATGATGAAACTGCCATTCCGGGTTATTACCAAGTAGGTCTAGATTCGGGCATTAATGTACGTTTATCAGCAACCGATCGTACTGGTATTGCCGAATTTACCTTTGACTCGCCAGAGCAAGCCAAGCTGATTTTTAGAACGGCTTATTCGCAGCTGGGCAGTGGTGATGCATTTACCCAAGTGGATTTAGAAAAAGGTGAGGTGAGCGGTTATGTTACCAGTGGTAACTTTTGCGGTTACTTAGGCGAATATAACCGTCGTGATTATTACACGCTACACTTTGTGGCGAAAATTGATGCGCCGATCACAGGCAGCGGTGCGTATGTTGATGACAAGGTAACAGTTGATGCGACTTCTAGCCAAGGCGGTATGGGCTATGGTGAAACCGGTGTACCAGAGTGGGGTAAAGGCTCAGGTCTATGGGTCGATTTAGACGTTAAAGCGAAACAACCTGTGACAATGCGTGTGGGTATTTCATACGTAAGCCTAGATAATGCCCGTGAGAACCTCGGCAAAGAGCAAGGTCAGCAAAGCTTTGCGCAAATAAAAGACAAAGCCTATGCGGGTTGGAACGATGCGCTTAGTCGCGTGAAAGTGAAGTCTGACGATAAAGACTTACTGACGACTTTCTATACGGCATTATTCCACAGTCAATTCCATCCAAATATTTTCAGTGATGTGAACGGTGAGTACCGAGGGTTTGATCAACAAGTTCATACGATCACTGACAAGCAAACAGCGCAGTACGCGAACTTCTCAGGTTGGGATGTGTATCGTTCACAACTGCAGTTAGTGAGCTTAACGCACCCGCAAGTTGGCAGTGATATTGCGCAGTCGCTATTCAATCAAGCCAATCAATTTAATGGCATTTGGGACAGATGGACGCACAACAATGGCCCAACAGGGGTAATGAGTGGCGACCCATCAGCGATTGCCATTGCAAACTTTGTGGCATTTGGGGCAGATAAGTTTGATATAGAAGGCGCGTACGAGTCTTTATATAAAGCCTCAACAGTGCCAACCGAGTACGATTTATCAGACGTGGGTTGTCCGGTGTTCTGTCGTGGCCAAAAACCGTCTTTAGATGAGTGGCTAACGCTGAATTACTTATCTGATCAATCTAATTCGTGGGAAGGGGCGAGTGAAACCTTAGAGCAAGTCTCTGCCGATTTTGCCATGTCACAATTTGCAGCGCGTTTAGGTAAAGACGCACACAGCACTGAAATGCTTACGCGTTCAGGTTATTGGAAAAACCTTTATAACCCTAAAGCGACCGCAGAGCTTGGCTATATTCAAGGCCGTAATAAAGACGGTAGCTGGAAAGAAGCGTTTGACCCATTCAGTGGTCACTTATTTGTCGAAGGCAGCCCGGCTCAGTATTTATGGATGTTACCGTTCGATGGCCAAGGGCTAAGCCAAATATTAGGTGGTGATGAGGTGATGTCTGAGCGTTTAGATTCACATTTCCGTAAATCTGATG
This sequence comes from Pseudoalteromonas sp. SS15, assembly GCF_049257195.1. Taxonomy (NCBI): domain Bacteria; kingdom Pseudomonadati; phylum Pseudomonadota; class Gammaproteobacteria; order Alteromonadales; family Pseudoalteromonadaceae; genus Pseudoalteromonas; species Pseudoalteromonas sp. SS15. The sequence goes on from NZ_JBMMUD010000006.1 coordinate 181,880, forward strand.
GTACTTGGGTGTTATATCGTGACTCAGCACAATATGCTGATGTATCGAATCAGCCGTCAATTGCCACGCCTTGGATGTATTTATACACAGGCGATGCGTATAAAACGCAGCAAACGGTGCGCGAGACCATGAAGCAACTTTGGCATAACTCAGTGTCTGGTATTCCGGGCCAGGACGATTTAGGTCAGATGTCATCTTGGTATGTATTCTCGGCATTAGGCATGTATCCGTTCTACCCAGGTCGTGCAGACATGGTGTTATCAAGCCCGGCATTTGAACAGGCACAAATTGGTAATTTAACCATTCAAGCACCTGCTGCAAGCGCTGAACACATTTACATTAAAGGTTTAAAAATCAATGGTAAAGACACGCTGAATAGTTGGATTGACGAATCACATATTCGTACCCCACAGCGTCTAGAGTTTACCTTAGATACTCAGCCTAACCCAGCGTTCGGTGGTGCACTTGAGCATCGTCCTCCATCTTATTCAGTTGCCGCTCCTTCGGTAGCAACTTCTGAGGCGAATTAATCATGGCAAAGCAAATTAATCAAAAAATGGCGTTTTATGCCATGACCAGTTTGTTTTTTATCTGGGGTTTTATTACCGCGTTAAACGACATTCTGATCCCATTCTTAAAAGCAGAATTTTCACTGAGCTATACCCAAGCTATGTTGGTGCAGTTCTGTTTCTTCGGCGCTTACTTTTTAGTGTCGCCATTGGCCGGTCGTGTGGTGGCAAAGTTTGGTTATCGCAATGGCGTGTTCATTGGCTTATCAACATTAGCTCTGGGCTGCTTGCTGTTTATTCCTGCAGCAAGTGTGAAAGAGTACGCGTTGTTCTTAGGCGCACTCTTTGTACTTGCAGGCGGTATAACCGTGTTGCAAGTATCTGCAAACCCTTATGTTAATTGCTTGGGTGAACCTGAGCATGCGGCCAGTCGCTTGAATTTGGCGCAGGCGATTAACTCGCTGGGTCATACGGCAGGGCCACTGTTTGGTACTTTCTTTATTCTTTCAGCAACCAGCAGCAGTGCTGGTGCAGAGCAGGTGCAATTACCTTATTTCTTAATTGCACTGGCAGCCATTACGGTAGCTTGTTCATTCAAGTTTATTGAACTGCCAAAGCTGGATTTTGAACAGCAAAAAGATGTGGAAGTGAGCGGCTCAATTTGGCAGCAAAAGCACCTTGTGATGGGCGCACTGGGTATTTTCTTATACGTGGGTGCTGAGGTATCTATCGGTGGCTTCTTAGTGAACTACTTCGAGCGTCCTGAAATTGGTGGTCTGACAACAAAACAAGCGGGCAACATGGTGGCTTACTATTGGGGCGGCGCGATGATAGGTCGTTTTATCGGCTCAATCTTAATGCGTAAATATGCGCCTAGCTTGGTATTGGCCTTAAATGCAGTGATGGCTGTGGTGCTATTGATGGTCACTGTGTTTAGTACCGGTAAGATCGCAATGTGGAGCGTATTAGCGGTAGGTTTCTTCAACTCAATCATGTTCCCTACGATTTTCAGCTTAGCGATACGTGGCTTAGGTCAACTAACAGCCAAGGGCTCAGGCCTATTATGCCAAGCCATCGTTGGCGGTGCGGTTTTCCCACTGCTGCAAGCGGTTGTCGCTGATAAGTTCTCAGTACAAGTGAGTTTCTTAGTGCCGGTATTCGCTTATGTCTACATTCTATTTTTTGCTATGAGCCAATATAAAGGCCGAGCGCAAGAGGTAAGTGCAGCATGAGCGGAGTGTTATGTTATGGCGAAGCGCTGATCGATTTTTTGCAGTTTCAAAGCCAAGTGCAAGATGGCTTAATCATTAACGATTATCGACAATTTCCCGGTGGTGCGCCTGCCAATGCTGCTGTGGCTTTAGCCAAACTCGGTGGGCGGGCGCAATTTGCCGGACAAGTGGGGAGTGACCAGTTTGGTGAGTTTTTAATTCACAGCCTTGCGCATTACGGTGTAGATACTCAGTTTACTTTAAAACACGAGACTGCACCGACGCCTCTGGCCTTTGTGCATCTAGATGCAAGTGGCGACAGAAGCTTTACCTTTATGCGAAAAGACAGCGCTGACCTTTTGCTCACACCTGAGCAAGTAACTGAGGCGTGGTTTGCAAACAACAGCCTTGTGCACTTGTGCAGTAATACTCTGACTGAATCTGGCGCTGCAAAAACCACGCAAACTGTGCTTGAACAAGCAAAAATGTTGAGCTTACAGGTATGTTTTGATGTGAATTTGCGCGCCAACCTTTGGAAAGATCAACACATTGATATTGAGTTGGTAAACCAAGTGGTGAAACAAGCTGATGTCGTTAAGTTTGCTAAAGAAGAGTTTGAACTGTTGTCACAAGGTAATCCTGAGCAGTACTTATCTGATTGTTTAGCTGCCAATTGTAAGCTTATTTTGATCACCAATGGCGGTGATGAGATTGAGTATGTAAGTACACAATTCCGCGGTTACGTGACTCCAGCGAAAACGCAGGTGGTTGATACCACAGCCGGTGGTGATGGCTTTATTGGCGCGATTTTATACTTGCTCAGCGAATCCATCCAACTTGAGGCTTTATTGCATAGCGAAGCACACATTCAAAGTGCTGTGGCTTTTGCCAGTTGCGCAGGCGCAATTGCTGTGTCGACACAAGGTGCTTTCCCTGCATTGCCAAGTTTCACACAAGTCAGCGACTTATTTAACGAACAATTTAGTGGCACATACGATGCTGCCTTTTTAGAGTAAAACACACGTGAATTTTTATAACTCAGAATTTTTAACAACACACAGTCAATCGATCGTCGACTTTTATAAAGACCGCTGCGTCGACAACGACCTTGGTGGCTATTTCCAAAACTACTTAGACGATGGCACAACATTTAACAATGGATTTCGCCAGCTTGTCAGTAGCACACGAATGGTTGTGAACTTTTGTCGTGCGGCAAAGCTGTTAAACAACGACGATTACTTAGTCATTGCAAAGCATGGTTTGGACTATGTAGAGCAACAACATTGGCGCGAATCTTCAAAAGCTTACGCGTGGACTTTGCAAGACAACCAACCGCAAGACATGACACAACAAGCCTACGGCTATGCGTTCGTATTACTGTGTTACGCCCATTGTTATAAAGCCGGTGTGATTGACTCGGATGCAAAAATAAGTGAAACATTCGAGTTACTAGAGTCGCGCTTTTGGCAAGCACAAGAGGGGATCTACGCCGATACCATCTACGATGATGGCAGATTGTGTGATTACCGAGGTCAGAACGCCAATATGCATATTTGTGAAGCGTTAATCGCAGCATATGGCGCGACTCAATCATCTGTATACCTTGAAAAAGCCCAGCATTTGGCCAATCGTTTTTGTTTTGAGCTCTCAGCGCAAAGCTTAGGCTTAGTGTACGAGCACTTTACGCCAGAGTTAGTGCCTGATCTTGAATACAACAAAGACGACCCGAAAAACCTATATCGTCCTTGGGGTTTCCAGCCAGGTCATCAAACAGAATGGGCCAAGTTACTGATGCAACTTAATGCCTTTGAAGCGCGCCCTGAGTTTGTAGAAAAAGCCCAGTACTTATTTGATGTGGCCTATAGCAAGGCATGGGATACCTTTCATGGTGGTTTGGTATATGGCTTTGATACTGACTATCAAACTTGTGACAGCGACAAATACTTCTGGGTACAAGCCGAAAGCTTTGCAGCCGCGGCTATGTTGTTTGATGAGACTAAACAACCACACTATCTAGAGCAGTACACTGCACTCTGGGATTATTGCTGGCAGCACTTTGTAGATCATGAGTTCGGCGCTTGGTTCAGAGTACTGACTGGTGCAAATCAAAAATACAGTAATCAAAAGAGTGAAGCGGGTGCTAAATGTGATTACCACACACTAGGTGCTTGCTTTGATGTGCTGGAGTTTTCTTTTAGTTAAAAGTAAACATTTATAAATTTGGTGACACACTGCCCATGTGAGTCATAGGGTTTTGCGCTTTTTGCGTCGTGCAGACTCCTACTCGAAGCATCTTTGCTTTTGATTAAACACTTTGGTGTCGATTAAAGGCTTAGGTGCTTTTTTACTTATGTTTACAACAGTTTGTTGCACTGAAAAATGTCATAAGTTAATTTATGAACAAAATAATAATAACCCAAGGATAGTTTTGAAAATATCAGATAAAGCATTAATGGGGCTGGTGCTGAGTTTGACAGGCCTACTTCTTGTCGGTCATTTCAGTATTGAAGAGCGCGTGCTGCCAGATTATCTCGTGATTTGTATGGCGATCTTGTTCGCAGGTCAATGTTATCGTTTTCACCCTAAATACAAACAGGCCAATTTACTGAATAATCAGCTACAGCGTGATGGGCAACTTTTGCGAATAACCAATAAGTCTTTGCATCCAATGTTTGTCAGTGGCAAGAGTGAGCGCATTGAAGTTAAACGTATTTCTAAAGTCACTGTCGTTGATGAAGGGCTTGCGATTATTCTTGATGGTAATGGCACTGGCTTTGATTTTTTCTTGAATGATAATGCCCAAGACATTGCTGAACACCTTAAATCTCTACTTTCTCAGCAAGAGCAAGCGCAGATTGAGTTTGAGGTGATTAGTTAAAATTTTTGAGAAGCGAGAAGCGAGAAGCGAGAAGCGAGAAGCTAGAAATAAAACGCAATGTAGGCGAGGGTTTACCCCTCGCTTTGTTATTTTAAAATCAGTGAAAATAACTTAAAGGCTAGAGCCCTTCACTTCATCCAAAGCTAGATTAAACTTTTTATCTTTTCGGTCAATTGCTTGCTCCAATTCAGATAACGACTTTTCACCTTTTTGATAGGCAATTTCAAGTTGCAATGCCTCAATTGTATACGTCAATAGCAGAAGATAAATCTGTGGTTGGTTGCCATTACTTGTTTTCTGTAAATTAAACTTATACTCATTTAAATCTATCAGTGTGTCTTCTGAAAGCGTTCTGTTAACCAGACTTTGCCTCATAAAGGTGTTGAGGTAATCAGGAAATGGCAGCGGGTTCTTATCAAAAAAGTGTGTACGTGTTTCATCTTCCTTTGGCAGTTCTAAGTAAAACTCATACAGATCTTCAGAGTAATCATGAGAGCTCTCTATAGCGGCGATGGTGGCTTGCATGAGTTTAATGACGTGTTCTTTTTCTTTTTGCTCTTCTTCTATATTGGCAAATGCCATAGCTAATAACACACCAAATAAGGTTGCAATTAAGGTAAGGAAAAAATTTATACCTGTAGAAAAACGGTTGATGGCATCTTGGTACTTAGGCACAAAAGTGAGCATACCCAGTACAATCAGTAGAATGGTTAAAAGTGTATATAAAATCATATCCCTGAGCTCGATTTTTATTATGAGCCTGCATCATAGCATGGTAAAAAAAAGGGGGCTAATGCCCCCAAAATCACTATGAAGCTTAGGGAGTTATGCAAAGTGATATTCGTTAACACGCTGCTTATTTTTATCTAATAATGCAACGGTGCTTGTTGTTTGTTGAAAAATTGGAGTCGAGCTGTCAAATGAGTAACAACCTGGCTCATTATGGTTAGCGTAAATTTTTAGTTCAGAGCAGGGCTCCATTTTTGCCATTTGAGCAAAAGTAAACTCAGGCCCATCCTTGATACATATCGTCCAGCCAGATAAATCTACCCAAGAAGTACTTAAGTTGATTAACTCAATGTGATCTTTGTCTTTGTTGCGGTTTGTGTTTGTATCAAGACTGATGTGCGAAATAATGATTGACTCATGGGCCTTGCGGCCATTGACCCAAGCACTAACCACACTGCCTTCAGCATCTAATAATCTAATATGGCAACCACACTGTTTGAACACTGGGCTAAGCTTATTAAACATGAAAGTACTTTGCTGCTGTTCGACTTTAAGTATTTGACTTGGTTTAATATAACTATTGCATGGGAAGGTGAACAAAGTCTCGCCTGTTTCCGCAAGCTCTAAGCGCCAGCTCTCAAGGTCAATAATAGCTGGGCCAGTATTTTTTAATTCAACACTTTCATTTGAGCTAGTAGAGTTGACGTATTCGATTTGAACTTGAAGTGGTGCCATTAACTTAAAACAACTATGCCAATAAGATTGGATAGCACCATGCGCATGTCGCTGGTTTTGAAGATTAGGCAGAGAGTTTAATGTATTGTTTTTAATTTGTTGATGCACTTTATCGAGCGCCGAGCGAGCATCTATTTGCCAAATTTCATTGGCCATATTTTGTCTGGTTTCAAAATTCACAGTTAGCTCCTTTAATCGCTTATGAATATATTCATAATGCGTAATACATTTAAACTTAAGCACTACACTTATCCGATGGTAGTTTTGCTTTGGTTCTGGTTGCTTCCTTTTCGATAATTAATACGTAATTTTTCAGAACAATTTAGTTGCTATTTTGGCTGTCTTCAAACGCATTATGGGGACTAATTTATCCTAGATTGAAACAGATTTATACTACTTAATGCGATTTTTATGCTTAATTTTATTACACCCCATTACAAATTTGCTTACATTAATTTATGAATATATTCATAAATTAATGTTTATCAATAACTTATGATTTTTTTAATATTTTGTTTTTAAAACTTCAATGGAATGTCAAATTCGACCATAACACCACCGTTTGTGCGATTTTTGATCTTTAATTGACCGCTGTGTGCGTTGATCACTTCAGAGCAAATACTCAAACCAAGTCCACAGCCGCCTTGTTTTGTTGAAAAAAACGGCAAGGTTACCTGGCTGATTTTTCCCTGAGTGATCCCTTGACCTCTATCGACCACGGCAAAGCGAACTCGGTCATAATCTTTAACGACTTTAATGCCAATATCAGACACTTTTGAACCAGATTCATGGGCATTTTTAAGCAGGTTTATTAATACCTGCTCTAGTTGCAATACATCGAAGTAGGCATGTTCGAATGGCAAATCAGCCAATAGTTCAAAAGAATAGAGTTTTTGGACGCTCTGCAGCATATCTGCTAGGTTTTGTTTGCTGATATTTGGTTTTGGCAAACGGGCAAATTCGGCATATTTTGCGATGAATGCATTGAGGTTAGAGGCTCTTTGGTTAATGGTTTGCAAAATATCAGGGAGTAAATCTAGGTGGGCGTTTTTTTCTAAAATGGCTTCTGCAGACGATGTTAGCGAAGCAATAGGAGCCAATGAGTTATTGAGTTCGTGGCTGATTAGGCGAATGGCATTTTTCCAAAGTTGCAGCTCTTCTTTGCCAATCTCTAAAGACAAGTCTTTGCATAAAACAAGCTGGTGGGGCTGGTGGTTGTACGTCACTGTTTGATTAGCAACGTAGTAGCTCTGTTTTAAATCATTGTGTTCAAAACTGACAATGCCAGAGCCTTGCTCAAGTAAAAAGGAGCGAATTGGTGCACTGACGTTATCCAGTAAGCCGTATAGCTCCTTGCCTTTTAGCGAACCTGCAACTTGTAATAGCTCGTTTGCTTGCTGGTTGTGGTAGACCACTTGTTTAAAAGGGTTAAAAAGCACAATTGCCATAGGTGATGCTTGAACAATGCTATCAAGCAAGTGTTCTTTTTGGCTTAAAGTTTGTCTCTGCTCAGTAAGGTTGCGAGCAAGGTCATTATATAAGTCTAGTATGGGTGCCAGGTGTTTATCGCCATCTGGGTGAATACGAATAGAAAAGTCGCCATCTTTGAAGCTTTTAATGCCATTTTGTAAGGCATCCAATTGTTTTTGTTGAAAGCTGACAAAATAGAAGAGGGTGGTGGTTAAGCATATGAATGACGCAGTAAACGCGAAAGCAGTTAGCCAAACACCCTGATATCCGAATTGTTCGCCAGCGGCATATACAAACCAAAACAATACAGAACAACCCAGCACAGAATAGCCTGTTTTGTGTAATAAACTTATCTCATTGTGCTGCATTATTTTAATCCGAATTTTTCCATACGACGGTAAAATGCCTGACGGCTTAGCCCTAAACTTCGTGCGGCTTTCGCCACAATACCTTGATGTTTATCGAGTGCACTTTGAATGTCTTGCAAACTATATTCGACTTTTTCTTCAATTGGCAGTTTTGACAGTGTAATACCTAAGTCTTTACTTTCAATGGTGTTGTTTTGGCAAAGGAGTGCGGCTCTACCAAGTACATTTTGCAGCTCACGCACATTCCCCGGCCATGAGTGCGCCATTAATGTGTGCTCGGCGTTGGTACTAAGGGTTTTATCTGAATCGAGAAATGATTGTATTAACAAGGGAATATCGTCTTTTCTTTGCGCCAGCGGGGGCAGCTTTAGCTCAATCATATTGAGTCGATAGTATAAGTCTTCTCGAAACTCGCCATTGGCGATGGCTTGAGGCAGGTTGGTATTGGTGGCACTGATAATACGCACTGAGACTTTACGCGTTTTGGTACTGCCTACGCGTTCAAATTCGCCACTTTGTAATACCCTAAGTAATTTTTGCTGCCCAGAAAGGGGCAAGTTGCCAATTTCATCTAAAAATAAAGTCCCGCCATTGGCAGCTTCAAAACGGCCTTCTCTGGCTTTGGTTGCCCCAGTATATGCGCCAGCTTCTGCGCCAAATAATTCCGCTTCGATTAAATCAGCAGGTAATGCACCCGCGTTTACTTTTATGAATGGGGCGTTTTTGTATTGGCTATTGGCAACGATAAGCTCAGCGACTTTTTCTTTACCTGCGCCATTTGGTCCGGTAATTAAAATGGGTGCATCTGAATGGGCGACTTGAGTGGCCATTTCAACGAGGTTGATCATACTGTTGTCGGCGAATACCATACCTGCCAGATCGAAGTTATCACTAAGGTTTTGCAACCGTGATCTTTGCTTGACGTGATTGCTTAGTTGCTGCTGTTGCAGTTGATAGCTTTCTCGTAAATTTTGTACTGTTGTAAGAAGCTTTTGATCTTCCCAAGGTTTGGCAATGTAATCGGCAGCACCGTCCTTTATAAGTGCCACAGCCATTTCAAGGTTAGTCCATGCAGTGAGTAGAATTATCGGCAGATCAGGGTCAAAATGACGAATACGATGGTAAAGTGCTTCACCTTCTTCGCCCGAAGTCGTGTCTTTCGTGAAGTTCATGTCTTGAATGACGAGATCATAACCACCTTGTTGCAGTTTTGTCATGCCTTCTTCTGGGCAAGTTGCACCATCGCATTCAATGTCATTAATTAAAAATAAAACCCTGAGTGCTTTTACTACATCAGGGTTGTCGTCGATGATCAGAACCTTGCTTTGCTGCATACTTTTATACTTTTTATTTATTTTGATGTAAAAGAGAGACATTAAGTCCCTCTTTTTGTGTTTAATCTTTTATTGAATTAATTGGCTTTAGTCACTTGCGCAGGTGCAATTAACGTTGCTTTTCTGGCTGGTAAGTAAGCCGCAAAGCAAGTTAATAGCCAAACAAATAAGGTCACCAGTATGCCAACGATAATATCAGGTGTCCCTTGTACCCCAAGTGTTTGTAATAGTGCCATATTTAGCCACAAAGATAAAAAGAAGCCTATTACCAAACCAACCAGTGCCAGTAGCGAATTTTCGATGATCAGGCTTTTTAGTACCATGCTTTTACTCGCGCCCAAAGCTCTCAAAATACCTAGATTCTTATGGCGCATTTTGACTGAGAAGGTAACAAGCGCAATAATACCTAATGAAGTGATAAGTAAGGCGACCGCACTAATAGCAAACATCACAAAAGCAAAGCTACTTCTGCCATCCCATAAACGTTTTTTGGCACGCGCTGAGAATTCGACACGAGAGACGATACGCCCTGGCTCTTGATAAAGTAATGTCTCAATTGTTTCTAAGACTTTCTCTGAGGTATTAGGCGCAACACGAATAATGTAGTTTATTTCGTTGTTACGACCATAAATAGCTTCTGGAATAATCATACCGTGATACCAAACTTGGTCGTAAGTCGCGCTTTCTCCAAGCATTTTATCTTCGAACGTCCCCACTACTTGATAAGGTGTTTTTGAACCATTCAAATAGACGGTTTGACCCAAAGGCGAAGCCTCTTCGAATAGGGTTTTCGCTAAATCATCGCTGATCAGCGCAACACTTGCTGGCGAGGTTGAAGCATCGCCTGTGACAAACTCGTTTGCGTAGAAGTCACGACCACTACTGATATTGAGCATTAGAGATTCAACGCCTTGTTGGTCAACACCAAACAGTGCAATGGAATGATCTTTGGCATTTTCATCAAGATTATCGCTATACACAACATTGCTCGAGCGACGTGTATCAATGACGTTTTCTTCACCGCTATACGTTGCTGAAACAACTTCTGACAGGGCTCTAATAGCCGCTAGGTCGCGTTCAATTAACTGCCCTTTATCGACTTGCTCATCATAAACATGGGTGACCACATTCAAGATTTGTTTTTCTTCTAGCTTTGATGGTATTAACCAGTTTTGCAGCGTTGCATAACTAATGAAAGCGCTATTGCTTACGATCATCAGAGTAATGGCAACTTGGAAAACAATCAGTATCGAGATGCTTTTTTGTTTCAGAATTAATTTTAAAATATGTTTTAAAGACATGATCACCCCCTAAGCTGCGATGCTGGCGAAATACCGCTGATACGGTAAACCGGATATAAACCTGCAATTAAGATAGCGGCATAAATGAATGCACCAGACGTTAATGCAAAGCTGTAATCCATACTGAAGAAGTGCTTAACCAAGCTTGGATCTGCCGAGTAGTCCATTTGATACATGTTAACTTGGAACATCAGCTCAAGGCCTAAATGGGCGAATAGTACACCTGCAATAATGGCTGCGAAGGCGATTAAACTTATTTCGATAAGATGTATTTTGACGATATACCAACGGCTCGCACCAAGTGCACGATAGAGCGAAACCAGTTTGTTTTTAGATTGGTATTTTGCAAGCAAAATGCCCACGGTATTCACTAAGCAAATCGCAAATAGTAAATAAGAAAACTGAAGGTAGACCTTTTCCCAACGCATGAATTGCGCAAATTCATTCAGTAGTAACTGTAAATCGTTTAACTTGTACTTCTCTTCATGAGGGAAACGACCTAGGTTTGCTTGCTGCTGGGTGTAATTTCGCGCCCACAAAGTTGCTGCAGCGAGTTGTTGCTGGTGGTTTTGTTGATCGAACTCAATCCAAGTGTGAAGGTAGCCGCATTCTGCCGATTTAAGTGCCGAAATATTATGTTGGCGATATTCACTGCGTTGGTTTTCTTCTTTTGTCTGACAAGGCATGTAGCCAGCACGAGGCAAGTTCATTCTCTCAGCTGTTGCCATAGGCACAATCGCTAAATCATTGTAGCGGTTGCTAAAGCGCATATTTGAAATACGACGCTTGTGCTGAGATAAGTCCATCACACCGACAATCTTTAAAGACTGTTTATCGACTTTGATAAATTGGCCTACCGAGTTTTCACCTGAGAAAAAGTGATCGTTGACTTTTTTATCGATCACGATGACGTCACTGTCTGATTGTGCTTCTAACCAAGGTGCACCGTAAATAAAAGGCACATTAAACACATTAAAATAATCGACATCAGAAGCAGAGGCCGTGGCTATCATAGGTCGTGCGCTATCGAGTTGCTCTGACTCCAAAATAAACCGTGTGTCATAGTTAAATGAAAGGTGTTTATAGTCTAAATCGGCATTTTTAAGTGCCTGAGCATCTTGAAACGTCAGGGGCGGGTAGCGAAATTGGTTACGGATATCAAAGTCGTTATCCATATAATTGAGGCTAAAATGGTGCATTTGCGATGCTTTGTCGGTTAGCACGCTGTTGCCGCTTAACTTCACTGTGGTACTCATGGTGAGAAGTAATGTAATGCCGATCATCAAATTAACTATCATTAAAATAGTGAGTTTGCCTTTTTGTTTAACGCCTTGCAGGGCGAGTTGAAATAAGTCTTTCATGTCGCACCTGTGTTCTAAACAGCTAAATCAGTGAGTTGGCTTTTGTTTATGTCGGTTAACTGGCCATCGAGAATTTGAATGTTGCGATGTGCGCGTTGGGCCAGTTCATTATCGTGCGTCACCATCAGTAAGGTTGTACCTTGCTGGTTAATCTCTTGCAGTAAATCCATCACTTGGCGTGCCATATGGGTATCGAGGTTACCTGTTGGCTCATCGGCTAATAAGAATCTAGGCTGTCCTGCAAGTGCACGGGCTATTGCAACACGCTGTTGTTGACCACCACTTAATTGCGCTGGAAAGTGCTTCCCGCGACTAGCAAGACCGACCATTTCAAGGGCATTTTCGATACGTTGCTTACGCTCATGGCTTGGTAGCCCTCTGAAAATTAAAGGCACTTCAATGTTGTCGTAAAGGTTTAACTCGCTGATCAGGTTAAAACCTTGAAAGATAAAACCAATTTTTTCGTTCCTGATTTTAGACAGCTGGCTGTCGTTTAATGTACTAACATCCTGTCCGTCTAAAAAATATTGGCCTTTGTCAAAAGGTTCGAGTAAACCGGTTAAGTTTAAGAAGGTGGTTTTACCTGAACCTGAAGGGCCGGTGACAGCGATGAAGTCCCCTTCATTTACCTCAAAGTTGACGTCAACCAAGGCGTGGGTTTCGATAAGCTCGGTACGATAAATTTTGCTGATGTTCTGCATTGATAACATGATATTTTCCTTTTTATTAATTAACCTGAGCATTGGTTAAGAGATTTACTAAAGTATTGATATTCATATGATAAGTGCTTTTTCAAGTCTGCAGCCGGAGACTTTTAGCGATAACAAGGCGAATTTACGCGTCAATAGCTGGCCTATTGCAAGTAAATTCAACGCAGTTAACGTTGAAAGTAGCCGCTGGAGATAGATTTATTATCCAGAGTTCAGGTTAATTACTAAGCATGACGTTTTGTTGGTTTTGAAACGCAGCAAGACTTGAGATGATGAGCTTATCTCCGGCTTTCACGCCCGATGTTAACTCAACTTCGTGAATACTTTTAGCGCCAATGCTGATTGATTGACGTTGTGCTTGTCCTTCGTTTATTAAGTAGGCAGTTTTGCCAGCGCCAGTTTCGACAAAAGCGCCGCGTTTGATTTTTAGGACATCTTGTTTTTGCGACAAAATAAGTTGCGCACTGACACGTTGATTTTGTCTAAGTTTCTCTGGTTGTTGGTCAAAGCGAATGCGGCCAGCGACTCGGCCTTGCTCAACTTCTGGAGAAACAGCGACCAGAGTTGCAGGGTAAGTTTGTTGATTAATTTGAATGTTTGCAGCTAAACCAATTGCCAGTTCATCGGCTAAGTTCTCAGGAATAAAAGCTTCGACTTCTAGTTCTGATAAATCAACCAATGACATCAGTTCTGCATCTCGTTGCACATGTTGCTTCTGTTGTACGTTTACAGTGCCAACAATGCCACTTAGCGGTGACTGAATAGTTAACGCCGCCACTTGACGTTCTAGTTCTTGTGTTAAATGCTGCTGACGAGCTAACGCTAGTTCGGCTATTTTAAGCTCAAAATTAAGGCTTTTCTGCTCTAAGTCGAGTGCTTCAATAGCATGCTTTTTATTAAGCTCTGCACGTTTTAGCGCTACGATTTTCTCTTCGAGCTCCAATTTAGAAATAATTTGCTTTTTGATACTGGCATTAGCGCGCTCCATGGCACTCGATGCAGCTTCTAGGTCAACACGTGCTAATTCTGCACGCTGCTGGGTATCGAGTAAGCGTTGCTCTGTGGTGATTTTCTGACGATTAAATTCTGTCTCTAATCGTGCCAGAGTTGCTTGTTCTTGCAGTAACTGATTTCTTAGTTCAGGGCTGTTAATGCTCAATAAGTCTTGCCCTTTACTAATATTATCACCCGCTTTCACATGTAAAGTGACCGTACCTGGTGCAATGGCGTATACAGCAGGGTTGATTGCTGCGAGTGTTTTACCCTCGACTCGAATGTCTTCGAGCATATCACCACGTTCAACAATGGCAGTTTGGATCACTGATTGTGACACCACTAAATCAGTGCTTAAAAGTTGACTAAATTTCGGCACTGAATAAGCCGTTAATGCTGTTGTGGCTATTAAGCCTGATGCAAGCAATAACCATTTTTTACCATTTCGACGTGGTGCTACTTGCTTGTCTTGTCCTTGGGTGTCTCTGATCACAGCTGTCCGCCTTAAAAATAATACCTGAATAATGGTTAGGTATTACAAGCAACGTGCCAAAAGGTAAGTTTATGAAAATATATGATTTTTTGTTTTTGTGTATATTTATAACTAACATCGGACGGTCAGTCGGACAGATTTCGGACGGGTGTTAAACTGTCCGCACACATTTTGGACATGCGTTATGATCAAGACAGCTCTCAAAGCCGTACTTGAGGGTAAAGTATTTGAAGACGATATGATTCAGTGGCGAAGTGATGAGAAATAGAGTGAGACGTGCCCCAAAACCACAAGACAATGCTTATATTCAAGAGGTACTGAGTGCCTTGAAAGCCGACCCTGCAAAAATCGAGATATTGGCGCGTAATTGTGATGAATATAAGCAGCAAGTGCATTTGAAACGTGGATTTTTAAGAGCAATTGAGCGTCTTGAATGGGTGATCCATGCCAGTAAAGATATCGAGCAATTTGAAAAGTCGATACTGGCCGATGACTATATCGGTGAAGTGATCAGACGCTATCCGCTCCTTTTTAAAGGGATAAAGGGCTAAGGGTATAAAGAGTTAAAGGGATAGAGAGCTAAGGGTATAAAAAGTTAAAGGCATAAGCCCTAGGGCTATATAACTTCATGCTTTAACACGCCATAGGTAAAGCAGTCAGTAGTGCCTGAAGGAAGGGTCATATAACTTCTGAGTCTTCCTTCTCTTTTCATTCCCAGCTTTTCCATGAGTTTCCACGAGGCTATGTTATCCACAGCGCAAATTGCATTAAGCTTGTTAAGTTCAAATTGGGTAAATACTTCTTTGATTAAAGCGCTTGCGGCTTCAAATGCATAGCCTTTACCATGATGTTGACTGGCTAAACGGTATCCAATTTCGCCGCATTGATGTTCTATAGAAACAAACTTGAACATCAGCTCACCAAGCAAACGGCCGCTTTGTTTACATTCAATTGCAAGTATGAGCCTTTCACCTTCTTTGCCTTCCCAAGGCAGTTGAGCTTGTGCGATCCGCGCTTGTGCATCAGCAAGGGTGGCAGGTTTGCCAATATAACGGGAAGTAAATGGATCACTTCTATGCGCTAATACTGCCTCTAAATCAGAGACTTTAAGTCGACGAATGATTAGCCTTTTTGTTGTGAATTCCATTTATATTTATCTCTCACACAGGGTTAGGTTTAATGATAGTTTTTTCCAGCAAAGCCACAACACCATTGAACAAGTTAGCACGATAAGGGGCAATATGTGTTGGCTGCTAAATAAGATAACATTAGTCAACCAAGCTAAAGCCGTGAAAAATAATAACTCTATTGCGCCTACTAGCGCATTGGCTGAGCCGGCTTTCTCTGGTTGTAATAAGCCAATGATGTGCATATAACTCGGAAAATATGCACCAAATACCATCATGATGAGCGTGTAAGCAAATAGCATAACTAACGCACTGATATGGCTAAACTCGAAAATAAACGCAGCTATTGGCAGCGCAGGCCATAGTAATTTGACGATTTTCATATAGCTCATACGCTTTTGCATTATTTTTGCTAAAGACGAACCGACTAACAAGCCCGCCATAGGTAGCATCATGGCATAGCCAATTTGCTCGGTATTAAACTGAAATTGCGCTTGTAAATAAAAGGGTAAATAAAGCTGAATGGTTAAGTATAAGTAAGTAGGTAACCACTTAAAATTAGCCAATAAGATTAAATTTTTATCTTGTAATAGTGATTTATATAAACTCGCCAACGCTCGAGGTCTAATAGAGTGAGCATTGTTTTTTTGTGATTTAGGAAGGAGCACAAAGCCTAGCCACAACACCAGTGCAAAATGTAGCACCATGATAAAAGACAAGCCCTGCCAATTAATAAGTTGCGCGAGTGTGCCTGCAATCATGGGCGAAAGTATTGCTGTGATCGACGCTGCCATTGCAAGGCTTGCCATCGCACTCTTTAATTTTGCACCAGTTAAATACTGTGCTAACAAGGTTCGACTGATCAAAACGGGCGAAGCTGAGCCTATCCCTTGTAAAACTCGGCCTAGCAGAAATTGCCAATTTGACTCCGCAAAACCACATATTAGCGTACCTGCTATTAAAATGAGCTGCCCAATAATTAGGATTTGTCTGTCACCATATTTATCTCGCAGAGGCCCGGCAATTAACTGGGTTAGCCCAAGCGTGATGAAAAAGCTCACGATCACTGCTTGGCTTGCACTGGAACTTAAAGCCAGATCTGTAGCTATGTCTGGCAAAACAGGCATATAAAGCTGGCTTGCAAACTGAGAGCAAGACATCAATAGCACCGCAAGGAACACAATAGAGGACATAACTTTTCTTATAAAATGAGCAGACGCACAAAATACTGGCTTTTTACTTTCTTAAAAATAGGGTAATAATAAAAATACTAATTCCTAACAGGAAATAATAAATGGATTGGCTATCAGCAGTTAAAAGCTTTGAGCTTGTCGCCAAAACAAACAGTTTTACATCAGCTGCCGAACAGCAAGGTATTTCTGCTTCAGCGATGAGTAAACGAATTGATTGGCTTGAAAAACAATTAGCAACTAGTTTATTTGTGAGAACAACTCGACAAGTAAGCCTAACCGAATCAGGACAAGGTTTTCTGCAAAAAGCTTCACCTTGGCTTGAGCAATTTGATGCCATGCTGGAGTCAGTAAAAAGTGCCCACGAAGAGCCACAAGGCGTACTAAAAGTCGCGGCAACACAAGCTGTTGGTAGCTCATTGTTAATGCCAAACATAGAACGGTTCTTACAAAAATATCCAAAAATGTCAGTGCAATTAAACGTGCTTATTCCAGGTAATGATCCTGATTTAAGTCATGACTTAGTGATCACTCGTTATCATGAAGAATTCGACTCAGTGTCACACAAAGGTACGCACTTAATTGACTATCAAATGAGTGTGTTCGCCGCACCAAGCTATTTAGAAAAACACCCACCTATTAATACAGTAGAAGACCTAGCTCAGCATAAGATGTTGCTCAATAATTATTACCAGCAAAAGGGCGGCATTTTACTAGAAAACGGCGAGTTCGTCGCTTTCTCAAACTATAACTTTGTGTCAGAAAATCTTGATGCAATTTTGAAAGCCGCCATACAAGGCATGGGTCTAATATTCATTTCTCCAGATTATGTAGAGAGAGAATTAGATATGGGCGTGTTAGCGCCTGTTCTACCTAATGTAAAAAGCGAACTGAATCGTTTGTGGGCGTACTATCCTAAAACAAGCTTTACGCCTTTAAAAACAAGGATGTTTATCGATAATCTGAAGCAGCAGATGAAGGGGTTTAGGTTGTAGAGAGGAGCAAACGTTGTTTGCTCCTTTATGAAATTAATTCTTAAGTTTTCTCAAAAGAATACTTTTCTTATTTGATCTCTTTTGTGTTTTTTGAATAAGGATAGTTTGAGTGCCATCATGATTTTCTATTATACCTTTTGGATAAAAATAGTTTTCACTAGTCTCATCATGAATTAGAGTTTTAGATAAAATTTCAAATCTACTATTTATTTCAGCTAAATAGTTATTATTTTCTGATGAGATGAATGTATTGAAATTACCATTACTATTCTCTGATAAGCCATTTGATCCATATGGGTACGAGTCAAAACCAGCTTCGTGCTTCGAGTTAGATTCTTGCTTCAAGCTTGAATCTATGATTGATAAGCTAATACCTGCAAATGTAGATTGACCAACTATTGCAAAACTGCCGTTTTCCAGTTCAATACTATAGTCACTATTAAGATGTGAAAACTGACCAGCATTGTTCCATTCAGATATAACTTCCAACTGATCATTTAACAAATGTATGAATGCACCACCTAACTCGAAAGAGTTGACATCTGGCGGGGACATACTTCCAGAAATTACTAAATTGCCATTCTTACTTTCAAAAATTCTACCAATACCATTTACAATTAATCCTTCAGGAGCGTTAAGCGTTGTCTGGCTATCTATATCTCCGTTATCTGAATTTATTGCCAGCAGCTGAAATTCCAAAAGGCTATTGTCACTTCTATTTGATAACTGGTTAATGACGTATAGTTTGCCATGTGCTTCAGTTACTTTAAAAAATAGTTGTTTATAATTTGGATTAGTTGGTACAAATGGTTTAACCCAAACTTTTTGACCTTTCTCATTTAATTTAATTATGACACTCTCTCCAGAGTCCCAGCTTCTGCCCACTGCAACAATTGAACCATCTTTAAGTTCAGTTATGTCGGTTAAATTTTGAGAACCTGTTGTATGGTGAAAATATTCCCAAAGCAGGTTGCCAGCAATGTCTGTTTTGAAGATCCAATCATCACCAGCGCTATCGATATTTGCATTAAGCTCTGGTGAGTTTGTTGAAGCTAAAAGAATGAAACCATTATCTTTAGTACTAATTAATTTAGTTGGTGTATCGTTTAGTGAACCACCAAACTCTTTTGTAAAAATCCCTGCTTCTAGTGATATAACTTCGCTGCTAAAGCCCTCTTGATCAATTGGATTTACTGTACTCACTCTCCAATAATAGTGATTTGGCTCTTTCTCTAAGGTGATACTGTTAGTTTCTATCTTCTCGGTCTGTAAGATTGTTCTAAAGTCTTCAAACAGAGAAATTTCTAAGGTGTAGCTTTTAGCAAATTCCACTTTCTCCCAGCTTAACTTTATTTCTTGAAGCTTTTCTTTCGTTGAGCTTGTTTGCTTAAGATTTGTTGGGGCAGCGAGAGTTGAATAATCTACATTTATAGAAAAAGGTGCTAACTGACTAGTTGTAGTGCCATCACTTACTGACATTTGAATATTACTATAAGTGGCAACCTGAGCATTTGTCGGGGTACCATGAAGCATTCCTGTTGAAGAGTCTAGAGTAAGCCATTCAGGTAAATTCTCAACAGTAACAGTTAATTGGTTGTTTTCAATATCTGAAATAGAAGGTGAAAAGGAATACTCATTATTGGCTATAATGTTTACTTCAGGCTGACCTTCTATGGTAGGGGCATCATTAACTGCTTTTACATCAACGTTAATTGTAAAAGGTTTACTTTCAATTCCATCCTGGAAAAGAGTGAGTGTAAACTTATCTTGTCCATTGAAGTTATTGAATGGCGTGTAAGTAATCTCAGGGAAGTATCCTGAAAGTTCACCATTGGTAGGCCCTTTCACTTGAGTTGCGATAATTTTCACCTCATCGCCTAAAGGTGCATTCGTTGTAAGATCAAGCGTAATACTTTCGTCTTCTAAAACCGAAATGTTTTTATCTTCAACAATAAAGTCAGCTAAATGAGGCGATGAATCATCTTCGTCAGCTATGCCGTCGTTGTCGTCATCGTTATCTTTATTATTTGCGATACCATCTAAGTCCGTATCTAAAAACTCATTGATATCTGGTACGGCATATTGTTCTTTACCAGATACCCAATCAAAGAGGTTTTGCTGTACTTGTAAAGGGTCAATTAGTTTTTGAGTTTGTTGTATATCAGTTAGTAACTCTAAGTCATCAACTTTTCCATCAGTACCGAAGTCGCTTTCTAATTTATTCAAAGCTGCAGTTAATTCTGCATCAGGTGAAGTTTGATTGTTTTTCGCTGTATTAATAGCATGTTGATAAAACATCGAAGATAGGGCCAATAAATAAGCACTTGCTTCTGAATTTTCATCTTTATAAATAGATAGGCTTGCAAAATTAGCATTGTTTGAGCTGCTGATTACGTTTTTAAAGTTTGTTGTAAACTCTTGTTCAGCTTGCTGAATTGCTTGTTCAAAGCTAGATTCACCGGCTTTGATTAATTCTAAAACACGGTTGCTTGTTAAATGAGTAAGTAAGTTAACATTCGCATTTTGTTTTTCTGTTTCTGAGGCTTTGTAAATACTTCTTAAAGTTAATTCACCTTCAGATAAACCACCGGTTATTTCATTTCTATAGTAACCAGAAGCTGAAATTTCGATAATTGAGCCCGCAGGAACTTTGAATTCAAAGTTACCAAGATCATCAGTGGTTTTAGTTACAATGGTTGAATCGGTGTTTTCGCCTTTATCATTAAGAATATTAATTGTAACTGTTGACCCTATAACAAATGGTCCTTTCTCAACACTACCAACAATTGTAATTTCTTTTTTTTGTGGTTGCGTGTTGCTTTGATCTTGTTTTACATCGTTTTGAGTCTCGTTAGAGCTGCCACCGCCACACGCGGTTAACCCTAATAATGCAACTAAGAGCAATGTTGCCTGGTTTGTTTTTTTCACAAAAAATCCTTATTTAATATTTTTTGGGGATTTTATTCAAAGAAGTATTTGGAGAAGAGCACGTCACTGTGAATAAATCCCTGAACTGATTTTTGGCAGTAAACACATTTACTTAACTAGATGTTACTACTGTCCCGATGTTATCAAATTAGGTAATTTAGCTCAACCTTGGCTCCAATAGAGTTTGGGATGTTTGCTGTTGTGAATTATGCAATTGATTCTTATTTAAGAGTGTTCACTTCTGTTTTTTGTAATTTAACTCTATTATTAACATCTTTGTTTTTTGGTAAGATCTCTTCCTCTCTCCGATTTTAATTATATTAATTTTTCAGGTTAAAAATAAAGGTTTGAAAAGTAAGAGCTTTTTATATTTTGGTAAGAAAGCCCCATCTGGTCTGATGATCTTGTTCTGTAAAGCTTTTTATTCAAAACGAAGCGTCTCTGATTATGGAAAATCCACATTTTTCTTAATGAGACTTTAGTATATGCCTATGTAAAATATAGAAAATTTCATACAACTTTCATATTTGCACGCTTTTTGTGCAGTTTTAACTCTGCCGCTGTTTGTTTCTTGAGCGTGAAAATGTCGCAATGTTAAAACTTTGTAATTTTAAATTTATGTTCTAGACTGATTTCGATCCGTTAACGGGTACATCTGTAACTTACAAGTTAATTTAGTTAAAAAAATACAACAGATTTAATCAGGAACAAGTTATGAAGGATTTGAATTTGATGCGAAAAGGTTTTAAACCTTCTGCATTGGTTTTAGCGATACTCAGCACCCCAGTGTTTGCCAATGTGGATTGTACAAATATTCCTCAGTGGGAGGCTGGAAAAGCTTACTCTGCAGGTATGCAAGCTCAGCAAGACAAAGTAGCTTATAAGTCTAATTGGTGGAACAAAGCAGAACCTAAATTACGCTCAGGTGATTGGCAGGAGTGGACGAAATTAGGTAGCTGTCAATCCGATGTACCTGTTAATGAAGCCCCAAAGGTGTCTTTGTTAAGCCCTGCAAATGGCAATTTGTTGAATGAAAATGACAGCGTTGCCATTTTGGCCGAAGCCAGTGATACCGATGGTCAAGTTAAGCAAGTTGAAGTCTATTTAGACGGTCAATTATTAACTACGCTAAGCGCTGCACCATTTGAGTTTAATTGGACAGCAGTGGTTGGTGAGCATGTATTTTATGCGATTGCACAGGATGATGACGGGGCGCGAACGGAGTCGGCACGTCACTCTGTGACAGTTCAGAAGAAATCAAATGAGAACCGCGCACCGATTGTAAGCTTAGCGGCGACTCTACCATCAGAACTAGAAGTCGGTTCGCAAGTAACATTTAACCTGAGTGCGTCAGATGCAGATGGTCACGCAGTAACGCAAACACTGACCGTGAATGGCGAAGTGGTTGTAAATAGCACAAAAGGAACTGAGCAGTATGTTTGGACACCTACTGTTGCGGGCACTTACACATTCAAGTTGACTGCTAAAGATGAGTTGGGCCTTGCAGCAACACCTGTTGAGCGTGTTTACATCGTCAAAGAAAAAGGTGACCCAATTACAGGTCATGAAAACTGTCGCCCAGCAGGTCTATACCAAGCGCAAGGTGTACAACCTGCTTACTGTGATATTTACGACACTGAAGGTCGTGAAAAAATGGGTGCGGATCACCCACGTCGTGTTATTGGTTACTTCACAAGTTGGAGAAATGGTGCGAACGGTCAACCAAGCTATCTAGTCAAAGACATTCCTTGGGATAAAATCACCCACATCAACTATGCGTTTGCACACGTGAATGCGGCAAATGAACTAAGCATCGGCGATCCAAATGCGGCCGGTAACGCGGCTACTAATATGACTTGGCCGGGTGTTGAAGGTGCTGAGATGGACCCAAGCTTACCGTATAAAGGTCATTTCAACTTATTAAACAAATATAAGAAGCTATACCCAGACGTGAAGACCATGATCTCTGTCGGTGGTTGGGCTGAAACTGGTGGTTTCTTCGATTCAAATGGTAATCGTGTGAATAGCGGTGGCTTCTATACCATGACGACGAATGCTGATGGCAGTGTAAACCATGCTGGTATCGACGCATTTGTAGCAAGTGCGGTTAAATTCATTCGTGAGTATGGTTTTGATGGTGTAGACATTGACTACGAATATCCTTCATCAATGAAAGACTCAGGTCACCCTGATGACTTCCCAATTAGTAATGCCCGTCGTGCAGGTCTAAATGCCTCTTACGATGTGTTAATGCGTAAACTTCGTGAAGCACTCGATGCGGCAAGTGCACAAGATAATACACACTATATGCTCACCATTGCATCACCATCTTCTGGTTACTTACTGCGTGGTATGGAAACATTCCAAACAGCTAAATATCTAGATTTTGTGAACATCATGTCTTATGACTTACACGGTGCATGGAACGATCATGTTGGTCATAACGCAGCGCTTTACGATACAGGTAAAGATTCTGAGCTGGCGCAGTGGAATGTGTACGGCACTAAAGAATTTGAAGGTATTGGTTACTTAAACACTGATTGGGCTGCGACTTACTTCAGAGGTGCGTTACCAGCAGGTCGTATCAATATCGGTCTGCCTTATTACACTCGTGGTTTTAGAGATGTGCAGGGAGGAGAAAATGGCCTTTGGGGTCGTGCAGCGTTACCAAACCAAGCTGATTGTGCGCCGGGCACTGGTGTTGGTGAGAAAAACAAGTGTGGTAATGGTGCGGTTGGTATCGATAACTTATGGCATGACACCGTTGATGGCATTGAAGTACCAGCGGGTAGTAATCCGCTATGGCACGTTAAAAACTTACAAAACGGCATTACGCCAAGCTACTTAGGTGTTTATGGTCTAGATCCGGTAAATAACCCTGAAGACAAAATGGTGGGTACTTATACGCGTCACTATGACAGCGTTGCCATTGCGCCTTGGCTGTTCAATGCAGAAAAGAAAGTGTTCTTATCGATTGAAGACGAAGAGTCAATGAAGACCAAGCTTGATTATGTGGTCAATAAAGAGCTTGGTGGTGTGATGTTCTGGGAGCTTGCGGGTGACTTTGACTACGACACTCAAAAAGGCGAGTACTTCATGGGGAGCACTATGACGCGTCTTGCATATGACACTTTCAACCAAGCATCAACACCTTATGGAGCGCACTTAGGTGACGGTGCATTTGTACCTGCAGCCAAAGCCGTTGATATTAAGTTTGAGGCGAAGAACTTCCCAGTTGGCGATGATAACTACCCAATTCGTCCAACGTTCGCGTTCACTAACAACTCGCAAATTGATTTATCTGGTGCAACGATTTCATTCAATATTCCAGTCTCTACCTCTGCAATCTTTAAGTCAGATTGGAATGCGCAGAAGAAGTTAGGTATCAAGATTGATACGAATAATTCTAATGCCGCGGGTAATAATATTGGTGGGTTTGAGAATGAATTCCACCGAGCTTCAATCACACTAACCAATGAGTGGGGCGGTGCAGCTGAATCATTTAAGCCGGGTGAAACTGTGAATGCGCAAGTACTTTACTACATACCTATTACCGGTCCGGTTAACTTCACGATTGAAAAAGATGGTGCTTCGTATGCGTTTGCTAGCGAGTATCCAAAACTACCAATCGCGACTAAGCCAGATACAGGTAACGGTGACCCAGGAAATGGTACATGTAATGGCGTTGATGTAACCACCATTAACACTTATCCGAACTGGCCGCGCACTGATTGGGCGGGTAACCCAAGCCATGCCAACGCAGGCGATTACATCATACACAACCAAGTTGTTTTCCAAGCCAACTGGTGGACATCGAAAGAGCCTGTTGAAGGCGGCGATTGGAAAAAAGTGTGTGCTTTGTAAGCCAAACCTTTAACTAGAAATTATTTAACCAGAAATCTAAGGGGCTGCTTGCCAGCCCCAAGGAACTATCATGAAAAAAATAATGTTATCGGCTATTGCTGTGGCAATGGGCCTAGGTTTTGCTGACTCTGTTTCAGCCCATGGTTACATGGACAGCCCCAAAGCGAGACAGGCAATCTGTGAAGAACAAGGCGGATTTTGGTGGCCAAAAGATGGCAGCAATATTCCAAATACTGCCTGTCGTGCAGCTTATCTAAAAAGTGGGCAAGTACAATTTATACAGCTACATGAGTTTGCAGCTAATGTAGCTGATTACTTAAATCAAGCGGCAGTTGAAGCGGCTGTGCCTGACGGTGAGTTATGCTCAGGTGGCGATGTAAATAAAATCGGCATCAACACACCTTCAGTGGATTGGCAGCGAACTGTTGTTAAACCTAATGTAAACGGCACCATTAAAATTCGCTACCGCGCTACCACACCTCACAACCCAAGTTTTTGGCAGTTTTATATTTCAAAACCTGGCGTTGATATTCACGCGCAGCCATTAAATTGGGCTGATGTGGAGCTTGTTCAAGAGCATGGCAATGTGGATTTCTTTGTGGCACCAGATGGTAAGCGTTATTACGAAATGGATGTGGCTATTCCAGAGAAGTTCAATGGTGAAGCCATTTTATTCAGTCGCTGGCAGCGTAACGATGTAGTGGGTGAGGGGTTTTATAACTGCTCAGACATTACCATTGAACGAGTCACAGATCCTAATCCAATTGAATGGCATGCGGCGGGTTATTTCATCAAACAAGGGCAAGAAGCCAATGCTGGCGATACAGTTTGGTTGCGTTTATTTGATGTGAACGGTCAAGAGCTTATTCAGCAACAATTAAAAGTTGCCGCTGATATGCCAAATTGGCAGCAGCAATTGGCAGAGCAAGTCAGTCTAGACTTTGCCCAATTGATCCAGATTGGTATCAAAGATGCGCAAGGAAATGTGCAATTTGATGGTCAAAATTTGCTTTCAAACCAAGTGTTTGTAACGGATAAAAACCACACCTTTAATTTATCTATTGTCGCGGCACCTAAAAATACACCGCCTACGGTACATACTCCATCGGCACTGACGCTGGACGAAAATAGCAGTGCCCATCTTCATGTTCATGCGTTTGATGATGAGCAGCCAACACTTAGTTTTGTTTGGGAATTACCTGCACCGCTAACGTTTACTGGCAGTGGCTCAACCATCACAGTGAATGCGCCAGAAGTGACTGCCGATCAGCAATTTACAGGTTCAGTCACCGTATCTGATGGTGAGTTTAGTAAAACAGTGCCATTGACTGTCAATGTGAAAAATAAAGCTACGACACCACCTGATGGTTCAAAAGATACATGGCGCGCTGACAAGGTCTATACCGCAGGTCAAACCGCTATTTATAAAGGCAAAACGTATCGTGCCAAATGGTGGGTAAGAGGGCAAAAACCTGACAGCTCTCAAGCGTGGGAGTTACTCACAAAGTCTGGTGGTAATTAAGAAGCGAATTAGGAATACAGCTTTCTTAGGCAAAACCCCAGAGAGTTATGAAAGAAAAATTATAAAGCATGTTGTTTGATGCAAGGGCAATGCTCGAGCTCAAACAACATAAGGAAACAACTTTAATAACCATTAGAACGACCCAAAGCGCTGAGATGCTCGTGTTTGAAAAGCAAATACGAATGAGAGATGTGCGTGCGCATCAAGATTTTTCGTGTTTGTTAACTCATTCAGTGTCGAAACGTGGCGGGAAACACAACAATTGAAGGAACTAAACTATGTTTAAAATTTTAACTTCAGCAGTCGCAGTCGCGGCAGCCATGAGCGCAGCAACAGCGATGGCGGCACCGGCAACACCAAGTCTTAATTGGGAGCCGCAAAACTATTCGTTTGTTGAAATCAACCTCGATGGTCGCGGTTCATACAAACAGCTGGTTAAAACCAAAAAAGAAGTCCAGATCAACATAAAATGGAATGCATGGTCTGGCTCTGCAGGCGACACTTATAAAGTTTACTTTGACGATCAAGTTGTTCATCAAGGCCCAGTTGCTGCAGGCGCAAATGGTGGCACGATTTCATTCCCTTACACAAAGTCTGGTCGTCACGATTTACGTGTTGAGCTTTGTGATGCAACAGGATGTTCTAAGTCAGCTGCAAAACCGATTGTCATTGCTGATACAGATGGTGGTCATCTTGCGCCATTGGCGATGAATGTTGACCCAAATAACAAAACGTATCCGAAACAAACAGACACTGTGGTTGGTGCTTACTTTGTAGAATGGGGTATCTACGGTCGTGACTATGATGTAACTAAGATCCCTGTCGATAACCTAACGCACATTCTTTATGGTTTCATTCCAATCTGTGGTGAGAATAGCTCACTAGGTGAAATTGAAAATGGCAACAGCTTACGTGCGCTTCAGCTTGCATGTGGCGACTCAAAAGATTACGAAGTCGTAATTCATGATCCATGGGCTGCAATCCAAAAAGCATTGCCTGGTATCAACAGTAAAGACCCAATTCGTGGTACTTATGCCCAATTAATGGCGCTTAAGCAACGTAATCCTGATCTTAAAATCCTTCCTTCTGTAGGCGGTTGGACACTTTCAGACCCTTTCCATGGCTTTACGGTTAAAGCAAACCGTGACGTATTCGTTAACTCAATGAAAGAGTTCTTAACAACGTGGAAATTTTACGATGGTATCGACATTGACTGGGAATTCCCAGGTGGTGGTGGTCCTAATGCTAACCTAGGTAGCCCTGAAGATGGTGCCGCTTATGTTGCACTTATGAAAGAGCTACGTGCCATGCTTGATGGTCTAGAGGCTGAAACAGGCCGTAAGTATGAGTTATCTTCGGCGATTGGTACAGGTTACGACAAGATTGAAGACGTTGATTACAAGCAAGCTGCTCAGTACATGGATTACATCTTCGCGATGACCTATGACTTCTTTGGTGGTTGGAATAACGTAACTGGTCACCAAACTGCACTTTATTGTGGTTCACATCTAAGCGCGGGTGAGTGTAATGGTACAGGTGTTGATGACCAAGGTAACCCTCGCAAAGGCCCAGCTTACACAATTGATAATGCAATCAAGTTATTGCTTCAACAAGGTGTACCAAGTAAGAAGCTAGTCGTAGGTACGGCCATGTACGGCCGTGGTTGGGAAGGTGTTTATCCACAAAATGCGACGATTGCTGATAACCCTATGACAGCACCGGGTAATGGCAAGTTAACAGGCACTAAAGCGCAGGGCGTTTGGGAAGCGGGTGTCATTGACTATAAAGGCGTTAAGTCTTACATGATTGGTGCCAACGAGCAGGGTGTGAATGGCTTTGAAGTAGGCTATGACGAGCAAGCACAAGGCGCATACGTGTGGAACCGTAGTACAGGTAAATTAATCACTTATGATAGCCCACGCTCTGTAAAGGCAAAAGGCCAATACGTGCGCGCTAACAACCTAGGTGGTTTATTTGCATGGGAAATTGATGCAGATAACGGCGATATCTTAAATGCAATGCATGAAGGCTTAGGTGCAAGTGATACGCCAGTAGATCGCGCACCAGTGGTTGACCTTGTTTCTGAAGTGACAATCGACTCTGGTAAATCTGCTACTGTCTCAGCAACAGCGACTGATCCAGAAGGTAAAGCAGTGTCTTTCCAGTGGTCTGCAGATCAAGCATTAACGCTAACAGCGAATGGCGCAAGTGTGTCTGTTGCTGCCCCAACAGTCACAGTAGACAGCGTTTATACCCTAAGCCTTAAAGTGTCAGACGGTAAAAACGAAGTAAACCGTCAAGTTAAAGTGATTGTAAAAGCACCGGCTTCAGATAACAAAGCACCAGTCGTGGGTACTGTTGCTGATGTAACTGTTGACGAAAAAGCATCTACTTCACTCTCTGTAACTGCAAATGACCCTGAGAACCAAGCACTGACATACACTTGGTCAGTACCAGGTCACACAGTAACGGGTTCTGGTAGCTCAGTAACATTAACGGCTAACGAAGTGACTGCAACTGAAACAGTACAAGGCACAGTGAGTGTGAGCGATGGTGTTAATACGGTTTCTCGTACTTTCAACGTCACAGTCAATAATCTTGCTGATGCAGGTAAAACAACTTGGGATGCCAATACAGTTTATGTTGGCGGCGACTTAGTTTGGTACGAAGGTACACAATACAAAGCGCGCTGGTGGACTCGTGGCGAAAACCCAAGCACTAGCTCAGTCTGGACAAAGCTATAACTTTATTACCAACCCTCTTTATTTAGTCATTTATTTTGAGGGTTGGTATGACATATAGCTAACGCATAGATTTTTCTTTTGGCAAGGACGCCTTTTTTATTATGAATCAACACTCCATGCTCTGCTTAATATGTAAAAACCTCAGATTAAGCAGGCATGTATTCTTCTTATACTTTAATGTGTGCTTTTAACATATCCAAACGAGGATATGGTTTCGCCTTCTAAAATAGCGCCCGACCATTGTTGCTCATTCTTCTAATCCAACCCCTTAATTTCTTGGCTGAAATATAGACGCTTTAAAGTTTGAAAATTAGAAAGGAGGCATGCTTTTTTAAGCATAAAGAATTGTTTTTCAATTCTGTCTGAACTGGAAAAACTCACTTACTTTAAAGAGCATTGTTACCTTTGCTGATTTTTGCGAAATTTTTAACAATAAAAAGATAGTGAAAATGTATTAAAACCAGCTTTTTGAATAAGAATCAATATCAATTTTTTAACAGTTTTGACTAAGCACTTCTTTTCAAACCATTTAGTCAAATTACTAGTTTACGGTTAAAATTGAACTAAAAGTATTATAATAATTTATTTTAATAATCTTTTTATATTATTTGTGGCTGGTATGCTCAGTGAGTTTCGTAAAGTAAATGTAACGATTTTTTGTAGTTTTTAATCAGTTATTTCTTCAGTGTATAACTTTAAATAAATTTATATCTTTTTGTTATATATGGGTATTTTAACAATATCGTCATTTTTGATTGTTTTTTGTCTCATCCTTTATTACTAATCGCTACTTTTTTAAAATTCAAAAAATCACAAATGTTAAAGTTTTGTGATTCAAAAATTGTGTTCTAGACTTTTTTTGCCCCTTAAATGGGTAAATAAGTGATTTTCAAATTAGTTGGTTGAGTAAATCACAATAATTAAGGTCAGGAACAAAATATGAAACATTTCAATTTAGTGCGCAGAGGTTTCAAGCCTTCAGCCTTGGTGTTAGCCATGCTGAGTGCACCCGCTTTTGCCGCTGTAGATTGTACAAATATCCCTCTATGGGAGTCAGGGAAAGTTTACACTGGCGGTAATCAAGTCCAGCAAGACGATGTTGCCTACAAAGCTAATTGGTGGAACCGCTCTTCACCAAAAGCTCGCTCAGGTCAGTGGCAAGAGTGGACTAAGCTAGGTGCTTGTGGCTCTGCTGAGCCAGAAAACCAAGCGCCATCGGTGAAGCTTCTCAAGCCAGCGGCAGATCTCTCTGTGCAAGAAAACGAAGAAGTCACGCTCGACTTTAGTGCACAAGACAGTGACGGCGTTGTTAAACATGTTGCGATATATCATAACGATTCGTTGGTTAAAGTACTGAGCAATGCACCATATACGTTCGTTTGGAAAGCAAAAGCGGGTACGCATAATTTCCATGGCGTGGCATTGGATGATGACGGTGCAACAGCACGCTCTGTAAGTCGTAAAGTCACAGTCACGGCAGAACCACCAAAAGATAAAAACAATGCACCAATTGCTAGGCTTGCGGCTCAGCTTCCAAGCGAGCTAGAAGTCGGCAGTGAAATTGTGTTCACTATGATTGCCAACGACACTGACGGCGACAAGCTAACACAAACGCTAAAATTAAATGGCGACGTGCTAGCGACCAGCACTAACAATGAACATCAAGTTGTGTGGAAAGCCACTTCGGCTGGCCGTCAAGTATTTAGCCTAGTTGCTGAAGACGAACACGGTTTAGCGTCTGACATTATCAGCCGCACATTTGTAGTTAAAGACACCACAGACGGCCAAGTTTCGCATGAAGACTGTCGCCCAGCAGGTTTATATCAAACACCCGGTGTAACGCCTGCGTACTGTGATATTTACGACACAGAAGGTCGTGAAAAAATGGGTGCCGATCACCCAAGACGTGTGATTGGTTACTTTACTAGCTGGCGTCATGGTAAAAATGACCAACCAAGCTACCTAGTTGATGATATTCCTTGGGATAAGATCACCCATATTAACTACGCGTTTGCCCATGTTAATGACAAAAACGAAATCAGTATTGGTAATCCAAATGCCGAAGGTAATGCCGCCACTAACATGACTTGGCCGGGTGTTGAAGGCGCTGAGATGGACCCATCTCTGCCATACAAAGGTCACTTTAACTTACTGAGCAAATACAAGAAAAAACACAAGCACGTGAAAACGCTTATCTCGGTAGGTGGTTGGGCTGAAACCGGCGGTTACTTTGACGAAACGGGTAAACGCGTTAACAACGGCGGTTTTTACACCATGACCACCAATGAAAATGGCAGTGTTAACCAAGCTGGTATCAACGCGTTCGTTAAAAGCTCAGTTGAGTTCTTAAGAACCTATGACTTTGATGGCCTAGACGTGGATTATGAATACCCGTCATCAATGAAAGACACAGGCCACCCAGAAGACTTTGCGATCAGTAACGCACGTCGTGCAGGTTTAAACAAATCGTACCAAGTACTGATGAAAGACCTACGTGAAGCCCTTGATAAAGCGGGTGAGCAAGACGGTAAACACTACATGTTAACCATTGCCGCGCCGTCATCAGGCTACCTACTACGCGGTATGGAAACATTCCAAACGGCTCAGTATTTAGACTTTGTAAACATCATGACGTACGACCTGCACGGTGCGTGGAATGATCACGTTGGTCACAATGCGCCACTGTACGACACAGGTAAAGATACAGAGCTTAAAACCTGGAATGTGTACAACACCAAAGAGTTTGGTGGTATCGGTTATCTCAATACTGACTGGGCGGTGAATTACTTCCGCGGCACTATGCCTGCAGGGCGCATTAACATTGGTATTCCTTACTATACCCGTGGCTTTAAAGACGTACGCGGTGGCGAAAATGGCCTGTGGGGTCGCGCACCTCTTCCTAACCAAAACGACTGTCCAAAAGGCACGGGCATTGGTGAAAAAAACAAGTGTGGTAACGGTGCCATTGGTATCGATAACTTATGGCACGACATCGAAAACGGCCAAGAAGTTGCAGCAGGCTCGAACCCACTTTGGCACGCTAAAAACCTAGAGCATGGCATTAACCCAAGCTACCTAGGGGTTTATGGTCTAACGCCTGACTCAGATCCGGATGATGTATTTAAAGGTGACTATGTGCGTCATTACGACGACGTCGCGGTGGCTCCTTGGTTATACAACGCCGAGAAAAAAGTATTCCTTTCAATGGAAGACACAGAGTCGATGAAAACCAAACTCGACTATGTGGTTGAAAAGGGTCTCGGCGGGGTGATGTTCTGGGAACTGGCAGGTGACTTTGACTACCACGCAGACAAAGGCGAATACTTCATGGGGTCAACCATGACGTCTTTAGCGTACAACACCTTTAACCAAAGTGGTGTGGCGTATAACACGAACCTGGGTGACAACGAGTTTGCTGCGCCAGAAAAAGCCGTCGATATTCGTTTTGTTGCCAAAGACTTCCCGGTTGGTGATCAAAACTACCCAATTCGTCCAACCTTTGCGTTTACTAATAATTCAGAGCTGGATCTAACTGGAGCGACGATCACGTTTAACGTCCCGACGTCGACGTCACCGATTTTTAAATCGAACTGGAATGCACGCAAAAAACTGGGCATGGCAGTAGAGCACGATGCGTCAAATAGCGCAGGTAATAACATTGGCGGTTTTGAGAACGAATTCCACCGTTTCTCAATTACCTTTAAAAACCAATGGGGCGGTCAGCTTGAGTCATTTAAGCCGGGCGAAACGGTCAATGCACAAGTGATGTATTACATGCCAATTACAGGTCCGGTGAACTTTGTAGTTGAAAAAGACGGCAGCAAATATGCGTTTACGTCTGAATACCCTGAGTTACCTATTGCGACTAAGCCTGACACAGGCAACGGCGGCGGTAACGGTGGTGATACTGATGACAATACCCCACCAGATGGCAAAGCTTGTGAAGGTGTCAATGTAAACAACATTAACACCTACCCGAATTGGCCTCGCACAAATTGGGCGGGTCAGCCAAGTCATGCAGTCGGGGGCGACCTTCTGATCCACAACGGCGCAGTTTACAAAGCCAAGTGGTGGACCAACGGTGCACCAAGTGACGGTGGCGCATGGCAAAAAGTATGTAGCCTTTAACCCGTTAGGGTTCCCAACGGGGAGTGGCCATTAGGCCGCTCCTTTATCAAACGTTTTCAACATGAATGATTGACAGATTGCGACTGAATAGAGTCTGCGACGTGAGCAAAGTCATGTGTAAAACAATTGGAATTGATAACAAAAACGAGTAAACCATGAAAAAACAACTCACCTTATGCGCCGTTGGCGTCGCTTTAGGGGCGGGGCTCATTGGCAAAGTCAATGCGCACGGTTATATGGATTTTCCTAAAGCCAGACAAACAATTTGTCACGAGCAAGGTGGATATTGGTGGCCAGAAGATGGCTCTAATATTCCAAATGCTGCTTGTCGCGCAGCGTATTTACAATCAAAACATGAGCCGCTTATTCAGCGCCATGAGTTTTCTGTAAACACTGCAGATTACAACAACCAAAGCGCGGTTGAAGCCAATGTGCCTGACGGCACGCTATGTGCGGCAGGTAATGCCAGCAAGGCGGGCATGAATATTCCTTCAGCAGATTGGCAAAAAACCGAAGTGGTGCCCAATGGCGAAGGCAAAATTAAGATCCGCTACCGCGCAACCACGCCTCATAATCCAAGTTTTTGGCAGTTTTATTTAACCAAGCCGGGTGTGGACTTTAAAAATAAACCACTGGCATGGGGCGACTTAGAGCTGGTGCAAGCGCACGGCAATGTTGACTTCTTTATGGCACCAGATGGACATCGTTACTACGAGATGGAAGTTGCCATACCAGAACGTTTTGAGGGCGATGCAATTTTGTATAGCCGCTGGCAACGTGACGATGTGGTTGGCGAAGGTTTTTACAACTGTAGCGACATCACCATCAAGCGCGATGATGCCTCGACGCCAGCCCCTGATACTTGGTATGCCTTTGACTACTTTGTAAAACAAGGGCAAGAAGCTCAAAACGGTGACACCATTTGGGCACGACTATTTGACGAAAATGGCCGAGAGCTGATTCAAGAAAAGTTCGATGTGACTACAGCGAATGCCAACCAGTGGCAGGCTGAATTTGCCAACAAGCTGGTATCTGGCTTTGACAGCTTGCTCCGCATTGGTGTGCAAAATGCCAGTGGTGAGATTGTATTTGATGCTGAAAACATCAAGAGCAATCAAGTTTTCTTAAGCAATAAGGCGCACAGCTT
This sequence comes from Pseudoalteromonas sp. SS15, assembly GCF_049257195.1. Taxonomy (NCBI): domain Bacteria; kingdom Pseudomonadati; phylum Pseudomonadota; class Gammaproteobacteria; order Alteromonadales; family Pseudoalteromonadaceae; genus Pseudoalteromonas; species Pseudoalteromonas sp. SS15. The sequence goes on from NZ_JBMMUD010000006.1 coordinate 215,617, forward strand.
TAACCTTAAAGTACACAAAAAACCAACCAATACCGCACCGACTGTGCATACGCCAGCGCCGCTGACATTAGAAGAAGGGCAAAGTAAACATCTACATGTGCATGCTTTTGATGACGAGCAAGCAACGCTGAACTTCGACTGGCAGCTACCTGCTGCTGTGCGTTTCACAGGTCAAGGTTCAACCATCACAGTGACTGCGCCGCAAGTGGATGCAGACACGCGTTTTGATGGCAAGGTAACGGTGTCAGACGGCTTCATTAGTAAAACCGTGCCGCTGGTGATTAATGTCACGAACAAAGTAGACAAGCCTGAACCTACACCTACACCTCCAACAGGTAAAGACACGTGGGATGCGAACAAGGTTTATACCGCAGGTAATACAGCCGTTTATAAAGGCAAAACTTACCGCGCCAAATGGTGGGTACGCGGCCAAGCGCCAGACTCTAGCCAAGCTTGGGAATTAGTCCAAAGCGGTGGTGACGATACCAATTCATACAACTCCAACAAAGCCTACCAAGGTGGCGCCATTGTGACCTTTGAAGGTCAGCGTTATCAAGCTCGCTGGTGGACGCGCGGTCAAACACCGGGCCAAAGTTCTGTTTGGAAAAAACTCTAATAATACTCAGTAAGGTAAATACAACATGTTTAAATATTTAACCACAGCTGCCGCCGTAGGCGCAGCTTTAGCAAGTGCCGCTTCATTTGCCGCACCATCGACGCCAAGCATTAACTGGAAACCGCAAAACTATTCGTTTGTCGATGTAAACATCTATGGTCGCGGATCTTACAAGCAGTTAATTCAAGCCAAAGATGTTGTCGACATTCAAATTGAATGGAACGCATGGTCTGGCAAAGGCGGTGACAGCTACAAAGTATACTTTGATGATAAAGTGGTGAACGAAGGCACTTTATCGGCAGGCACGACTGGCGGCACTATTCGCTTCCCGTATCATAAATCAGGCCGTCACCAACTGCGTATTGCCCTATGTGATTCTAGCGGCTGTGCTATGTCTGCGTCTAAGCCAATTGTCATTGCCGACACAGACGGCGGCCACTTAGAGCCACTTAAACTCAACGTTAACCCTAACAACAAAAAGTTCGACACCGATCCAAATACGGTGGTTGGTGCTTACTTTGTAGAGTGGGGTATCTACGGTCGTAAATTCGATGTAACTCAGATCCCAGCTGACAACATTACTCACCTGCTTTACGGCTTTATTCCTGTGTGTGGTCCAAATGATTCGCTCGCAGAAATTGAAAACGGTAACAGCTTACGTGCCCTTGAACTGGCATGTGGTGGCTCAAAAGATTACGAAGTCGTTATACACGACCCGTGGGCGGCAGTTCAAAAAGCACTGCCGGGTGTGAGCAGCAAAGATCCAATTCGTGGTACTTATGCGCAGCTTATGGCACTGAAAAAGCGCAATCCTGATCTGAAGATTTTACCGTCGGTAGGAGGCTGGACGCTGTCTGATCCATTCTTCGACTTCGACAAAAAAGAAAATCGCGACACCTTTGTTAACTCAATGCGCGAGTTCTTAAAAACGTGGAAGTTCTACGATGGTATCGACATCGACTGGGAGTTCCCGGGTGGTGATGGTGCGAACCCAGATCTTGGCTTTGAAAAAGACGGCGAAGTGTACATCATTCTAATGAAAGAGCTACGAGAGATGCTTGATGAGTTAGAAATCGAAATGGGCCGTGAGTTTGAACTGACTTCCGCAATTGGTACAGGCTACGACAAAATTGAAGACGTTGACTACAAGCAAGCTGCGCAGTACATGGACTACATTTTTGCCATGACCTACGACTTCGCTGGTGGTTGGAACAATGTAACGGGTCACCAAACTGCGATTTACTGTGGCTCTCACATGAGTGCCGATGAGTGTAACGGCACAGGTGTTGACGAAAACGGCGAGCCAAGAAAAGGCCCTGCTTACACGCTAGACAACGCTATCCAATTACTACTTAAGCAAGGTGTACCAAGCGACAAGCTGGTAGTGGGGACCGCTATGTACGGCCGTGGTTGGGAAGGGGTTTACCCACAAAACGCTGAAATTGAGGGCAACCCAATGACCGCCCCTGCGAATGGCAAGCTGAAAGGTTCAACGTCACAAGGTGTGTGGGAAGCGGGTGTGATTGATTATAAAGGCTTAAAAGCCCACATGATTGGTCAAGACGAGCAAGGTATTAACGGGTTTGAAGTAGGGTACGATGAACAAGCAGAAGCCGCTTATGTTTGGAACCGTCAAAAGGGCACATTGGTTACTTATGATAGCCCTCGCTCTGTGCGTGCCAAAGGTCGTTATGTACGCGAGCATAATCTAGCTGGTTTATTTGCATGGGAAATCGATGCAGATAACGGCGATATCTTAAACGCCATGCACGAAGGCTTAGCGGGAGAGGTTGTGCCACCTAAGCCTAAAAACAAAGCCCCAATTGTGACGCTTGTTGAGCAGATCACACTCAACGCGGGTGATGTTCATGTTCTAACAGCTACTGCGACTGATCCAGAAGGCAAAGCGGTGACCTTTAACTGGCAAGGCGATGCAGCGCTGAATCTTCAGACTGAAAATGACAGCGTAATCATCGTGGCACCTAAAGTAACCACTGACTCAGTTTACACCGTTAACCTAAGCGTGAGCGACGGCGTTAACACAGTTAATCGTGCAGTCAAAGTGACTGTAAAAGCCCCAGTTGTTGAAAACAAAGCACCTGTTGTGGGCTCAGTTGCCGCAGTAACTTTAGACGAAAACACGTCAAAAACACTGAGTGTAACGGCCAACGACCCTGAGGGCAAGGCGCTGTCTTACACATGGCGTGTGCCGGGCCACACTGTGGTGGGTAATGGCGCAAGTGTGACACTTAAAGCGGGCGAAGTGGCTAAAACCACCACTGTAAAAGGCAGTGTTGCAGTGACTGATGGCAAGCACACAGTGACACGCGAATTCAACGTAACCATTAATAACGTTGAGGTAACTGAGCCAACTCCACCGGGTAACGATGACACAACGTGGGACCCGAACAAGGTTTACACAGGCGGTAACACGGTTAAGTACAAAGGCGTTGAGTATCGTGCTCGTTGGTGGACCAAAGGTGCAATACCAAGCAATGGCGGTGTATGGGCCGAGATCATCCCAGATGACGGCAAAGTACGCGCATGGCGTAGCGACCTAGTTTATACCGGTGGCGATAAGGTTGAGCATAACGGCGAAACCTACCAAGCGCGCTGGTGGACTCGTGGTCAAATTCCAGGCAACGGCGGCGTATGGCGCAAGCTTTAATCTTCATAAATCAATAATCAAAACCAAGTTCATTCTAGGTGCATGGACGCACCTTTTTAGACGAAGTAACAAAGACATAAAAAGAGAATAAAAATGTTAAAAATGAGTAAGGTGGCCTTTTTTGTGGCTGCAAGCATGGGTGCAAGTGCATTAACCAGTGTTACTGCAATGGCCAATGAGCCGGTAAGCCTTCATAACAACAAACAACTACAAAACAGCTTAAAGTCTCAGTTATCACAAAATGATAGCTTTTTTAGAGTAGCAAGTTCGTCGTCTCAGAGCGATTTTGAATTTAGAACACACACAAAATCTGCTGATGGTAAGCATTTGCGTCGTAGCCAATATTATAAAGGTGTGCGTGTTTATGGTGGTGAAATTGTCACTCACCATGAAGAAAAAAATGTGTTCAGTGCCTGGTTTCAAACTGAGGGCGAAATAAAGTCTATTAGTGGCTCGGTGATCACAAAGCCAAGTATAGATACAGTTATTCCGAGCATCGACGCTGATAAAGCAATCGCGTTTGCTAAAGAGCAAATTAAAGCACTTATTTCATCATCTGATGAGCACGCTGAGCTGGTTATATTCCCGCATAATGGTGAGCTAAAACTGGCTTACTTAGTCTCTATTTTGGCTGAAACACAAGATGCACCAACGCGCCCAGAGTTTACCATTGATGCGCATTCAGGTGCGGTATTAAAACGCATTGAAACCTTGCACCACACCAGAGTAGGCTCAGGCCCCGGCGGCAATGAAAAAATTGGTCTACATCACTATGGAACCGATAAACCCCATTTTCATGCCAAAGAGCTAGGCAACGGACAATGTGAGATGTGGCACACAGATATTCGTGTTATTGACATGGAGCACGGCACGACAAATACAGAAACGTTTCAGTTTCCTTGCTATGAAAACACCCATAAAAGCGTAAATGGCGCGTACTCACCGCTCAATGACGCAATGTATTACGGCCAAGCCACCATAGATCTATTCAAAGATTGGTTTGATAGCCGCGCCCTAACTGGCGATTTGGTGATGCGTATCCATTATCGCGAAGATTATTTAAATGCCTTTTGGAATGGTAAAGAGGTGACCTTTGGTGATGGTGACTTAGCCAATTATGGCGTTTACCCATTCACTTCATTGGGCGTTGTTGCCCACGAAATCGGCCACGGCGTGACGCATCAAAATTCAAAGTTGGTTTATAGCAATATGTCGGGCGGTGTGAATGAAGCATTCTCTGATATGACCTCAGAAGCGCTGGAGTGTTACATGAACCAAAAACCGGATGGCAGCTGTGAAGTTGACTGGTTAATTGGCGCAAGTATTTTTAAAAACCGCACTGCACTGCGTTATATGGCGAACCCTGAAAAAGATGGTCATTCAATTGGTCATGCAGACAAATTCAAACCGGGTATGGGCGTTCATAGTAGTTCAGGTGTGTTTAATAAAGCTTTCTATTTATTAGCAAATACGCCTGACTGGGGTGTAAAAAAAGCCTATGAAGTGATGTACAACGCCAACAAAAACTTTTGGGTTTATAACGGTAACTTTGAATCACTTGCCTGTGGCGTAACGGCATCTGCAAAAGACCTTGGGTACGACATTAAAGCCATTGGTGAAGCCTTTAAACAAGTGGGTGTTTTTGCTTGTACTGAAAACAAAGCGCCAACGATTTCCCTGACTAGCCCTAACGTAAACGAGCGCTTTATTGTGGGCACGGACGTGACCATTACTGCAAATGCACAAGATGATTACGGACGTGTTGAAAAGGTAGAGTTTTTTGTAAACGGTCAACTACATGCAACTGACACACAAGCGCCATTCGAAACCAAGTTTACTTCAAACAATACCGGTCAATTCGTGGTTGCTGCTCGTGCAACAGACAACGATGGCGCTAAGGCAGATGCGCAAACGGTTAGTTTTACTCTAATCGATCCGAGTCAATGTAATACTGCACCTTGGCAGGGCGGTCGCGTGTATACGTCGGGCCAAAAAGTCTCATTTGATGGCTTTGAATACGAAGCCAAGTGGTGGAACCGAGACCAAAACCCGGGTAGCAACTCAGGGTCATGGGGTGTGTGGAAAAAAGGCCTAGAATGTGGCGGCGTTACTGACAAGCCAAATCAAGCGCCGAGCGTGCAATTCATCAGCCCGCTAAACAATACTGAGGTTGAACAAGGGCAAAGCGTTAACTTTAACCTTGATGCAAAAGACAGTGACGGTGAAATTAAGTTAGTTGAAGTAACCATTAACGGTCAACTGCTAACGCGTTTAAACAGCGCACCTTATCAATTTAATTGGAAGTCAGACAAGGCTGGAAGCTACCGCTTTAGCGCCATTGCAAAAGACGATAAAGGTGCAACGACCACAGCCAAAGCAGTCACAGTGGTGGTAAATGAAAGCAAAGAGCCAACGCCAACGGCACCAGAAGTGACACTATTGTCACCAAGCCAAGGCCAAACGGTAAAACTTGGCGAGCGTTTATCACTTTCTGTTAGCGCAAATGACAAAGATGGCGACCTAAAACAAGTTGCTTATTTTGTGAATGGCAAACAAGTGAGCGTGAGTACACAAGCGCCTTACGCGGCGAGCTTCACAGCCAACCAATTAGGTAATGTGAGCATTTACGCTGTGGCGACTGATGCAACGGGTTTAAGCACACAGTCAAAGTCAAACACCATCAATGTGGTTGATAGCAGCAGTGATTGTGCAGTCGCCGAGTGGAGTAATAACAAAGTGTATACCGCGGGAAATAAAGCAAGCTTAAACGGTGAGCTATATGAAGCTAAGTGGTGGACACGTGGTCAAAACCCAGCTCAATACTCAAGCCAATGGGCGGTTTGGAAAAAGTTAGGCACGTGTAACTAAGCTTGACAGCGAATACAAATAACCTTTTTCAACTGAGTTTATTTTGGCCCGTGTTGGGCAAGCGCAACGGACTGCGCTTTTTTGATTTTAAAGTTTCGGCTGTTCAGTCGAAAAGACACTTATCAACTCAATACCACTACTCTAGTAAATCTCTTAACCAAAGCTCAGGTTATTAAATAAAGACTACAAAATAGCTGATAGAGGGCTTTCAACACTGTTCGCCCCTCTTTGTAGTACATGGGTATAAATTTGCGTTGTTTTCACATCACTATGACCCAGCTGTTCTTGAACCGTTCTAATATCAGCTCCGCTTTGTAGTAAATGGGTCGCAAATGAATGGCGTAGGGTGTGACAACTGACATTCTTTTCTATTTTCGCTTTTCTAGTCGCGATTTTAATTCCCTTCCGCAAACTCGACTCATCGATATGATGTCTTCTCAATGCAGATTGTTCATGAGGGTCATAGCTTAGGCTGTTAGAAAAAAATAGATAATGCCACAACGGATCTTTAGGTGCATTGGGGTATTTTTTGGCAAGTGCATGTGGTAACCAAACCCCTTTGTATGCTTGATTAGTTATATCATTGAATGCCGTTTGCTTAGCCTTTTCTATTTGTGTTTTAAGCGCAGGAATAAGTGCAGGAGCAAGGGTGACTCGCCGATTTTTGGCGCCTTTACCTTGCCAAACTTTCACACTTAAGTAATCGAAATCAATATCTTGTACACGTAATCTAACTGCTTCCATAACCCTTAAGCCACTGCCATACATGAGCTGGCAAGGAAGTAATATTGAAGGCGTGAGATTCGCAAATAACCGCTTAATTTCATCTTGTGTGAGAACGACAGGTAATTTTCTGGGGCGCTCACTCATATTAAATTGTAATTGCCGTTCAAATGGTAATTTCAAAAACTCTCGGTATAGAAAGACTAATGAGTTTAATGCGGTTGCTTGTGTACTTGCGGCAACACTTCTGTCGTTCGACAAAAACTCTAAATATTGCTCAACGTGGCTTGCAGTAAGGTCTTTAGGATGTTGTTTGTTGTGAAACAGAATGTAGTGATACACCCAATAAATATAAGTTTTAATTGTACGCTTAGCATACCTACGGGTGACCATGTAGCGCTCTAAAGCATTTAGAAAAGGAGAGTTTGACATAGGGTTAAAAGTTTTTAATATGTATAAATAAACAGTAGTCAAATAGCTGTAAGATGCAAGTTTATTTACAATGCCCGATTTTCTCCGTTTACAATGCCTGTTTATTTTCCAAGAAAAACATAAGGTGTTGAGTCTGTTTCAGAAACAAGATATTGTTTAGCGAAATTAACAGGAATGATTCCCGATTTTGTACTGACAAATTAAGGAATTTTTCCTATGAAAAAGCTGTTATGCGTCACTTTAAATCGCTGTCTTTAATGCAGTTTTTACTTCAAGTCTTTTCTTCAAATCAGCTTTTAGGTACAGTGGCGTAATTAAGTTTTAAGCTGGTCTTAGCTTTTCGTTTTTCAATTTTAGCTGTGACCAGAAAGGTCATTCACCAGTCGAACGCTTCTTTGCAATTTTGGGTTTGGTGAGTGTTTTTTAATTTTAAGTTTGGCTTATTAGTGCAGGCGCAAGCGCTTCTAAATTTGAGTGTCAACGCATAACAAGGTCGTCAACGCGGACAAAAAACTGTTGGCTGCTACGCTTCGCTTCACATTTTAGCCAACAATTTTTTGCCGGTTACAACGGCGTTATATGCCAAGGATTCTTTGATGTTAGCTGAGCCTTACAATACCTTATTGGTGATAATTATTTGCATCTTAGCCGCCTTGCATTTTAGTGGAAAACTTGGGAGTGCAAATAAATCTCCAACGCTAAAATATATGAATGAAAAATATCCTAAGCTGCCTAGATACATAACTGGTTTAGCTATATTTGTTGCAGTAGTTAAGAGTTTGATTTTGGTGATAGATGGCATATAACAAAACAATCAACAACATTCGCTTCGCTCATTGGGAAAAAGCCTCGCTGTCGCTCAGCTTTTCCCGTTATTGTAAGCGTTAGGCATACGGAATATGAATCGAGTTACATTTTACATCCTTGCAACCCTTCTTTTATCAACTGTTGGGTGCAAATCAACAACAGAGAAAGAAGATAAAGGTCTTGCTCTAAGAAAATCAACGCCAATCCAATTGTTTATGGGAACATGTGTTGTTGGTCGCCAAAGCTCAAAGGCTCTAGAGCAATTAGCTAACAGAGAAGGTTTTGTAATCGCACCTGAGCAAATTGCTCAAAATTACCTAAAAGGTAACGCAGGCAAAGCTTGGCACTTGAATAATGATGATGGTGATTTCGGGCTTGTATTACTCGAAAATAGACTTTGTTCTGTGTTTATACACCAAGGTGAGCCAAAAACAATTCAAGCTAGTATGGAAGCTTGGTTACCACCAAAAAACAGCGGGTTTACTTATAAAAAAGAGTTAGTTTCTCAATCGGGTAGCCTAACTACAACTTCATATACTCTGTATCAAGGCAACAGTTTTCTAGAGCAATGGGTAATAACAGTAAATAATGCTAAACCCAGTAACCTAGTTGCGATAATGTCATACCGAGGCGCCTAGTATGCCTAACAATTTAATTAAACATGGACGCAAAACAGCAGGCTTGCGCTCATTCTTCGCTTAGTTTAGCCTGCTATTTTCCGCCGTTTATTAAGGCGTTATGTTGCAAAAGGAGTCTCCAGCATTGGATGCTATATCAACTAAAAATTTAAGCTCAATGCCAGAAGTATTGCAGTTAAAAAAGCTACTTCAATCACTCGCAATGCTAGATGCAATTATGTCCCCTGAATGGGATGAACGTTTTTATTCATTCAATTCAAATTGGGACGTTAATGAGCAAATGGGTTCGATGAGGAATGGTTGTGGTGATGACTTCTATGTACTATTCAATCAAGAGGGCTGCTTTATTAAAGGTTTTGACCATGAATCTTCAATGTCATCTTGGAGTACTGATGGGCAAGTTCCATGGCCAGGTTTATTAAAAGGATTGCCTTCTGAATTCGTTACTGCCTCTAAAGAACCGGCTTTCTCTATGGATAATATTTCATTTTGTATTTGGAAACTTCATTCGGCAGACTATTGGGGTAAAGGTGACTTCGAATTTGCAGATGACGAAGATCCTGATGGTTCAGAATATCTTTTAGAAATCTTTGACTGTAACCCTGAAACATATAGGGTATTTGCTCAAGAGTATTATGAATTAGATCTGGATGTTACAACTATTGCAAAGATTTATAACCATTTACCTTTAACCGAAGAATTGGTTAAAGAAGTAAACCCTGAAGTATCAATAAAACAGCTAAAAAAAGATATTTCAGAAATTGGCTACCCTTGTGTTAATGCAACATAACAAGGCAAATCAAAAAGTGCGGACAAAAAACAGTTGGCTTTGTTCGTACCTCACAAATTATAGCCAACTATTTTTAGCCGTTTATTTGCGGCGTTATGTACATGAAGACTAGAGTGGCCGTTTCCTACTTAATCGTATTGAGCTTTCTACCTATTTGGTTATGGCTTAAAGCGGTTCATTGCAAAAGCTGGAGTTGGTTCGAGCTTATTCTACTCATCTGGCCGTTACTAATACCGGGTGTAATCTTCTTTATGATGATTACTACAAAATCAAAAAAGAGATGGTATGTTTTTCCACTCATACTGTCCTCAATAGAATGGGGTGGCCACTTTATTCTATTTTTTATATTCGGCGTTGCTAGATGCATTCACTAAATATTTATTATTCATGTATAGGTAGTGCAAATGTCAACTTGACGGGTTCACAGCTAACAAGTAAAGCCAGCATCGCCCCTGTGGGGCTGGACCTACGTTTCGGCGCTTCGCGCCTACACTACGGCCGCTGCTTTAGGCGTTAGTTTTTAAGGAAAGTATTTGAGCAAGCAAACTAAAGTAAAACATCACTATGTCCCTGAAGTTTATATGAAAGGGTTTACCATGGAAGAAGAAGACAAAGTATATGTTTTAAGGAAGCCTAGGCATAATATTTCTACTATGCACCCTGCTCAAATAATGTATGACAAGCACTTATATACAGTTAGCTTTCAGAATGAGCGTTCACAGATGATAGAAGACTTTTACTCTGAAGTAGAGAGTGAGTTATCTGGCGCATTTCGATTAATGAACGAGATTAGACATAACCCTAAAAAATACCTTGAAGCTAAAAATACCATTGAATTTCATCAATTATTGAAAGTTATTATTGCTCTTCAATTCTGGAGAACTCCTTGCCAAAGAGGTTTGGCAAAAGAATATGCATCAAACTTACTAGGGCTATATGATTCAGCAAGCGAGATAACTAAGAAAAATTTGGGTTATGACCGTAAATTTATTAAATATTTATATGCACATAGGGAAAAAGACTCTCATTTAACGGTAATTCAAAATTCCCTATTGCCATTATTAACTTTTAAGATGTTAGATGAAAGCTTAATTAATTTTTCATTCTACGTAACAGAACAAGATCAGGGATTGGTTTTAACATGTGATAATCCTGTAGTTTATTCTGACTTAAATGAGTTATTTGACTTTAAAGTTTTTGCTTTCCCTTTAACTAAAAATATCATTGTAGCCTCCAGTGTTGATGAGGGCGGGTTAGATATTTATAAATTCAATCAAAAAATGTATACACAAGCTCGAGAGCGAGTTATTGGTTCAAGAGAAGAGTACTTAAAAGAGTTTCAAAGATCTGCGACAGAAAATTAAAAACTAACAAGTGCCTAAACCAAAGGACGCAAAACAGCAGGCTTGCGCTCCTTCGTCGCCAATTTTAGCCTGCTATTTCGCGCCGGTTAGGCAAGCGTTGGTATGACTCCCACTGTCAAGTTAAACGCACTGATCCTCGCCTAACTTTTTAAGCCATAATTACTTCAACTCGAATTAGAGCGAGTTAATACATAGGATGAAGCAAGTAATGTCGTCGGTTATCTTGCTGATATTCGTTGGTTATTACTATTTCTAGTAACAGAGCAGACCTTACTTAGTTCGTCGTGGCACCTGTCTTCAGTCTATGTTCGTGGTTCAATGCAGCGTTAGCTGCATTGCCATCCTAACGCCGTCGGTGGTTGTACCACACCCGATGCTTGATCTCATGCATTAACTCTAATTCGTTTCTCATGCAGGTACTCTTGCCAATCTCAGTTTTGCATTGACAGGCGTAAGCACCACTTCTTTTGCAATTGCCCATATGTACGCAATCATTTCTCGGGCAATTGCCGTGACAACAAGGTTGTAGTGTTTTCCTTTGGCTATCATTTTTTTATAACGCTTGCAGAGCCTAAGCTGCGCTTTCCAGGCGATATCAATAATGTTTTTTGGTAAACCTTCTTGTCGTTTTTGCATATCTGTCGATATGTTTGCTGCATAGCGATATGTGTGCGCGCCTTCAACAAGGAGGCGCCTTGCTCGGCCATTTCCGCATTTTGTGATGGCGCCAATATGGCGTTTGCCACCACTCGAGTGTTCACTAGGCACAAGACCAAGATAACTCATTAATTTACGGGGATGGTCGAAGCGTGATAAGTCGCCAAGCTCAGCGACAACGCCAGCGGCCACGAGCAAGCGAACGCCGCGCATCGCTTGGATTGCTTTCACTACGGGATAGTAACGCCATTGATAAACATGATGAGAGAGTTCGTTGTCGAGTCGCTCCAATCGTGCAGTTCGCTCGTTTATAGTTTGAATAAACTCTTGTAAAACGATTTGTTGTGCTGGGTGTGGCAATACTAATTCTGTAAGCCAGCGTAAGTGTTTGAGAGACCAGTTTGCAGTACCTTTGTAGTTAATATTATTGCGAAGTAGTAGGGCTTTTAATTGATATTTAGCATCTTTTAGGTCTTTCATAGCCACTTCGCGTGCGCGAGATAAGTCTCTGATGGCTTCATCTTCAGGCTCAGGCACATAAATGGGTGTTAGGTCTTCAGATTTAAGGAGTTTTGCGAGCTTTAGAGCGTCACGTTTGTCGGTTTTGATACGCTCACCAGGCTTTTTAGGAATAAGGGAAGGGGCAACTACGTAACAGAAATGTCCGAGACTGGTAATTAATCGGTAAATCCAATAACCGCATGGGCCAGCTTCATAAACAAAGTGTAGCGTTGCACCTGGGTATTTAGATTCGAATTGGCGAACCAGTTTTTGAACGGCCACTTTGGAAGAAGGAGAGCGACCAAGGTGAACAGGTTGTGCGCCTCTATGTTCTTCAATATAGGCGACTTCATTGAATTCTTTATGTGTATCAAGAGCGATAAAAAGTATGCTATGTTTATTCATGTTAGCCTCTGCTGTTTAGTTATTTGACAAACTAATTATGGCTCTGGCTTTGAATTAAGCTAACCCACGAAAAGCGGAGGCTAACACCGTGTGGGAGTCATTGTGTCTATGTTTAAAGTGAGTATGGAAGCAGAATTAAAGAAAAGAGTTGATGTCATAGTTGGGCTTAGCAGGCTTGCTGGGGGCATGCTTATTTTAATAGGGTGCCTACTAGTATTCTTCTTTGTCCAAGCTGCACTTGATCCGAATGCTGTAATTGAAGTCAACGGTGTCCCGACCAATGACAAAAGTACAAAAATATCGGCTGTGTTGTTTGCCTGTTTATTTCCAATAATTGGCCTATTGTTAGCGTTTGCACCTAGCAAACTAATGGACAAGTTGGCCGCAAAAATAATTACCCGTTTGAGTTAATTTAAACATAACAAATTAATTAAACAGTGGACGGAACTTGATCCGATAATGCACACATCTTCATATAACTATGGAGGTGTCAGATGGCACGAAGAAAACACTACAATTTTTACACAGATGAGTTTAAAGCAACTGCTGTTGCATTGAGCAAAATAGATAACATTCGAGCAAAAGATGTAGCAGAAGCGCTTTGCATACATCCCATCATGCTATACCGTTGGCGTATGGAAATTCGTAACGGAACACTCATGTCTAAACCTAAACAAGTCAATATCGACCTAAAACTAGTGCTGAATTAAAGCGTTTAAAAGAACTTGAGCGTGAGCATAACTTGCTCAAAGAAGAGCATGAACTTTTAAAAAAAGCCATCCAACACTCTTTGGAACAAAAAAAGAAGTCTTCGAATTTATAGATGCGAATAGAGCAAAGCATAAGTTACTCGTGATGTGCCGTGTATATGGTGTTTCTCGTCATGGCTACTACGCATGGAAACGAAGAGGGAAAAGTAATCGAACATTTGAAGATGAAGCACTGACAGATGAAATTTTTAAAATTTGGCATCAGAGTGGAAAAGTATACGGTAGCCCCAAAATAACCCAAGCACTGAAACAACAAGGTTTTCGAGTCAGTCAAAAACGAGTTGCTCGACTGATGCGTGAAAATGGAATTAAAGCCAGAGTGGCTACTTTTTATCGCAATAATAAAAAGCTTAAAGAGTTTGTTGCTGCTATTCCCAATAGGGAGTTGGACGTCATGGCCAACAAACCTGACCAAGTTTGGGTTGGTGATGTGACCTACTTAAAAGTAAAAGGGGAATGGCGTTACCTATCGGTAATTATGGATAAGTGCAGCCGAAAAGTGGTGGGCTGGTCGCTCAAAGACACACGCGATGCCTCTTTGACGCTGAAGTCTTTGAAGCAAGCGTTGAAAAATAGAAAGCCTGAAGCGGGGTTAGTCTTTCATTCCGATAGAGGGATTGAATACAGGGCTCGTTTGTACAGTAAAAGACTAGAGCAACGCGGTATTATTCAAAGTATGAACCGGCCAAAAGTAATGAATGATAATGCCCATATGGAGTCATTTTTTCATAACTTTAAGGCAGAGCGGTATCACGGTCGGAAATTTAATTGTGAAAACAGCTTAAGGGGCGTGATCACACGGTATATTGGTTTTTATAACAACCAACGTTTGCATTCTTCTTTGGGGTATTTACCTCCAAGTGAATATGAGCGTAGAATAAACAAAAATAACAATTTGATGTGTGCAAAAGCGGGTTAATATCCTACTCATTTTTGAAATTACCGTTTATAACAATCTCTTTTTTAAATAAGCCTGTGCGGGGATCTCAACCAGCTTATACATAAAATGTGCAACAATCAGTGTGGTGGTCACATAAATTAATATGGGAATAAATAAGAACACTCCCTCGCCGCTTGGCAGTAGTTTTGGTAATGCGCTGTTGAACACCATAAACACTACGCCATGGCATAAATAGATAGAGTAGGAGATTTCGCCTAAATATTTCATGTTAGATGAGGCTAAAAAACGGCTGACGCCATGTTCGGAATTCGTCAGCGCATAAATTAACACGCCAAAGGTGAGTACCATGACCCAGTCCCAACGACTATGGGCGTTAATCACGCTCATATAGACGATGATCAGCGCTGAAACTATCGCAAACAGCCAAAATGGGGCTTTAAAATTTAGACGATAAAGCTGAAAAATAAGCATACCGAAAATAAACTCTGATAAAACACGCATCGATACCCACTCCCAGCCTGCAATGTAGCTATCCATATCTGTTAATACCCAGCCTATAGAGGTGGTTATGGTAAAAATCATGGCGATTAAGGCAAAGCACACCAATGCTGAAAGTTGTTTTCTGAGCAGCAAAGCGGCCAAAAATGGGAAGGCCAAATAGGCTAAAAACTCCGAGCTGACTGACCAAGAAGGGGCATTCCATCCCAAGGAATCATGAAAGCCAAAACCATTTGTTAAACTCAAGCTGTAAAGTAGTTTTTCAAGTGAGAAAGCATTCACAGGCGAGTCGTAACCAAACGCCCATTTTGCACCAAAATAGATGGGCACGAGTGATAAAGTGGTCAGTAGGTGTACAGGATAAATACGCGCAATGCGTTTAACCATAAATTGTTTCATGGTGTTGGCTGTGATTTGAGTTGAAAAGTCTTTATGGTGAACATATGCAATCACAAAGCCACTTAAAATGAAGAACAGGTCGACACCAAGCCAGCCTTTTTCAGCGATGTGTTCGACTAAAACGGGGAGTTTACCTTGCAAAGGGTACTGACTAACCAAATGATGTAATAACACCCATAAAGCTGCAATGCCACGAATGCCAGTGAGCGCGTCAATCCTGTTTTTAGTCATAACTTCCCCTTACATTGCCGATTTATTTAGAGTATAGGCAAGAATTTTTGTTCTAGTTTGTTTGAGTTGGGGATTTATTATTGCTTATTTTTAAACAACTTACTGTTTAAAAATTGAACTAAACAATTTTGACCTTATCTATAAAGGTGAGAAGTAAGTTGTTGAGTGGGTTTGTTTGCGATGCAACTTAGCCTTTTAATTTTTCATGGAGAGAGTCATGCATTTAGCACAATTGAATATAGCCCGAGCAAAATACCCTTTGGATGCCCCAGAAATTAAAGACTTTGTTGATAATCTCGATGTGGTAAATGCCACCGCGGAACAAAGCGAAGGTTTCGTATGGCGGTTAATACCAATCCTCAATAATACTCAATCATTTTGAGGGACTAAAACTGACGCTAGCTTCGTTAAAAATTTCTTATTTAGAGCAACTAAATAGCAAAATTTTCGCCTTGCTATCGAGCAGTTTTCCTTGCCTCAAAATAGATCACTTAATTAAGAGGATTGGTATAAATGATGAATAGGGTGATGCGACAAGCATTCAAGCGTTTGATGATCCGAGTTTGTTAATCAATATGTCAGTATGGACAAGCCCAGACTCCCTTAAAGATTTTATGTTTCGCACTCATCACCGTGATTTTATGCGACGTAAAGGTGAGTGGTTCGAAAAGCTAAATGAAGACTCTTATGTATTATGGTGGATTGAAGAGGGGCACACTCCCACCGCTGAAGAAGCAAAAGCGCGCTTACAACATTTAAGAGAACACGGTGACTCGCCTTATGCGTTTACTTTTAAAGCCAATTTCACGCCAGATGATTTATAACGGTTTATACAGGGTAAATCCCTTTGAACTTGTTGATAGAGCGCGTGTTCAGTGGCTGTCTTAATTGCAACTTGCTGGCGGTTGCTGAAAAGTAGTTGTGCTGATGAAATTCAAGGGGATCACCCTCGGCTTCGATATTTAGAAAATTGAATAAATCAGCAAGCTGAGAGTGTGGCTCGCTGACTAAGTTTTCATAATCGATACGTATAAAACTTTCGCTAAATGTTTGCTGCCAATGGGTACCTAGCTTAAGAAAGTCGTCGTAACAGGCGTTGATATGTTGCCAATCAAAACTGTAATGATGAAATGGACTGTTTACTTGGTAGGCTTGTCTAAAATTACCGACGCAGGTATCGAATTTATTACGCACTAGCCAGATGATTTTCGCATTAGGAAACAGCTTCAAAATTACGTCGACAAAGTAGAGATTAAACGGTTGTTTATCTATGCCTCTTATATTGTTTTGTCGCATGTCTGTTTGCTGGTTATTCTCGTTAAGTAGCTGACTATATTGCTTAAATAATAGTTCGGCGGTATCCGAAAGGGTTAATTCTGTTTGCTTATAAAACCCCGCTTTGATGTTTAGTAATTGAGGTAAAAAACTCAGTTCACCGAGCGGTTTAAGTCGTGGTTGCGTTGCTAAAAGTTGCTCTAACAAGCTGGTACCAGAGCGGGGCATGCCAACAATAAAAATAGGAGCAATGGCTTTGTTACCAGTTTTGGACGTATTTTTTATAAACGCATCAAGTTTTTCACTAATCGAACTTTGAATACGATTTAAACAAAACTTCTGGTGGGCGTCTGTCTCAAATTGAACGCTTTGCGCTGCAGTTTCTTTACTTAATTCAAAACTATGCCATGCCGATTTATAGTCTTTTTGTGCTTCTAGATATAAGGCTTTGGCATAATTGAGGTACTGGCTTTTTGGCTTCTTTTCGAGCGCCTTTTCTAAAGAAATGGGAATAGTATTCGATTTGTCAGCGTTGAGCTCAGCGAGTGATAAATGCGCCAATTCGTTTAAAGGCTGCTGCTTTATTACTGACTCAAATAACCTTTCAGCATCTTGTATTTTGCCTGCCATTTTTAAGCATATCGCGTAATTTAAACTAATGTTTGCGTTTAATTCATCAAGTGAATGGGCTTGATCGAATAAACTGAGTGCGCGATATGGTTGGTTGAGGCGAAGCCATAAATTAGCGGCCAAATCTAGCTCTATTGCAGAGGCTGAAAGTGGGTGTGCTGTATTAAAGGTTAAGTCTTTGAGTATATTTTCGCATTGTTGGTGATCGCCCGCCAACAATGCAGTTTTAGCTAGGTGAAGTGTAATAGGTAATGACGGTGCTAAACTCAGCGCCTTGCTAATAATTTTAAGCGCTTTGCTTTTATCGCCAGCGAGTAAATTTAGTTCAGCCAGAAAGCCCCAAGCATGAGGGTTGTGGGGCTCCTGCTGTAACCAAGACACCAATAAAGGGTGCGCTTTGGTGAGCGCGCCCTTTGTAAGGTATTGTTTTACTTGACTTGCTAAGGTCATTTATAACTCAAACTGGTAGTCGAATTTAACACCAATAGTACGAGGTGTAGTGACATAGTGCCCGTACACACGTTGTAGCTCAGGCAGTGCCTTTGAAAGCTCTGGATATTTGCCTTCACCCGCCCAAGACTTATCACGACGTACTGACGTTTGCGCGTATTTATCGAATAAGTTGTTTATATATAGGGTCGTTGACCAAGCTTCACCGGCAAGTCTAAAGCTTAAATTACTCATAGCGTAACCCGCTAAAGTTTCACCGTCAGCTTTTAAACCTACTTTGGTGATCACATCACTTTGCGCCGTTAAACCATAGTTGATAGTCAGCAGTTTATCTTCTAATACGTCGGTGTTGTAGGTTACGCCAAATGACAACTGATGTTTCGGGGCACCCGGTAATCTATCGCCTTTTTCACCACTATAGTAAGGTTGATATTTGGCGATTTCTTCGCTGCTGTAGTCGTCTTCAGAGAAAACGGCAAACAGTGCAGGTGCGTCTTGCGTTAACTTTGCATCGGCATATGAATAAGTTAAATAAGTACTTAAGTTATCGGTTAATATTGCACGAGTCGCAAATTCAATACCTTTACTTTGTGCTTCACCGGCATTTGACGTAATAATGGCTTTACCGTTAACCGTGGTTGCTTGAATTTGTGCATCATTCCAGAGCACATTAAAGGCTGCGATGTTCAAATGTAGCTTGTTCTTAAACCAAGTCGATTTTAAGCCTAACTCATAGTTGGTGGTGGTATCTGGCTTATAATCCACCTCGTGTGGCAAGGCACAAATAATCTGTTGATCAGGCAATACTTCAGGGCATGACATTACGCCATTACCACCGCCTAATCTAAAGCCTTCGCTGATAGTGAAGTAGGTCATGACGTTGTCATCCCACTTATAATCAAGATTAAACTTAAATAATGAGCCATTGTCGCTGGCTTCTACCAGTTCCATTGGAACTTGGCTGATGCTGCTAATATCACCCGAGTATAGCGGTGTGACAGCACCAGACAGTGATTTTACTTCATACTCATAAAAACGCGCACCGACAGTGGCGTTTAGCTTATCGCTAAACGCATAGCCAACTTCACCAAAAATAGCTTGTTCTTTGTTGTCGTATTCACCCAGTGCTAAATACTCTAAGTCTTTTTCGATATTGGTGATATCACCGCCCCAAAAATCGCTAAGGCCTGGCGTGTATTCACGGTCGTCTGAACTACCTTTGGTTTTGTTGTAATAGACACCGGCTATCCAATTTAATGCAGTGTCGGTTTTCGACACTAAACGAATTTCTTGTGTAAGGTTTTTTACTTCGCTGGTGTCGTCGGTTAGTGCGGTGAAACTAGGGAAGTCTGCGTAACCCGGCCAAATATCGTAAAGCAGATCGGTTTGGTCACGTTGACCCACTTGTTCGTAGTCTGTTAAACCCGTAGCAGAAACGAGCTCTGCAAAGTCTAAATCTACTTTTATTTCAAGGCTGAGTAGCTCATCTTCTTGGGTATTTGGCTCTAATACGCGGTAGGCCGATTCGTACTTACCGACTTTGTCAGCAAGCGGATTACTGCTCGCCAAACTTTGATATTGGCTAATGCTGTTCGCGCCGTTTTCTTGTTTTTGATAGAAGTAGTTAAGCGTTGCTTCAAACACATCAGATGGCTGATAGCGTAAAGATACGCGCGCTGTGGTAATGCTTTCGTCATTGGCGTCTTTATATTGGGTGATGTTTTGTGCAAGCTCTTCAGAGTTGTTCCAGTCAATATCTGGCTTGCTAACACCGGGTGTTTTAACAACATAGTTGTAATCGATATAGCCTGGGTTGGTGTAATGGTTAAAGCTCGTTCTCAGTGCCAGTGTATCTTCAATCAATGGCAGGCTTAAAACTGCACCGAATTCGCCACCTTGGCCGTCGCTTTCAGATAGGGCAAACACGTCGCCGCTCACTTGTACTTCAGTGTAATCAAGTTCAGGTGCTTTTAGCATGTAGCGGATAGCGCCACCTAATGTACCCGCACCATAAAGCGTGCCTTGCGGTCCGATGAGCACTTCTACACGTTCAATGTCGGTTAAACGTAAGTTAACGCTGAGTGGGATTTCACCTAAATAAGTGGCAACTGTACCAGAATCAGATGCGCGCTCAGATGAATTTGTATTCAAACCACGAACAATGATGGGAGAGCTTTCACGGCCGCCCTGATCGGTAATGGTTAAACCCGGCACCCAGCGTGATACAGATTCAAGATCAGTGATGTTTTGCTGCTTCATCACATCATTGTCGACCGCTGTAATATTGAGGGGGGCTTCTTGTACAGTGCCTTTTCGTCGTGTTGCCGTTACCTGAATGGTCTCAATCTCTTTAGAAAGTTGCGCTTTTAACTCAGTATTAGGCTGAGTTTGCGCGTGTGCGAATGTGCTTGGTAAAACCGCAGTAGAGACTGCAAGGGCAATCATTGAAGGACGAAAAAGCGAGAACACGTAAAACCTCATAGTTAATTTGAACGTCATTTTGAGAACGGTGATTCTACTCATGTTCATTCAAAGATAAAGAATTAATATTCACTTTTTGTGGTTTTTTATTGAGTTTTCTTTTTCTTGTTGCTTTATTTTCTAATTATTATTTAACTATTTACAAAGTTAACGTTTTTATCTTTTTTAGAAACTGATTAATGTTCGTTTAGCAGGCTTTATAAGAAAGTAACGTGCAGGGTTAAAATGATGAGTGACTTGGCGCAATGGATAGTTGCACTTTTGAGTGCATATTTTATCGCATTTGGTTTTTTGGCTTTGATTAAGCCTGAGCGTGTAAAAACGTTCTTGCTCGCATTTGCTCATTCACAGAAAGCCCATTTTACAGAAATGGCTTGTCGTTTGGTGGCTGGTACAGCTTTAATTTTGAATGCTGAAAATATGAAATGGGCGCTCGTTTTTAGTGTGTTTGGCTGGGTTTTGATAGGGACAACTCTTGGATTGTTAGTGATACCCTGGCAAAAACATCGTTAATTTGCACAGCGCTTTGTACCGCCTGCGCTTAAACATCTCGTTTTAATAGGTATAAGCTCGATAGGTTTGAGTGTTTTGTTATTTTGGGCCAGTTTTGGTTAGGTTTGAATGGTAAAAGGAAAAGACAGTTCAAAGTGTGCGCCGCTTTCACTTTCTAAGCAGGTGATATTTCCCTGCATTTTTTGGGTAATTAAGTTATAGCAAATACTCAAGCCCAAGCCTGTCGAGCCTGAATTTCGGTTTGTGGTGAAGAATGGGTCGAAAATTTTATCTATATTCTGTTTGTCTATGCCGCATCCATTGTCTGTATAGTTAATGAAGAGGTGTCCGTTTTCTTGTTTTACTTCGAGTTGGATGTGCCCAGCTTGTTGAGATTTAAAGCCATGAATAAGTGAATTAATGACAAGATTGGTGATCACCTGAGAAAAAACGCCGGGATAAGTGTAAATACGTTTTTGAAAATCACAGCGAATAGAAACATCAACTTGGGCGCGTTTAAGCTCATGTTTTAAGCTCGTGATGATTTCGTGTAGATAATCTCCTATTTCAAACTCTCTGGCTGCTTCGGATACCTGATCAGCGGACACTTGCTTAAAGCTTTTGATCAGATCTGCAGAGCGGCACAAATTTTTGAAAATGATATCGGTTGCTTGTAGCTGCTCCTCAAGAATACGTTCAAATTTTTGGCTTGATAGTTTTTTATCTTTGAAATCTGAATAGATCTCTGTCGAAATCGCGCTTAGGTGGGTGGCGGCTGTAATTGCAGCCCCTAATGGTGTGTTAACTTCGTGCGCAACCCCCGCCACTAAACCAGCAAGTGACGCCATTTTCTCTGATTCAACGAGTTGCTTTTGCGTTGATATAAGCTGCTGATTGATGTTTTCTAGCTCTTCGTTATGTGCTTCTAGTAGCTTGTTTAGGGCTTGTTTACGTTTAGATAAATACCATAGGTTTGCCGCAAGCACAGCAAAAGCTATCAATGCGCCTAGGCTAATAAATAGCACATTAGTGGTTTGTTCTACTTGTTTTTCTTTGACCTGCAACGCTTGTTCTTTTTCTTTGAGGCCATTTGATAAACGATTTAATTTTTGAGTTTGTTGTTCAATGTGTTGTTGGTTTTTATCAATAAGTGCCGTTAATTTACGACTTTGCTCGTTCATTTTATCAAGTTCATTTTGAGTCTCGCTCACTTTATTTTGTTTATCTGCAAGAAGGTGCTCTTTCTGTGCCAGTTGACTGGCAAGGTCGTCTAATTGCTTTTCATGATCAAACTGAGTCTGTTTGATTTTATCACTGAGTAGAAGTAGCTCTTTGTTTCGGTTATTTATCTGCGCTTGCTTTTGTTCTATTTGGGTTTGTTTACTGGTGATGGTTTGTTGCTGGTTTTTTATATGGTTGTTTAACTTATCGATTTGTTTAGCTGAGTTGGAGAGTTTGGCGGTCATTTCTTTAACCATATGGGCAACATCAATCTCAGAGCCACCGAGCAAGACAATATCTTCACTGATTGTGAGTTCCTGATACAGCAAGTTATAGCGGTTAAGGTTAAAAGACAGCGTTTGTTTATCGGTTTTATAAAAGTTAATGCCAATCAATTTGTTATCAGTGACATATTCGCTGACGAGCAAGGTTGCTCGGTCGCCTAACAAGGCATTAATTCCAGAAATATATCTATTGTGGCTTTGTCCTATTACTAAAATATGTGCGTCTGTTAAGAGCACATGTTCTGCTTTAGAAATGCGGCTTAATGTTAAAGGGTATTTAGACGCCCCAGAGTTCGCCATATTTTGAAGGGCCTGCCAGTATTGGTCGTCATTGCCCATGTATGCGACATTCAACTGCTGGGGCCTGTTTGGCCAATTTATATAGTGACTAAATTGGCCAATAAAAGCTGATTTTAGGGTTTGTTCAGAGATAGTGTCTTCTGCATTACTGTTAATACTGCTTAGCATGACCACAGTGCAGAATATTGAAAGTAAGAGATATTTCATACTCATACCTAAAATTTCCAACTGAACTCTAATGTACCATTGCGACCTTTCAACGGTATGCCATTTGGGTGAGCCGGAACAGTAGAAGGGTTATACAACGCATCATCAAGTAAATTATTGATGCCAAATTTTAAGGACAGCTTAGGGTTTAACCGATAGTGCACATATGCCCTGAGATACCAAAAGCCAGCAATGTTGTTATTCAGCTCTGTTGTGGTTGGCGTTTCTCTGTTGGAGCGATAAGTTGCAGATAATTGATAGGTCAAGTTTTCTAGAGTGTGTTCTAGCTGAATACTTGCTAATGTTTTTGAATCTCTAAACGCAGAAATCGGTCTTTTTGTGAAGTAGGTGGCCGTTGTTCTTAGTTTAATATTGTTTTGTAACTCCCAAACCAGCTCAGTTTCTATGCCGTGACTATATTGATCGGTCGAATTAACTTGCCCAGCCAGATTCTCACTCACCAGACCATTAATAATGGGGTCTGAAAAATGGTTATAAAATAGATCAACCGAAAATAGCATTTGCTCACCTGTGAACTGTGCGATGAAGTCGGTGGTTTTTATTGATTCGCTTTCTAAGTTTGCGTTACCACTTCGAGTGATGCCGCTAAATAAAGTTAGTTCACTGAGCTCTGGTGCTCTGAAGGCTTCGCCATAAAGCAGTTTGTATTGCCAGTTATTCTTAGCTAAATAGACGGCCCCAAGCCTTGGTGTGAATTGTGTCTTAAGATCTGGATAGCGGTCAAACCGGCCACCGATAACCCAATTTATGTTTGCGAATGATGTTTGATACTGCGCATAAGCACCAATGAAAGGCTGCGAAGTTTCACCGCCAATTTGTGTTTTAAAGTCAACATTAGGGTAATGCTGAATAGGGTAGTTTTGATTCAGTAAAGCGGGTAGGTCGTAATTGGTAAATCCTTCGGCCCGCTGTTCTTTGTTAATTTGCCATTCAAAGCCAAATTGCACACTCGACTCTTTAGTTGCTTGCCAGTTGTTATGCAAAGCAAGGGCAGCTCTAAAGTCTTCAAATACCCCATAGCCAAATAAAGGCGCGTCACTGCTCGGTTCGCTGATTTTACTGAACACGCCACCTGGCGTACTTTGGTTGCCATTTTTTAATGTGGTTTGTAAGTAATCAAACTGCAGACGAGATTGAATGTTGTCAACTAGGCTAAATTGATGCTCGGTCAAAAATAGTAAAGCACTATGGCGTGAAAAGTTATGTTCGTTGCTGGTGCGGGCAATATGATAAAACTCAGTCATATCAAGCTGCCTAAAATGAATGTTATAGGCGCTGTTTTGATTATGTATTTGGGCATGAAGTGTCGTTAAGTCATATGGGTCTTGAGTATGAAAAGTTTGCTGAGTAAAGGTATTATTTACTATGTAGTCGCTACCTGACGCTTCAATACGATTTGCTTGAATATTCCAGTTATAGTCACCTTGTTGGCCTGAGTGGGTTACAAATAAATCGTAATCAATGTCGTTGCCAGTTGCTAAACTGACCGACTTTCCGGTTTTTCTTGTAATGATATTGATAACGCCAGTAAACGCATTACTGCCGTAGATTGAAGAGCCAGGACCGCGAATAATTTCTAGTCGTTCAATATGTGCCAAAGCAAAGTTTGCTAAATGAGCCGCATTGCCTGAGCGCGGGCCATTTATTTTATGGCCGTCGAGTAAAAATAGAATTTTTTTACTCGACGCGCCAAAGGTTAGTGCACGTGAGGAGGCGGAGTACTCGTAGGGGTAATTACTATAGCGTGTTACTTGATAGCCCGGCACAAACTCTAGTATTTCGTGTAAATACCGCAAACCCATTGTTTCAATATCTTGCCGAGTAAAGACGGTGACGGGAGAGGGAATATCAGTAATTGCTTTGTCTGTGAGTGTGCTGGTGGCAATTTTGACGTTAAGTAAGTCTTGCAGTGATAAACTATACACCGCTTTATTTTTAACGCTATGACCGCTAAAGGTTGGTGTGTCCGCATGTCGGCTTTGTGCATTGGCATTAAACATGACTAAGCTAAAAATTAATAAAAACAATGCCTTTTCGAAATCACCCATACAACGCAATCCATCATTGCTGCTAATTTAGAGTAAGCTCCTAACACTGCGGATTTGAAAGAGGAACTCGTTATTACTCTAGTATAGTCAAGACATTAGATTATGCAGGTGAATAACGTTTTATGAAGGTCTTTTGTGATTAGTTCACTAAACCATTATTTTACCCTCAAAAATAGCAAGGGCTTAAAAGTTAGCAACGGACAAATTCGCTTTACTCTCTAATAAAATAAATTAATATTCACGACCAATTTAAGATGGTTGTGAAGTTGAATGTTTGAAGTATTGATATTGGCCGTCGCGCTGAGTATGGACGCCTTTGCGGTATCGGTTGGACTTGGCGCTAAAAAGCAAAACAATTTACCTAAAGTTGCTCTAATGTGTGCCCTTTATTTTGGTATTTTTCAGGGAGCCATGCCGCTAATTGGTTATTTAGGCGGTGCAGGACTATTAAGTTGGGTCGATGATTACAAACGCTGGATAGCCTTTATTTTGTTATTTGGTATTGGCGCAAAAATGATATACGAAGCTTTTGATGGCGATGAAGAAGTAGAATTTAAAAAACTAACACAAAAAGTGATGTGCTTATTGGCCATTGCTACCAGTATTGACGCCATGGCCGCAGGGTTTACTTTAAACTTAATGTCAGTAAATCCATTTATTGCCTGTTTAATCATAGGGGTTATTACCGCTGTGTTTAGTTACTTAGGTGTGTTGGTTGGCAATAAGTCTGGTACTTGGCTTGAAAGTAAAGCTGAGATGCTCGGTGGCGTGGTATTGATTTTGATTGGATTTAAGTTTTTATTGTTTTAGAAACTAAACAAAAAGGAGAAGATCCGCTTCTCCTTTTTGAATGATATGAAGTGTTTTATGTGAGCGTTAGTTAAGCAACGAACAGCTTACAAAAGAACAACTAGTTAACCTGAGCTATGGATAATAAATTTATCTCCAGCGGCCACTTTCAACGTTAACTGCGTTGAATTTACCTGCAATAGGCCAGCTATTGACGCGTAAATTCGCCTTGTTATCGCTAAAAGTCTCCGGCTGCAGAATTGAAAAAAATACTTACCAATTCAATATCACTACTTTAGTAAATCTCTTAACCAAAGCTCAGGTTAGTTAAAGATGTAAAATGCTGTCTGCGTTGCCATCAGGATCGTTAATCGCTTTGCCATCCACACTAGGGTTGCCATTACTCATCATGATAACGGCACATGCTGCAGGCGAAGCCATTGAAGTACCCGACATTGTTGTTGTACCACCACCGCTGCGTGTTGAAAGAATGCTTACACCCGGTGCAGCATAGTCTACTGGTGGATTACCATAGTTTGAGAAGCTCGCAAAGCGGTCGTTAGAATCAGTTGCAGAGATAGTGAATACACGGTTGTGTGAGGCACTTGCAGGAGAAACATTAGACGCATGCTGGCTTTCATTACCTGCTGCAATCACAAAGAAGGCACCTGACTGCTGCGCAGCGTTCTCAACCGCATCGTTTAATTCTTGGTTAAAACCACCACCTAAGCTCATGTTTGCACAATCACCAGCACTTGCATTTGCTGCAACATGGTCGATACCCGCTAAAACGCCAGACCAGCTGCCTGAACCACGAGAATCTAATACTTTGATTGGTACTACCTTTGCACCCGCTGCTACACCAACCACGTCAATGTTGTTGTCTAATGCTGCAATCGTACCAGCTACGTGAGTACCGTGACCGTTACCATCGTCCATACCTGCATCACGGCCTTTCGTGAATGCGGTAAAACCGCGTGAACTGTCAACATTTAAGTCGGCGTGGTCTAAGTCGATACCAGAATCTAAAACCCAAGCTGTGTAGTTGCTGCCATCTACAGGACCACCCACACGTGTCACACTCCAAGGCGTTGTTTGGCCATTGCTACCACCGCCAGAACCTGGCTTGCCTTTAAATGCTTTAGCCGGGTTAGCGTGTACTATACCATCTGGCGTAAAGCGCATAATATCAGCGTTATTAGCAAAAGCTGCTTTTGCTTTATCACAACTCATGTTGACTGCCATGCCTTTAATGGCATTTTTATAAATATGTTTTGCTTTGGCATTACTTGAAACCAACATGCCGCGTGCTTTACCTTCAACATCAAACTTTGAGACGTCATCGTTGAAGCGAACAATACAGGTGTTGTTTACTTCTAAATCTAAACTTGCCCCTTGGAAAGTAGCTGGCTGAGCAGATGCCATTTGTGTTGCACACACAGCGATAACAGCACCAGCGATCAGAGTTTTATTCATCTTGTTGTCCTTTATTTATATTTTAAGTTAACCAGTTGTTAATCTGGTGTGTTAAAAGTTAAATTATGGCGGGATTTTGTCAAGGTGAGAATTGAATAAAAAATACTCATCGGATTTCATTTGGGATAGTTTATGTAAAAATTTCTATTTTAAGATATAAATATCTCATAATTTCTATTTTATGAAAGTATTATGCATTTTTCTTATTTTGTTAATTTAAATAAATTATTCCCCGGAATGGGTATTTTGGTTTTTTTAGACTTTTAGATGGTTAAAAGTAAGGGTTTTATTCAAGCGGTTTGTGATGAGTTTTGTGACGATATCCATTTTATTGTCATTATTAGGTGTTTTAATTGTCATAAGTGAACAAATAAAAAGCTTATGATGAAGAGATTACTAGGTTTAGGTTTAATACTTCTAGCAGGGTGTAGTGCCAAGCAACCCAAACTATCGAATGAGGAAGTTCAAGTCGGTGTGCGACCATACTATTTACTTGAACAACTACCAGAGTCTGAACTAAAGAGCCGACTTAGCGCGTGTGAAGCTTCGAGCATTAAAAAGACTGACTTTTCTATAGGCCACCGAGGCGCACCTTTGCAATTTCCTGAGCATACAAAAGAGTCATATATAGCAGCAGCTAAAATGGGGGCAGGTATATTAGAGTGTGATGTGGCTTTTACCAAAGACGAAGCCTTAGTATGCCGTCATTCTCAGTGCGATCTGCATACCACGACAAACATATTAGCCATGCCTGAACTTGCAAATAAATGTCGTATTCCTTTTCAAGCAGGTGATATCAATAAAGGCATTAAGGCACAGGTCCAGTGCTGTACTTCAGATTTAACGCTAGACGAATTTTTGCAACTTAATGGCAAGATGGATGGTGCCAACGAATTTGCTAGAACAAAACAAGAGTATATGCAGGGCACACCTAAGTGGCGCACTGATTTATATGCAGCAAGTGGTACATTAATGACGCATAAACAAAGTATTGCGTTATTCAAACGGCTAGGCGTAAAAATGACGCCTGAGCTTAAAACACCACAAGTTGAGATGCCATTCAACGGCTTTACTCAGCAAGATTATGCGACAAAACTGATTGCAGAATATAAGCAAGCGGGTGTGCCGGCGAAGGATGTGTTTCCTCAATCGTTTTTACTCTCAGACGTACAATATTGGATAAAACATCATCCTGATTATGCTCAGCAAGCGGTTTACTTAGATGATAGCTATGACATTGCTGGGTTTGACCACAATGATCCGAGCACTTGGCAACATACAATGGCTGAACTGAAAGCCAAGGGAGTGAATATTATTGCGCCACCGCTTTGGATGCTAGTTACTATCAGTGAAGAAGGAACACTCGCGCAATCAACTTATGCAATAGAGGCAAAAAAAGCGGGATTAAAAATCATAGCCTGGTCACTAGAAAGATCTGGGCCGCTCAATAATGGTGGTGGTTTTTATTATCAATCAGTGAAAGAGTTAGCTAAAGATGATGGATTTACGTTAACGCTTTTAGATTTTCTAGCCCAAGATGTGGGTGTAATAGGTGTATTTAGTGATTGGCCCGCAACAACAACGTTTTATGATAACTGTATAAATTAATTTGAATAAAAACTACACAATCTGTTGTTTTTTGTGTAGCTTTATTCTGTACAGATCAGACAACAAGGAATAATTATGAAAAGTTTTACACTGAGTGCTTCATTAATCGCGATGATTTTTTTAGCTGGTTGTAATTCTACTAATAACAATCTTCAGGCTAACAATTCAGAAATAGATGAAGAAAATATGGTGTGTTACACAGAGCCTAAGCTAGGTAGTCGATTTGTAAAGAAAAAATGTGTGACTAAAGAAGAAGATGCATATCGTAAGGCATTTGCCGAGCGTGATGCGGAAAAGTTTGAAAGGTCAATTGCTACTCGAGGCGGAGCCGGTACAAGAAGTGGTAAGTAATTAAAAACCTGAATTAATAAAAAGCCCTAGAAAATTCTCTAGGGCTTTTTGCTTTTATGTCTTAGAAGTTGTACTTGAATTTCGCGTACATCTGGCGACCAAGCGCATTGTGAGTTTTATTATCAATACCCATAGATTCAGAAGGCGCTTGCGGTGCTTCTTCATTCATGAGGTTTGCTGCACCGGCTGTTAAGATTAGATTATCAAAACCTGTGTAGCTCACTGAAGCATCCAGCGTGGTCCAAGAATCAATCTTAAATTTATCGCCTTTTGCATCAGCTAGATCGTTGTAAGCGTCGATGTGGCTGAAGCTTAGCGTAGTGAGTACATTATCTAATTCCCAATCAATGCTTGCAGTCCATCTGAACTGAGGGTGCTGATATTCACCATTTAGATCTTCAGCAGCAATTGAGGTGTTACCATTTGCATCACTTTCAAAAGATTGCTCCTCGAAGTTCAGTGCGTAACTAAGTTTATAGTCAAACTTGAAGAAACCGATGTCATTGGTATCAAGCTTATAGGCAAGGTTTAAATCAAAACCATCAGTTTCACGACCACCAATATTCACGAAGGTATCATAAATCGTTTGAATACGACCTGGCGTACTGCCTTCGTTCGGACCACGTACAACAAGGTTTGCATCGGTACCACAGCAGTCAACTAGCTTTTGTGCTCCAATTTTCTTAATAAGATCTTCTTGGTCGTAGTTCCAATAGTCCACGCCCACAGAGAAATCTTCCGTCGCTTGCCAAACCACACCTAAATTGTAGTTAGTTGATGTCTCAGGTTGTAGGTTTTTGTTACCAGCAACAACGGCTGTGTACTCGTACGGTTCACAGTCAAGTTCTGAACCCGTGATTTTACAGCGCTCTTTGTCGATGACGCTTGGCGATTCGTCAGTACGGCCTAAGTGAAGTTGAACCAAAGAAGGTGCTCTAAACGCAGTACCCCATGAACCACGAACAACTAAATCTTCAGAAGGTGCCCAACGGAAAGCAACTTTAGGATCAGTGGTATTACCAAAGTCACTGTAGTTTTCATAACGAAGAGCTAATTGCAGTTCTAATGTTTCAAGCACTGGCACGCTGAATTCAGCAAATAGGGCGGTGTTATCGCGATCACCGTTAGCCTGTGTTGCTTCCGTACCAAAGATCTCACCGCGTAGGTACTGGCTATCTGGGTTATCTTCGATTTTCTCGTATCTGTGTTCTAAACCAAATGCCGCAGCCACTGCACCAGCTTCAAGTTCAAATACTTCACCTGATACCGTCGCATCAAAAGACTGCATGCTTGAGCTACCATATCGTGTTGTTGTTGTTTCAATGAAAGCTAAACCTTCAGGGGTATTGGTACTTGGTTCAAACGGATTCCAATAACCTTTATCGATCGCTTCTT
This sequence comes from Pseudoalteromonas sp. SS15, assembly GCF_049257195.1. Lineage (NCBI taxonomy): Bacteria > Pseudomonadati > Pseudomonadota > Gammaproteobacteria > Alteromonadales > Pseudoalteromonadaceae > Pseudoalteromonas > Pseudoalteromonas sp. SS15. The sequence continues at coordinate 245,913 of NZ_JBMMUD010000006.1, forward strand.
GAGCACGCAGTTTGTTCGGGAAGCCATCAAAGCCTTTTTCTACTGCACTCGAACGAATAGCTGAGTAAGCTGTTTCCCAATCCCAATCATTGAATGTACCACGGGCGCCGATCACGGCACGATAATACTCAGAGTCTACGTCTTTCTTACGGTTGCCAATATCATATGTACGACGGCGCATTGAAATATCAACACCATGTAGGAAATGATCAGCGTCATCGGCAAGCGGATGATTTGGGTTATCGCCGCTCATGAATAATTCGGTGAAGCTTGGGCTTCCTGCACCTTGAATGAATGTAGAAGCGTGTTGCGCTGAAAACTCCATGAAACCTTCGATGTCATCTGTGATTTCTTGCACACCATTGTAGTTAAAGCTAATACGTTCAGTTGAAGGCACTAGGCTCATGTGTGGTGCATAGTCATAGCGGCAAATGTCGCCAATGATCAAAGATTCGTCACATTTGTCTTGGCCCCAAACATCAGCAAAGATGGTTTGTTTCACAGGAGTACCGTCATCGGCAATACTCTTCGTTGGTAAGGCATTCCATTGTGCGTCTGTTAGCATGCTTCTAACGACTTCGATACTACCGGGGATACCAGAAGAGCTCAGCGAGTTATTACCGCCACGGAAACGTTGATCGGCTGTTGAGGCATAATCACGATCAGCATAGAAAACATCGCCGCGCTTAAAATAGTCTAAAGAGAAGTTGTGATAACCTTTGTCACTGGTAGAGCCCCAAAGTAGGGTGAAGTTTTGCTCTTCACCACCGCCGTCAGCGGTATCTGAAATTTTGCCTGCGACTTCAAATCCATCGATGTCGTCACGCATAATAATATTGATTACCCCAGCAACGGCATCAGAACCGTAGGTTGCAGACGCACCATCTTTAAGAATGTCGATGCGTTTTACTGCTGAAACAGGAATGGTATTTAAATCAACGAAAGAGGTTTCGATGTCTTTTGCGAATGGGCTGACAGCAACGCGACGGCCATTAATTAATACCAATGTTGATGAAGCACCTAAGCCACGTAGCGCGACACTTGAACCACCATTGGCTGTATCATCACTCGAGTTACCTTGGGTACTAAAAGTACCTGCCCCAGAAACTGGTAACTTTTGTAATGCGCCAATTAAATCCGTTGAGCCCGTCGCAGCGAGATCTGCTGCAGAAAGAGACTGGACTGGTGAAGGGCCTTCCATATCAGTACGTTTAATATGTGAGCCGGTGACTTCAATACGTTCTACTTCTTCGTTATTTTCAGCTGCAAATACCGAAGTTGAATTAGCAACGATTACAGCCATTGCTACCGCAGATAGTTTATTGATTACTTTCATATTTTCCCTGTTAATCTATGTTGTCATTGTTATGGTGAAGTGTTTTTTTAACATAGTGATAACCTGTTGTGAATAGTTCATTTGGTTATATTTGAAACAATATATGGCTGTTGTTACATTTTGCATTAATGTACCCGTTGAGTTTTATGGAATGTTCCTGAATTAGCAATAATTAAAATAAAATTAATTACTTACAAATTAATACACTTTTTAAAGTGCGGTTTTATTAGGTTCAATGTAAGTTTCTAATTGAGGAATTTAAGCTAAATAAGGAACATTAAAATGCGTCATCTCTCATTATTGATTTTTTGTATCTTGTTAAATGCCTGTGGTGGCAGTAGTGGTAAAAAAGAGACTGCTGACTCACAACCGGTGAGTCAAAATAAAGCCCCTCAAGTCAGTATTTCAGGTGATTCAGAAACGCCTTCTCTAACCGCAATGAGACTAAAGACATCCATTTCTGATCCAGAAAATGAAAGCGTCACAGTTAAGTGGACAAGCTCATTAAGTGGTGTGACTTTTAAGGACTCGTCAAATACGGGGGTATTAGTGCAATTTCCTGCTGTTACAACAGATCAAGAAGTGACACTTACTCTTGAAGTGACAGACAGTGCCGATAACAAAGTAATGAAAACTTTTATCGTTATGGTGAAAGCCTCAAATAATCAAGTTGATATTGATTTACAAGATAACTATGAGTTTTTCTCTGGTGACTTAGTTGAAATCACTGCAAAATTTTATTCAAGTGAAGAAATAACTGATATTGAATGGCAAACAGATGAGCTAGACCTTGCGAACAAACAAGTTATAACGCAAGAGATTAATAATAGTGGTACTTCAGTTGTGACATTTACAGCGCCGACGTTATCCAGCGAGTACTCCTATAATTTGAACTTTGTCATAACGACAGATCATGATGAATATCGACAGCCATTTAAGTTAACTATTTTGCCGAAAAGCGAAGCGGGTCTGACGGTTAACCTTGATGCAAGCTATGAGCTTAACGAGCAAGATTATTTATTGATAGAGCCGAGAATTCAATCATCTGAGCGCATTACTTCTTATCAGTGGCGCTGGCTAGATACTTCGTTAGGAGAACTGGTTAATACCAAGAATAAGACTGTGACTATCAAAGCGAATGAAGTATCTGATGATACCAGTGCAACATTAGTACTCGATGTTGAAACTCAAAGCGGTGAAAAGAAGTCTGTTCAAACTGAAGTAAAAGTAAATAATGTCGTGCAAGTCGGTAAGCTTTCTTTATCGGTGAACAGAGCTTATGCTGCGCCGGGACAAGAAGTGGTGGTGAGCGTCGATACAGATAGTGCTGATGATATTCAGTCTTTTGAGTGGGTAATTGACGAAGAAATTTTTAAACAAAAAGAAGAGTCGGCGACCGAGCTTTCATTAGTGATGCCGTCGCAAAATACTTCGTTAGTAAGTACCTTGGTGCAATACAAAGTTACTTTTAAAAATGGGCTTGAAGCCCAAAAAAATGCTGTATTTGCTTTGCTAAGTGAATCTTCAACAAAAGCGACATTAGGTATAGAGCAGCCAAGTGAATTACCACAACTATTTAAAAACGAGCCGCTGACTTTCAATGCTTTAGCAGTTGATAGGGCTGGGGTGTTAGATAGTGTTTCACTCGACGTATCGAACGTGAGTTACGCAGATTTAGATACTGCGACACTGACTCAAGATGGTTTAAATTTATTTTTCACCTTGAAAGCCTCAGAAATTTTACTCGATAGAGAGCTGATGCTCAAAGTCGTTATGAATGCAGGTACGGTTTCAACCATAGAATATGTTTCGGTCAATCTTAATAAAAGTAACTTGAAATTATTTGCAGGTTCAGAAAAAACCTATATTTCAGGAAGTGATTTTTATGTATTTGGTTATGGGCAAGAGCGCCTAAATAATCCAATCAACGCAATGAGTTGGTCAACTAATTATGATGATTTAACAATTGAAACTCTGAATTCGACTGATGCGAAAGTCACTAATAACGCAACAAGCAGCTTTCGTATTGTGACACTCAGTGCACGGGATAGTGAAAACCAATTGATACAAGCCGATTTAAAAACCAATATGACGTCTCGTATTTATGGCAAAGGTGAACGCTACACCTGTTATTTCAGAGCCGATGAAGTCTCATGTCGAGATAATTCATATACTTTGCTTGATGTAGGAGAGCTAGCTGCCCCTGTTAAAAAGGGTGTAACCAAGGGAGAGTTTGTTTGTTTACTCAATAATGATGATCAGGTGAGTTGTCATGGTATAGGGCCGTTGTCTGTGCTTGAAGTACCAGAAAAAGCGGGTGTGGCAAACATTGTTGCAGTGAGTAATACAGACATGTGCGCTCAATATAGTTCAGGTGACTGGCACTGTTGGGGCGAACAGGCAGATTATTTCAATAACTTGTTTGTAGGCAAAAGTCATATTGATAATCTAATTGGTACGCAACAGGGCGTGTGTTTAGTTAACTCAGGTTACATTGAGTGTTATAACAATAAAAGTGAACTGATTTATCAAGATAAACGCAGTTTTGTAAAGTCGCTAGAGTTCGTAAATTTATTAAACAAAGTGTGTTACACCACCGAGCGCTCAACATTAAGAACATGCCCTGATGAAATTAACTAATTAACGTTCAATAAATCAAAAAGAAGAGCCGAAATGGCTCTTTTTTTGTTTTATTAGGGCGTGTTTGTCTTTGAGGTATGGTTTTAATCTAATCAAAGGCTTTCAATGCGGCCTAAGCACAAACGTCTTTGAATAGTTGCTTTGCTAATTTTTTTAATGTTTCTGGTTCTGGATGCGTATTAGCAAATGTTCGCAAGCCATAAATACCCATTACAAAATATCGTCCTCTACATTCCGCAGAGCGTGAATCAGAAATGTCGCCGTCATTTTGTGCTCGAGCAAATTTGTCGGTGATGGCTGACTGCCATGCTTCTAGCTGTTGGCTTATCAAGGTTTGTACTTCGTCATCCTGTTCGGCCAGTTCATTGAGTGCTTTTGTGAGCAAGCAGGCTTTACTGGTATCGCAGCTTAAACACTCTTCCACAATATGTGCTAAATAGTTTTCTAAACCTTGTTTACTTGATTCGCTATTGATGAAGAAAGCACAAAACTCATCGCTTCTGTCTTGGTTATATTGCGAAATTGCAGCCAGTAGTAAGCCTCGCTTATTCTCGAAAGCACAGTAAATAGATCCAGGGTGAAGACCCGTTGCCTGTTTCAGATCTTGCATACTAGTTTTAGTGTAACCCTTATTCAAAAAGGCCTGCATGGCAGCTCGAAGTACTGCAACTTTGTCGAATTCGGCACTACGCATTGTATTTGTCTTGAAGTATTAATGCGACAAGTTTAAATCAATTTGAATGTTTGTTCAAAAAAGTTCTTGAACGATCATTCAAATAGGGCTATCTTGAATAAACGTTCAAGAATGTTACTTAAAGAGAAACTCCATGACTGACAACCTATTTCAACCATTTGCATTAAACAGCACCATAGAACTAAAAAATCGCATTTTAATGGCACCGCTTACGCGTTGTATGGCCGATGATAATTTAGTACCGACTCAAGCGATGGCTGACTATTATGCCCGTCGAGCAGGTGCTGGCCTTATCATCACAGAGGCAACACAAATTCGTGCAGACGGTCAAGGTTATCCAAATACTCCGGGTTTGTTCACACCTGAACAAATCAATGGTTGGCGTGTTGTCACAGATGCAGTACATAAGAATGGCGGAAAAATCTTTGCGCAAATTTGGCATACAGGGCGAGTATCTCACCCGTATTTTTATGAAGGCGATGAAGTACTTGCGCCAAGTGCGGTGAAGGTTGAAGGCACTGTGCCGAGAATGCGAGACCTTGAGTACCAAACGCCAACCCCTATGACGCAAGCTCAGATCCAACAAATGGTAGAAGATTTTGCACAAGCTGCATCGAACGCCATCGACGCTGGCTTTGATGGTGTAGAGATCCACGGTGCTAATGGCTATTTGGTTGATCAATTCTTACATTACTCAAGTAATACCCGTGAAGATGAGTTTGGTCAGACACCTGAAAATATGGCACGTTTTCCACTACAAGTTGTAGATGCCATCAGTGACCGAATCGGCGCAGATAGAACCGCGTTACGTGTTTCTCCTGGGGCATATTTTAATATGGAAGCAGACAGCAGAGACAAAGCCGTATTTGACTATTTATTAGATCAATTGTCTGAACGCCAATTAGCTTATTTGCATGTGGGTATCTTTGATGATGCCATGGAGTTCGACTATTTAGGTGGTACTGTAAGTGGCTATATTCGACAAAATTACCCACACACGCTGGTGGGTGTGGGTGGTTTTTCTGCAGAGACAGGAAGCCAAGCCATTGCTGATAATAAGTTCGATTTACTGGCAATTGGTCGCCCTTTCATTGCCAACCCTGACTATGTTGAGCGTGTTCAAGCAGGTGAGGCTGTGGTTGAGTACTCTGAAGAAATGCTAACCAAACTCGTTTAGACCTGAGGTTTTAGTAAGGTAAAACGTTTCCCGATAAAAATTCACTTAGACCAAAGTGCTTACTCTTTAGTAAGCACTTTTTTTTATTTTTTACCTAATTTCTTTACTTTATCTTTTGTAATTCAAATCGACCGGCAACAGTTAATCCCGTCACTTTTTTACCTTCAAATTTAAAAACAAACTCATTGCCAGAAACTGCACTGATGAATTTCGAGGTGTTTTCCGGCACGAGTCGGGACGGCATTGCGTCACCAGGATTTTGAATTGTCACCTTACCTTCATTCACACTAATTTTAGAGATGAAGTCGCCGTTATAACCAATGTCGGTGAGTAGCAGGTATTCACCTTTATAGGCGTCTAATTGCTGGGGGGGTAATGTGACTGGCTGAATGACAGTTTGCGCTAAGAATGCAACATCATAATGCTTAGATAATGTCGCCATAATCTCGTTATTCAGTGTATTTGCGTTGTCACCGTTGGACATCACCACAAAAGCATCGCCTTTATTTACTAACGCTTTAAAGTCATTTGTGAAGCCAAGGTTTTTTCCTCCGTGTCCGAATGCAAGTTGTCCTTTAACGTCCATTAATGCAGGGCCTAAGCCCCAATCATTTTTGTGTTTGGTAAACATAGCTTGTACGGTTTCTTTTTGCAAAATACCGTCTTTTTTACCCTTCATAATGGCTTGCATATGAGCGGCATACTTTAAAATATCAGTTGGGGTTGTCCAAAGACCAGCCGCTGGTTTTTCAGGGTAATCATTGAATACAGCTGAATGCATATTGCCATCACCATCAAACGCGGCACTGGCTCGTTTCTTAAGATCATTTGGTAATGTATGTGCGTAGGTGCTGCTTAGCATCCCCATAGGTTTTAAGATGTTTGCATCGGTAAACTCAGCAAATGTCTGTCCGCTAATTTGCTCAACCAGTAACTGCATAACCGTGTAGCCACCTCCAGAATAACGCCATTCAGAACCTGGCGTTAACACAACTTCAACCTTAGATGTATTGCCTTGGCCGTTGAGTACATCGATAGTTGAGGGAATTTTATTTCCTGTTGCATAGCCGGGGAACCCGTGCACTGATAGCCCTGCGGTATGAGTGAGTAGCTGTCTCAGGGTGACAGGCGTTTCTTTAGATAGCTTATCGCCAGTTAATTGATAACCTTTTAGGTATTTGTTTACGTCCTCGTCTAAAGACAGCTTACCTTGCTCAACTAATTTTAATGCGGCTAATGCACCGATGGGTTTACTAATTGAGCCTGCCTGAAATAGCGTATGTTCGTTTACAGGTTGTTTTGTCTTACTGTTAGCAATACCAAAGCCTTTAGCCCAAATAATCTCACCATTTTTTAATACTGCGATGCTCAAGCCCGGTACATTCTCTTCAGTCATCCTTTGCATTAAGGTAGTCTTAGGTTGTGCTTCTCCTGCAATAACAATGCTTTTTTGAATATGCTGTTCGATTGTGTCAGCAGCATAGATTGGTTGGCTAAGCGTGCCTGCAACGAGTATTAAACTGCTAGCAATTGCAATATTAATAGCTTTCCTTATAAACATATTGGTTCCTCAATTATTCGATTTAGGTGGAGTCTAATATTTAAGCTATCAGAGCTGTTGATTGGTGACTACTGTCTTGAAATGCTTATTTACAAATAAAAACGGCGAGTCATCAGTTCGCCGTTTTGTTTGGGGGATCTTCGTCAAATAAAACTTATTGAAAGTACTGATTCAAAGCTTGTTTTAAGTGCTCTGCCATTGCGTCGCGGTGATACTTTCTGACGCCATAACTTTGCTCTAAGTGAATAAAGCGTTTTGCTGAAGCCGCTGCGCTTTTATGACAACTATCAACAGAGCCATTTGAGTGGCGACCTTGCACATTCCAAGTACCACCAAGACTTTTGGTATCGTTACCATAAACACAGGCTTTAATTATTCCACCCGCTTCGACGTTTTTTCTGAGCAGTTGCATAATACTGTGTTCATCATCGTTGGTTGCATAGCGAACACCTTCACTTAAATTAAGCATTAGGTCGTTATCGGTACCACATTGAGATTGTAATTTGGCGCGAGTGGTAGACCCGAAGCCGTGATATTGAATAAACACGGTCGTGTCATCGTAGTTGCTAGCTTGTTCGTGAGCGACTTGAAAGTATGATTCAGTTTGGTGTGCAACGTCGCTTGCAGAGTAGTTAGTGCCTGTACATTCACTAATATCATGGCTACTGTCGCGACGTGTTCCTGCGAGCATTAGTAATTTGCTTTGCGTGTGTAAAAAAGCGTCAATTGATTGCGTGCCTGTGAAAGAGTCGCGCTTTGGATGAGGCGCTTGAAGTACCGCGTTTAAGCCATTTGGGTTAAGCACATAAGTACCACCACCTTTAAAATCGGCACTTGGCAATTGGTTTTTCTCTTGCAATAAGTAGTAAGTATTACCCGTATCTACATCTGAAAACTGAATAACTAGGTAATCAATTTGTTGGGCATATTCTTCTGCAAGCGGCCAGTTTTGTTGATAAAAGGCATCAAACATTTGCTCGAATGTGTGTTGCTCTTGTGCTGATGGCATCACCCAGCGGTTATCGGCTTTGGTGCCATAGTTATATGACTTCAAATGTTTGGCTAACTCACCAGACATCATGGTGATTGCTTTAGAAGGAAAGCTGAAAAAAGTAATAAGAAAAAGAACGCATGTGATGATGACGTAAAATACCAGTGGACGAGCACCATTTGATGTATTGGTTGTATCAGGTTCGAATAAATGCATATTGCACCCCAAATATTTGGAAAACTGACCCAGTTACATCCTTGGGAATACTTAAAAAGTATTAGTCTGTTTTTTAAATTTACTAAAGTAGTAGTATTAATATCAGGGTTTATAAAAAAGAACTAGTACGACCATTTAAAATGAGTAAATAGTATTAGCTAGAAGCTAGAAGCTAGAAGCTAGAAGCTAGAAGCTAGAAGCTAGAAGCTAGAAGCTAGAAGCTAGAAGCTAGAAGCTAGAAGCTAGAAGCTAGAAGCTAGAAGCTAGAAGCTAGAAGCTAGAAGCAACCGAAGTAACATGTGTGGCCAGCTCGGTTGCGTTGTTGGGGTGGGAAAAATTAAAGTTGGGCGTGCGGGCCGAATACTTCGTAGTGAATTCGACTGCTGCAAACACCTAGGTTTTCTAATTCGGTTTTAGCAAATTTCATGAATCCAATCGGCCCACAGAGATAGAAATTACCTGTTTGCTTTGGCAGTTCGATTTGCGAAAAATTAATCAAGCCAGTTGATTGATTTTCCAGCAACTGAGACTGTTTCGTTTCTCTTAACCAAGTATGGTGTGACCATTGGTTTTGCTCACATAAAGTCGCAGTTTGACGTGCAAAAGAATGCTGCTCTTGGTTTTCACAGGCATGTAAGAATGTCACTGGGTGTGGATATTTAATATCGGACTTAAATTCAAGCATGGATTGCATTGGCGTGATGCCTACCCCTGCAGAAATAAGCACAACCGGAGATTGTTTATCTGTGAAATAGAAATCTCCAACGGGTGCATGTAAATCAACAACATCACCAACATTTAAATGATCGTGCAGGAAGTTTGAGACAATGCCATTATGCTCACCCAACTCTCGTTTTACAGAGATGCGGTAGCTTCGTCCATTAGGTTTATCTGATAACGAGTATTGACGTATTTCTGTGTGTTCAAAATGTTCGCTACTGATCTCAATACCTAAGTATTGGCCAGGTTTAAAGTCTGCAACCGCTTGTTCATCGACAGGAATAAACACAAAACTGGTTACCAATTTTGATTCAGGTGTTTTACTTTCGAGTCTAAAAGCACGTTTACCTTGCCAACCCCCAAGTTTACTGGCGTTTTCTGTATAAATTGAGTTTTCTTTATTGATAAAAATATCAGCGAGTACACCATAAGCAGTGGTCCACGCGTCTTCTATTTCTGGTGTAAAGTCTGCGCCTAATAATTCTCTAAATGTCTCAATTAAATGCAGACCAACAATGTCATAATGATGCGCTTGAATGTGAAAGCTGGTGTGTTTGTTTGCAATGCGCTCTACCGCACTTTTTAATGCACTCAGGTTATCTATGTTTTTTGCATAGGCCAGAATTGCTTCAAATAACGCGACCTTTTGACGACCTGTATGCTGGTTACTCATGTTGAAAATGTGTTTAAGTTCAGGGTTGTCTCTAAACATACGATTATAGAAATGCTCTGTGATGGCACTACCACCTTGTTCAATAATCACAGATGTACTTTTAACAATATCTATGTGCTGTTTGGTTAACATGACTTTCCTCAAGATTAAAAACTAGTGTGGCCTAAGTGATAAGCGCCGATACAGCGGATCACATAAGCAACTTTGAATAACGCGCTAAAAATGATTGTTGCGATATGGCTAGCAATCTGCACTGGCAAAGAGACTTGTTCTGCTAGTGAAAAGCTGATAATGAGCGAGCAAAGCGTCAGTAATAACAAAATCAGCATGGCACGGCTGCCAAACTTTAAGCAGTGCTGATAAAGGGATTGCTCTGATAGGACTTTTAATTGCATAAAGCTTACTCTTAATTAAACGCGACGAGTTATATTAATCAATATTGATGCCAGATTTTATCTTATTGATAATATTGAATTTAGTTGCTTTTTTTAAATGGGGGTAGTCATTTTGACTTGGTTTGGTGTGGGTTATAATGACTCATATGTGTTTAATGGGGTTAGACTTTAGTTGGAATCGTTTTGCATTACGCGCTAGACTTTCCTTTTGTTTGTTAATCAAGTGTTTGTTCTAGAATATGAAAATTGCTTTTTTTGTGTTTTTTGCACTTTTTAGTGTGGCTGCTATCGGCTCAGTTAACGCTGAATTTGATGAATTTAAAGTGCAAGCTGAAAGCTTGAAGTCATCGAAAGAGCGACAGGTTTTGCTCAAAAAAGCGGATGATTTGCTTAAAAATAGACAGTTGACACAAATGCAAACCGCATATGTGCTTCATAGAGCAGGCCTTGTGTGCATCCGTGAAGGGTGCTTTGAACAAACAGTCATTTATTTAGCAGAGTTAGAAACCTTACTTGAGTCATTTGAAAGCTTAGAGTACTCAGGTAAGTTGAACCTCTCTCGCGGTAATATGGCAATTACTCGTGGTCATCACTTCGAAGCAATTCCTTACTTAATTGCTGCTGCGAATTTTTTTGAACAAGCTGAATTACATACTTTATCATCTCATGCTAATCGATTTTTGGCCCATGCTTATCAACAGTTAAACAAATACTCAGATGCTGTCATTGCATTAGATGCCTCTCTTGATGCTGCTGTAAAAGCAGAAAATGTGCAGCTTGAAATGGCCGTTGCGAGGCAGAAAAGTGCAATTTATACAAGTTTAGGCTTAGTTGAAAAGTCACTAGAAATTCAATTGCAACAACTGCAAAAAATTCCATATTTGCCTAAAAAATCTCAAGAGTTTTGGATGAATGATACGCTGTGGGGGTTAGCTGAAAGTTATGCTGCGCTTGGTGAATATGCAAAAAGTTTCGATTACTTTAAAAAAGTCTATGACATAGACAAGCGGCTTAATGGCAAGCAAGACCAAGCAGTTACACTTAGAAGAATGGGCGAACAAAAAGTCGCCCTAAAGCAATTTGATGAAGCTGATGAATTTTTTGAGCTGTCTTTAGAGATATTAACTGAGCTAAATGTGCCTTTGGCGATTTTGGATACGAAAACTTACATTAGTGAAATGTATTTGCGACAAGGCAAGTTTCAATTAGCTCAAGACACGCTTGAAGCAATTATTGCACAGCTAGATATAACTAAGAATGTGAATGCATACCTACGAGCAAGCTTCCTATTGATTGATACGTATTTGCAAATGGAATTATTTGAACAAGCACATATACAGATTTTGTTAATTGAGTCGCTCAAAGATAAAGATATCGCTAAGTATTATGGCTTTCTAGCCCAAGCATTGCAGGGGAAAGGCGATTTAGCAGGAGCGTTTGAAGCGCAAAACCAAATGCATTTGAATTACAAAAACAAAATGAAAGAACAAGGGAGTCTGAAAACCCTTGTTTTAGCTTCTGAATCAGAATACGTGGCTGGTCAATTCGAGTTAAAGCAAGCAAAAGCGGAGCAGGCGTTATTGAAAGCCGAGCAAACACTTACGCGGTATATTGGTTTCTCAATAGTTGCTGTTTTATTGCTTATTATTTTATTTGTGTTGGTTTTTACTCGACAACGAAGAGCGAGGTTGGAGCAGGAAGCCAAGCATTTAAACCAAGCCTTAGAGCTTAAAAAGCAGCTGCTTGCTGATGTGTCTCATGAATTACGTACACCACTTGCTGTTTTAAAGCTTCATTTAGAAGCACTTGAGCATAATCTTGTGTCAGATCCTCAGTCGACTTACAAGGTATTAAATCAGAGATTAGATAACCTAAATCTACTAATATCAGATATTTATGAGCTCGCTCAGGCTGATACAGGTACGTTTAATTTAAATTTAGAAACGCATGATGCGAGTGAGTTATTCGATGACTTAGCAGGGCAAATCGAAGATGTACTGTGCGACCATGATTTACATCTTGAGGTGAAAAAGTCATCACTCGATAAGGTATTACTTGAAGTAGACGCAGCAAGATTACATCAAGTTGTTGCTAATTTGAGTCGAAATTCTATCCACTACACAGATAAACCTGGGGAAGTGTGCTTTGAGGTTTCACATACTGAACAGGTTGTAATTTTGTCCTTCTCAGATTCAAGCCCAGGTGTATCTGAGCAAGATTTACCGCATTTATTCGAACGCTTATTCCGCTGTGATAAGTCTCGAAGTCGCGATCTAGGTGGGTCGGGACTCGGATTATCTATTTGTGAAAAGGTAGTAGAAGCCCATGGTGGTGAAATTAGCGCTTCTCACAGTGAATTAGGTGGCTTAAAAATAGAGATTACATTACCTATAGCCTGATAGGGCGCTATTATACCAATCCTAATAATAGATCGCTTAGTTAAGAGGGTTGGTATTATATATTCAATTCTGGATAGTTTTTAATGTGTTTAATATTTATTCAATCTAACTATTTTCTAACATGTTTTAGAATGAGGTGTTAATTTAATGTTTCATCAACTATCTAAGGAGAAGAACGATGAAACTTACACTTAAAAAGAAAAACCTTAAAACACTTCAGCAACCTTTAGCAAATAAACAGTTAGGCGAAGCAGCGACACCTCAGGTCGGTGGTGGTGCAAAGCCCATTGATGACGAAACATTTACCCACCCATTTATTTGTACATCATTTGTTGGCTTCACTTGCTAATTAAAAGGAGTTTAACATGCTGAAATTAAATAAAAAGAAGCTAAAAAATCTATCTAAAGAACACAAGCTATTAGATGAAAAGCAAACACCAGCAGTTGCTGGTGGTGTCACCACCTCTCGAGTTTGGTGTGTCACTACAGGCCTTTGCACTGATACACAGCTTTGCTAAGTCTAAATAATTTTTTATGTTCTAACTAGAAAAGAGGCTTCGCCTCTTTTTCTATTTATAATTCCTAGTCAATTAAAGCGCTTATAATCAATTCAGTTACCTCACACTTTGTAAATTAATTGTTTGTGAAATTGATAATTGCATACAATATATTGCATTCTTGTTAATGTGCTGCTTTAATGTTTGGCGTTTGAACGATTTGTTCAAATAAAAAACAACAAGTAAGGAAAAGCAATGAAACTTAAAAAACTGGCAGTACTGGTGGCAGGCTCGTTTTATGGCATAACAGCATTTGCGATGACAGCACCGCAAATGCAGCAAACAAACACCATCAATACAGAGCATCACCACCACCATCATCATGGTGTAGAAAATGAGAGTCATGTTGAAAATGCCCCGACTGCTGAATCTCAATATGCTGAGCAACCTGTCATGATGCAAATGAGTGCATTCTCAATGGCGAATATACAGGCAACGGCGGTATGTAATGTTAATGCATTGGCAACCACCAATAGCACGACTTTAATCAATGAAATTAAGTCTCAAGGTGTGCAATGTGTAAACGAACTATTCTCAGCATCGAGCAATATTCAGGCAACTGCATTTGACTCGAACAATATGTATGCAGTGGCAAATCACGTAAAAACACTGAGCCAAAACTATCAAGGTGGCGGTGATGCAAATATTGAAGCCATGTTCTTGTTCTTGCGAGCGGGTTATTTTGCAGAGTTTTATAACGATCAAGTCACATTTGCGACTTGGGTCACGCCTGCGGTAAAAGGCGCAATTGATGCCTTTGTAAATAACAGCCATTTCTATGACGACAATGATGCGCACGGCAAAACCTTATCTGAAGTCATCATTACGATGGATAGTTCAGAGCAACAAGATGTTTATCTGCCAGTTGTGACTCAGTGGCTAAACCGTTGGAACGAAAGCTACGCATCAAAATGGAACATGCGTGGTGCGGTAAATGGCGTTTTCACTTTGCTTTTCCGCGGTCAGTGGAATAACGAATTTAAAGCTAAAATTGGTACGCAAACAGATCTCGTTGCTGCACTGAGAAAGTTCACAACCAGCACATATATGATTAACTCTGAAGCTGAGTTTATGTTTGCAAATGCAGCTCGTGAGCTTGGCAGGCTAAAGCAATACTCAGGTACAGCAATTCAGGCTTCAGTTGATGCAGGGTTAAAGGACATCTTTAGTCGTTATGAAATGGTCGGTTATGGCGATGTTGCTTGGTTAGGCGCAGCAGAAACAGCAAGCTATCATGGTGATTGTAACGACTATGGTATTTGTAACTACGGTGAACAGTTAGAAAATCAAGTATTGTCACAAACTTATACTTGTAGCAGCACAATTAAAATTCGCTCGCAGAATATGACCACGACCCAACATCAAGCCGCATGTAGCAAAATGGGCTATGAAGAAGGGTATTTTCATACCAAGTTAGATACTAATAATGTACCTGTTGCTGACGATAACAACGTTCAATTACAAGTTAATATTTTTGATTCAAGCACAGACTACGGTAAATATGGTGGCCCTATATTTGGTATTAATACCAACAATGGCGGTATGTATTTAGAAGGTGACCCTTCAAAGCCTGGTAACATTCCAAACTTCGTTGCATACGAAGCGAGTTATGCGAACCCTGATCACTATGTTTGGAACTTAGAGCATGAATATGTTCACTATCTTGATGGTCGCTTTGACTTATATGGTGATTTTAATGCTCCAACTGAAGCAATTGTGTGGTGGAGTGAAGGTGTTGCCGAGTATGTTGCCAATGAAGATAACAACCAAGCTGCAATTGATACTATTAAAGATGGCTCAACTTACACGTTAGGTACAATCTTTAACACCACCTATGATGGCTTTGATCAAGACCGTATTTATCGTTGGGGCTATTTGGCTGTTCGATTTATGTTTGAACGTCATTTAGATGAAGTAAAGTTGATGCTTAACTCAACTCGCACAGGTGATTGGGCTGCGTATAAGGCACGTCTGAATAATTGGGCAGTTGATTACGATGCCGAATTTACCCAGTGGACACAGCAACTAGCCAATGGCGGCGGTACAGTGAATGAAGCGCCAGTCGTGTCGATTAACGGCCCTTATACAGCAAACAAAGCTGAGCTAATTAACTTCTCTAGCCAAGGCTCATTTGATAAAGAAAGCAGTATTGCAAGTTATACATGGCACTTTGGTGATGGCACATCAAGCTCTGAAGCGAACCCAGCACATAGCTATGCGCAGGCAGGTGAATATACGGTCACACTGACTGCAACTGATACAGAAGGTGCGAGCAGAACTGAGTCAACAACAGCGACTATTTTAGGTGATACGACGCCGACCAACCAATTGAAAAATGGTGAATCGAAGGCTATTTCTGGCGCGCAAGACAGCATATTGAAATTCACGTTTGTGGTACCTGCAGGTGCAAGTAATCTGAACTTTGCTTTAAACGGTGGCACTGGTGATGCCGATCTGTACGTGAAGTTTGGTTCAGAGCCGACCATGTCAGACTATGATTGCCGTCCTTATATCGGTGGCAATAACGAAACATGTGAGATCAGTAATGTACAAGCTGGGACTTACCATGTGATGGTTTATGGTTACAACAGCTTTGATACGTCGATTATGGCGAGCTTCAACGCGGGTTCAGGCTTTAATGTACCAGATGCGTGTGCGACAAGCGGTCCTGTAACAGGTGGTCGTTTATACGAAGGCCAAGTGAGATGCTTGGCTGAGCAAGACACAATCTGGTTGAGCTTAGAAAATATGAGCGGCCAAAACAGCATCGCAATCACAACCGCCAATGGCTCGGGCGATTTAAGTCTTGAATATAGCAACCAAGGCTGGCCTACCAGCACAAATGTAGAGGCTTCTTCTACCAATAGCGGCAATGGTGAGTGTATTTATATAAACAACCAAAGCCAATATTGGGGCTACCTTAAAGTATCGGGTAACGCCAAAGGAGCTTCAATTGTGGTTGATTACAACACACCAGGTTGTCGATAGAAGTAGACTGCTTACGTGAACTCAAAAGCTTTTAAAAAGCAAATAAGTTATTAAGTTTTTATAAAACAACCCCCAGAGCGAAAGGCCAAAACCATCTTAGGTTTTGGCCTTTTTATTGAGCTATTACATTAATTTACAAAGAAGATCAGAATAAAACTAAAAACTGATGCTACAGGCTTTTCATAAACTCGATTTGGAATCAAAATAGAAGCGCTTATTTAAACTAGAAAGGATGCATCTATGAAACGCAGTACCTTATTTACCTCAGTTTTACTTGCCTTATTAATCGCCGGTTGTAGCAACGATGAGGGACCTGATAACCCTTGTGGAAGTTTTAGTAATCCTGAGTATGTTATTAATAACTATACACTGAGTGTATTTAATTCTGACGCTCGTGGTGTATATGTTGGTGGAGATGCTTATGAGAGTGTTGATGCCATTGATTTTCAATCTTTTATCATAAAACTAGACATAGAAAAGAGTGCTTTAGCTAAGCGTTTTGACACATTTTTTGACTTTTCACTCATAAGTAAAGCGTATGCGTGCTCGCCTATTCCACCTTATACAGAACAGCGTATTTCAAGTATTAAGGTTACTTCTAGTGCCGCTTTCAATGATGACTTACCCGCAGGAAGCAGTTTGAATGATGTTTTTGATGTTGTGTATTTAGATTATGTGCCTACCCCTTATTACAGCGAGCAAAATGGCGATGTGGACTACTTTTCTGTGACAGAGTTCACTGCTCAGCCAGATAATATGCCTGCAGAAATCACCCAGTTGGCGCTCAATACTGAACCCAAATATAAACAAAACCATGTATTTTTTATAGAAATTAACTTTCATTCAGGAGAGCAATTTTTACTAGAGACAAGAGAAGTCAGTTTTAAGTAATAATATCAATCCTACTTACTGGTCTAACAATGTTTTCATTTCTGGTTGATTTAAGTTAGACCAAACTTATTTAGTGTTACTGCAATTATAGAAAGGAGTAACACTATGTATATCCCTAAAAATCTTCAAATGACAGCAAGCTCAGTCAATCAGTTTATTCATGAATATGGTTTTGGTTGTCTGGTTTCAGCTAACTTAACTTGCTCACATTTACCTTTTTTGTTTGATGAAAAACAAAATGTACTTTACACACATCTAGCTAAAGCAAATACGCAATGGCAAGCGTTAGCAGGGCAAAAAGTACTGATTATTTTCTCAGGTCCTCATGCATATATTTCTCCTAGTTGGTATGAAAAAGGGCCTGCCGTACCAACATGGAATTATGCAGCGGTGCATGTTATCGGCACTGTTTCTCTTTTAAGTGAAACTGAAACAGTGAATGTAGTTAACCAAACTGTAGAAAAATATGAGCCGTCGCTGTTATCAGAGCTAGACGTTTTTAATGATGACTTTAACGCTAAACTAGCGAAAGCGATCGTAGGGCTTAAGATTGATATTATGAATTTTGAAGGCAAGCAAAAACTAGGACAGCAGCGTAGTAGAGGAGATCAACAAGGCGTGCTCAAAGCTCTGCAACAAGGAGACCTTGAAGCGCAATTACTAGCGACTTATATGCAGAAGCATGAAATTGGAGTAGGCTAGATATCAGTTTTATTTCGAGTGAATAATATGCATTTTCTGGAACACAAAATTCCACCGCCTTTTATCTCCTTACTGAGTGCTGCGGGGATGTATTATCTTTCACGTTCAGAATTTGCCATCTCCATAGATAGTATTATCGATTTTAAGGCAAAAATAGCGCTCGTTATGCTTGTGTTTTCATCTTGGATTGCGTTGTTTGCGGTGTGGTCATTTAAACAAGCCAAAACCACGATTAGTCCAACGAGACCAAATAATACAGCGTGCTTAGTAACAACTGGGGTATTTAAGTATAGCCGCAACCCCATGTATTTATCTGTGGCATTGAGTCTGTTGGCTTTTGCGGTGTTTTTGGCTGATTACAGTGCGTTGTGTGGAGTAGTGTTATTTGTGATGTACATTACCCAATTTCAAATCAAACCAGAGGAACGTATTTTGAAGGAGAAGTTTGGCGCGCCTTACGACGTTTATCTAACAAAAGTAAGGCGCTGGATTTAGATGTTAAATAATTAACCTTGGTTATCTTGCTTAGGCGCAGGTTTTTTATGCAGTAACTTAACAATGGCCTTAAAGTTACGCTTAGACTTTTCTGAGCGAAGTGCCTGCCTAAGAGTTTGTTTAATACCTTCGTTATTAGGCTGTTTTGCTAATGCATTAATCGCGGCATAACGAACCGCATCGTCATTGTCGTTTACCGCAAGGTTAAGCACAGAGTCACTGGTTTTTGGCTTCATATCGTAATTGCCAAGTGCTGAAAGTAAGGCTTTGGTGTTTCTGCCAGAGTGAGTATTAAAATGCTTTTCAAGGTTTTGATACGCAGAATCACTTTGCATCATACCAAGCGCTCTGATTGATGCTTTTTCAACTCGTGGACTGCTATCAGTCAAGTAGTCTTCAATCAATTCAACGTGTTGATCGTCGCGACTATTGCCAAGCGCCGTGATTAAGTCGGCCGTTTTGCTTTCACTTTCACTGAGCGTGATGTGTTCAACAATCGCTTGGCTAAGTTGCTGTGCTGTCGTTGAGCCAATTCGGTTATTGAGTAAAATACCCAGCGTCATGTAGAAGCTTGAACTCACTTCTTGATCAACACTTAAAAAGCCATCGTTCAAGAGACCTAAAAGCGTGTCGGTTGCTTGTTGAGAAAGAGGTTGGTGCCCTTGTGTAAGCGCGCGCAGGGCTCTAAATTGAGTTTGCGGCTGCTTCTCTGTGCCTACCAATAAACCACTTAATAACATTTGGCTAGACGGGGTATCGAGTTGCCCAAGTGCATTAAATAAGCGCATTTGGGCATTATCTGAAATCTGATTTGCTAAGATTACGCCTCTTAATTCACCAATAACGGCATCGTATTTTTTCAGTAACAAGGCCAGTGTATGTGCATCAATCTGAGTAATATCTTGCTCAGTAACAAAAGCGAGTAACTCTTTCTTTAACTTGTCTTTTTCGGCTTGAGTTAACTCAACATGAGTACTTTGCCAAAGTGATAAATCATCAGACATTGAGAAAAGGGCAGTTTCAAAAGATTGCTTGAGCTTTTTAACGCTGAAGCTTTGCTCAGATGTAAAAGTGAGATCTGCACCCACTAAGTTCAGCTTTTCTATGCCGTCACGGGAATCTAAGAAACACTCTGAGGGCGTGATTTGTTGCTCTGACTTTTCTACCTCAATGTGAGAAAAAGCATTTAATGCCTGCTTATTTTTGTGCTCATAATTCACTTTGGCAAAGCTTAAGGCATTTTCTTTTTGCTGATAATTAACACGATACTCACCGAGTGTGTCGGTTTCATTGGTAATTTTAGATAAGTTCTTTTGATACTGTAAGTAATAAGCAAGACCTTTAAGCTGATCTTGAGACTGGGTATCTAAAGTATCAGCGAAATAAAATTCGGTGATCAGGCCCTGTTCATTGAGTTTAAATGCAAAAGGTCGTTCGTAATTTGGCAAAGGCATGGATAGCTGACCTTGCACCGTTTTGACTTGATCTGCTTTAATCGCCCACCAATTTTTTTCGTCTTCTTTTTTGACTGAAATAACAGACAACTTACCTTGGATCTCAATATCAGTTTGCTGAGCTGGGCTGCTAAGCTTGGTGTAATTGAAACTGGTGAAAGACTTTATGTTGAAGTCAAACTGAGGTTGGCAATAGTTGCTTGCCTGGCTTTGAAAGCTTGCTAGCGCCACTAAGGGCGCAGCAAGCAAATTTAATCGACATGATAGGATCATAGTTCGATTTCGTCCTCTTTCGAGTATAGTGTCCAAGACTTATTGTAAACACTGTTTGTTTGATATAACCATAGGTCATATTTAGTGGTCTTTTTACCACACGGGTATGGGATACCCCATTTTTTACACCACTTAACACCAACCGTTTCAGCATATAGGCCAAACTTACCTGAGATTACATCAAGGTCATTTTTCAGCTCAATACCATAATAAATATGTGGCTTGTTATTACCTGTGCTGACCAGAGCAAAACCTGCATTAGACTCTAATGAGAAAGTATTGTCGATTAGCGTTAGAACAGCTTGTACACCAGCAGACACTAGACCTAAGTTTACACCACCACGGCCAAATGCACCGAAGTCAACGTGGAACAAGTCACCTTCTGCGTATAATTCAGCGTTGTAGCCAACAGTTAATTCAAAACCTAAGCTGCCATCTACGCCTGCTTCAACACTCATAGGAATAGGGCCGATAGTAAAGCGTGCTTGCGCCAGTACTTTCTCTTCTTCCCATTTCTTTTCCCAAGCTTTTTCATATTTAGCGACGTATTTTTCATCTTCAAAAACAACGTTATTGAAAATGATCATTTCTGACGCATAGCCAGTATTATTACCGCTTACATACGCACTACCATCGTAAGAGATGCTGAAAAGGGTATTTTGAGCATTGAAGAAGTAAGCTTCTACAGTGCCTTCACCAGTTACACGACCACCAATATCTCCGGTAGGTACAATGAATAATTGACCATTTAAATCAACACCGACGCTGAATTTTGACTTATCGCCGTAAGACTTATCGAACGATTTTTCTAGCTTAATGTTCGCTAAACCAACGGCATATTGTGGACCGCGCTTAGCAAACCCTTCAGATGAATCTGCTTCTTCACCTGTGTAGAAATAAAGCGGGATTTGTGTCTCAATCACATTGTTATCAGTGATTGTTTCTGCATTTTCAGCAAGATCAGTTAAGATGAAACGAACTTGCAAGTTTTGTTCTTGCGTTGCATCATGCTCGTCATGAATGCGTTGTAGCAAGTCATCTTCAAGTGCAATGTCAAAGCCAATGTGCTCGTCATGTAAACCAGCAGTGAAGTTATGTAAGATCACATCTTCATACCCTTGGTTTTGAGCATTCCAGAAATGGGTTGCTTCCCAGTTACCGTTAACCATAACTTCGGCTTTGATGCTAGTAGAACCAAGCTCAGCACCTTCATAATCAGCGACAATAAAACCTACTAGGTCAGAGTGATGATGGCTAGTGCCATTATCAGTCGTTGGTGCATCTAAAATTAACGCTTCTTGACCAAACTCGGCACTCAGTAATTTGTAGTCATGGCTTTCTAATACACGTACATGTACGTCAGCGAAAGGAAATTCACCATCAGCAAATGGTTCATGGTCGACAGAAGGGTGGTTATCATCTTCAATGTCTTCAGCATGATCATCGTGTGGGTCTATTTGTGCAACTACATGGTAGTGACCACCAATTAAGTCATTAGGAACAGTAATATCGATATCAAAAGTGTGATCACCTTCACTAACACCAACCAGCTCTAATGCTCCGACTTTGTGTACTTCGTCGATTTCAACTTCAGTATCACCAGACTCATCCAGTTCAGCGGCATGTACTAAATAAAAGTGTACATCAACGTCAATGTCGTCGAAGCCTTTTACATGCACATCGTAGTAGGCTCTAAATGTACTATTTGGCTCTAGTACATCTAATGGACCAGTTGAAATTTCTGTAATGGCAATGTTTGACTGAGGCTCTTCAGTACTAACATCTCCTTCATTTACTTCTTCTTTAGGAGGGGTAAAATCGATTTCATGGTTATCATTGTCTCCAAACCCACAGCCAGACAACGCTGTAAGTAAGGCTCCAGCAACCAATGTATGTACATAGCGGCGCATTATTGAATCCTTTGTGGTTAAAGCCAGACCTCATTGTAAATCTGAATTATGGACAAAGAATGGATTTACGTAAAGTTAACATTATAATCTAGTTAAGTGTCTAATAATAAAAAAAAATGAGCAAGGCGCTTTGCGATGCTCATTTTCTTTATAAGATATTACGTAAAGAGCAACTGGACGTTACTTCTTTTTAGTCATTATCACCTGGAGGCGGAAGAATAATAATAGGTTGGTAATTTGTCGTTGTTGTTGTCAGTTCACTTTTGACAATCTTTAGTATTTCTTCAAGACCCTGCATTGGGTGATATAAGCAGTCTTTAACTTCTTGTTTAAGCTCGTACTTTTCCTCGAATTTTTCGAAAAAAACTTCTGGATTATCTGAAAAGTCTTTACAGCTTTCCGGGTTATTCATAATTTCATTTAAAAAATGCAGAGTTGGGGATAGTAATGTTTCTTTTGACATTATAATTTCCTTGTTTAATTAAAGTCTTTTTCGAAACTCACGAAAAAAGACCAGTTTGTCTTATTGGTAAAGTTTTTATCCAATGAATGAACGGTTTTGGTATTGAAGATGATTGCTTGTCCTAGCTTTACTTCAACGGTTTTAATTCTGTCTTTGAGTTGCTCTGTAATGTTTGGTGGCAATTGCTTAAATTGACCAAACACCTCTTGTGGTAAAGCGCCAAGCTTATGCGTGCCAGGTATGATTCTGAAATTGGCTTCATCTACGGGAGAGATTGGGCACCAACACATAATTAAATCATTAACATCATGATCTAATGGATAATCTTGATGAAGATTGTTAATCCCTCTCACTTTATCTTCAGGGATCAGAGAAATGTATCCTTTAAAATCTGCCCTTTTTGCTTTATGACCTAAAAGCCTGTCTGGAATGTCAGCTGCAATCAAGTTGCTCGCGATGGTATCGATGAGTTTATCTGCTCTGCAGTCAAGGTGGCTTCTCGATAAATAACGATTGTTAGTATTTGCAATTGGGTAATTTGGTTTATTGCAAATGAACTCAAAGATACCACCCAAATCATTTTTTATATCTTTTTCAATGAGGTTCATTTTATCTATGGTTAATAAGTACGCAGCTGATGCGAGCTTTTGATATGTGTTTTCGTCAAATAAGTTATCGACAATTACATAGCCATTTTCATTGAATTCATGTTGCAACTCGTCACTAACAGATTCCATTTTTTAATTCCTTTAATTTATTCAACATTATTTTCTCGTTTTGAGTTTCACACCAGGCAGTTAACTCACTAAGTTGAGTTGATGCACGGTCTATTTGTTTAGACTCAATTAAAGTATCTATGTACATGGTTTTATAGAAAGATAGGGAGTGTACTTGCCCGGTTTGTTCAATTTGTTCACAGATATTTTTTAGCAAATCGGTATCTTGGTTTAGCCAAGCATTCAGTGCATCAGTTGGTAGAAAAACCAAATAAAGGTGTGAATCACTCTTAAACTCTTGTCGTGCTCGCTCTATCGTGACTTTTGCAAAAGTAGTTTCATTGCAAATATAAGAGACGATCGAAGCATAGTTTAATGCCATCAAATAGCTTGGTAAATGATTAAACTTTTGCGAAACTTTAATAGCTAGTTCTATGCTTTCTATTGCCTTCTCAGACTGACCTACAATGGCTTGAAAAATTGAATTAAAATAATACGGTAAGCAGTTTGGAAGCAAACCGTAAGTTTTTAAGCCATTTCTAATTTCTTCAGGGTTGAGTTGACCTAAAAGTGCAAAACATTCATATAATGATTGTTCAGCTTTGTCTAACTGGGCATCAAATACATAGTTATTTGCAAGCATTGATTGAGTTAGTAGACGGTGTAGATAACTCGCTTTGTGTGTTTTGTCTATCAAAGCTTCTTCAGCCAGCGCTATCGCTTTAGTTCTTTCATTATTGTTATTGTGGTAACTGATTTGAGACCAAATAAGCTGGTGGCGTAATCTCTGATATTCTTCGATTGATATACTTAAAGATCCATTGCTTTGCCTAAGCAATTCTTCATTTTGTTTTGCTTTTTCAAAAATTCGAACATCACCGTAGCCAAATCCAAGCATAAGCGAGCTAATATTGTAGCTATTTAATCTAAGTTGCCACTTTATTGATTCATTCTCATCACTAATCTTTTGAGCGATTTGAAAGTACTCATTAGTTATGTTGAACGCCTCTTTATACAAAGAGCCTTCATACGTATGATCAGCAGCCTTAAATGCGTATGTGCTGCTTAATAAGAATTTTTTTGCATGTTTGTAGTGATGGGCAACCAGTAAAGCTTCTAAATATGACTTTGAAACGAGAATGTCAGCTATCTTGTTATGATTCTTTTCTTTGTTTGACGTGTTTGTACTTTCATAAGCTGCATCTCTCACTAATGCATGCTTAAAAATATAACTGTCATTATTCACATGGCGTTGATGAATAATTAAATCTTTAGCAATCAATTCATTTAAGTCATTTTGAATTTGATTTTCACTCAGAGAAGAGGCGGCGACAAGTAGCTCATATTCGAATTCACGGCCAATTGTGGCGGCCAGTTGTGCAGTTTCTTTAGCATGAATTAAATTGTCTAGTTTTTGCTGAAGTGACTCACGTAGACTGGTTGGGACTTGGTCTAGTTTGTCTGGGCTGGTGAAGTTAATCTCCCCGTTTATGACACTGACTAAGCTTTTTTGCTTAAGCATATCGATGAGCTCTTCGATAAACAGCGGTATACCGTCAGTACGATTAACTAATACGTCAAGTACGCTTTGTGACACTGCTTGATTGTCAAATAACTTTACAATAAAGTCTTCGGTTGCTCGCTCAGTTAACTTTTTTAAACCGACTTCTATTAAAGTGAGATCTTTTAATTCAGTTGGTACTTTTTGACGTGAGGTACTAATAAGCACATCGCCATTATGGAGTTGTTTTGCAAAATGCTGCATAAACTCAATGGTCGTGACGTCTGCCCAATGAATATCTTCTACTATATAAAGTTTTGAGACACTGAAGCTGACACTTTGACTCATTAGTAATGCACTAAGTGTTTGAAACAATAGAGCTTTTTGCGCATCAGGAGCAAGAGTTGAAGCAGTTAATTCATCATTTAATGCAATATTTAACCAGATCAATAAGATAGGTAGAGTTTGTTTGCAATCTAATGTGTTGTCATGTTTTGTGATAATAGAAGTAAAGGTTTCTATTGCTTCTGCGGTGGTTAAATTATTGGTGTTATATAAATATCGAACCAAAGTCAGAATTGGGTAAAGCGCATTATTTTGATGTTCAGGCAAACACTGTGCAACAAGGTGTTGGTATCTGGCTGCATTACTTCTGATTTCTTGTAGTAAACGAGATTTCCCAATACCAGCTTCACCATGGATATGGGTAAATCGATTTTCTGTTTTTTCGTGATTAAAAATTAACAGTGACTGTTCGAGTTCATTGCTTCTACCCACAAGCTCATGGCTATTTCTTGTGCCACGCATAAAACCAAAAGCTTCTACTCGGCGTTCACCGGTTAAACTAAAAATACGCTCTTTACTAACGTGATGGTTTAGTAATTTTTCACCAAAATATTCAAACTCTGAATAGGGATCAAGAATAGTCCTCGATTCCTCACTACACAAAATTTGTCGCTCGCCAGCTTCTCTTGCCAGAGCCATTGCCGTATTCGCAATATGACCTTCAGGCATAGCGGTCGCATAGGTTGTGAACACCCCCGAATGAATACCTGCATGCACATTAATTTGTACACCATGGGCTTCTTGGGTAAGAGCGTTACGTCTAGATATGTCACTAATGGCGTCTAATATTGTTCGCGCACAAAGACGTGTATCGTTATCTGAGGCAATTGGGTAGCCAAAATAAAACAGCACAGAATCTGCCAAGTTACCAACATGGGTCGCACCATAGCGCGTTGCAATGTCTATACAGTGATTACGTTGGGATCTGAATAGAGTATCGACAATATCTAAATCAAGCTCTTTGTCTGTTAGCACCTTGGTGCTAAGTCGCATAGCTAAAACTGTGATTTGTTTACGCTCGATATGAGCTGTAAAGTTTTGCATTGACGCACTGGCAGGACCGTCATTACGCATGATCATAGTGTCATCATCCGCATGCTGTTGTGCTCGGTAATCTGCTAATACACCAACCAGATTAGTCATATTAACTTGTGACACTTCTTGATAAAGCGTCTCGCCAGTAATTACACGATCGGTGGCGTTTTTAATTAATACGCGTCTTAATAAATCTGCTATTGGGTGTCCCAGTAAAGTACTCGGTATAGAAACCTGCATATCGCTTAATTGTTTATGATAAACAGCGGCGATACTCGAGCCTGTAATTGCTGGTAGACCGGTTAAACACTCTAAGAAAACCAAACCCCAAACATAAAGGTCGGTTTTTTCTGTTGCAGGTTCGCCACGCAACTGCTCTGGGGCACTATAAGATGGCGTGCCTAATGTTTCCTGTGTGAGCGTTAGGGTATTAAAATCGGCTTGACGGCTATCTTGCGTAAGCGTGCCGATGCCAAAGTCGAGAATTTTAGCGTGAGTCTTAGCACCCGTTTTGCTAAGCATGATATTAGCGGGCTTGATATCTCGATGAACAATACCATTTTGATGGGCATGAACTAGGGCATCAAGTACCTGTAGCATAACTTCTTTTGCATCGACGGCATTTAATGCACCTTCTTGAATCAGATGCTCTCTAAGTGATCGTCCTTCGACATACTCAAACACACCGTATAATAAATTATCGTTAATTTGCCCTTTGTCGAGCAATCGAACAATATTTGGGTGCTGAAGTTGACTACTTAATGCAGTTTCTCTTTTAAAGCGTTCTATGTAACGCTTTTTTTGTTGCTCGTCACAATGAGGCTCGATTGCCAAAAACTTAATCGCAACGGGTTGCCCTGTATTAGCTTGTATAGCTTTAAAAACTTTACCAAATCCACCTTCCCCAATTTTATGCAATAGTTCATATTGAGTAGAGTTAAATTGATCGTGAATGAGTTGATCTGAAAATTGCGATAGAGGCATGGAATACTTAGTTTATTTCTAGCGTGTAAATTATTTTTGCAAAAAACTGAACAGTGCTTTTGGAACAAGCGCTTGTGTATGTTTCAGCATATCAAGCAAATATGACATTGCCAAGTTATCGACTTATTTTTTAAGTACTTTAGAGAAAAGTTATTTATTCTTAGAAAAGGAATAAAATAGTGTAAATATGTCTGTAGTATGAAAAGCTGCTACGAGTAATGAGGTGCTAAATGCACCTCACTTTATTTTTGTACAATATTACTTAAAATTTGCAATACTGTATTTGGTGTCATTCACTGTTTTCCAGCCATATGCCTGACCTACAACACCGTAAGGCACGCCATTTACCGACCAATTTGGATTTGCAAAATAATCGTACTGAGTTGCTGAACCAAACACGTGAGGGTAAGCCATGATACTTGCGAAGTTATTTTGTACACCGTGACCCATACCATCAACGTACACACCGCCAGATGTATCACCTTGCTTACGTGAGTGAGCAAGGCCTTGATTGTGGCCTAGTTCATGGACAAATGTCGTTGCACCACAATCAATGGCCGTAATGCTGAACATGCGATCGCTCATTGAGCTATATAAGTTACCGTTAGAGCCTTGGCCAACCCAAGCTAAACCACATGAAATTAAGCCATTACCAGCACTCTCACCTGTACCTAGCACAGCGACCATATCAGCACGCCAAGTGTTGCGTAGATCTGCAACATAAGTGCTGTTTGTTACGGCATTTAACCAGCCAGATTCAGGTGTGATGGCATAGTTTCCAAGGTTTTGGCTACCTGCTAAGCGAAGTTGAATATCAACTCCGTTTTGTTGATATACTTGATTTGAAAAGGCAATCAGTTGGTTGATTTTAGTGTTGATGTTTGCTGTTTTAGCAGCTGCTTGATCTGTATATAAAATACCGATATCTATGGTAACCGCCGAAGCGAAACCAGAAAACGCAATTGCAGATGCAGCGACCAGTGTTTTAAGTGATGTTTTCATCTGTTTTCCTTACTTGTCAGTTTTGTTTAATTTAGGAGCAAAAATGTCAGTTTTTTCATGCTCCGTGTGTTGTGCATCTGAGTGATGTTCAGACTCAGAATGCTCGAACTCAACGTGTTTTCTATACAAGTCCCGTTTTGCAGCTATCCATCCATATTGGTCTTTAGTTTCAAATACATAATTTCCACTTGGTGCGGTAAGTTGACCGTAAACCGCATCTTTGCCTACGGTTAAAACTGTGGTGTGAAAGCGACCATCTGCACCAGTCACGTTACCAAAAATACTTTTATCGCCATTTCCAGCGACATCAATAAATGTGACTTCTGCGATAAAAGTTTCTGCCGATTGAGGGATCATAAGCTCAAAATTGTCGCCCGCTTCTAATGCTCGAAGAGAAGGAAGGTCAAACTCAACGTATGCTTCGTTATTCAGATCTGATGGCAACACACCGGCTTCAGTTAGCACAAATTTAGCTTTCTCTGATAGCTTGTTGATTGCATAAAAATCTGATCTGACATCAGTTTTCGTTAAAGGCTTAGTAGCTTCAATGTGGGTTTCTTTTTCAACAGGTACTGAAGGGGGAGTTACGTTGACTACATCAGGTTTGCTGGTTTGTGAGATGACAGTATTTTGTTTATCTTCACTATGCTTAGTAAAGAAAAATGTTGCGATTATGATCACAGCGCAGAGTGAGATAAATAAGATACGTTTCATAGTGCCGCCTCCAGTTCAAAAGAGGAACAATTTACACTTGTTTTTGCACCTTTATCAATGACAATTGTAAATTTTTTGTTTTATTTTGATGTGATTTTAGAGGCTTTTCCTGGTTTAATTTTTTAATAAACAAGCATTTATACCATTTACATTTTTTAACCTTTGGTTATCATCCTGTTTTTAAACTTTTAAAGATTTCGCATTCAAAGTGGTTATTTTGATGAGGCATATTGAAAGATTGAGACTCTAACCAATCTTGTGCATCAATTAAACAATTAAAAGACTTTTTGACAAATAAGCCTTTAGTTTGCGTCATTTTTGCAAGTTGAAACTGAGTGATGTTGTAGTATTCAAATGGGATAACTTGAGCGGTAAATCTTAAACCTTGAGATACTAGTTTATCTACCAATTTTTGAATGACTTCTTCAATTTCTGGCACTGAAAAAGTGAATTCATCAAAATAGACCAGATGTGTAAAAGGCTTTCCTTCAAATGTCTTGATAATATCTAAAAAGTCTTTGCTGAACTGGATCGCTTCGTCATAACTCCAAGACCCTTTAACAACCGCGTAAACACAAATGTCATCAGCGCTAAGTTGATACAGTTCTTTTTCGATAGTACGCATTTTAGTTCCTCTAAATAAACATACAGACCCAATTAAAGATAAGCTTTTGTGCTCAAAAAACCAAGGTTTCAGTGTTGAAAGCCATGAGTTATGATAGCTACTTTTCCTTGTGTACCTGCGGCAATAAAAGTACCTTCACTTTGGGCTAAAGTATAAAACCCTTCAAAGCTAGTGCTGGTTAACGGCTGCCATTGATAACCATGGTTTTTCGATATGTAGCTATTTGATTTACCAACAGCAATACAAAAGTTGTAAGCGCATTGCATCGCAGTAATGAGACCACCAGAATTAATAGTTTGGTTAACCATTGTGCCATTCTTATCTGCCAATACGATGTTTTCATATGGACCTTGTCTTTGTTTATAGTCACCTCCTAGTGCAAATAGATCATTTTTACTATTGAACGCGACACTATACACACCAGATGTATTTCCCTTGCTATGCAGAGGGAGTTGAATTTTATTACTTGTTTTGGTTTTGTAATTGTACTTATAGATCGCAGCCTGGTTGCCACCTGTCGCAAAATAGAGTTCGTTTTGGCGATTAGTGATGAGTGTGTTACCGCTTGCAGCAAATGCGATTTCATCTTTTTCAATCTCTGGAAAATGTGTCATGTCGATGGTGTGCCATGTTTCACCGCCATCTTTTGTGCGTTTAAGCATAAAGTGTTCGTTAACAGGGTCGCCCATTAGAAAACCAAGCTTGCTGTTAACAAAGGCGATGCTATTAAAGAAGCCTTTTTTGTCGGTGTTTTGATAAAGTAACCTCCAGTTTCTCCCTTGATCGTTGGTAATGTATAACGCTGAATCTTCACCGTATCCTGTCGCCATCACAATGGCGGTTTGGTTATTGATGATCTCTATGTCTCTAAAGTCGAACTTTTTATTAGACTTGAATCCGCTTTTGATCCAGGTCTTACCTTTGTCCAAACTTTTGTAGATAGTATTCTCATTACCAGCGACCCAAATCAAATCTCCTTTAATGGCACTTGCTCTGAGCTCGCTTTGAACTGGCAGCGTATGTACTTTTATATCTAGTGCTTGAGTGAAAAAAGGAGATAATAGTGTGAAGATAATTAAAAGCCGAAAGTGCATACTAATAATCCAAAATGAAATACTGTATACAATTTATATCTTGAATTGAATTGATTAATCAAGCCTAAAAGTGAAGTGATTACTCGCAAATACGTTTCTATTTGCTTTAGTTGTGCTAAGTTTGCATTGTTCTTTAGAAAGACTACCGAAAGAATGTTCAAAAAATACGAAAATCTATAAGGGATAATTTTTTGGAAAATATACAAAATACCGTCACAAGTGAGTCTATTTCTTTAATGTCTAATATATGTGACAACTTAGGCGCTTATATTTTCGCAAAAGACATGCAAGGGAAATACATATATGCAAATGACAAAGTTGAAACATTATTTGGTTGTTCAAAAGATGACATTGTAGGTAAAGACGATAGTGCGTTTTTTGATCTCTCAATATCTCAACAAATAGTTGAAAATGATAGGAAAGTTTTTTCTGGTAAGCAGCAAATTGCCTCTGATGAAACTAACTTTGTTCGCCATACTTCAGAACAAAGAGTTTACCGAATTATTAAAACCCCACTATTCGACAGAGATAAAAATATCATTGGCTTGGTAGGTATCGCACATGATATCACCGAAGAAAAGCGTCTTAGAGAGCAAGTTGAAGAACAGAAACAACTATTGAGCGTTATTCTAGATAATGTAGAAGCTTATGTTTACATGAAAGACGAGGAACGACGTTTTTTATATGTGAACTCCAAAGTCGCGAACTTATTCGGTCTAGATTCAGACCAAATAATTGGTCAAAAAGAGCAAGATATTTTGCCTATAGACACTGCGGAGCACTTTCATGCGAGTGATTCTAAAGCCATAACAGAGCAGCAAGTACAACGTGTTGAGGAAGTTATGGTTGATAATGGAGAAACTCAGCATTATTTAAGCGTGAAAGTACCAGTGACCATGGCAGGAAAGCGCTCTCTGATTGGTTTCTCAACTGATGTAACTGAGATTTTCAAGCTAAAAGAAGAGTTTAAGCGTCTAGCTAACACGGATGATTTAACCGGTATTTACAACCGTCGCTATTTTTTAAAAGAGGCAGAGAAAGCATTTAGTATTTTTAAACGGCAAAATACGTGCTTTAGCTTGTTAACTTTGGATGTCGACTTTTTTAAAAATATTAATGACCAGTTTGGCCATCCGGTAGGAGACGAAGTACTGCAAAATCTTACTTCAACTGTACAAGACCTGTTGCGAAAAGAAGATACCTTTGCCCGTATCGGCGGGGAAGAATTCGCAATATTGTTACCCTATACGGACATCAATGCAGGCGGCTATGTTGCTGAGCGTTTGAGAAATCAAGTTGCGTCATCCTTACTATGTGGCGCTAAAAAAATCCAGCTCACGGTCAGTATTGGACTTACTGAGTTCAATCGCGAGGATACTAGCTTCGATGATGTATTTTCTCGAGTCGATAGAGCACTTTATCAAGCGAAAGATAGTGGTAGAAACCGTGTCATATCTCTTAATTAATACGTTTAAGCAATAAGGTTAAAGTGAATGGCAAGGATTATCGAGGTCGTAGAATATAACCCACTTTGGCCAGAAATGTTTTTAGAGGTTAAACAACAACTAAAATCTTTGCTTGAAGATGAAGTAATTTTGATTGAACACATAGGGAGTACATCAGTACCTGGCTTATGTGCTAAACCCATAATCGACATACTTGTTGAAGTGAAAAGATTGGACTTTTTAGATAATCTCACTGCGCAATTTACGGCGCTTGGGTTTATTGCCAAAGGCGAGAACGGCATTGTTGGAAGACGTTACTTTCAAAAGGGTGGCCTGCAAAGAACCCATCATGTGCATATTTTTGAACAAGGCCATGAACATGCGCTTGAGCATCGTATTTTTAGAGATTATTTAAAAGCGCATAAGCAAGCTGCTTTACAGTATGCTGAGATTAAAACGGACGCAGCTCTGGCTTGTAATAATGACATACAAGTTTATATGACGTTAAAAGATGAGTTTATTAAAGCTCAATTACAGAATGCAAAGAACTGGTACAAAGACACAATAAAAGAACCCTTGCTTTAATCAGTCTTATAGGTGTGTATTTAACTTTTCGTAAGAACTTTTGCGGTGCACAACCGCTACAATGCTAATTTTTAGTTGTGTTTTTTTGCAGCGTTGATAATTAATTAGCAGTTGTAGAAACTCAAAAATCGTCTATAACTTATTAAATGATAAATAAAATATAGAATTATCGTGCCAAACTTTTTAGTTATTCTACTTCTTTTGTTATTAATACCTTTGTCACTGAATGCAAAAGAAGAGGGAAAAAGAATACACACTACTGAAAAAGTTTACGTGTATGTCTACCATTTAAAACCGCCATATATTGAACAATTAGAATTAGAAACAGGGCTTTATTTTGAACTAGTTGAGCTTTTTAATCGTTTTCAAAGCAGATATCAGTTTGTCGCCCAGTTTGTCCCTCGTAAAAGACTAAATAGAGAAATCGCCAACAATACCTTAGATGGCATGATCTTAGGTGTTCACCCTGTGTGGTTTAAAGACAAGCAGAAAACCAAGTTTCTCTGGACCAGGCCTTTATTACATGATCAAGATGAATTTATTTCTCATATTAAAAAGCCTTTTGATTATGCGGGTAAAAAGTCGCTTTATGAAAAAAATATTGGAGGGGTGAGAGGGTATCATTATTTTAGAGTTGCGCCTGTTTTAAAAGCAGGGAAAGCCAAACTGACGCCAACGAGCTCAGAATTACAGTTGCTAGAAATGTTGATAAAGCAACGCCTTGATCTGGCAGTAATCAGTCGAGCAACAGTAAATTATTATTTTAGCTTGCACCCGCATTGGCGAGATTTAGTTTATTTCTCAAAAGCACCTCATGAGCAATATTACAGAGCTATATTAAGTCCAACTTATTTAGAGAGTCAATTTAACATAATTGAAAGTTTGTTTGAGCAAGAGGCATTTTTGGCAGCACTTGAAGGGTTGAAGGTAAAATATGATTTCAGCAGTGAAGTTATCCACAAGTAAAAAGGCTATATCTACGACAGTTTTTTTAACTTTGGTGTAATCCAAAAAATACGATTGAGCACCGACCGCTGCTTATTTACAGTGCTCACTGATTTTTCATGCTAATTGTGACTTTATTTTACAACACATACTCGCTGCCATCTTTGGCGGTATAAGCTTTAGATTGACCTTCACGAACAATTGAATACTCGATGCCAGTTAAAAAGCTGATCCAAAGACGCTTTAATTGGGTTGCGTCATTATTACTATCTACGGTACTAAGCTGTGTTTCCATTTGAATGTCATCAATGTGTGCCATATCAATTTGACCTGCATCACCTCGGCGATTGAAAGTCAATTCAATATGTAAGCCATCTTTTTTCTTAAGTAAAATAGCTGTTGGGTCATCACGGTGTCCGCAAAGGGCAACAAATTGTTTTGGCTGCTCTAAACCACAGTGACTGCCATCTGCGAAAAACGCCATTAGGTGATTGTAGTAAACCAAGTAATGTGTCACTTGCGTGTGTGAACCCTGATCAAGCGGGCAATGCTCATCAAGATATTGTTTTGCAAGTGTCATTTTCTGGCATGTTTGATCTGTCATTTCACTGCGAGTTAATGCTGTCATAATCGTAACCTCATTCGTTAAATCGTTTTTGTTGGTTGTTGAATTCAGTGTATGTGAATATTTTTTATAATTTCACAAAAAGAATTTCACAGTGTAAATTTTACAAAATCTGCTATTTTTACTGTGTGAATAAAATATAAGCAGGGGACGGCAGTGAAAAAAACATCAACATTAATGCGGAAATCACATTTTTTGGGGACCAAAATACGTAATTTAAGAAAGCGTAACCATCTGACATTAGAAGATTTATCTAGTCGATGTGTGAGAGTTGATGCCTATTCTGCGCCCTCTGTTTCTTACCTTTCTATGATAGAACGTGGCAAGCGTACGCCGAGTCAAGAAATGCTCGAAAATCTCGCCCAAGTCTTTCAAAAGCCAGTTGAGTGGTTTTTAGACAGTGAGCCTGAAAAAGACACCATCACGCCAGATAAAGGCAGAAGTGGCGGGATCACAGGTATGGCACTTGAGCCCAACTTTCTGTTTAGTAATGATATTTTACAAATTGCGATTCCAGAAATGCTGTCTCAAACGGGAATCAGTGGCCGTCAATTCGCACATTTATTAATTCGTGCCCACCAAGAGCATCATCAAAATCATTTTCCTGACTTAGAGCGTGCAGCAGAAGAAGTGGGCAATAAAAACCTCTATTTAACCTCCAACGATTTAATGCGTATCGCTCAAGAAAAAGGCTTACAAATTAGATGGTTTAATGACAAAGATAAACATAGCGAAGTAAAACAAGTTAATAAGTCACGATTAGTGAGTTCCTTTTTAAGAGCACCCAATATTGTGTTCTTAAATGAGAAATTAAAAGTGAAAGAAAGCAGATTAAAATATGATTTAGCCGTACATATTGGGCATGCAGTGTTACACAATCAAGATGGGGTTAAGTGCATTTTATCGATAGGTGGGGCTGAGCAAAAAGAAACTGAATTACACACCACACCCAATGCGCAAGATATTCTTCAAGCATGGCAAGATTTTGAAGCCAGTTTTTTTGCTGGCGCATTACTGTGTCCTAAAGCGCCGTTTAGGCAATTACTCGACAGCTATGGCTATGATATTTCGGTTCATAAACAACTCGACATTTCGGTATCTGTGGCGATGCGTCGCATGACAGTGGTGTCACCCTACCCACATTGGCATTACTTTGATGCGTATAAACCGGGTAAATTGAAAGCGGTATATCGGGGGAATGGTATTCCACTACCTTGGGGTAACATGCGTCAGGTTGAAGACCCCTGTCAGCACTGGGCGGTATTTAGAAAGTTTGGTGAAATGTCGCGAGAAAGCAGTGCCCAGCTTTCAATTTTAAGCGTTGATGGTAAGACGCGTTTGTACTGCTGCGAGTCAGTATTAGTTGAGGACTTAGCTGGCGCAAAACATGTTCTGTGTATGGGTATAGATTTGAATCCTGCCATTGATGCGCAGGGCACTGATGCGCAAGCTGTCGTTGAGAACCTACAAGCACTTTGTATCAAACACGGTGGCTCAACAGTTGTACCACATAATATTCGACAGCAACTGCTTAGTGTGGCGCGTATTCTTAATATTAATTGGATAGAGCGGGGGTTGGCGTCTGAACTTAGAGTCATTTGTATTCGAGGTAACAGCTGTCCAAGAAAGCCGGGGTGTTATGGCAAATGTAAAAATGGCAAAATCGAATCTATTAGGTGAACCAGCTTGAAAACAGTATTTATTACCGGTGCAAACCGTGGCATAGGGCTAGCATTGACCAAGGTCTTTTTAGCTGATGATTGGCAAGTAATCGCAACGTGTCGCAACAGTGTTGCTGCTACTTCGTTTAATCAATTAAAGAATGAATTCAAAAAGATCCACGTCTATGAACTAGATATTACCGATTATCAGCAAATGGCAACTTTGAGCGCGAAATTAGCAGACTCAAACATTGATGTGCTTTTGAATAATGCTGGGCTCTATGGGCCAAAAGGTTATGGCTTTGGCAATTGCGATGTAGATGCTTGGCGTGATGTATTTGAAGCCAATGTGATAGCGCCAGCTAAACTGGCAGAAGCGTTTGTCTCTCAAGTCTTAAATAGTGAACTTAAAATAATCGCAGCTTTATCATCGCGAGTTGGTAGCCATACTGAAAATACCAAAGGGGGCGGATACATTTACCGCAGCTCGAAAGCGGCTTTAAACTCAGTCGTCAAAAGCCTATCAAACGATTTGTTACCACAAGGTGTTAAAACGGTTGCGCTGCATCCTGGCTGGGTT
Organism: Pseudoalteromonas sp. SS15; assembly: GCF_049257195.1. Classification (NCBI taxonomy): domain Bacteria; kingdom Pseudomonadati; phylum Pseudomonadota; class Gammaproteobacteria; order Alteromonadales; family Pseudoalteromonadaceae; genus Pseudoalteromonas; species Pseudoalteromonas sp. SS15. The sequence continues at coordinate 282,305 of NZ_JBMMUD010000006.1, forward strand.
CAAACAGAAATGGGCGGACCAAATGCACTGATAAGTGCTGAAGAATCAGCGCAGGGGTTAAAGCAAGTTATTGAGTCTTTAACTGCCGAGCAAAGTGGCGGGTTTTACAGCTATAAGGGTGAGCAAATACCTTGGTAGGAAAAACGTTTAGTTGCGCGGTTAGGGGCCGCGCAATGTTTCGTGAACTAAACTTTAAAAAAGTAAAGCCATTTCAGCCGCTTGGCACTGACAGCTGTTTTCACAAACTGTACAGACATAACCTTGCGTATCACATAACTCTGTCCAGCGATTGTCATGAAGCTTGATCAGCTCTCCACCTGCTTTTGTGAAATATTTCACCGCGCCATTACCTGGGCTTTGTTTCCATAAATGCGCAACACCAGCCAAAGCTCCTTGTTGTCTTAAAGCAACAATAGAGGCATGAAGTAATTTGGGGCCTATGCCTTGGCCTTGGGCTTTTTCAGAAACGGCGATGCATTTGAAATATGCCATCTGTGAAGGGAGTACAGGCCAAAGCTTTGGGCTACACCACTTATCAATGTCCCATTGATCTGCGGCATAACTGAGCCTAAACCCGACGAGTTCGTTTTTATCATTTATTGCAACAAAGCTGGCATTAATATCATGCTTGATACCCTGTTGATGCATTTTTGTTAGGCTCTGCTCGTCCATATAGTTATCACCATGAACGATATTAGCCAGTGAGATCACATCTTGAAAATGCGTGTATGTGAGAGGAAGATACTGCACGTATATCACCGATTTATTATTCTTCTGATTTTAAAGATAATGAAATAAATGTGACTCTACAAGTAAATAGTTGGGTACAACCCTTTAATTTGAAATAAAAAAGGGAGTACCAAAGGCACTCCCAATTGCAGCGTAAAAACTTTTGCTATCTAATTTAAAATAGTTTGAATTGTACTTTTGCCGTCATCATCTTGAAATCTAAGTACAAAATCGTGTTTGCCATCATTATTGATGTCGACTAGCTTAATGTCATTGCCATCTTCTGGTAGTTTGTGTTTGATCTTGCCGCGCTTTTTGTTTAGCACTGTCTCGGCATTGCCATAGTAAACACTGAGCGTTTTGCTGCCGGTTTTAAATACCGCATCTTGTTTACCATCACCATTTATATCACCGGCGTAGTAAGTGAGTGCCATTTCGTCACTGCTCATGCCAATTTCCATTTCAACTTCTTTTTCAGAGTCAGGCTCTTCAGAGAAGGTGCCGTCTGGATTTTGCGCATAAAAGCTGATTTCTACATCAACATCAGTACTGCCGCCACCGAGAGCCATAGAGGCAATGGTCCCTAAGCCAAAATCAACGTGGAATTTCTGTAATTCACTTTTACCATCGCCGTTAAAGTCATTATCGAACTCAAACCGACTAGTGCCAGAAGCCTTAGGCAAAGTTAGCGGTGTTTCTGAAAATTGGCCATCTTTTTGTCCGTAGAATACCTGAAAGGTGAGTTCAACATCGAGTGAGTCCATGCCTTCAACAATTGGTGCATAACGCGTGACAAGGTCAAGCTTTCCGTCATTGTTGATATCGAGTAATTTTGCAATGCGGCGATTCGCTTCTACGTCATCAAGTTTGCCCGTCTCAACAGGCAGTTTTAAAGGCTTAAGCGCGTTTGCATAGCCAGTTTTATTGGCATAAAGGACATCGATTTTTTCTCTATCATGAAACACTAAATCGTTAAAGCCGTCTTGGTTTATGTCGAATACTTTAGGCACCATGGTTAGGTCAATGTCTAGACGCAATTTACCGCTGCTAAAATTACCCGAGAATTTAGGCTCCGTGCTGAATGTGTGTTTGGTAAAACTACTATCAGGGTTTTGAATGTAAATCTCTGAGTGAGTTAAATCGGGCAGAACAATGTCGCTGAGACCATCATTATTAATGTCGCTAATAAAATTGATTTTCTCGAACTCGTCGAATGCTAGTTTTGAAAGCAGTGCATTGGTCGCGAGCACTTTTTTAGCGCCGTGTTTATCGACTGCAAAAATGCCTTCTTTATTCATTACAAAAGCGGTGATTTTAGATGAGCCCGCAAGCTTGCCGTAATCAAAACCAAAAGTATCTTTTGGCAGTTCGAGCTTGGTAAATTCCATGTTTTCAAGATTAAGCTCGGCTAAATTTGCGTCTTCATCATGATAGGCAAACATTATGGGGCTTTTAGTTTCAATCAGGCTGCGATTGGTTTTTATTGGAATGTCTTTTGCTGCCATCGCTGAATAAGATGCGCCTAGAGTTGCCATCAATAAAAGCGTGTGTTTCATTTTAAATTCCTTTCCTCGAACTTGGTGTGGTTCTATCTTAGGTTTAATTGCAGAGCAAACAAGTTCGAATTTGTAATGAACTGTTGCAAATGTAATGAGCACCCTACATGTTTTATGTGGATAGTGCTCGTCGCTTATCTGAAAATCAGCTACAATCCGCGTCGTTATTGAATTTAGGAGTTAGGCGAGTGTTAAACGATAGCCAATGTGTTGAAGCCATTATTAGCTGTATTAAACAAGTTTTTGAAACAGAGCAGTACGCTGATAAAGCAATAGAAGCTGGCCTTGCCAACCAAGCTTTTTGGAATCAAGCGACCAAAGCTTATTATGTGCAGCATTGCTACGAGCTGATCCGTTATCATCGCCAGCTCAATACGGCACTTGATATCGACACCTCAGATGAGAATTGGCCGTGGCTACACTTTGAGGCTTATCAGCTGTTAAATGGCGTTGAGTTACCAAATTGGTCTGAGTTTGCAGGTTTAGATGTTGAGACACTAAAAGCAAACCTTGATGAAGCCTCGTCTGCAGAGCAACAAAGTTACCCTGATTGGCTTTGGCAACGCGCTGAGCAAGAGCTTGGTGATGATTGGGTTAACATCGCCCAGGCACTGAACGTACCTGCGAAACCTTACTTACGTGTAAATACTTTGAAGGCTGACGCTGAAACGTTACAAACGTCTTTGAAAAAGAGTCAATCAATCACCAAAGTACTCGAGCAAGAGAACTGTTTAGAAGTTGAAGAGTACGGTTATTTATTTAAATCTGAAGCATTCAGCAAAGGCTGGTTTGAAATGCAAGATGCGGGCTCTCAGCAGATAGCACCATTACTCGATGTAAAACCAGGTCAGCGCGTTGTTGATGCGTGTGCGGGAGCTGGGGGAAAGAGCTTACACCTTGCTAATCTGATGCAAAATAAAGGTTACATCTTATCGATGGACATTCACCAGCATAAGCTAGATGCACTAAAAAAACGTGCAAAGCGTGCGGGTGTACATATGCTTGAAACGCGTTTAATCAAAAATAGTAAAACGATTAAGCGCCTAAAAGAAAAGTTTGATCGCGTGTTGTTAGATGTGCCGTGCTCAGGCACGGGGGTATTACGTCGTAACCCAGATGCTAAGTGGCATTTACAACCTGAAAATATTGATACTATGATCAGCTTGCAAGCTGAAATTCTGCAACGTTACAGCCAGATGTGTAAAGTCGGCGGAAAGCTTGTGTATGCGACTTGCTCTATTTTTCCGAGTGAAAACCAACAGCAAGTGCAGGCATTCCTTGAAAACAATCCAAACTTTGAATTACTAGAAGAGTTAAACCTACAACCGGGAATTAACTCTGAATACGATGGTTTTTATGCCGCCGTATTAACAAAGAAAGAAGTTTAAAAATTTATCTAACCTGAGCTCAGGTTATCCATACAGAGCCGCGATTAAGCGGCTTTTTTTTGTGTTTAATAAAATAACAATTAAGGCAAATATTATGTCAGAACATGTTCGAGTGGGTGTCGCAGTTGTCATTATTCGTGATGGTAAAATTCTACTCGGTGAACGTATTGGGTCACATGGTGCGAATACGTGGGCCACTCCAGGTGGTCATCTAGAAATGGGTGAAGAAATAGCGGCTTGTGCAATCAGAGAGACGTTAGAAGAGACAGGTTTGAGGGTTTCTGAAGTAAGTCAGTTAGGTTTTTCTAACGATGTATTTAACCCATTAAATAAACATTATGTGACTTTGTACGTGGTGGCAAATGATGTAGAAGGCGAGCCAGAAATCATGGAACCAAATAAGTGTCTAGGTTGGCAATGGTTTGGGTTGGATGAGTTGCCAAAGCCCCTGTTTTTATCTTTAGAGAACTTTTTAAAACAAGACAAACTGCAATCGTTAATTGGTAAGAGATAGCTCAAGGAAGATAACTGAGGAGTAGGGGCAAATTTTTCATTGGAAACTTTTCATTTAAAGAATAGCTTGCTCCAGAAACGATAAAAGGGCCATAAAGGCCCTTTGGTGAAGTATCGTTCAAGTTAGTGTGGTTACTTTAACCCCTTAAAGCAACCAACCAATTGTTTTGCAAATTTTAGGGAAATCTCGTTAAGTTTCTAAGCTAGCGAGAGGAAAAACCCTGCAATTGCGGCGCTCATTAGGTTAGCCATTGACCCTGCTAAAACCGCCCTGAGCCCTAAGCGTGCGATATCCTTTCTTCGACTCGGCGCCATACCGCCAAGTCCGCCTAGTAAGATTGCAATCGATGAAAGGTTAGCAAATCCACATAACGCAAATGTGACAATTGCTTGTGTATGTGCACTTAACCCTTCTCGATAATTCATAAAGTCTAGATAAGCAACGAATTCGTTAACTACTAGCTTTTGTCCGATAAAACTACCGGCCGTTACAGCTTCGCTCCAAGGAACACCAAGTAACCATGCAACTGGTGCGAATACGTAACCTAAAATCTCTTGTAATGTTAAAGTCGGATGGTCAAACCAAGCACCAATACCGCCTAACAAACCATTTAATAATGCAATCAACGCTACGAAAGCGAGTAACATAGCACCTACGTTCAGTGCTAAGTGCATACCGCTTGACGCACCAGATGCAGCTGCATCAATTACATTCACTGGCTTTTCTTCATCAGACATGACATCTGATAAATTCTGTTTAGGTGTTTCTGTCTCTGGCACGATCATTTTTGCCATTAAGAAGCCACCTGGTGCAGCCATAAAGCTGGCAGCAATTAAATATTTAAGCTCTACACCAATTGCAACGTAACCAGCCATAACTGAACCTGCTACGGTTGCGAGGCCACCTACCATCACAGCAAATAACTCTGACTTCGTCATGCTTGGAATAAACGGTTTTACAATTAAAGGGGCTTCCGTTTGTCCGACAAAGATATTAGCTGTTGCAGAAAGCGACTCCGGACGAGACGTTTTAAGCAACTTTTGTAAACCACCACCTAAAATTTTAATGACCCATGTCATTATGCCTAGGTGATAAAGTACTGCGACTAGCGCAGAGAAAAATACGATGACTGGTAATACTTGGATCGCAAAAATAAAACCAATATTACTGTCACTTTTTGCCAGAGAGCCGAATAAAAACTCGATACCGTCTCCTGCATAACCAATTACCGCTGATACTTTGCTTGATAATTGGTCAAGTATGTTTCTGCCAGCTTCTGAAAATAGTACAAAACCACCGATAAAAAGCTGTAGTGCAAACGCCACCCCAACAGTGCGCAAATTAATAGCTTTGCGATTCGTTGAGGCTGCAAATGCAATACCCAGCAGGGCCATCATGCCCACTAGGCTCATTATTGTTGTCATGGTAAATTCCCGTTTTTATTCTTGTAGCAAATATTTTATCTTGCTTTTGATTATATCAATCGCCACGCGATTCATGCCACCGCGTGTAACCACTAAATCAGCTGAATGTTTAGATGGTTCTATAAATTGATAGAACATGGGTCTTACCGTTGCTTGATACTGCTCCACAACAGATTGTAGTGTTCGGCCTCGCTGCTCGATGTCACGCTGCGTTCGACGCAGTAAACAAATATCAAGGGGCGTATCAATAAATACTTTTATATCAAACTCTTTACATAACTCAGGGTCGCTGAGTAATAAAATGCCTTCAACAATTAATATTTTTGCAGGGTTAACCTGACGAGTTTCCTTACTACGAGTATGTTGCGCATAATCGTAACTTGGTACTTCTACAGACTGACCAGATCTTAATTGCTCTAAATGCGATTTAAGAAGCTCATGTTCAAATGCATCCGGATGGTCATAGTTTGTTTGTGTTCTATGCTCAAACGGTAAATGCGATTGATCTTTGTAATAGGCATCTTCTTCGATGATGGCGATAGAACCATCTTCTAGCTCATTTACAAGCTCGTTATAAATAGTTTGCGTAAAAAGAGATTTGCCAGATGCAGATGCACCAGCAATAGCTATAATTGTTCGTGTCACTAAAGTTCACACCCAACTGTTGATTCACTCGGAAGATCACAATAGCAAAAAAGACACGAATAATCTCTTTTGCTTCGCTTAGGGAGCAAATTTAGCGATTTTGATATTTCTGCGACAGGACTTATGTCCGCTTGCTAAAAACAGGACTTTTATGACATTTTCGTGACAATTGGCGTCTAGTTTTAAAAGCGGACTTATGTCCTGTACGCTATTGTTAACCAACTATTAAAGTATTCAACACTGATTCGGAGGCAATTATTTATTCTCCAGATTGGCATAAGTTAAGAGGTAAATTATGGCAAGAGCAATTATCCTGATGGCAGACAGCTTAGGCGTAGGTGCCGCTCCAGATGCAGAGCAATTTGGAGACTTAGGAGCAAATACCCTTGCGCACCTTTTAGCTTCATACAAAGAAGATAAAGGAGAAGCACTTCCTTTACCTAACTTAACTAAACTTGGTTTAGTTGATGCTTGTGAAGCCGCGGGTAAAGAAGCGTGTGAAGTGGCAGAACGCTCAGCGCCAAAGGCGGCTTGGGGTTATGCAAAAGAGCTTTCAAGCGGTAAAGATACGCCATCGGGCCATTGGGAAATGGCAGGCGTACCTGTGTTGTTTGATTGGGGTTATTTTCCTAATACACAACCATGCTTCCCTGAAGAATTTGTTACTGAATTGTGCAAACGCGCCGAAATTCCAGGAATTTTAGGCAACTGTTACGGTTCAGGTACCGTTATTTTAGAACAACTGGGTGAAGAGCATGTAAAAACGGGCATGCCAATTTGTTATACCTCAGTTGATAGTGTGTTCCAAATAGCCGCACACGAGCAATCATTCGGCCTTGACAAGCTTTATCAAGTATGTGAAATCGCACGGGCACTGCTTGATGATATGAATATAGGGCGAGTGATTGCGCGGCCATTTATAGGCACTTCGAGTGCCGACTTTATGCGAACAGGTAATCGTCGAGATTACTCTGTGCTACCTCCTGCACCAACATTATTAGATAAGTTGGCGCAAGATGGTGGTGAAGTGATCAGCATTGGTAAAATTTCTGATATTTATGCCCACCAAGGTATTACTCAGAAACATAAAGCGCCAGGTTTGATGAATTTACTTGAGAAAACCTCAGAAATCATCGACAGCGCCCCTGATCACAGTTTGATTTTCACAAACCTTGTGGATTTTGACGAAAAATTTGGTCATAGACGTAATGCCGTAGGGTATGCCGAAGCGCTTAAGCAATTCGATGATTACCTACCAACAATACTTAATAAAATGCAAAAAGATGACTTATTAATTATTACGGCAGATCACGGCTGCGATCCAACAGCACCGGGTACAGATCACACACGAGAATATGTACCGGTACTGGCTTATACACCGGGGATTGACAATATCGCACTCGGCGAACGACAAAGTTTTGCTGACATAGGTCAAACCCTTGCCCAGTGGTTTAATTTATCAACACTTGACTACGGCGACAGCTTTGCTGACGACCTGATCAAGGCGTAAGAAGGAAAAGAGAATGAGTACTCCTCATATCAATGCGAACAATGGTGATTTTGCTGAAACGGTATTAATGCCCGGTGACCCTTTACGCGCAAAATATATTGCAGAAAACTTCCTTGAAGACGCTCGCCAAGTTACAGGTGTTCGTAATATGTTTGGTTTTACAGGCACTTACAATGGTAAACCTGTAAGTATCATGGGTTCTGGTATGGGCATTCCATCAATGTCAATTTATGCGCGTGAGCTCGTTGTTAGCTATGGTGTTAAGAACCTTATCCGTATCGGTACATGTGGTGGTATTAGCCAAGACATTAAAATCCGTGATGTTATTTTTGCACAAGGTGCAAGTACAGATTCAAATGTAAATCGCGCTCGAGTACGCGGTTATGACTTCGCAGCAATTGCTGATTTTGGTTTACTTGAAAGCGGTGTTAATGCAGCACGTAAACTAGGTATTGAAGCGAAAGTTGGTAATGTGTTTACTACCGATACGTTTTACCAAGCTGACGGTTCTTTCTATGAAGAATTAGACAAGCTAGGTGTATTAGCTGTAGATATGGAAACAGCAGGCATGTATGGCGTTGCAGCCGAGTATGGTGCAAAAGCAATGGCATTATTCACGGTAAGTGACCATGTGATCACAGGTGAAGCAACACCTGCTGAAGAAAGACAAAGTACATTTAACGAAATGGTTAAGATTGCTTTAGAGTCAATCTAACGATTTCACAAAGCGTTTTAAGTTGTTATTTGCTCGTTGGGTTTTGAGCAAAAAAGTTCCTTGGTAACGTAATCGCTGATTTTTGGAGACACGCCCAAAATGAAAGCGAATCACACCCCAAAAGGCCGCACTGAATAGTGTGGCTTTTTTTTGCCTAAAATTTGTGAACTGCTGAGATTTTTGACATATCGGTGCTATCTGCCACAGTTATAGAGTGTGAAATAAACAGAGCTATTATATGTCTCAATGGGTTAGTGGAAAAATCACGGAAGTAAACTGGTGGACGCCAACACTTTTTACCATCAAGGTTGCTGCAGATGTAGCCCCTTTTCAAGCTGGCCAGTTTACTAAGTTAGCGATGACAATAGGTGATAAAAGAATTGCTCGAGCTTACTCATATGTTAATGCACCGAAAGATCCTGTACTTGAGTTTTATCTGACAGAGGTTGAAGGTGGCAAGTTGACATCAGGTCTTGTTGATCTTTCAGTCGGTGACAGCATTGAGGTCGAAGCGAAAGCAAATGGCTTTTTAACTATTGAAGAATCACCAGAGCGCCAAATTCTCTGGATGATTGCCTCAGGCACAGGCATTGGACCTTTTTTATCTATTTTGGCAGATGGCAAGGTGTGGGACAAATATAAGCAAGTCGTGCTTATTCATAGTGTCAGGTTTAATACAGATTTAACTTATCAAGACTTTATACATGCACACCAAAAGCTGTTTAAGCAATTTAATTACTTACCCCTAGTGACGCGAGAAATGCCAGAGAAGGGCTTACGAGGCAGAATCACAGATCTTATTCAAAGCAATGAAATAGCGAAGTATTTCAATCAAGAACGTTTACCTGAAGATTCTCATTTTATGATATGTGGAAATCCAGACATGGTAAAAGACTTGGCGCAACTTCTTCAAACGCTCGGTTATTCAAGGCACCGGCGTTCTGAACCTGGTCATATATCAGTCGAACAATACTGGTAAGCTATGAAAAAAGACTGAGATTTGATAAGGTGCTCAGGATTATGCTGTATTTTTATTAGGTACTTATGAGATTTTTTAGTTTTATCACTTTGTTCTTTTTTTCATTTGCTATTAATGCAAATCCAGCCTTTGAAGAAAAGGCGGCCGCATTAAGCAATATTAAAACAGCAGAAGAAAAAGCAGCTGAAAAAGTAATAGATGAGTTAATTGTTGCCTATAATCAACAAAACATTAAATCATTCTTGGCTTTATATGCTGATGATGTAGAGTTCTACATGTACCCACAAAAACTCATGTTTACGGGTAAAGAAGATTTAATCAAACGTTATGGTTTGATGTTTAAGAAAATGAAATGCTTAAATGCAAAATCGCTTAAGCGAATTGTGCATGGCAGTATTGTTATTGATCATGAAAGCTCAGAAATTTGCACCCAGCAAGCAGGTGTAGTTGATAAGCGTTCTGAGTTTGTAACTAGCTACCAGATTGAAAAAGGAAAAATCAAAAAGGTGGTCTTTTTTAGGTAAGTAAAATGAGCAAAGACATGAGGATCCAACTTCTTTACCGTGTTGAACCCGGTTGTTTGGGTCCTGATGGTATCGATTACATAGAAGAGTTTTGTCAATTCGCAGTGAAGAAAATACCGCCTCCTAATTATGCTATTTTTTCTTTTGTTCCAAGGTATGACAAGCTGCTAGATGAAAAAGAATACTCTTTATTAAATCGCAAACTCACTCAAGGACAAGTTGATAGCTATTTTCAAAAAATAGAAAAGCCGCTAGAAGAGTTTGAATCTCAAGTTGATGAGTTAATCGCATTCGCAGTTGATGCTTTTTTTGATAGGTGAGCTACTATTACTTGCCTTGAGGAATAAATGAAAGTTTTTCTTTATTTAGCCTTATTTTTCAGTATTAAGGTATCAGCGTCAGAAACTCTTCATGTCGTGACTGAAGAGTGGTTACCTTATAACTATACCAATGCCGAAGGCCACCTTGTTGGCCGCTCTACAGACAAAGTGAGGGCTGTTTTGTCTGATGCTGGTGTTGAATATAAAATAACAAGCTATCCATGGTTACGCTCTATGCATTTGGCTAAGACTCAAGCCAATACCATGATCTACTCAATTTATCGAACGCCCGAACGAGAAAAGCTATTTCAATGGGTTTGCCCGCTAATGGCCCCTGTTAAAGAGTATTTATTTGCGTTAAAAACACGAAATGATATTCAGCTCAATTCTCTCGAAGATGCGAAACGATATGTGATTTCTATCGTGCGTGGTAGCGTAAGTGAAGGGTATCTGACAGATGCAGGTTTTAAGCCTGGGTTAAATTTAGATCTCACTTCAGATCCTAGTTCAACACCTAGAAAGTTACTTGGTGGAAGAGTAGATCTGATTTTACACACTGAATACACCGCCTCAGAAAGGATGAAAGAGCTAGGGTATGATTACTCTATGCTCAGAAAAGTCATTGAGGTAAAAGAAATAGATAATCGCCGAGCTTGCATGGCATTCAGCCTTAAAACTGATAAAGCCTTAGTAAAGCGCGTTCAATTAGCGCTTGATAAATATAACAAACTTCATGGCGAGAGTTGAAAACAATGATTTTGCCCATACATAAATAGTTATAAACTAATTCCGAGTGATAAATTATGAATCCAATTATTGCCATTCTTAAAGAACACAATATTGCTGATGAACAGATTAACCAACTATTTGAAGCACTAACAGAAAACCCACTTATGGCGATGGGGATTGTGCAGCAACTAGGTATCCCTCAAGAAAAGCTGCAGCAGTTAATGGGCTTAGTCATGCAAAATCCAGGCTTGATTAAAGAGGCTGTAGATGAATTAGGCTTAGACTTTGCAAAAGTTGAAGCTGCAAAAGAAAAGCTATCTAACCAGAAATAAAGTTATATTAGCGGGACTTGTCCCGCTAATATAAATTAGACACTTACTTTATATAAGTTAAGCTCTCTTTCAGACTTCAGTATATTTTCAATTGTTTCCTGATTTTCCTCTTGTGCTTCAATGTACATTGCAAGTGAGTCCTCTTTATCTTTAAGCATATCTTGGCATGATACATAATGAGAAACTTGCTCGATGCCAATTAATCCGCAAACCCAGATACTAAAGAGCACAACAACTACTCCGCCAATCACAAATAGACCGGTAGAAAGATTAGTCATAGAAGCTGCAATAAATGCTGAAATGACGACTAGCAGAGCAAATAATGATTCAGCTTTAATGAGGTGAGCGACCTTATTTGTCAGCCAGATGTGCCAAGGATGTGGTTCGTGGTTACACAGGTGAGTAATGTCCTCAACGTAGGCAATTCCTTTTACTTTATCTTCAATGTTTCTGAAGGTTTTGTAGTTTTGACTGGTAATTAAATAGTACAGCATGGTATTGGCCTCGCGTGAGTTGGTACAAGTCATTACGCTGAAAACAGTGAAGCGATCGCTCTGAGTGGGCTTTAAATGAAGTATTTGGTCAGCATTAAGCTCTCCCGTTTTATGATTTGTAAATAATGCGGTACAAAAGATATTCGGTTAGTGGGCGCTGCGTGACCTAAGCCACGCAACTTGATGTTAGCAAAATTGCTGGATGAGTTTGGTTTGCTGCTCGATTTGGCTTAACAGCTCTTGGCTTAAGTTATGAGAATGTTGACCATGTTGCCCACCTAAGTCGGCCAGTTCACTTACGCTCTCAACATTGAGGTTGATTTGTTTAATGACCACGGACTGCTGTTCTATTGCGGCTGCAACCGAACGGTTAAGATCAGCCAGTTCGGTAACATGGGACTGAATCGTCGATAGGCTTTCACCATTCTTACTTGCAAGCTCCACACTGGTGTTAGACAAAAGGTTTCCTTGGTCCATCGAGCTAACAGCACTTTGTGATACATCATTCAGCTCTTGGACTAGCTGGGTTATCTCTTCTGTTGATGCTTGAGTCTTTTGAGCCAAGGCCCTTACTTCATCTGCGACAACAGAAAAACCTCTGCCATGATCGCCGGCTCTTGCTGCTTCAATCGCGGCATTTAATGCCAGCAAGTTAGTTTGCTCAGCAATTGAATTGATGACATTCAAAATGCCATGGATTTTCTCATTTCCAGCAACCAGTCTAGATACGGCTTGGTTAACCTCAGCTAAATGCTCATCTAAATGATGTATGGCATCAATAACTTTATCTACCGATGATTTACCATCTTGAGTGTGTTGCTCTGAAGCCATTGCAGCGCGTGAGGCTCGTTCTACATTTGTATTCAACTCTTCGATGGTGACGGTAAAGTCTTGCATACATTGCACCATTTGCTGAACTTCATTATTTTGTTTTTTTAATAGCTCTGAGACTTGTTGCCCACTTTGAGTATTTTTTTGAGCGTTAATATTTACCCTAAGAGATTCATCATTGACCCGTCCAACAACCGCTCTGACTTTGGCTTGTTGCATTTTTATTGCTAAAGATAATGAACCAACGGCATCGTTATGCCCTGAATACAAGAATGACATAAGTGGGTTATCATACGCTTCTTTGGCCTCTTTGAGGGTATAAAGATAACGCTTACGCCATCTCAATTGCATGTATGAAGTTAACATAAGCAAAATAGCGAGCGCCAAAATGGCAGGTGAAAAGGTGAAGGCCAATGTCATAAAAGCAATAGCGCTTGATGCAACCAAACCATAGCTTATCCATTTGGTGCTATCGTAATAACGGTTGGCAACTTGCCCGGCTTGTATTTTTTTGTATGCGCGTTCAGCACGCTTTTTAACTTTGTCGTCCAGATGGGTTCTGACAGATTGATACTCAATGATCTTACCCTGCTCATTTTTTATGGGCGTGACAAAGGCATTCACCCAATAAAATCGGCCATCTTTGCTTTTGTTTTTAACTGGGCCCATCCAAGAGTTACCACCTTGAATTGTGTGCCACATATTGGCAAAAGCTGCTTTAGGCATATCATTGTGGCGCACTAAGTTGTGTGGCTGACCATACATTTCTGTGGTGCTAAAACCAGAGACATCACAAAAAGCTTCATTAGCATAGGTGATCCTGCTACTGGGATCTGTGGTTGAAAGTAGAACGGTTTCTTTTGTTAGTGTTATTTCTTGAGTGTGCCGTGAACTCATACTGGCATTCCATCCTGTTAATGCAAGACGGGCAATATAGTCAAATAAGGTTGATTTATAAACAAAATAACCTAGGTGACTGACTTAATTTAGAGCTGATTTGATGAAGATCAGAAGGAGCCCATAAATTAGAACTGACTCCCTTATTATTGTGTTAAATCAATTAAATTGATTTAGTTTTGTGCAGTTTCAGTTGCTTGCATTCGTTTCGTTAACTTAGCTTTTATATCTGGCCATTGATCGTCAGTGATACTGAAAATGGCTGAATTTCTAAAATTACCGTTAGGTAATTTACGTTGTTTGTATGCTAATCCTTCAAATCTGGCACCAATACGCGAAATGGCATTTCTTGAGACCTTATTATTTTCATGTGTACAAAAGGTAACTCTCACTAAGTTTAAATCCTCAAAGGCATGGCTGAGTAGTAGATACTTTGCATGGGTATTTACATAGGTTTTTTGTGCTGACTTAGCAATGAATGTATGACCAATTTCAGCACTATGATTGTGTGTATCAAGTCGAAATAACCGTGTAGTGCCAACGACAGTACCGTAGGCTTTATCTATGATTGCCATGACAATTTGTTCATTCTGGTTAAATTGTGCGGTGTTTTTAAACCACAAAGCTAACTTTTCTTCGCTCTCACAATAATTGTTAAACACCCATCGCCAAATATCAGGGTGGCTGCCTGCTTTAAAGAGGGCACCTAGATGATTTTCAGTTAATGGAATGAGCTTAACTTTCTCGGTCTCTAATGAAATGGGTTTTAACATCTTCGTAATTCCTTATCGTCGCAATGATCTCTAAGGGCAAGTTAGCTGTTATTAGGTCTAACAAATACAACCAGAGCGGAACAAACAACTAGACCAGTGTTAATAGTTTTTTATTATTGAGTTAATAAGTAAATTACGATTTAATGACAGTGCGTTGAGAAGATTAAGGATTGATATGACCCGCCTACTATTATTGTGTTTTTGTATGCTTTGGCACAGTGCTAGCATAGCCGAAATAGACAACTCAACGATAACCATAGCTATACAAGATGATATAAAACAGCAGTACTTTGAGTTTTTAGACAATAGACACATATTAGACGTAAACGACTACAGCAGCTTAAAAGCTTCTCGCGATGTTGTTGAACATGCTTTGCTTGTTAAAGCAATTCGCCTTGGCGGATTTAAATTACCAATTAACTATATTCAAGTTGATCATCCGCCACGTAGAATTAAATTGATGAAGCAAGGGGCAATCCATTTAAGTGCGACTCCGCTTTGGTTGAATGAGATTAAACAGTTTGAGCATAAATTGCATATTAGCAGCGCCGTGTTAGAAGCGGGTCGTGCAGAAGCTGGGTTATATACGCATAGCGACAATGTTGATGTGCTGTCAGTTAAGCAACCCGCTGAATTAGTTAAGTTAATCGCAGTTTCAAATCAAAATTGGCAACATGATTGGAAAATACTTAAACAATTAAACTTTAATGGTATGTATCACACAGGTAAGTACACGACCATGTTGGATATGCTCTATAAAAGACGAGCTGATGTGATGCTAGGCCCGTTTCATAACTCTGATGATTTGAGCTTTAAACATAATGGGCAAACCTATCTACCGATCAAAAACTTAAAAATCATTATGCCTGACAGCCGCCATTTTCCCGTAGCGCGTTTCACAGCTCAAAGCCAGCCTTTGATCAAAGCGCTCCAAAAAGGGCTATCAATTTTAAAAGAAACCGGTGAAATTGAAAAAGCGTATCGCCAGTCTGGATACGTGAATGACAAGGTCAGCAGTTGGCAGATTATTAATGCTCCTGCAAAATTATAGCTAATTCGATAGAACGCAGGTGAGGTTGGATTAACTATGTTGGTAACCATGAAAACGCAATTTTGTGAAACTACAGTATCATGCAGCCGTTAGAGATTGTTTTTAGTGATGGTAAAGCAAAATACTTGCAAATTATTGATATATATCGCAATGCAATTCAGTCAGGTTCATTGTTACCTGGCACAGCGCTTCCGTCAGCCAGAGCTCTTTCTTTTTATTACCAAGTAAATCGTCACACTGTGATGAACGCTTTACAAGGCTTAGTGGCTGAAGGGTGGCTGACTTCCATACAAAGAAGCGGGTATGTTGTAAGTGAGCATTTACCAATTGAGGCCAGTGAAAAATATACTAAACAAAGAAGTGTAAAACCATTTGAGTATAATTTTTCGATGCCCTTACAACAGACAAGTGAAATTGAACTTTCTGCTTTTGACTATATTTTCGCTGGCGGCCTACCTGATTTATCTGCTTTTCCTAAACAGAAATTTAAACAATCTTTGAGTATGGCCGCGAGGCAATTCAACGCCCATGACATGCATTATTCAGATAGTGCAGGATTACCTTCACTTAAGCACCAAATTTTAAGATACCTTGGTCAGGCAAGAGCGTTTAATGCAGATGATTTACTTATCTGTAATGGCTCACAAGAAGCTTTATACTTGGTTGCAAAAGCATTTATTAATCAAGGTGACTTTGTTGCGATTGAGACCTTAGGCTACCCGCCTGCAAGAGAGGCATTCGAGAGTTGTGGTGCTGCACTAGTCGATATTGCACAAGATGAGCAGGGGATATGTGTTGATGACTTAGAAACCCAGCTAAAACTGAGAAAAATCAAGCTACTATATCTAACACCATTACACCAATACCCAACCACAGTAACCTTGCCTATAGCTAGGCGCCTTGAAATTTACCGTTTGTGTTATCAACATGGTGTGCTGATCATAGAGGACGATTACGATCATGAATTTCACTATCAGTGCCGGCCTCTTCAGCCAATGGCGGCAGATGATCCCGCGGGTATTGTGATTTATATATCGACCTTTTCTAAAATAATGTGTGCGGGAGCGAGACTCGGCTATTTACATGCTGCCAAACCTGTTCTAGCGCATTTAAAAGGGTTAAAAAAGCTCATTAATCATAAGAATGACGTCTTTACTCAACTGGCGGTCGCGCACTGGATGGAGACAGGAGAATTTGAACGCCACTTAAAGCGCATGACCAAATCATATAAAGCGCGATGGGAAGCAATGAATAGTACCCTAAATGCTTTAAAAGCGCAGGACCTAAACCTCTCATTTATCAAGCCTGATGGCGGTATGGCATTTTGGCTAAACTGCCATCAAGATGTGGTTGCGTTAAAATTAAGAGCCAGAGAAAAGGGCATTTATTTTCAATCGGAAGAAGAGTTTTATCACTCTAATTCAGTCCGTTCTTTAAAACCAAATGATGGCGAGATAAGTCATATTCGCTTAGGGTTTGCTTCACAAACAATTGAGCAAGCAGAAGCCGGTATATACGAAATTTTTTCAGAGCAAATATAATTCACTCAGCTTTTTAGATTATGAATTGCCAACACTGCACTTTTGATGTCTTTTAAGTCTGCCTGCATTGTTTTCTTAAGCTGTTCTGTCATGAATCGTGACATGAGCTTTCCCATTATTTTTGCAAACAAGCTTTTTGGTACTCCTGTAAACCCCATAATAAGTTCACATTGATCTGTGCCTTCGATAATTTTCATCTCAGAATAGTAATCGCAACCATGACTCTGTGCTTTGGTCTTATAAAATACATTGGTTTGTGACTCAGTGATCCACATTTTCTCTGTGGCATCTTTACCAAACATGGTTCTGGTTTCTTGCCATTTTAGGCCTTTTAGCCCCTCTTTAGGTTGCTCAAGAATCACTAGGCTTTTAATGGCAGAAATATGCTTTTGGGCATGACGAATATCGCTAATGACGCGCCATATTTGCTCTTTTTCTGCGGGAATAACAATCGATTGTTGAACGTTCATGAAGTTCTATGCTTTATCTTTTTTATAAAGCATAGATTTAGATTGTCGATTTTTCACGTTACAAAAGCGTTATCTTTGATGAGAGAATATTACTTTTCTTTAGCTGATGTTTTGTGACGAATAAGCTGGTATTTATCGCCATGCAAGCGTAGTTCATATAGCTTATCGTATTCATCTTCTTCAATGTTCACTCGGTGCCCTGAAAGCAGCTTTACAAGTTGAGGCGTTGTATTACTGTGGCCTACTACCACAGCTACTCCATTTAATAACTTTAACTCACCAGCAAATTGTACTAATTCTCTTGGGTTGTAACTTTTTACTTTGAGTGACGTTGCCCTTGCCAGTGGTGCGATGGTTTGTTGAGTACGGTTGTAATCAGTACTGAACAGCTGTGTTGGTTTGGCTGACTGAAGTTGTTTGGCAATGTTATTGGCTCTGAGTTTTCCTTTATCTGTTAATGACGGATCACTCCCACTGGCTTTTTCACTGTGGCGTAATAAAAAGATTTGCTCTGGTTGTGCCATAAGTTGACTCGAAAAGAGCAATGCGATAAGCGCTAATAAACTGAACTTCATTTTTATACTCCTTAATCTCAGTTTAGATACCGTTGTTATTTTCTTAGATTAACAGTCTATTACTTCATTTCAATGACTTAAGCATTTTTATCATTGCGTGAGTGACTTATACCAATCCTCAAAATAGATCACTTAATTAAGAGGGGTGGTATTAGTTAAAAAGTGTCCGATGCGGACACTTTTATCGTCCGCGGACAAGCGGACAAGAACCTATAAACAGGTAACTATATGATAATATTGGTTTTTAAAGTTTGGCACAGTCTTGGTATCTATTTAGACATAATAGGCTCAGGAGCAAGACAATGATTTTAACGACCGCTTTTTTTGTATCACCCCTTTTGATGTTGTTGATGTCATTACTTATCAGCTGCACTGAGCAATTTTTGAATCAATAAGGAATGAGTATGATCAGAGATACCAGTGGCCAAGATCAAATGGTCCAACATAAGCCTAAAAAACTAAAACCTGTACTGTTGATTGCTGGTGTGCTGTCGCTTGTTACTTGGGCAGGCTACGCCATGATGAATACCGATAATGTCAGTCAGTCTGTTGATAAAGCACAGCTACAAATTGCGACGGTCATTAAAGGAGACTTGGTCAGAGATGTAGCGACAACAGGTAAAATAGTTGCTGCTAATGCACCAAAAGCGTACAGCCCAGAGCAAGGCTTTGTCACTTTGCAAGTGAAAGCAGGTGACAGTGTAGAGAAGGGGCAGGTGATTGCAGAGGTTGAAAGCCCGGAGCTTAACAACAGTTTAAAGCAGCAAGAATCAGAGCTTGCCAGACTGAAAGGTGAACTTGCCAGAAGCGAGTTAGAAGCAAGGCGTCAAACATTGGCTCTAAATAAAACTTTAGACATGGCGCAAGTTGAACTGAGTGCCGCAGAGCGTGAAAACCGCCGAGCAAAACTCTCAATAGAGAAAAGCCTGATCAGTCAAATTGATTTAGAAAAAGCCGTCGATGATTTAGCCAAAGCTAAGCTGACCTTTAAACATGCAAAGCAAGAGGTTGAGCTCGCCAAGGATACTTTGGCGTTTGAGTTACAGTCATCGCAAAGCCAAGTTGCAAGACAACAGCTAGTTGTTGATGAACTTCAAAGAAAAGTCAGTAACTTAAATGTAAAAGCCAGTGTGTCAGGCATTGTTGGTAACTTGATGGTGCAACCTAAAGCTATGGTGACTAAAAACCAAGCCTTACTCACTTTAGTCGACTTGTCCGCTTTTGAAGCCGAGCTACAAGTGCCAGAAAGCTATGCCAATGATTTAGGGATCGGCATGCAAGTAGAGCTGAAAATGGGTACTGAGTTAGTAAAAGGTACTTTGTCAGCCATTTCGCCAGAGGTGAATAACCGAGAAGTAACCACACGTGTGCGCTTTAACCAAAGTGATATTAGCAATATACGTCAAAACCAGCGTTTATCAGGGCGTATCTTATTAGAAAACCGCAGTGATGTATTAATGGTAAAGCGTGGCGCATTTATGAATGCGGGCGGCTACGTGGCTTACAAGCTAAATGGTGAACGTGCAGAACGCATCGAAATCAACACAGGTGTCACCAGTATTAACCATGTGGAAGTGCTAAGTGGGCTTACACCAGGCGATGAAATCATCATTTCAAATTACGACACATTTAAAAATGCCGATGCCGTATTGTTGAGATAAGGGCTGTTGAGATAAGTATTACAGAGATAACAAAAAGCACATTTAGGCATCATCAACAGAATATAGACCGAATTAAAAAGGAAAGAACAATGTTAAAAATGAATAATATCAGCAAGATGTATCAAACAGAAATGGTACAAACACATGCATTACGTGATTTTAATTTAAACGTTGAAGAAGGCGAGTTTATTGCGGTAACTGGCCCGTCAGGCTCAGGTAAAACGACCTTTTTGAATATTGCAGGTATGTTAGAACCCTTCACCGGTGGCGAATACTTATTGGATGGCATTGATGTTGGCAAACTGAATGACAATCAACGTGCGGACTTACGTAACCAAAAGATTGGTTTTATCTTCCAGGGCTTTAACCTCATTCCAGATTTAAACTTGTACGAAAACGTTGAAGTGCCTTTACGTTATCGCGGGATCAAAGCGGCTGAGCGCAAGCGCAGAATAGAGCAGTGTTTGGAGCAAGTGGGGCTAGCTAGCCGTGCTAAGCATTTACCTCAGCAACTATCGGGTGGTCAGCAGCAGCGAGTTGCTATTGCTCGAGCGCTGGCTGGTGAACCACGCTTTTTATTGGCCGATGAACCAACAGGTAATCTAGATAGCTTAATGGCACGTCAAGTCATGGAGCTGCTTGAACAAATTAACCGAGATGGCGCCACCATAATCATGGTAACGCACGACGCGGAGTTAGCTCGTCGTGCACCGCGCAATATTCAGGTAGTAGACGGCCAACTTGCTGATTTTACGCTATATCAGGGTAATCCAAATATGGCAGTAGGAGCTTAATATGTTCAGTCATTATATAGATCTAAGTTGGCGGAGCTTTAAACGCACGCCATTAGTAAGCCTGTTAATGGTAATTGCCATAGGAGTTGGTATTGGCATTACAATGACCAGCTTGTCGGTTTACCACATGATGTCGATGGACCCTATTCCTGAAAAGAGTGACAAACTGTTTGCGGTACAACTGCAAAGTATGGATGAAGGAGAAAGCTGGTGGTCACCTGACAGCATGCCATACCAGTTAACTTATCGTGATACTGAAAATTTATTAAACGCGGATTTACCATTTAAACGCGCAGCTTTGATGAAAACCGGTTTTTCGGTGCACTTAAACTCAGATAAAGTGAAACCATTTTTAGAGCAAACACGCGTGGCGTCAAGAGATGCATTTGATATGTTTAATCTGTCATTCATCAATGGCGGCGTATGGAGCAAAGAGCAGGAAAGTAGTGCAGCTCCAGTCGCTGTAATCTCTCAAAGCATTAGCAAAAAATTATTCGGTACGAGTAATAGTGTAGGGGAAACCTTTTATCTTGATGATTTAAGTGTGCGTGTTGTCGGGGTGATCGAAGACTGGAAGTTACACATAAAATATTTCGACCTAAACAATGGCTCTTTCAACAAACCAGAGCATATTTTTATTCCGTTCTCATTGATCAAAGCGAATGAAATAGACACTTGGGGAAATACCAATGGTTGGAAACATGAACCTGTAAAAGTCTTTAACGACAAGCTGCAATCAGAAAAGTTTTGGTTACAGTTTTGGGTAGAGTTAAACAATGCCTCTGAGAAACGTGTTTTTGAAGCGTATTTAGAAAACTATATTGCTGAAGAAAAGAAAGCTGGACGTTTTACGCGTGAAAAAGCCGAATATAAGCTTAGAGATGTAAACCAGTGGATCAGTTACTGGGAGGTAGTGAACGAAGATAACAAGATTATGGTCGCACTGAGCTTTATGTTTTTGGCAGTATGTTTAGCTAATATTCTAGGCCTATTACTGGCGAAATTCTTACGTCGAGCGCCAGAAGTGGGCGTGCGACGAGCGCTGGGCGCAAGTAAGAAACAAGTGTTTTTTCAGCACATTGTTGAAGTTGGTATGTTGGGACTTTTTGGTGGTGTTATTGGCATTATTGTGGCGCAAGTTGGTCTATTTGGTATACGTCAAAGCCTGAGTTATTACGATGCACTCGCGAATATGGACATTTCCATGCTGATGACCGCGCCGTTAATCGCCATTTCAGCGTGTATTATCGCCGGTCTTTACCCCGCTTGGTTAGTATGTAACACCACACCAGCTACTTATCTTAAAACCCAATAGGAGCCTGACATGTTAGAAATTAAGCCTATTTTCAATGCCTTGTTACGCTCCAAAGTGGGGGCAGTGTTGTTGTTAATACAAATAGCGATTACTACAGCCATTGTTAGCAATGCAGCTTTTATCATCAAAGACAGACTCGATTATTTAAACCAGCCAACGGGGTATGAAGAAGAAAATATTTTTAAGTTTAACGTAATGACCTTTGGCACTGACGTTGATTTAATCCAACAGGTAGATTTAGATGAGCAGATGCTCAGAGCCATGCCGGGTGTTGTTGATGCTGTTCAGATCAGTGCTGTGCCACTGTCGGGGGGAGGTTCGTCAACGGGTTTTAGATTAAAACCCGTACCAGAAAAGTCAAAATCGGTTAATGCCAGTTACTTTGAAACAGACGAGCACGGTTTAAACACCTTAGGTGTTAACTTAATTGCTGGTCGCAACTTTACTGAAGATGAAGTTGTGTTGAATCGAGACTATAGCAAATTCCCTAAAGTGGCGTTGGCAACTAAAGCATTGATGGACGATCTGTATCCCGGTGAGGATGGATTAGGCAAAGTGATTTATATGGGCGACCAGCCTTTAACAATTGTCGGTATTATCGGCATGATGAAAGGCCCTTGGTTGAAAATTGAAAACCGTAAAGATAAATCAGTATTACTACCGACAGTGAGCCCAGGTAAGCTTCATCAGTTTTTAGTTCGCACAGAGCCAGGACGCCGCGCCGAGGTGATGAAGCAAATTGAAAGTGCGATGCATTCAAATTATGCAAAGCGCGTTATTCAAGATTTAACCGGGCTGGATGTAAAAAAAGCAGATTATGTTGCCGAAGACCGACTAATGATGCGTATGCTAGTGATATTGATCAGCGTACTAGTATTAGTGACAGCCTTGGGTATTTTTGGCCTTACCTTGTTTAATATTAATAAGCGCACTAAGCAAATTGGTACAAGACGCGCGTTAGGAGCTCGCAAATCAGCGATTATCAGCTATTTTGTGGTCGAAAACAGCCTAATTTGTATAGCTGGTTTAGTACTAGGGGTATGTGGTGCAGTGTTACTGGGGCAACAATTAATGGCGAATTATTCAGTCCCTGCGTTATCGAATTGGTATGTTGCAATAACAGCCGTTGCCGTTTTTGTGATGAGTTTATTAGCGGTAATTGGTCCTGCAAGACGTGCGGCTAATATCGACCCAAGTATCGCAACACGAACAATTTAACTTCTAAATACTCAACCTCTTAGTTCGTGCTACACTCAAGCCTTTGGTGTAGCACGAATAATAAAAAGAAAATACATGGACAAAATACTCATCATTGACGATAACCAAGCTGTACTTGATGCGTTATCGCTATTGCTCGAAATACATGGTTATGATGTTGTGACAGCACACACTCCTTTCGAAGCAGAGCAAGTTGTTCGCTATCAACGTATTGCCTTGGCTATCCAAGACATGAACTTTACCGCTGACACCACTTCGGGTGAAGAAGGCAAGAATCTCTTTTATCAACTTCGTGCACTCAATGCGCACTTACCGATTATTCTGATCACGGCATGGACAGAGCTAGAAACCGCCATAGAGTTAGTGAAAGCGGGCGCCGCAGATTACATTGCCAAGCCTTGGGATGACAATAAATTACTGACCAGCATTGCAAATTTGATTGAACTGGGTAAAGCCAAACAAGACAACGATACATTTAACCGACAACAAGATGAGCGACACTCTGTCCATGAACAGGCAAATCTGGCTGGCCTTGTGTATACGAGTACAGCCATGGAGCGAGTGGTAGATATGGCATTGCAACTCGCTAAGTCAGACGTGTCGGTATTGATCACAGGGCCAAATGGCAGTGGTAAAGAGCGCATTGCCGAAATTGTACAGTTAAACTCTGCTCTGGCAGATAAACCCTTTATTAAGGTAAATGCAGGCGCATTGCCCAGCGAGTTAATCGAGGCCGAGCTATTTGGCGCAGAAGCAGGTGCCTACACAGGCGCTAATAAACAGCGTATTGGCCGTTTTGAAGCTGCGGATGGTGGCACGTTATTTTTGGACGAAATAGGCAACCTTCCTCCATCTGGTCAGATGAAATTATTGCGAGTCCTACAAACGGGTGAGTTTGAGCGCTTAGGCTCAGTGCAAACACAAAAAGTCAGTGTACGGGTTATTTCGGCAACTAACGCTGACTTATTACAAGACATAAAAGCAGGCAGATTTAGAGAAGATTTATATTACCGACTGAATGTCATAGAGCTCAGGCTGCCACCGCTGAGTGAGCGAAAAGACGACATCGTTCCACTTATAAAACATTTCTTGCCAGAGCGAGAATTTGGATTGGCTACTGAGCAGGCTCTGACGAGCTATGCTTGGCCGGGAAATGTCCGAGAGCTTGAAAACGCCTGTAAGCGGGCTGCTGTTCTAAAGCCAAGTGGCGCACTGGAGTTTACCGACTTTGGTTTAAACCAAACACAAAACGTGACGCAAACAAATACTAACAAAGAACCCAATAAAGATGAAATAGAGGCTGCAATGCGAGAATACCAAGGGGTTGTTGCCAAAGTAGCAAGACATTTTGGGCTCTCACGACAAGCGCTATATAGGCGTTTACAAAAATTCGATATCGACTACTAATAAAATTAAAACGATAACCTTTATGAAATCACTCACAGCCAATCTCAGTACTCGTCATAAATTGCAGTTAGCAACAATGTTAAGTGTGGTATTGGCGTTAGTGCCTGTTTTACTTGTACTTGGCGCTTCGAGTACCCTTAGTCTGATTAGTTTTAGTTTAGCCATCGTTTTGGCTTGGTTTGTCAGTAGCCTAATTACTCAGCCTGTGAACTCAGGTATTAAAGCGCTAGAAACGGGTTTGTTGAATTTCAAAGACGGTGAGTTTTCGAGTTTACTTGCATACAGTGAAGACGATGAGCTTGGGCGTTTGTGCCACACTTACAATCAAACCGCCGAGCAACTTAGACAAGAAAAACAATGGATTTATCAGCGCGAATTGATGCTCGATAAAGTGCTACAGTCATCGCCTCAAGCCTTGGTTTTAATAGACAGTAACGATTATGTGGTGTTCAGTAATCACAGTGCCAAACTGTTATTTAATAGTGAGCAGAAACTTGAAGGTCTGACTCGCAACGAACTCTATGCTTTTGGCAGTGAGCAAATTCAAAACGCGATGGAAGCAGGCAGAGATGGACTATTTCACCTAAAGCACGCACATTCAAACGATAGTCAATTAAAGCATGATGACGAAGCCCAAACTTGGCACCTTTCAACCGGACAGTTCTTGTTAAATAACCATAGTCACCGTTTATATATTTTTAAACAGCTTACACGTGAACTGAGTCGTCAAGAAGTGGCAGTATGGAAGAAAGTAATACGTATCATCAGTCATGAGCTCAATAACTCTTTAGGCCCTATGTCGTCTATGTTACACAGTGGAAAAATACTGACGCAAAACCTGGATGAACCAAGGCTAGGGCGAGTATTTTCGACCATGCAAGAGCGCATAAATCACCTGAATGAGTTTGTTCAAGGTTACGGCAAGTTTGCCAAATTGCCTCAGCCAAAACTCGAAGTAATTGATTGGTCGAGTTTATTGAACAGTGTTAAGCAAGAGTGGGCTTTTAGTATTGAAGGGGATATCCCAAACGTTGAATGCCTTGCAGACAGAGTTC
The DNA here is from genome assembly GCF_049257195.1 of Pseudoalteromonas sp. SS15. NCBI lineage: Bacteria > Pseudomonadati > Pseudomonadota > Gammaproteobacteria > Alteromonadales > Pseudoalteromonadaceae > Pseudoalteromonas > Pseudoalteromonas sp. SS15. The sequence goes on from NZ_JBMMUD010000006.1 coordinate 307,752, forward strand.
AGCTAGAGCAGCTTCTTATTAATTTGCTTAAAAATGCGCATGAATCGGGTTCAGAAGCAGAACAGATTAAAGTAAAAATTGAAGCTAAATCTCAAGGTGCATTACTCAGCGTGAGTGATGCAGGTAAAGGTATGAGTGAAGCGGTTATGGCGAATGCCCTTGTACCTTTTTATTCAACCAAAGCAAGTGGAAGCGGCTTGGGGCTTGCGCTTTGTCGAGAAATCGCAGAAGCCCATCATGGTCAACTAAGTTTGCATAACCGAGGTGATGGGAAAACGGGCTTAGTTGTTCAGGTGTTTTTCCCAAGTTAACTCGATTTTAGTTTAGTTGATGTTTGTTTCCTCTGGTTTGCAATCAGAGGGCTTTTCGAGCCAATACACGGTGTTAGAAATAACCACAATACTACCTGATACCACAAAGCTAGCTGCAGTCACTAAACCATAACTAGCCATTAATAGCGCACATGCCTCATTTGAGCAATTTGCCATGGGGATTGCTTCTTCTAGGGCTAACACCTTCTTTTTACGCATGACATTACATTTTTCATCATAGCTATGTGCGTTTTCTGGTACGTAAACGCACCCCGCTAAAAGAGTCAAAAGTAGTGCAGAGATAAGCGTTTTCATATGCATCCATGTAATTCCAAAATGTAGAATGGCGAGTGTATGTCATTGAGTCCCTAAATACTGTAAGAAAATGTTTATGAGTCGATATAATTTGAAGAACAGAGATATAATCAAACTATATAGAACAATCAGAGACATACTAGTGTTTAAAAAGCTTAAAGCATTATTAGCTGACTTCAGTAATGAATTACAGCAAACCAATCAGCCTGAGAATTCAATCGACTTTAATACTGGACTTGCAGCTCTCTTAGTTGAAGTCATGCGCGCTGACAGCAAAATTGAGCAATCGGAATTAGATAAGATTGCCGAAATTTTAAAAACACAGTGTGAGCTAGATGAAAGCCAGGTTAAAGTTCTGATAGATAAAGTAAGACCTATGGTTGAAGCTGCGCTAGATTTGCACCAATTTGTAAAAGAAGTGAATGCGAAAACAAGCTACGAAGAACGTATGGAAGTGATCGAGTTGTTATGGCACGTTGCTTTTGCAGATGGTCATTTAGATGATTATGAAGATCACATCATTCGTAAAATATCGAGTTTGATGTATGTAGCGCATGTAGATTTTGTGGCAGCTAAAATACGTGTGCAAGAGAGTTTAGGTATCTAATCAAGTTTACTTTGCAAGTTTGTTTAGACTCTCAGCCTTCAATCATGATGCACTAATATCAATTTAACTACCTCACAAAAAACATCAAAATAAAACACTGTTTTTATATACAGAATTTTATTTTTGACGCATAACATTATTACAGCGCGTTTTGTCCAGTTTTCACAACTGAGCAAAATTGGACATTCTAAACTCATGTTTACAATGAACTTTTCTTGTGTGAATATTGGGACACGTAATATAGCCCGTTTTGTCGGTATTTATTCAGGCAATTTGGGAGAGAATAAGCTGTTATAAGGGCTTTAGCAGGGGCGGAGTATTAATCAATTGAAAGTTCTTCTATTCCCATCTTTTTGGGTGAAAATAGTTTCATTAGCAGTGAAGCATTACTGGCTCTATATAGTTCTTTTTCCTCTAATCTTTTTCAGTAATAGCTTATTACAGGGAAAATATATGGAGTTCTTATTCTCTCTATTTACCATGGCTAGTGTCACGGGAGTTGGTTTTATTTTATATGTCATTTCAAGCTTTATGTGGAAATTACGGAACGGGAAAATAAGTATTACTGATAGCAATGACTATACATTACTTGCTAAAGAGGTATTAAGTATTGGTCTGATCGAGCAACCAAAATCAAGTAGTTCAAAAATGAAAGTTGGGTTTTCTGATTCTAGTTCAAAAATTGGGGTTACTTTTTTAATTGCTTTGAAGCTTAGTGCTTTATTTTTAATTTTCTTTGCTTGGTATTCAATCTCAAATAAATAGAGTTTTGCCCTTATAACAAATTAATTAAACAATGGACGCAAAACAGCAGGCTTGCGCTCATTCTTCGCTTAGTTTAGCCTGCTATTTTTCGCCGTTTATTAAGGCGTTATATGCCATGGAAAGAATAGATGTTGCCTGAACCATACAATACATTATTGGTGATTTTAATTTGCGTTATGGGTGCTTTGCATTTCAGCGGAAAACTTGGAACAGTAGATAAATCTCCAGCTCTAAAATACATGATAGGTAATTACCCAAAGTTACCGAAAATTATGGTTGGTTTAGCTATATTTGTTGCGGTAACAAAAGGCTTGGTTTTGATTTTAAATAGCATATAACAAGCCATTGCAGTGCGGGACTTTTAACAGTTGGCTTTCCTCACTGCGTTCGTTATTTTAGCCAACAATTAAAAGCCCCTGAATGGGGCGTTAGCAGTACAGGAAATATGGCACTAGATTTACACATAATGGAAAATGGCCAACCAAAGGAATGGATTTACGCAATTGATTCTGAGAAATGGTCATTATTCAATGAAGCGTTCGAGATATTTAAAGCTAAAACTGGCTTAGTCATAGATCAATATTCCGATACCAAGTTCTCATCAGGGCTTCAAAATTTAATAGATATACTTAGCTCTGTTGCTCCACAGTACGGTAAAAGTGCCGCTCTATTTTCAGAGTTTATCTCTGTTTTGGAGTCAGCCGAAAGCAATGGTAAAAGCGTAATTTTTGTCGGCGATTAATGTACTGCTAACAAGTTACTTAAAAGGACGCAAAACGCTTGGCTTGCGCTCCTTCGTCGCTAATTTTAGCCAAGCATTTGTGCGCCAATTAGTAAGGCGTTATGCGTCACTTTAAATCGCTGTCTTTAATGCGGTTTTTACTTCAAGCCTTTCCTTCAAATCAGCTTTTAGGTACAGTGGTGCAATCAATTTTTAAGTAGGTCTTGGCTTTTCTTTTTTCAATTTAAGCTGTGACCAGAAAGGTCATTCAACAGTCAAGCGCTTCTTTGCAATTTTTGGTTAGGTGAGTGTTTTAAGTTTTAAGTTTGGCTTATTAGTGCAGGCGCAAGCGCTTCTAAATTTGAGTGTCAACGCATAACAAAGTCGTCAACGCGGACAAAAAACTGTTGGCTGTTTCGCTTCGCTTCACATTTTAGCCAACAATTTTTTGCCGGTTACAACGGCGTTATGCGTCACTTTAAATCGCTGTCTTTAAAATGGTTTTTGCTTCAAGTCTTTTCTTCAAATCAGCTTTTAGGTACAGTGGCGTAATCAAGTTTTAAGTTGGTCTTGGCTTTTCGTTTTTCAATTTAAGCTGTGACCAGAAAGGTCATTCACCAGTAGAGTGCTTCTTTGCAATTTTGAGTTTGGTGAGGGTTATTCAATTTTAAGTTTAGCTTATTAGTGCAGGCGCAAGCGCTTCAAAAGCGGTGCGTCAACGCATAACAAGCAATTCAACAGGGATAAAAAACTTGCGGGCTTTTCGCTTCGCTCTATTTTAGCCCACAATTTTTTACCCGTTAATCGGGCGTTATGCAGATAAGTTAAACTCAAACTATGGCATGTACATTGACCTATGCGACATTAAGGATTTTCTCTTCTGAACTGTCGCCTGAAAAAATCACGGACTTAATTGGTTTTAATCCTACAAAGGTTAAAGCTATTAATCATGATTCCAAATATAAGCATGAGCGAGAATTTAATTATTGGGCTTTTTCTACTAAGGATTTATCTGATTCAACTGATAATGTAGAGCACCTTGAGATAATCCTAAATAACCTGCAAGATAAACTCGAAGTTATGAGTAATTTGCACAAGTTAAATTGTTCAACTGACATATTTTGTTTTTGGGACTCTAATGGTCAAGGTGGCCCATCAATGACTGTGGATTTAATGAATAGGCTTGTTTCATTAAACCTTAATATATCTTGGGACATTTACTTTGACGATGAATCTGCATAACAAGAAATTAAACAAGGACAAAAAACAGTTGGCTTTTTGTTCACTACGTTCACTTATTTTAGCCAACAATTTTTTGCCTGTTAATTAGGCGTTAGCTGCTTAGTCGCACATCAGAGGTCAGTATGAATATTAAATTTAGCGATGTTTTAGATCTATTTGAACTCGTCAATTTTGGTTCACCACTTGATCATGAAGGGTACATTTGTAAAGAATCAGGCAAAACATATTTTTATTCTGAGTTTGGTGATAATGAAGAGGAATTACCAGACGATATTAATGATGAAAAATACTTGGCTATCCCTCATAAAAATGAATTGAACCTTGGTAATAAACTCGCTTTCGATTTTACTCTAGAATACTTACCAACAGAATATGAAAAAGTACGTTCAATCTTTAATCGTAAAGGTGCTTATGCAAGGTTCAAATCTTTACTAGAGAGCGCTGATAAAATTGAAGAATGGTATGAATTTGAAGCAAAGCGCACTGAAGAAGCATTACGAAAATGGTGTACAGAACAAGGTATTATATAATCAGCAGCTAACAAGCTGTTAAACAAGGACAAAAAACAGTTGGTTTTGCTCCTTCGTCGCTAATTTTAACCAACTATTTTTTGCCTGTTAACAGGGCGTTATATTTCAGGGAGAAATAATGTTCGAATTTGCCAAGTCTTTGCTACCTTTTCTATCGCTTGTAGTTGCGATTCTAGCAGTAGTGGTTGGCCCCCTAATCTCAATCCGGATTTCAAAAAAACAAAATGCGAATAATTTACGTATTGCAAACAAGCAAATTATTGCACCTATTCGTCAAACATGGATTAATGAATTAAGAGTGCTATTAGCAGATATAACTGGTAAATGTTCTCATTATTGGGCGTCTGGATTCGAAGACCGAAGCGATGCTGAATATCAATATATTGTAGAGTCTATTAATAAGCTGAATTTATATATTAATCCTAATGAAGAAAGCCATCTCAAATTGGTCGTGTTTATAACAGAGATGCACAATGCACTGTTATCAGGTAGTTCGACGGAAAGTGATGCGGCATTTTGGAAGTCACATCAGTTAGCCATAGAGCAATCTCAAATAGTCTTAAAGAAAGAATGGGAACGCGTAAAGAATGAAATATAACAAGTGCCTAAACTACGGACGCAAAACAGCAGGCTTGCGCTCCTTCGTCGCTAAATATAGCCTGCTATTTCGCGCCGGTTAGGCAAGCGTTATATGCCACGGAGGCATCGTGTATCACCACCCATTGCTACATAAAATATTTATTTACATTTCAACAGCAATGTTTTTTGCTCTTGCAATAAGTGGTGCAGGCTTAACCGCGTTTTTCTTTTTGCTCTACTTGGGAGAAATTGAATCCAACCTTCACTCTAGCCTATTTCTCGTCATAATTATTTTGGTTTCATGGGTGTACTGCATAAGGTGTGCTTATTTAGCTAGTGTTTTTCTAAAAACAATTAACTTTAAGATTACTTATAACGACAGCGGTGTCGAGATTGAAGGCTCAAACGAAAAAATATATTTTAAGTGGCATGATCTAAAAAATTATAAAGAATACTCTGACATGGACGTTCTTGCGTTACTAGACTCAAATAAAAAAACTATTATTATGCTTTGGCAATATGCTCCAGGATTTAATAAATTTGTTCAAAAATGGATTGAGAAATGTGGCATATAACAAGGCCGTTAAACCGTGGACACAAAACAGTTGGCTTGTGCTCCTGCGTCGCAAATTATAGCCAACTATTTTGTGCCGTTTACGGCAAGCGTTATATGCCCATCAGGCTTTGGAGTTTTGAATGGATATAGATGAAAATAAAATAGATGAAGCAGCTTTAGCTTTATTACATCTCACCTTGCATGACTATGGCCGAGCTTGGAAACAAATTGACTGGGAAGTTATGAATAGGCTTCATGAAAAAGGTCTAATTTGTGATCCGGTTGGTAAGGCTAAGTCAGTGCAATTGACCGATGAAGGCATTAAGCAATCCGAAGAGCTATTCAAAAAGCTTTTTTCAAAATAGAAGCTATTGGTCATATAACAAAGCAAATTAAAATGGCGGACAAAAACCAGTTGGCTTTGTTCGTGCCTCACAAATTTTAGCCAACTAATTTTTGCCGTTTATTTGCGGCGTTATGCGTCACATTAAATCGCTGTATTTAATGCGGTTTTCATCTCAAGTCTTTCCTTCAAATCAGCTTTTAGGTACAGTGGCGTAATTAAGTTTTAAGCTGGTCTTGGCTTTTCGTTTTTCAATTTAAGCTGTGACCAGAATCATCATTCACCAGTAGAACGCTTCTTTGCAATTTTGGGTTTGGTGGGTGTTTTTAAATTTTAAAGTTTGGCTTATTGGTGCAGGCGCAAGCGCTTTTAATTTTGTGTGTCAACGCATAACAAGGTTGTCAACGCGGACAAAAAACTGTTGGCTGCTACGCTTCGCTTCACATTTTAGCCAACAATTTTTTGCCGGTTACAACGGCGTTAGGTGTACATGCGGATGCAGCCCAGATTAGAGATCGAATTTTTACGAGATGACCCAGCGAAAATATGGGTAAAGGCGTGCAATGAAACCTTCGCTGGAGAAACTGAGCAATATATAAATGCTCAAATGTTTGAAAAACTAGCTGAGCAATTATCAACTTTTCCTCAATCTAATTCAGATGAAGTCAGCTTTAAAGTTGGTGACGTTGATTCATCTTATGGGCATTGTGAGCTTAAATTTCATTGCTTCGATTCTGTTGGTCATACGGCTGTATTAGTCTCTCTGTCAAATGACACCGCATGTACTGCAAAATTTACCGTTCAATTTGAAGCTTTATCATTGGATGCCTTTGTATCCTCTATCAAATTAGCTTTAAAATCGGGTTCAGGTGTTTCTGAGTTAATTGGTATAAAACCGTATACGCAAAACGTGTAAGTACACCTAACAAGCTGTTTAACAAGGACAAAATACAGTTGGCTTTTGCTCCTTCGTCGCTTATTCTAGCCAACTATATTTTGCCCATTAACAGGGCGTTATGTTGTTAAATCTACAATCGTTGAGTTTTTAAGGAAAATTTATTTATGCCACAAAAAAATTATAATTTTGACTTTTATGGGTGCTCAACGACTAATTCCAGTCCTAATGCACAGCCGAAGACGACATTCGAAATATTGAATGCAATGCTAACGAAGTTTGACAATGGAGATAGCACCGTAAAAATTATTGGTTCAAATAGCTATGAACTAAGGCACATAGAGTCTACGGCTTATGGTTTTAAGGGTATTATTGGTAAACATAGAGCGAATGATTTACCACATGCTGCAATAATTGGTGGGGAAGAACGTGAAATTTCGCTTGCCCCTAATGAAAATCTCTTAGAAAAAGCTTATTTTACATTTTACTCTGATTACTCTGTACTCATAATTCAGCGTAATCACTTTTGTATTAGTAGCGCAAACATGGGGAAATACCTCACAGAATCTGCCTATGTAACTGTTTTAAATCCTATAATTGAAGCTGCGGATTTACAGTGGTTAATGAACAACCATGTGCAAATAAGAACAGCTGAATTCGCCATTGCTAGACCAACAAACCCAGAGTTATTTAACGATGTAGAGCATGATTTTAATAACTCTATAATTTCGACTTTAAACGGCACAGGTACTGCGGTTTTAAACTTATCTTTAAGAGGCAATGCTCGCTCTGATGTAGCGGAAGAAAGATATTTAGCCTCCACTTTAAAGGGCGCACTTAGAGAACTTCAAACTAAATTTGATGTCAAAAAGTGCAAGTTATTGTTAGAAAACGATGAAACTTTAATAACGCACCCTGTAGATCTTGTTGCAGACCGTTTATTTTATACTAAACCTATTGAAGTGGAAGGCAGGTATCCTCCTGCGTTTGAAATGTGGTCAGCACTTGATGAAGCTAGGTTAGAAAAAGAAAATGAACTAGTTAATTATTTTGGCGACTTAAACCAAGCGAGATTGGCTTAATGCTATGGAACTTATTAAGAAACATTACTATTGGTTAGTGATAGGTGTCACATTGGCACTATGCTGGTTTTCTTGGCCAATAATTTCTAAATTAACAAGTAAAGAAATTCAGCCTATAGCTTCAGCTGTCTCAACCTTATCGGGGATTTTATTTGGCTTTGTTATGGCATCCATATCCCTATTTGCATCCGCAAAAGATAACAAACTTGTGCGCAATACTACAATGACAGGATATTTACCCAAGCTAGTTGGTAGGCTTCATGTAACTATGGGGCTTTTACTATTCGTCTGTTTTACGTTCTTGCTTGTATTGTTTATCCCAGATTCACTGACATTTAAAATTGGAAATACAAGCTATAGGTATTCTGTTTTGATAGTGTCTTTCGGAATATTTTTAATGCAAAACTCTTTCTTTCAATTTTACCTGTCGTGGAAAGGGTTCAAAGAGTTTTCCAAGCATATGTAAAACAACATAACAAAGCCGTCAAGAAAGGACGCAAAATGCTTGGCTTGTGCTCCTTCGTCGCTAATTTTAGCCAAGCATTTTCCGCCTCTTACGGCGGCGTTAGAAGCTAAAGGAGTTCTGTAGTTGGAAACCAAATACAAAGAATATAAGCATGAGGAAAGCTTTGAACGATTAGATGAGATTTTGGATGCGTCTGATACATCCTTCCCGGAGGTTGATGAGATACCGTCCAGAGATAAGTTGACATATAAGAATGGTTATTATGTAAACTGCTCGGCTCTCTTCGTTGATATTAGAGACTCATCAGAATTACCGAACAAGCACAAACGTCCAACTTTAGCCAAAATTTATAGGAGCTACATATCGGAAGTAGTTGCAATAATGAATGGGAATATAAACTGCTCCGAAATTCGTATTGAAGGTGACTGTGTTAGTGGTATCTACAATACGCCTAAGAAGTGGCAGATTGACAGCATGTTTAGTGATTCGGCGAAGATCAACTCCTTGATAAAAGTGCTAAACCACAAGTTCAAGAAACGTAACATAACTGAAATTGAGGTCGGAATCGGTATGGATTATGGTCGAGCCCTAATGATCAAATCAGGTTATAAGGGGAGCGGTCTAAATGAAATAGTCTGGATGGGAGATGTAGTGAACGGCGCATCAAACTTGTGTGGTAAGGCAAATAAAGGTTGGGAAAATAAAGTTATCTTTGCATCAAATGTGATCTATTCAAACCTCAATGAACACAATAAGAAACTGCTTGAAAAAAACTACAGTCATGACTGTTACCATGGAAATTTTGTTAATACAGAAATGGAAAAGTGGTATGACGAAAACTGCAAGGCAAGTGCAACTGGTTTTGGTGGACTGTTTTGATAGATATTTTAAAAGATACTCTCTCCAAAGTTAATGACTGGATAAAGTACGCAGAGGCAAAGAATGCGGCAAATATAGCATTTTGTTCTGCTAGTATTTTTGGCTTATTGAGGCTGGTTTCTGGAACGGAGTTGATGAAAGGCTATTTATCCTACTACCTATTATTTATGGTCATATGTCTGGTCATTTCCCTTGCAATATCATTATTATCCTTTGTACCTAGGCTAAGAGTACCGTGGATACATATTGGAGAACGGGATGAAAGTGACAACCTATTGTACTTTGGCCATGCCTGTAAATATTCAGCGTCAAAGTACATGAGTAAGTTATATGGTGGGAAAGAAGTAAAGTCTACCAACTTCGATTTGGAGTCGATGTATGCAAATCAGATAGTTGTTAATTCGAAGGTTGCATTTGTCAAATTCAAGCAGTTTGACTTGGCGGTTTGGTTTACACTCACAGCAATTTTGTCACCATTAGGGGCGCTCATAGCATCTAAGGTGCGAACATAGCTTCTAACAAGCGAATGAACGAGGGACGTTTACTCGTGGCGCATTTTTTCATAGAAACGTTGTGATTCAGGCGTTTGAATCATTTTGGGTCAGTAAACGCCCGTTATTCGAACGTTATGCATTAAGAGTAATATTTTGAAAAAGTGGAAGTTTCTATTTTCTTTTGTAGCCCTCATTACATTTCTTGAGTTGGTTGGTTTACCTTTCAAAGAAAGCTTAAAATATTCAGATTTTTTGTCTGTTATAGTCTCAGCATCAATACTAATACCGATATATGGTTACGCATACGGCGTGGCTATCGGAACTAAAACAATAGCTATATTAATATTTGTTTTAAATGTATTGATTTTTGGTGGTATAAGTGTGTTTTGGTTAGTCCTTTATACGTTTAACCAATTTAGTTTAATACAATTATTGTTTTCACTAGGGGTTTTTGCTTTTTTACTATTTGTTGCATATCCGATTTATATGTATGCGTTCCGTTCGGATGCACTTTGGTCAGAAAATGCATAACAAGTGCCTAAACCAAAGGACGCAAAACAGCAGGCCAATGCTCTTTCGCCGCTAATTTTAGCCTCTTTTTTTCATCAGTTGGGCATAAAGGAATACTATGAGAAAAATTATAACTATATTGACATTATTATTTACTACCGTGACTTATGCAGAAAGTGAGATTGAATTAAAAAAAGCATTGAATTCACACTTTAATATGGATGAAGTTAATTATGAATTTGCTTTTGTTGATTTAAACAATGACGGTATAAAAGATGCTTATGTTTACCTTAACGACAGAAACTGGTGTGGCTCAGGTGGTTGCACATCATTTGTTTTTGTTGGTACTAAAGAAGGCTTTAAATTTCAATCTAAAGTTATGATCACTAAAAAGCCGGTATTAGTCTCGCCGATTAAAAATAAAGGGTGGAGCAATTTAGTGGTGTCTACTGGCGGTGTTGGTCAAGTCGTTTTAAATTTTGATGGTTTTGAGTACCCATTAAATCCTTCTATGCAACCTAAAGCTACCGAAAAAGAAGTCCGTAGTTCTAGAATAATTTTAAAATAGCGCAATAAAAAATCTATAAAACGGAGTTTAATCAATGAAGTGGGAATATAAAACGGTTCAGTTCGGATACCAAGGCCTATTTTCGTCAAAACTTGACGCACAAGCCTTACAAGATGACTTAAATAGTTTGGGCAATAATGGCTGGGAGCTTGTTGAACTAGAGTTCAATATGGGTAGTTTGGCTAACAATATTGCTGCAATTGCTATTCTAAAACGCCCTAAATAAGGGAGTGCATTCATTTAACTCGTGCCTAAACAACAGGGGGCAAGTGTTAGCTAAACGATAAGTCGAGTAGGAGGTTAATGTTTATATGAAGAATAAACATCCTAAGAATCATAAATCTAATGGTATTGTCGATTTGTTTACCCCACACACTGAGTTGGCGTTGTTGAGCTCAATGCGAAAATCTAAGACATTAACAATAATGGTTATAGTTTTCGTATTGGCGGTTATTGGTTTCTTATTTCTCTTATTAAGAATGGTCAAATAAATATTTTTCACTAAAACGTTCAAGGTAAATTGTAAAACTAACAACCTTTTGAATATGCTAAATTCAGTCGATTATTAGCGCTTATTTTGAGTTAGTTCTGATAGCCCTTAAAATAGAATAATAAAACCAAGGAGAGAGCAGTGCATAAATCTTACTTGTTAATACCTCTAACATTTACTTTGGCAGCGTGTACATCAATACCTGAGACTGAACAAGCTCAATCGAATTACCTAGACTTGTCTGCGAAAAAACACGTCAAACTTGTTGAAGAGTATTGGACTGTCGTTAAAAGAGTTGAACCAAGATATCCGGTTTCTGCAGCCAAGAAAAATATATCTGGTTGCGTTGACTTGATTGTAGGCATAGATCAAAACGGAAAACTTAAGGGTTACAAAGTGCGCTCTTCCTTCCCTAAAGGTGTTTTTGATAAGAATGCCGCAGCAGCATTGACTAAATGGAAGTGGAAGCCGACTGAAAAAAATAAGGATAGTATTCCTGTCTTAACTTCTGTTCGTTTGGATTTTACGACAAGTAGAAACCCAACTGATATTGAATATCTTAAAAATTGCCCAGCTCGTGAAATTTAAAGATAATGATTTTTTAATAATATCAATATTTTAGGTCTTGCTTTGTGCAAGCTTTGCACGGTTCAAGACCTGCCCCTAATTTAATGTAACAGCCTCACTCGGGGCGATAGTTTTAAGGAGAAAGTGATGAATCCAGCAATTAAAGGGTTAGGTGAAACGGTATTAAGAGTTCGTGATCTGGATAAAATGAAAGAGTTCTACTCTAACATTATTGGTCTTGAGCTGATTAAAGAGTTTCCTAAGGTGGCATTTTTTAAAATTGCAGATGGGCATGGTGGTCATACACAAGTAATCGGTTTATTTGCTGAAGAGTTACCTAGAGCATTTGTGAATGACAATATCGCAACAGTTGAATCGGCATGTTCTAGCCTGCATCATTTTGCACTAGAAATCTCATCAGAAGATTATTTAGCTGAAAAAACACGCTTAGAGAATGCTGGGTGTGAGGTTATCACCGCTGAACATACTTGGTGTCAGTGGAGGTCGATTTATGTCAAAGATCCAGAGAGTAACGTTGTAGAGTTAGTGTGTTACGATAAGTCTGTTGTGTAACAGCATGGCGAATTGAGTCATTGGGCAAATTTTACTGTGTTATTTCTATTCTGCTGTGAATGCAAAATCACTCAGTAAAATCTGCAATTATCAAAGCGTTCTATTAAAAAGGAACTCCAACATACATGTTACGATTTGTATTCTTAATCTTCACAGCTATATCTTCTTTTTTGCCTAGTTCAGCATATAGTTTGGATGAAAAAAGAAAACTTCAACAAGTTTTAATTGATGTAGGAGAATATAACCTTAGTTTTAATTTTATAGCAGGAACTAAACCGGCAATCGTTTTTGAGTCGGGATCCGGCGTAGACTCTTCTCACTGGAATAACATAGTTGAAACACTATCCAATAAAATAGATAACGCTATTATTACCTACGACAGAGCTGGTTATGGTTTAAGTGAGTTACCTAAATCTCCTTATGACATTTATGGTGAAGTTGAAGGTTTGAAAAAAGGGCTTGAGCAGTTAGGTTATGCAAATTCATTCGTTTATGTGGGTCACTCCTATGCGTATTACTTAATGGAAATGTATGGTGCCAAATATTCAAACTCACTGAATTCATTAGTTTTCATCGATCCGATTACTGTTGAGTTTATTGACTCAATGGGTGGAATAGAAGAAGAGTTGAAAAATATTGATTTGTCTCAGCTACCTAATAACAACTTAGGCAAAGCCCTAACACGCGAGACAGAGGGATTAGCAGAAACATATGCCTCAGTAAAAAATCTTCGAGACAAGTATAGGAAAAATTGTTTCATTATTTCAGCTGAAAAACCTGAATGGTCATCCTTAAAAGAGATCTATGAATGGCAAGCTGCACACAAGAAGTTGTCTGAAAAGTGTGGTAGCAAACTAGTTGTCGCTAAAGGTAGCACTCATGATGTTCCAACTCACTCACCAGAAGTTATAGTTAGTAAATTAGTTAGTATCTTAAGCAAGTTGTAAGTTTAGTTTGACGGGTAACTCAATCAAAAAAGAGTGTCAGGCAGCAAGCCTGTAAGATTTAATTTTTTAGTTAGCTTTGTATTTTTGACTATTTAGGGGAAGAGTCGTAGGTCGAAAATAATGATGAATAAACAGTCGAGAATGGAGTTTAGAAGAAAAGCTGGACTAAGAGATTTACCTCAACCTCAAGTAAAATATCAGGGCCCTAGATATTCAATGTCATTTGCATGTTGTGAGTGTAGAACTTCTAACATGCGTCAATTTGATGTTGCACCATATGATTATCCTAAGGCTATAGAGTGCCCTATTTGTAAGGGAATTGCGGTTAACTTAGGTCGCCATTTTAAACCCCCAAAAAAATCTGATTTAGCACAGTGGAAAAAGATTAAATTTTTAATTGAACATGGGTTTGTATTTCAAAAAATTCGAACAACAAAAAATAGCTACGAAAGCGTTCCTTATCCAGAAACTCTTGCCCAAGCAGCAGAGTTCGTAATACAGTATCGTCAATACGCGGTGCAACCGCCTTATCTAAAAGCAGATTAAAGCATCAATTCTGCACAGTTGGTTCTGTTAGTACCGTGCTAAAACTTAGAAAGCGATCTTTATTAAGTTACAAAGGTTTAATACACATAGGGAAATTTGGTTATATGTCTAAAACAGTTTCACAAAGCAAAAAATCGCATTAGTGGTAATTCTAGGTGTTGCTGCAGTGGGTTATTATGGTTACTCGAAAGTTAGTTATGCTAAAACAGTCGCAAGTGAAATTAAGAAAATAACACCTTTTAAAGATGAGCAACTCGCCTTAGACAGCGTTGATGTGACAGATAAAAGCTTCACGTTAGCGTTAACAGTTTCTGGTATTACTTCAAATGTAAAAAATATTGATGAGTTTAAATCTCACTATGATGAGGTGGCATTAAACTATATCTGCCAAAGCTCAAATTATGATGCTCAATTTGAAGAGGGTTATCACATAAGTATGCACATTAAATATCAGGGTGAACCAGGTAAGACGTTTAGTCGCATTTATGTATCTAAAGAGCACTGCTCAGAACTGAACACATAACACGAAATTGGAGAATTTAAGTCTGATTGGTTAAGTAAATTCTGTGAATACGGTATTAGCTTAATGGTTCTACCCATTTCAAATGTACGTATGAGGTAAATATATGAAAAACGAAAGCCTATCTGACTCAAAGCTCATCGCATATGCTGTACTCTTCTCTGCTGTAGTCTGTTTATTCTTTGCATGGGGTTTTGAACTAGGTAAAACGACTGCGTTGAATACGAACGCGAAGATAGCCGCAGCGAGCGAATAAAGAGTTAACATAAGCGGTCAGTCATAAAAGGAGAAAACATTGAGTCTTGGAAATCATATTACAGGCAAGCTAAATAACATCGAGTCGTTTATAGAAAACGCGCCAATATATTTCTTTCCTATAAAAATCTTAGGGTGGATATTTCTGTTTTTAGCTTTGATGGTGACGAACCTACTTGCCATAGCCAAGTGGCCATTATCAGCAATGTCCAAAAAGGTGAATAAGAAAGCCCAAAGTCTTAATGGGCCTTTGAATTTGTCTAGTGAAGAAGAGTTAAGAAAAGCCTTAGATTCGAATGAAATTGTCTTGTTGGATTTTTGGGCACAGTGGTGTGGCCCGTGTTTGTTAATGAACAATACAATCAATGATTTTGCGAAAGAGAATGCTGACAGTGTCACTGTGGGTAAAGTTGATGTTTCTTTAAATTCGACATTAAGTAAACAATTTGCAGTAAGGGGCTTACCCACAGTGATTGTTTTCCAAAACGGTGAGGAAGTCACAAGAAAAAGTGGTTCGTTAACAAAAACACAGTTATCGCAATTGATAGCACAAGCAAAAAACTGATAAGCATTGCTATAAGTTATGCTTCTTACATAATAATAATCAGGCGTTAATCTTTTTGTTTATAACTTGCAAGTTGCAGAATAACATGAGAAAAAACACATATGTAATGTGAGCGGCAATTAATAGGTTTTTAAATTCAAGGCTCGTTGTTCGTGTATTTAATATGCTCATTTTTTACGTATGGTTTGAGGGATATATTTAGACACAATTAAGGATAAATTTTGTTAAAAGTCATTATTATCTTAACTTCAATTTATACGAGCCTGGCTCAAGCTAATGTTTCATTTTCTCATCGTAGCCTGCAACTGGCTGCCGATCACTATGAGTTAAATTATGATATTAATATTGAAAAGCGAACTTTAGCTGCTTCTGGGATTATTACTGTTATAAATACATCTAGCAAAGATGCTAACCACATTCCGCTTCGTTTATATCGATTATTAAAAGTCTCAAAACTCCTTGATATGAAAGGCAATGAGCTTGCATTCACACAACAAGTATTGAGTAATGAAGATTGGCCTGTACTACAGACAAATTATATTGAAATAGAACTAGATACTCCCATAAAGCCAAATCAGTTTTTTAAGTTTGAAATCAAATTTGATGGCTCATTGAGGGGTTATTCCGAGACAGGAATGAATTATGTTAAGGATAATATATCTAAAGATTTTTCTATTATTAGAATGGATGCGCTGGCATACCCTCTTGTTACCTATCCAAATGATAAAGTGAATAAAAAGGCAAAGTTTTGGTTAAATACTTACGATTATGATGTAACCATAAGTGTGCCAGAGGAGTTGGTAGTGGCAAATGGTGGGAAATTACTATCTCATCATATAAACAATCATAAGAGTGTCTACCGATATGTAAATAAATTGCCAGCATGGCGTATGGATTTTGCAATTGCCAATTACCAGCTTTATTCGAAAGGTAACTATGCTGTTTTCAGCTGGGAATCAAAAGAATCTTCTCAGAAGTTGCTTGAACAAATAGTATTAACGTTTGACTTATATTCAAAGTGGTTTGGGCCTTTACAAAAAGACTTAGGTTATACTTTTATCGAAGTACCTAAGAATTATGGTGCACAAGCAGATGTGACTGCGGTTATTCAAGATGCACAAGGGTTTAAAGAACTCGATAGGGTTTATCATGAAATTAGCCACCAATGGAATGTTAAAAGCCTTGATACGCATTCACCAAGGTGGAATGAAGGATTGGCTACATTCTTAGAAGAGCTAACGTTAGATAAATTTGGAAAGTCAGGACATTTGCATGTTCAGACAGAGAAGAACTTAGCGCGCCTTAAAAAGTTGTTTAAAGATAATCCACTATATTCTAAAACAGCGTTTATTGATTACGGAGAAAATGGCTTAAATTCATACACGGTGGGGATGGTATTTTTTCGCTTGTTGTATGATCTGGTAGGTGAAAATAAGTTTAATGCGTTAATTGGTGGTTTTTACAAAGATTATTATGCTAGTGGTGCGACAGCCGAGCAGTTTGTTCAGTATATTAAAAAATATGCTGATGTGAACTTGGAGCGCTTTTTTGACGAATGGGCTTACACATCAACGTACTCCAAACGATTAATGGAGTTTAAATCATATGCTGAGCTTTATAAGTTCTATCAATCAACTACGTTAAATGAGTTACTGACTAAAGCTGCAATAAAATAGTGCGAAGCTTTTAGTTGATTGATAGGTCTTAGTTGTTAGGCCCTAACCCACTGTAAATAATAAAAATCCGATGCCAACAAATATTACGATTTTAAATGCTTCAGGAAAGTTTGATCATATTTACAAACGATTAGAGTCTAAAGCGCAGAGCTCATTGGTCGAAATTTCAAGGTACATGGCACTACCCGACATAGATATTGTTATCAGCCCTTGTAGTCAAGATTACAAAACTAACAGCGGTATTCTTGGGTGTGTCAGCACGCCATATATAGTTGATATTCTATTAGATACCGAGCGCGAAGATTTAGTCGATATTATCAACAATGAATTAACTATGGTGATGGCACATGAATTACATCACGTCATAAGGTCGTCAGTGACCGGCAAAGATGACACTTTGCTTCAACACCTAGTAACAGAAGGGCTGGCTTGTCATTTTGAGAGTGAGTTCAGTAATCAGGCTTCGTTGACGTTTTTTAATGATATAAAACAGTACGCTTGGCGAGATTTATATCAACAAATGCAACCGCATTTATCAGATAGTCAATTTGATTATACGATTTATTTTGCAGGGAAAGACCAATCGAAATTTCCTAATCGAGCAGGTTATTGGGTAGGTTTCAATTTAGTAGCAGAATATATTAAAAAGCACGGTGGTTGTGCTGTGACTCATGCACACATAAAAGCTGAAGAACTGGTCAGCATTTAAGTATAAAAGTCACTTCTAAAATGTTATTTACACTTACTTTTGTGTACACAAATAGAGATTAATTTAAGGATAAAAATGCAAGAAGCACATTTAGCAAATTTCAATAAAGTCTTTATAGAAAAGGCTGGTTGGATTATGGCTGGAAGTTCGCTAGCGCTATTGGGATTAATAATGGTTTTTAATAGCTCGGTATTGGCTTTAACGCTTGGCGCTTCAATTGGACTATTCATTGGTATTATTTGTCCGTTTTTATGGCAAAAAAACTATCAGCTTTTAAATCTCTTATTAGTGAACTTTTTGTTTATTTTGCCCTCAGTTTACTTAACGAATTCAACAGAGCTGGTTCATGTCACTTTTCAGTTTATCCTGACTGTCATTGCAGTCTCGGCTTTATGTTGGTTTGTCTTTAAATCTAAATTGGTTGCTTTTCTAAAGTTAAAAGAAGAAGGATGAGTGGTTAAATGCAAGGTCCTTTATTCTCTGACTTTAAAGTAAACGTTACTTAATCTGGGTGGGGAGAGGTAATGTTGTATAGATTAACTAGGAGTTATCTTGGCAGTTTTTACAAATAAAACGCTTTAGTGGAGAGTAGTGTGATAGAAAGCATTGTAAGAGCGCATTAGCTAATAAAGCACTCTTACAAATGAGATTAATATTTAACGTGGCGGGTCTATTTGACCATTTACACTGTTATTCACCCTAAACCAGCCTGCAATTGAAAAGCGTTCAGCCTTTGCTGGCAGAACTTCATGAGGAAACTCGTCACTGAGAAACGTCACAAGTGTGCCAAAATTTGGCGAAACACGGGTAAGTTCTTTGTCGTGATCTTCACCGTCATAAATGACTAACTCTCCGCCATTTTCGGCTTGCCAGTCAGGGTTTAAATACAACACAGTAGAAAGTAAACGGTTGGTTTGACCCTTGAAAGCATCTAGGTGTTTTTTGTAAAAAGCACCTGGCTGATAGTGCGCAAAATGACATTCGTAACTAAATAGTCCCATGAATAAACGCTTATTCATGTAAGCTTTTAACTCATCCATATAATCTAGAAAGCAACCTTCAAGTGCGTTGCTGTTATCTAACCAATGAATTTTGTCACTGCGAATGGTTTCATTCTTTTGATGATCATCTTTGCGACCTATACCTGCTTCATCAAACGTGTCGAAGTCAAACTCAGCAAGACGCGATTTTAGCGCCTGAAGCGCAGGTAATTCTTGGTCTAAGGTTTGAATGCTGTAGCCTGTAAATTGCAAGTCTTGGGCAATGTTGGCAAAGAGTTCAGTATTATTGGTCACAAATTTGCTCATCTAAAAACAGTTTGGCTGCGTTGTACCACAGAAATATACCTTAGACGAGCATGAAATTTGATTTTATTGCGCTGGCTTAAGTTTTAACGCTATTTTTGTGTTTCTTTAATCTTGGCTAATAGTTTGTCTGAAGCTTCTTCAATCAAATCTAATACCAGTTCAAAGCCATCACCTGCGCCATAATAGGGATCTGGTACTTCATCGTATTGGCTATCTGCGTAACTTAAAAATAGCTTAAGTTTGTGCTGATACTCAGTTGGGCAAATAGCTTGTAGATCAGCTAGGTTTTGTTTGTCTGTGGCTAAGATCAAATCAAACTCTGTAAAATCACTTTGCTTAACCTTGCGAGAATATTGGCCCTTAAAGCTGTATCCTCTTTTTTCACCCGCTTTCATTGAACGGCTATCGGGTTTCTCGCCACTGTGATAACCAATAGTGCCTGCAGAATCTATGGTTAGATCTAAGCCCAATGCTTTAGCTTTGTGCTTTAGTACAGCTTCACCGGTTGGTGAACGGCAAATGTTACCCATACAAACAACTAGAATTTTTGAAATATCTGTGTTCATTGAAGCTTCTCCCTAATCAAGTTATTTATTCTAAAACCATTGTTTTACAAATAAAAGTAACAGGTTGCTCTATCATCTCAAGGTTTAGTTCATCTCGGTTGGGGTTGCACTCCATAGCAAGGGCAAAACCATGTAAATAATCAACGAGCAAATGCAGCACGGTTTGTTGTGTGTCTGTATTTAAATCTAGTGACTCAGTTATACGCTCGAAACGTGCTGCGAACACATCGGCTGGGCCAATCATTTTACTGCTGAGTAAGGTTTGTAAAAGCCCGCGATACTTATCAAGTATCGCTAAATAGCTTTTGCTTAATTCGTAAACTTCTTGTTGCCAATGCAGTGATTGTGGGTCATGAATTTCGTTTATCAATGACACAGTTACAGCTTCGAGCAATGCATCTTTGTTTTTAAAGTAATGGTAAATGGCCATGGCATCGACATTTAATGCAGCTGCCAAAGCTCTAATGCTTGGTGGCTTGTCTTTTTCAAGCATGAGTTGCTTTGCTTGGTCGATGATGATGTCTTGGCTTAACTGTTTTTGTGCAGGGCGGCCTCTTTTTGTTTGCTTGACACTCATCAAAATATCTCTAATTATACAATCAATTCTACAGTGTAGAATTTTAATAAGGTTTTAAGTTTTATACAAGTTAAAAGAGGTGTGCAATGACAAACACGGTCTATATAGCAACCAGTCTCGATGGCTTTATTGCAGACAAAAACAACCAAGTAGATTGGTTGCATCAAGTGCCAAACCCAACTGGCGATGATTGTGGTTTTTCTGAATTTATACAGGGCATAGACGCGTTAGTGATGGGCCGAAATACCTTGGAAGTGGTATTGAGTTTTGACTGTGATTGGCCATATTCGAAGCCCGTGTTTGTCTTAAGCAATACGCTACAGCAAGTACCAGAAAAGTTGAAAGACAAGGTATTTTTAGTTAAGGGCGGATTAAAAGAAATCATCGATAGCTTGAATAAGCAAGGGTTTAAAAACCTGTATATTGATGGCGGTAAAACCATTCAAAGTTTTCTGCAACAAGATTTGATTGATGAGTTAATCATAACGACCATTCCAGTTTTACTCGGAGGTGGTATTCCACTTTTTGCAGAGCTCAAAGCACCACTCAAGTTTAAACATGTGAAAGCCACACGATATTTGGATTGCCTAGTGCAAAATCACTTCATCCGTGCGGACTATTAGCTTTTAAAGTTAGAAGCTTAGATATATGAATTTCCATATACCTATTTGAACTTGATTGACTTAGAATATATGAAAATTCATATATTCTTGTTTGGCACTGTTTGACACAAGAATGAGCCAGTTGAAAGTGAGTAAAGTATGGGGCTATTTGAGCGATATTTATCGGTTTGGGTTGGGCTAAGTATCTTAGTTGGCGTGATTGCAGGTAACTTTATGCCTGACGCCTTTGCAGTCGTAGCAGGTTTAGAGTTCTTTCATGTCAATTTAGTCGTTGCTTTGCTCATTTGGGTGATGATTTTTCCTATGATGGTGCAAGTTGACTTTGCAGCCATTAAAGATGTCGGCAAAAAGCCGAAAGGGATCATCCTCACTTTGGTGATTAATTGGTTGATTAAACCCTTCACAATGGCTTTGTTAGGCTGGTTGTTTTTTAAAGTCTTTTTTGCATCTATGGTTGACCCACAAAGTGCAAACGAGTACATCGCAGGAATGATTTTATTGGGTGTTGCGCCCTGTACTGCGATGGTATTTGTGTGGAGTCAACTAACCAAAGGGGATGCAAACTACACCCTTGTGCAGGTGTCGATGAACGACATCATCATGGCATTTGCGTTTGCGCCTATCACCGCACTGTTACTTGGGGTGAGTGACATTACAGTCCCTTGGGAAACATTGATTATCTCAGTCGTACTCTATGTTGTGATCCCCCTGGCGGCAGGTTTTACTTTTAGACGTTTGTTACTGAAACAGCAGGGTGAGGCGCAGTTAAACCGCTTTTTGACTGGTATCAAGCCATTCTCTGTTATTGGTTTGTTAGGCACTGTGGTACTGCTATTTGGCTTTCAAGCACAAACGATTATTGAACAGCCGCAAGTCATTGGCTTAATTGCTATTCCGCTTCTTATTCAAACATACGGTATTTTTGCTTTGGCCTATTGGCTTGCTAAAAAGTTGAAGCTGCCTCATAACATTGCCGCACCGGCATGTATGATCAGCACCTCTAACTTTTTTGAACTGGCGGTCGCTGTGGCTATTTCAATGTTTGGGCTGCATTCGGGCGCAGCGCTTGCAACTGTGGTGGGTGTATTGGTCGAAGTACCTGTGATGCTGAGCCTTGTGTGGTTTGCAAATAAAACGCGCCATTGGTTTTAACAAAGAGAAGATGGGCTGAGCCCATCTTCATAGTAAATTACTTAATAAATACATTTAGTTGTATTTTATACATACTGCGAAAGCATAAAGGTAAGTACTGTAATAAGGGTACGATATGTAAGTTTGCCAAGTTCGAGCGGCCCAATTAGCGTCGTAGGCGGTACCAGAGACCTGGTATGGTCTTGACAATTCAAAGCCTCGGTAACCTGAATTATGTTGTATGCCACCACCAGTTAACGCATAGCCATTAGGACAAGTTGCGTAAGCATGGCCGGCAGAGTTCCAATGAACGTATCTATAAGAATAGACTCTTACCTGACTGATAATACCGCTACCGCCGCCTACATCGTCGACTTCACAGGCGACACTACCATCATCATAGATTTCTCTGATAGATTGACCTGAAGGGCACGAACCAGACACAATCATTTGTTTCATATCAAGTGAAGCATTAATGCTATCAATTTCACTTTCAAGCATAGATATAAGTACTAAATTATTATCAATTTGAGATTGTAATGACACTCCCATGTCATTAATTGATTGATTCAGCGAAGTGATAAGCGCATTGTTCGCGTCAATTTGAGATTGTAAGTAGTCATCAGCACCACCCAAATCATCAATTTGTGCTTGCAAGTCGGCATTTTCGGCCTCGAGCGAATCAACTTGCGCTTGCAAAGACGAAATATCGTCTGCGTTGGCGTCAATTTGCGCTTGAAGGCTGGCATTGGTCGCCGTTAAAGATGCAATGGCGTCTTCATTAGCGCCGACTCTTTCTTCAATAGTGTCAACGCGTGCAACCAATGCATTGACCTGATCTTGAAGTGTGGCAACTTTACCTTCGACTTCAACAATTTGGCCTTGAAGTTCTACAAAGGGTTTACCTTTAGGTGTCGAGCCTTTATTTGAACCTGCATAAGCAGTTAGAGATAGACCAGCGAGAATGCTGGCAGTGATCAGTGATTTACACATTACAGATTTTTTCATCGTCATTCCTCCGATTATTCAACGGAGATACCAGTCGACGGATAGTGTAAGGGTCAGTATCAATACTGGCGGATACATTATGAGTGGCTAGATATCCTTAGAAATCCCTATCAAAAATGTCCATTACAAGTAAGCAAAAGCAAGACGAGTATAGTTGCAATAAACTCAATAACCAGTTATGAAAAGAAAAAACTTGAAAAACTATAAAAACGTACTAGCAAAATCTCTGACGGGGTAATTTAGTACTAGTTTGTTTATCGATTACGGTTCTGAGTTGAAAATGCGTGTATTAAAAAGCGGTTGTTGAATAGCTAGATTGAGCCTAGCTAAACATGGAGTCTATGAACAAAATGCGCACTCTCACAGAACAATTGCAAGTACTTAGTGACTATCAAAAGCAACAAAACAAACTGCCAAGCTCAATGAGTAGTTTATTATCTTGCCCACAAAAATTTCGTTGGTTTAAATTGGAACAGCAAGCATTGGCCTTCGATGCGTTGTTATCTCAAGCTTATATCACTGCCAGCTTTAAGCTCCATGCATTAATCGGCGCGGATGAGTGGGCAGAGTTTCTGACGAATTGGGTTGAGGTGCATGAAAGCGATAATGGTCAAAGTATAGAGCTTCGACTTATTAGTGCATTTCCACTTGTCAAACTATCAAAAGAAAAGAACCACTGGTTAGTCACCAGTTTAGGTGACTGCAAAGCTGCAAACCCTATTCTACATAGCCATGTAGTTGAATTGTTGGAATCTCGCTTTGGTTTATGTGGGTTAATTGACAGCTACCCTGAGCCGATAGTAGAAAAAAATACTAAAAACGCCTTCTATGAATTTAATATGGCAGATTTTAAGCATCATACTTCAGCTGTCTTACCTTGCACAGAATCGAGTTTACTGGCTGCTATAAAGTGTATTTCAGATGCATTACCGCCTTTAACGCGAGGCATTAATCACTATGCGAATACAGAGTTACAGAGCCAGCAGGGTGAAATACTTTCATTGTGTTATTTTTTTAAATTACTCGAACAATCATACTGTTTGCCAACTAATTTGCATCACTTAATCTCTGAATTCAATAAAGCGATGAAAGTGGGGCAGGTAGTAAATAATAAAGTGTGTTTTGGAGAGATAAAAGAGACCATACCAACCTTTTCACTACCAGTGAAAGAGCATCTGGCGATTTTAGTATTCAATTACGAGGTGCTAGAAAACCTCAATATTATGTACTTTGGTTTACATTGTGCGCAGTCTAAACAAAACAAATTTGATATAAGCCAATGTGCAGACTCTGATGTCATCATTAAAAATCACCAATGTGAATTTGAACTACTTTATAAACTAGACGCTTTGGTTTCTTGTGAGCTCTCGGCCGAAAGTGTTTCTTGATATTCGCTTAACTCAGGCACATTCACTTTTAGGTTATATTGCTTGGCTATTTTTTCGAGTAAACCTAGCCAAAAGTTATCTTCTGACGGGTTGGCGAGATAGTTAAAGGTGTAACAAGTGTCGAACTCTTTTTGCGCTTGTTCTAAGCGACCTGCGGCGGCAAGTGATTTCATATATTGTAGGCCGATATGTTGAGCGAAAAAACTGGGGATCGTCTTTCGGTATTGCTCGATGGCGGCCATGGCTTGTTCATAGTGGTCGATCGATAGTTCAAACTGTTGGTCAAAAAAGTACATTCTGGCTAGCTCAAAGTTAAGCTCAAAATCATTTGGAAAGCTAAATTCTGATTGCTGCGAGCGTAAGAACGCTATGTTGAACTTTACACCTTCAAGAATGTAATTCTTTCGGCTAGTCATTAGCATACTTTGGATATCGAAATTACTGTCTATTTTAAATATTGGATCTGAATGCAGTAACTTTTCAGCTTCGAGAATATAAGGGTAGGCCTTATCCATTTGTTCAGTCGCTTCAAACATGGCAATCGCAGTATGAAGTTCACCGTATAAACCAATATTTATTTCGGTTCGGTTAAAATTATTATCCAGTGTTTTAAATAAATTATAGGCATAAAGTCGCATATTCTCTGACAGCTCTACTTTGCCAATGGTTTCATAAGCCCTCGACATAGAAAGGTATTGCTCTAGAAATTCGTAACTACTTTGTCCGTACCGACGCTCTCTGAGGTTGACGACATGCTCGAGCACTTCGATTTGCTTATCAAACTTTCTTTCTAATTCATAAGTTTGTGCAAGTTGTCGATATGCAAAATCGACGTGGCGATGATCTTTGCCGTATTTTTTCTCAAGTTTAGGCATGGCATTTATGATATTTTGCACACAATCCTTGCACTGAGTACCATATTCAATTTCTAGCCAGGCTTTACTTGCTTGATAATGTGCATAGTCAAAATGCGTCTTAGGTAAATTATTATCTAACGCTTTAGCCATCTCTTTGACTTGTTGATGCTTCGCTTGCATCTCCTCTTTATTGATATGGCCATGGAAGTAGAGGCTATAAGCATCATCTTGTAGCGCAGTGAACTCAGAGACTTTCATTTGCCAGTAACGGTCAGGGTCTTCAATACTTGGTGTTTTCTCAAGTAAAGATTGCACTTCGTCATAGCCAGCCTGACTCACTTTGACCATGCCTAAACTTGCTAGGTTGATGTAGGCATCGAGTTGCTCTGTTTGAGACGGTTTGTATTCGTCGATGTTAGCTAATAACTGTTTAGTAAGCGCGTAAGAAGCTTGTGTGTCGCCGACCCCACGAAGTGCTTTTGCATATAAACGATTGGACTTAAAATATAGGCTCGGGTTGGTTGCTTTAAACTCGTGATTGTTTGACCAATTTTTTAAAAATGGGATCGATTCTGAATAGTAGCCAAGGCCAATTAAGCTCTCTGAAATGCTGGTCATAAGCCGAGACTTTGCGACAAAGTTGATGTTTTCGTCTTGCTCTATGTTTTGAGCTCCTTGCAGTAAAATATCTTTGGCTGAGAGCGTAGGCGAAAATCCTTGAGTCGGATCGGTCATTTTAAAAATGTTGATCATTTGCTCAGCGACTTGTTCAGCTGTTTTACGTTCAGCTTCAATGCGAATGTTTTGCTGATAAAAGGTCATACTTGAAACCGCTAAAACCGCATAAATAGCAGCCTGAGCAGGGCTGCGTTGTAGCCATTTTTTCAACTTATATACGACGCTATGCTTGCGGTTGTGCAGCGGTAAATGGCGCAAATAACGGTGTAACTCAGACTTAAACGTCTTAACACTGTCGAACCGATTTTTAGGTTCTATTTGTAGCGCTTTGCCCAGAATGAATTCTAAGTCGCTGCCAATCAAACGTTTGTTTTTAAAACCACTTACTTGTTTTGAGAGTGGAATACTTGGCAGAGTTTGTTTGGTTTTTATGATTTCAGGTTTTGTCTTACCATCGGTTTCAAACGGAAGTTGCTTTGACAATAATTTATAAAGCAGGACAGCCAAAGAATATTGATCGGTTTTAAGCGTCAGTGTGTCATTGGCAAGTTGCTCTGGTGAGGCATAAGGCAAACTCATTGCCTGTAGATACTGCTTTAATGCTTGTTGATGGTTTCCTTCAGACTGACCATGCACGAGCTTGGCAATGCCAAAGTCGAGCACTTTTACCAGACCGCTCGATGTCACGAAAATATTAGATGGCTTAATGTCAGTATGCGCGATATTTAAAAGGTGCGCACTTTGTATCGCGTCTGCGACATCGAGTACGAGCTTAATTGTGTCATCAAAAGTGAGTGTGTGATGCTCACAGTAAACGTCAATTGGCAGGCCATCAAGTAGCTCCATAACAAAGTAATGTATGCCACCGTCGGTTGTGCCAGCATCAAATACTTTGGTGATATTTGGATGGTTGAGTGTCGCTAGGATCTGCGCTTCGTTTTTTGCATTTTGCTCGCCAACAACACGTATCACCGAGGGCATTAAGAACTTTATCGCCACACTTTGCTTGAGTGCGCCATCGACTCGTTCGGCCTTATAGACAACGCCCATACCACCTTGGCCTATCATCTCAGTTAATTGATAAGGGCCAATGTGTGTGCCTTGAAGCTGGTGGAGTTGTTCATCGCCGGTTACTCTGCCAACTTGCTCAGCTACCAAATCATGCCAGTCGGTGGCTTCTTCTAATTGATTATGGTGGGTGAGCAAGGCTTGTAATTGACTCAATAGCTCTGCGTCTTGCAGTGCTGTCAGGTAATCGTTTTGTGCCTGAGAGTCTAAGTCTAATAAAGCTTCAAAATGTTGGTAAAGTGACATGGCGCGTTATGCTTGTTTTTCCCTTAATAATTAACCTCAGCTCTGGATAATAAATCTATCTCCAGCGGCTACTTTCAACGTTAACTGCGTTGAATTTACTTGCAATAGGCCAGCTATTGACGCGTAATTTCGCCTTGCCTACATGGATGTAGGTACCTTAGCGATAGCAGGACGCGTGAGCGGGGTTATCGCTGAAAGTCTCCGGCTGCAGACTTGAAAAAACAATTATCATTTCAATATCTGTAAGTTAGTAAATCTCTTAACCAAAGCTCTGGTTAATGAGTATAAGTTCAAGTAAATAAATGTAAACGCTTAATTTTTGCTTAAACATATTCAATCTAAAAGAGGTGAACATTAGCGCCACTGTGATAAAGGCAAGTCTGATATTTTGACTGGTTTATAAGTTTGCAGTGACCAACTTGTCGCTTTATAAATGAGCTGATTTTTCTTAATGAGAAATAAGCCAATGCGATTGTTATTGTGATTGTTATTAATAGGCACAAAGACAAAAGTAAGACATATATCATCAAATGTGAGTTGAACTTTTCGCTTTAATTTGCCAAATAAAGTATGAAAATGGTGACATCGTTCACCAATCCAAACTGTGCATTTTCCTATCCTTGAGTCCCAAATAACGCGTATTTCTACGCAATTTAGCTGGGTAGATAACACGGTTAATTGCATTAGCTTAGTCTCATTTTCAACCAAGATTTAGCAAACGCGATGTCTTTTTCTGCACTAGAAACACTGATGTTTAAAAGGTCTGCAATCTCTTTTACCAATAGGCCACCAAAGTACTTGAGCTGCATGGTTTGCGCCTGGCGAGGAAAAGAGACCTCCATGGCTTCGATAGCTGCACTTAAATCAAGGAGTTTGTTGTCAGGGTCATGGCTTTCATCAATGAGCGAGTTTTTACTGTCAATATTGGTGATATCGGCATCGCGTTTTTGGGAGGCACTTTTACGAGCATGATCGACTAAAATATTGTGTACAGATTTACTGACCAGCAAGGCAAAGTCTCGTCGGTTCGATAGGTATTCTGTACTGCCTTGTTGAATTTTAATAAAGACTTCATGCACCAGTGCAGTTGTTGCATTAATGTTGTCTTCAAGGTTGTGCTCGCCATGTTTTTTCGCCATTTTTTGTTTTTGCTTTGAGGCGAGTTGTCTCAGGTGGTCGTAAATCACCAATTGAAATTTCTCTTGGGCATTAGGAGCGCCAGCTTGCCACTCGATAATGGCCTGGGTGAAATCATGTGACATGTTTGTTCCTTACATTCTCAAAAGCACAGATATTTGCAAATTAACGATTAAGTTATCAGACAAGCGTTTTAAGCACGAGAGACGTAAACGCTGATATTTTCCGTAAACTTTCTTTAAATTAAAACTATTACTAAGCTTAAATTGCTTACGCACCTTTATTCCTGTACTCTGCATCGCCTTACAAATTTGAGTAATTATATGCAATTTTCTGATCTCGCTTTATCCCAAAATATTCTTCAAGCTTTAACCGACAAAGGTTATACCCAACCAACTCCCATTCAAGCACAAGCTATTCCTGCCGTTTTAGAGGGCAGAGATGTAATGGCTGCTGCTCAAACGGGCACTGGTAAAACGGCGGGCTTCACGCTGCCAATGCTTGAACTACTCAGTAAAGGGGATAAAGCCAGAGCGAATCAAGTGCGTGCATTGGTATTAACACCAACGCGTGAGCTTGCGGATCAGGTTTGGCAGAATGTTGAAACTTATTCTCAGCATTTAAACCTGTCGACACAGGTTGTGTATGGTGGGGTGAAAATCAACCCGCAAATGATGAAGTTGCGTCGTGGTGCAGACATACTAGTCGCAACGCCAGGCCGTTTACTTGATTTATTCCAGCAAAATGCCATCAAGTTCGACAGATTAGAGCTATTTGTATTAGACGAAGCCGATCGCATGTTAGACATGGGTTTTATTCACGACATCAAGCGTGTGATTAAATTGCTTCCAAAAAATCGTCAAAACTTAATGTTCTCTGCGACTTTCTCGGATGAAATCCGTGAACTGGCAAAAGGCCTTATCAACGATCCGGTTGAGATTTCAGTGGCACCAGCGAACAGCACAGTGAAAAGCATTGAGCAGAGCGTTTATGAAGTTGATAGAAGTAAACGTACTGGCTTACTTAAGCATTTAGTGAAAACTCATAACTGGCAACAGGTGCTTGTCTTTACTCGCACTAAGCACGGTGCAAACCGTTTGGTTCGTGATTTAGAAAAAGCAAAAATTGCGGCTGCAGCGATCCATGGTAATAAGAGCCAAAACGCCCGCATGAAAGCCCTTTCGGGTTTTAAAGAGGGTGAAGTGCGTGTGCTGGTGGCAACGGACATTGTTGCTCGCGGTTTAGATATTCAAGAGCTGCCAAATGTTGTGAACTTCGATTTACCGAATGTGTATGAAGATTATGTGCATCGTATTGGCCGTACAGGTCGTGCAGGCGCAACTGGTGAGGCCGTTTCGTTCGTAACCCATGAAGATGCCGATGATTTATTTGGGATTGAACGACTCATTCAAGAGCTCATTCCGCGTAAAATTGAGCCTGGCTTTGAGCCGCAAAACCCCGTACCAGAATCTAAGCTAGACACACGTCCACTGAAAAAGAAAAAGCCTAAGAAGCCAAAAAAACCTAAGCAAGTGGATGGTGAACAAGTTGCAACTGGCAATCAGCAGAGCAAAGCTAAACCAAATTCAAGCAACGCAGCTAAGCCGAAGTCAAAGCCTAGGTCGCAAGGTAATCGCGTTGAAGGTGATAAATCGAACGCGAATAAACCGCGCAGAAATAAGCCTATCTCGGGGAATCGCAAACCGCAAAACGGCAATAACAAGCCGAGCGGTCAAGGGCAACGCAGTGAGCAAGGGAAGGCAAATAACTCGAATCGTTCAAGTAATAGTAATCGCCCAAGCAGTGGTGGTCGTTCGAGAAATGGCAGCAATGATAGTGCGAACAAACCAAAAAGAAGCAGTTACCGAAATACGCGTGGATAGCTTAATACCATTCCTCAAAATAGATCACTTAATTAAGAGGATTGGTATAAATTCACACTAAAGCATTTTGTTAGTTATTTGAATCAAGGCCTATACTTTTAGTATGGGCTTTGTTTTGAGGATGTTATATGACGAATGCGCTAACAAAAGAAATCGACAACATTCCTATGTTGCCGAGTGTGATAACGCAACTCTTATCTTTGTCTGTTAATGATCCTGACTATTTTAACAAAGTCATTCAGCTTGCAGAGTCTGATCCCACTTTCGCTCTTCGTACTATCAAGTTAAGCAACAGTGCATTGTTTGGCATTCATAATCCAATAACAAATATTCATGATGCGGTGATCCGTATTGGTATCGACCAAATTCATAATCTACTTGCTTCTATCGCGGTTACTAAAGTATTTGTGCCGGTGACAGATGCCGAAAAACGGTTATGGCAGCATTCTCTTGAAGTTGCGTGTTTGGCCCGACTTATAGCGAGTCATTTAAACGAATGCCATGTAAAACCTGAGCAAGCATATCTAGCAGGTTTACTGCATGACCTAGGGTTATTTTTACGCTTTCAAGAAAGTCAGGACAAGTTCAATCATATTGATGACTATGTGTGGACTACGCCTGCTCAGCATGTTGAATCAGAAAAGCGATTATTTGAAGAGCCACACGCACAATTATCTGAACAGATCTGCAAGCAATGGAATATACCCAAATCTATATCTGATGTAGTCGCTCATCATCATCACTATGAATTATCGGCGCATCATGAGTTAAATGAAGAAGCGGTTCATTTAGCTAGAATTATTCAACTTGCTGACTTATGCAGTGAAATGGTCTACCACATGAAGGGGGTGACAAAAAAGACTGTAGTGCAAGAAGTTAAACGTATTCCACCGTTGGCAGAATGGGCAAGAGCACACCTAAATTCTATTAAGGCACTTGATGATGGCAAAGCTGCTCTAGAGCATGCCCATAAATTATTTGCTGAGCTACTTCATTAATGGCTCTTAGCTGATTACACTAGCCACACAATAATTGTAATGAGTAAATATGATGTACCAAGGAAGTTGCCTGTGTGGCGCTATCAATGTCGAAGTTGGTCAAATCAGTGCTATTATTCACTGTCATTGTTCTTTATGTCGTAAATCGAGCGGTACTGCGTTTGCAACCAATGGCTTTGTGAACATCGATGAATTCAAAATAGTTAAAGGTGCTGATAACTTAAATTTCTTCGAGATGAAAACCGGCCGTAAACGTCACTTTTGTAAAGCTTGTGGTTCGCCAGTTTATAGCTCAAATGATGCCGATAAATCTCGCATCCGCCTGCGCCTTGGTATTCTTGATTCTGACATTTCAGAACGACCAATTTCCCATAACTTTGTTACATCAAAAGCGTGTTGGGATAGTCTAAATGAAGATTTACCCCAATACGAAGCCTACGAGCCAAACCGGCAATAAGAGTATCAGTATGGGTCAGATTGCTAGTCTTGGTTCTAGGTGATAAACCTCAGCAAGTAAGCTGAATCCCATTTGTTGGTATAGCGGAAGCCCTGCTTTTGAAGCTTGTAGCGTCATTAAACGAGTATCTTGACGCTTGGCAAAATCAACTAAGTGATGCATGAGGGTTTTTGCTATGCCTTGGCCTCTAAAATTAGGATCGACACCGACTTGATGCACGCCCATCACATCATCGCTTTGAAATGCGATGGCGGTGCCAGCTATTTTCCCGTCAACCTTATAAGAAAACAATGTCGCATTTGAGTTTGAGAGAAAAGGTAACAGAGCTTCTGGCGCGATGTTATAACCAAATGCGTTTGAACAAGCTTGAGCCCAAGAAGGTAAATCATCGGGTTGAGTAAGCACTTCAACTTGGCTTGACCCATTAAAGTGTGCCTCGTCCAAAGGCAAAACCATGGCTTGCAGTGACATTTTTACTTGCTCTGAACTATGCTCAGCAGGCTTTAAAATCGTCACTCTAGATTTTCCTGCGGGTATTGGGTGCGCTTTTTCTGAGTAATCTAAACCGAAGTCGGCCTGCCAAGCTTTATTCGGCCAATTGGTATGTATTTTGAGTTCTCGCTCGCTTTTTTGCTCCTTTATTTGCTCACTTTTTAGCTCAGGACTGTGCGCCATTGAAGACCAAAAGGCGTCTAAATTCTGTAAGTTTTTTGCAAGTTCTGAAGTCATGATCTTAGTCCCTGTTAATTAAAATAATACCGACGATGAGCAGTGCGCTGCCTAATAGTTTGCTACAGGTTATGAGTTTTTGTGGGCTTTCAAATAGTCCAAAATGGCTGATCAGCATGGCGATAACAAGCTGGCCAGTGAGGGCATAACTCATCATCATACCCGCACCCATTTTTGGTATTAACCAATACATTGCACCGACACCAATCACACTCAACGCGCAAGAAAACCATAAATACCAGGGCACACTTGTCAGCTGTATGTTACTAAAAGTGATTTGCAGCGTCTTAAACTGGCTGAGCACAATAAAGCTGGCGATAAGCGCAAAGCTTGCTAAAAACGCAAAACCTGTGGCTAGTAACGCACTGTTTAAGTGTACCCCGAGCCTTGCATTCATGGCTGCCTGAATAGCAATGCAGCCACCAGCAAAGATTGCCAGTATACCGAGCGAATTCATAATGTTACCACCAACTGCTCGGTTGTTTTTCGAAATTTAGGTCGAGTTGCAGTGCTGTCATTTTTACTACGAATACCAACAGGGCAAAGAATAGCGGCATTGAGCCCTTGTTTATCGAGCCCAAGTACTTGGTTGATACCTTGTGTATCAAATCCTGTCATAGGACCGGCATCAATTTGATTCATTGCTGCATAACTGAGGAGTTTACCTAGTGCGATGTAGCATTGTTGCTGCGCCCAAATACTTTGCTCTGCTGACGTTCTACTCAAAATGTCTTGTGAAATGATGTTTTTATATGCCGATAAGTTTTCAGCTTCTTTGCCTTGAGATGCCGCAAGTTCACTGATAAAAGTGTTGATAGTGTCAGCGGTGATCTCGGTATAATTTGCCAATACCAATAAATGTGAGCACTCAGCGACTTTGTTTTGCCCATAACTGAAAGGTAAGCAAGCATTCTTAAGTGCAGCACTTTCAACAATTAAAAGCTTGTAAGGTTGCAAACCATAAGCGCTGGCACTGAGTCTGACGCTCTCAGCTAAGCCATCAATCTGTGCTTGCGATAAAGTCTGGTTTGAAAATTCTTTTACAGCGTAGCGCCAGTTTAGTGCATTTAAATAGTTCATTGCTTTCATTCCTGCATGTGGTTGATGTGGTAAGTCTATGAAAGCTGAACTTTGAACGCCTTTACATATGTTGATAAAAGCAATTAATTATTTAAATCTTTTCTAATGCGACTGAGTTGGGTAGGCGTGATCCCTAGATAACTGGCAATGTGGTACTGAGGGAGTCTAGGCAAAATTGACTCGTACTTGTCTAAAAACATCAAATAGCGCTGTTTTGCTTCGTGTTGTAAGTATCCAATTTCTTTAGGCTCTTTCTCTAACAGCCAATGTTGCTCTAAATAGTTAATATGAAATGCCATAAGTTCATTATCAGCAAACAACTCACGGCGAAACTGTTTAAAATCTATGGTTATGATGTCACAGTCTTCAAGTGCTTCTATGGCTAAAAAGCTGGTTTCATTTTTTAGTAAGGCACTCATTGAGCCTGGAAAACGTCCTTCAGCAAAGAAGTTTTTATTAAATTCATTACCTTCTTCATCTATTAAATAAGCGCGCATCAGCCCTTTATGAATAAAGGCAAAACTACTTGGTATTTCACCAATGGCATATAAGGTTGTTCCTTTAGCGACATGTGTAAAGTGGCAGGCACTAAAGTAGCGTTTTAAAGCTTGATCTGATAATGGCGCGTATTGTTTAAGTATTTGTTCTAAATGGGTAAATGCAGCTTGCAATGAAGTAAACCTAGATAATGTAAAGGCTTTGACTATAACAACTAATAATAGAATAGGTAAGAATTAAGACAAAAGTGAAATTAAAATGAGGGGAGATTTGGAGGCCAGCGAACTGGCCATACTATAATTAGCGGTTCGAGTGTGACCACTTAGGGTTATAGTTTACGATTTCAGAGCAGATAGCGAAAACATAACCAACAGAAAGAATGGTATAGAAACAGACAAGCTCTGTAAGGCTTTTAGAAGTATTCATGATTTCCTCTTTGTTTTGTTTATTCGCTTATTAGTCTAATAATTAGAGTTCGAATTATCAAGGTTGTTTTTTGATCTTTTTGTTACAGGGTGGAATTAAGAGTTCTAATATTATGTGTTTTTGTTTTTAAATATCTGTTTTAATTAGGCTTTGATTCTTTCGCTATATGAGTTTCTTGTGTTTATAACTTTAATTTATATCCTTAATAAATAATTAGATATAAAAGTAAATTGGTTTTAAAACGAGAGTAGATCAGGATTTAGGTTAGTACTTCTTGTGGTTGTAGTTGAGGTTTTTGGCTTTAAGCTTCTGACTTTCTTTGTTTTTTTGTATTTCATTAAAGCTTAGGGTGTAAACCTTTTTATCTTGGCTAACAGTAGAAAAGTAATATGGGAAATACATACTGACAAGAATGCACTGATCCCAAGTGCGCCACCAAATCCTGTTAAGTGAGGGATGAGATACTCAAAAAACACAGTAAATAAAACCGCAGATAAACAGATGCTTTCAAGACCAAACCGAATAGGGGCACTCATGCCCACAAAAGTACTGCCAAAAAATACCAAGCTATAAAGTTCAGTATTCAAACCAACTAAGTAGAAAATACCATAGGCTAAAATCGATAAGCAGCTCGACGCACGTATGGCATCAAAGCGGTTTCGTTTTGCTACCAGGTAGGTTGAAATGGCGCCCAATAAAGAGATAAATAACAAATCAATCGCAATCGAATTTAGCATTACATCAATACCTGTCGAGTAAGTACAAATATAGCGACCGAGGTAAACGCAATTCCGCCAAGTCGTCCGCCAAAGCCACTGAACAGACGAATACTTGAAACATAAAGCAAAGTGCCGATAAAGCAAATGAGCGATAATGCCCACAAGCTTTCTATTAATTTGACAGAGCACATACCGGTGAAACAACCTGCATACAAGGTTGCATGGGGGTGGTGAGCGAGTTTTTCATTGCTCGGAATAAAGCTTGCAACAAATGCAGGAATACTTGCAGCTAAAACCACAGGAAACGCAAAAAAAGCGTGTAATAAAAAGCAAGCAAACGCGCCAATTGAGTAGGTGATTAATAGCGTTGAGCTAAAGTGAATTTTGTGAGAAATGAGTTCTTGCCTTATTTAATTGCGCGTTTAGTGTGTAATTTAACATTTGTTAAGTTGGTTATTTTATCGAATGCGGCATTAAAAAGCAGCCAGATATATTTTGTTTTGGCGTGGGGTAAATCGAAGTCAATAGCAATAAAAAGCAGCTTGTTTAATACAAGCTGCTTTAATGTCATCAAAAACGCGTTTGCGAGTTATTTATAAAGCAAACTTTATAAAGTTAGCAATACGACCAAAGTCACTAATCGTTGAAGGGTGACAGTCTAATTAGAATTGAAGTAACCTTTTATCTTTAATAGTACTTGCGTTGCTCGTATATCTAATATGAAATGGATAAAAGTCATATAACGACTTAAAAACTTATAGTTTTTAAGTGAATAACGAATAATTACATGGAATTGAATTGTAAGAATTGCCAAGCCCTGTTATCTGAAGACTCTAAGTTTTGTTCTCAATGTGGGCAAAGCATTAAATCAACCAAGCAACCACTTATTCCTTTTATAAAAGAGTCTGTGCATGAATTGTTAGACATTGATGGCAGGTTGTCTCGAACGCTTAAAACCCTTTGTACTAAACCGGGCTTGGCTTCATACGAGTATGATCAGGGAATGCGAGCTAAATATACGCCACCACTTAGGTTGTACTTGGTTTTCAGTGTGATCTTTTTCTTATTGTTTTCGACATTTCAACAGTTTTTTATTGTCGCAGAAGATTACTCGGCTTCGTCTTTAGATTTGTATTCTAAAGCGATGTTTATCTTGTTTCCCCTATTTGCATTCTACGTAAAAGCACTTTACCCAAGTAGTTACATGGTGAGTAATATTGTGTTTTCGTTACATATTCATACCATGAGCTACTTGGTCTTGATTTTAATAGGGCCACTTGAGGTATTAGAACAAAAGCACACAATTTTTCTAATTCTCCAACCACCTATCTTGTTATATGCTTTGTGGTACTTTTTAAAAGCATTTAAGACCATGTATCAGGGATCATGGTGGGTCACAATTTTAAAATCTGGTGTTATTTATTTGGTATATATGGCGACTATGGGTGTTATGTTTGATGTGGTGTTAAGCAAATAAAAGTTCCTGTCTAATTTTATCTAATCAAAAATACACTTCATATACTCTAAATAAGAAGCAGGGTTCCAACACTGCTTCTTAAAGTGGCTATTTTTGAAATGATTGCTTTAGGAAAGGTTACTTTAGAAAAGAAAGTACCGTTATCTTCGAGAAACCAATTTATAAAGCGCAGGTAACACCACTAAAGTTAGAAGTGTCGAGGTGATAATACCGCCGACGACGACTGTAGCCAGCGGCCTTTGTACTTCTGCACCTGTGCCGACATTCAGCGCCATGGGAAGAAACCCGAGACTGGCGACTAGGGCGGTCATCATTACTGGGCGCAGCCTTTGAAGCGCCCCTTGCTCGATTGCTTGGTATAAGTTTAAACCTTGTTCTCTGAGTTGCTTTATAAATGACAGCATGACCACGCCGTTTAGCACTGCGACGCCTGAGAGGGCGATAAAGCCGACTGCGGCAGAAATCGAGAAAGGCATGTCTCTGAGTACTAAAGCCAATACACCGCCTGTTAACGCCAATGGTACGCCACTGAAAATGACCAATGCATCTCTGATTGAATTAAACGCGCTATAAAGCAGCCCTAAAATCAATAATAAAGTCACAGGTACTACAATGCTGAGTCGCTGACTGGCTGATTCGAGTTGCTCAAAAGTCCCCCCATAATCAAGCCAATAACCTGCAGGAAGATTTAGTTCGCCATTCATAAGCGTTTTTGTTTCGCTGATAAAGCTGGCTAAATCTCGGTCATTAACGTTAGCTGTGACAATCACATTGCGTTTGCCGCTTTCACGGTTAATTTGATTCGGTCCTGTGGTTAACACGATATTGGCCACTTCCCCCAAAGGCACAAACGCCAGATCTGGGTTCTGACTTGCGGGCAAAGCCACAGGTAGTGATTTTAAGCCCTCTAAATCTTGTGACCATTGTTTATCTAGCCTGACTAAGAGTTTAAAGCGTTTGTCGCCCTCATAAATTAGGCCTGTTTCAACACCGCCGACTGCAGCGGCGAGGGTGTCTTGAATATCACTGACCGTTAAGCCGAGTAACGCCAAATGATCACGTTGTGGTTCAACCAATAAAGTCGGTAAGCCTGCCATTTGCTCTAAACGTACATCGGTGGCACCTTTGACATTTTTCAATAGCACCGTGGCCTTTTCACCATATTGTTTAAGTACACTTAAGTCATCGCCATAAATACGCAGTGCCACATCGGCGCGCACACCGGCGATTAATTCGTTAAAGCGCAT
This sequence comes from Pseudoalteromonas sp. SS15, assembly GCF_049257195.1. Taxonomy (NCBI): domain Bacteria; kingdom Pseudomonadati; phylum Pseudomonadota; class Gammaproteobacteria; order Alteromonadales; family Pseudoalteromonadaceae; genus Pseudoalteromonas; species Pseudoalteromonas sp. SS15. Next base: position 345,563 of record NZ_JBMMUD010000006.1, read on the forward strand.
TTCAATGGGCTGAGTAAACTCGTAGTTATTACCCGGTATGTCTGCGACTTTAGCTCTGAGTCGTGCAAGTACATCGGCTTTACTTTCATCAGGATTGGGCCATTCAGATTTAGGCTTTAAGATCATAAAGGTGTCTGCCACATTCGGCGGCATAGGATCGGTGGCGACATCCGGTGTGCCAATTTTTGAGAACACATGCGCTACTTCAGGCAGGGTTTTAATGGTGTTTTCAAGCGTTAATTGCATCTCAACCGATTGCTCTAACCCAGTGCCGGTGATCCGAAGCGCATGCATAGCAATATCGCCTTCGTCGAGTTTAGGTAAAAATTCAGCTCCGAGCTTTTGTGATTGCCAAGCGACAATTCCTACAAAAGTGAATGCCACGGCGACTAGCGCAACTGAGTGTTTTAAAGAGAAAGCGAGTAACGGCTGGTAAATGGCTTTTGCTGAGCGCATGACTCGATTTTCTTTTTCTTCAATTTTACCTTTAACGAAAATGGCAATGGCTGCAGGCACAAAGGTAATAGAAAAGATCAGCGCGCCGATTAACGCAGCAATCACGGTAAACGCCATTGGCTGGAACATTTTGCCCTCGATGCCTTCTAGAGCAAATAAGGGTAAATACACCAACATGATGATCAGCATGCCAAATGCGGCGGGATTAAAAACCTCTTTGGTACTGTGATACACAACGTCTAAGCGCTCTTTTAAAGTCAACAAGCGGCCGTGTTGGTGTTGGGCTAATCCCAAACGGCGCAGGGCATTTTCAACGACTATGACCGCGCCGTCGACAATCAAACCAAAATCTATGGCGCCTAAGCTCATTAAGTTACCCGATACGCGATTGCTTACCATGCCCGTCATGGCAAACAACATACTCAGTGGAATAACCAATGCGGTGATGAGCGCACCAGTGATGTTGCCAAGTAATAAAAACAAAATAACGATAACCAACACCGCACCCTCAAATAGGTTTTTCTCAATGGTGGCAATGGTTTTATCAACTAATGTTGTGCGGTCGTATACGGCTTCGACGATAACCCCTTTAGGCAAACTGGGTTGAATTGCTTGTAGTTTATCGGCCACGGCTTTGGCAACCACACGACTGTTTTCGCCCATCAACATCATGGCTGTGCCGAGTACCGCTTCTTCACCGCCATAACTGGCAGCGCCGGTTCGTAGCTCTTTTCCGTACGAGACTTTGCCTATGTCTTTAATACGAACAGGTGCATCGTCACGTCTTGCGACAACAAGTTGTTCAATGTCAGTCAGGGTTTTCAATTGCCCAGGGGATCGAACTAAATATTGCATGCCATTGCGCTCAATATAACCTGCGCCGCGATTGGCATTATTTTGCTCAAGCGCATTAACCACATCGGCAATAGTCAGTTTATACGCCAGTAGTTTGCTCGGCTCAGGGGCGACTTGATATTGCTTTTCAAACCCGCCGATACTGTTTATCTCTGTAATACCTTTAACTTTCATGAGTTGCGGTTTGATAACCCAGTCTTGCAAAGTGCGCAGATCTTCAGCGCTATAAGCCGAGCTATCGGGCTTTTTGGCACTGTCTTGTGCTCTAACAATATAGGTAAATATTTCCCCTAAGCCACTGGCAATAGGGCCCATACTGGGCTCTATGTTATTGGGCAATTCGCTGCGAACACTTTGTAGGCGCTCGCCAATTTGCTGTCTAGCCCAGTAAATATCGGTGCCTTCGTCAAAAATAACGGTGACTTGAGATAATCCATAACGCGACAATGAGCGTGTTGTTTCGAGGTTTGGTAACCCTGCCATGGCGTTTTCTATTAAATAGGTGATCCGTTGCTCGGTTTCTAACGGGGTGAAACCAGTGGCTTTGGTATTGATCTGCACCTGTACGTTGGTGATATCGGGGACCGCATCAATCGATAAACGTGTCATGTTATACACACCAAATGCGGCAACCAACAAAGTGGCAGCCATGACTAGCCAGCGACGCTTTACGGCAAAAGAAACTATAAAATCAATCATATCTGCTCCTTAGTGTGCGTGGCTTGCGCCGTTTTTAAGAATATCGGCTTTTAAGATGTAACTGTTTTCAGTGACATACTCTTCGCCCGCATTTAAGCCTTCAATGACCGACACCCATTCGCGGTTGGCTTCACCAAGTGTTACATGGCGTGCCTCAAAGCGGTTTGCGGTTTTAACAAACACCACGTTTTCGTCTTCTAAGCTTTGAATGGCGGTTTGTTTCACTCTTAATTGGCTTGTAAGCTCTGCCGTTTTTACATCAGCTTTCACATGCATGCCCGGTCGCCAGTGTCCGTCACGGTTGTTTATCACCACTCTTGCCCGAGCGATGTGTCCGCCTGTCATCATAGGGGCGATATACGAGACCTTGCCTGAGGTGTTTAAGTGTTGGTGTAAATCGTAAATAGCTGCGCTTTGACCGATTTGGAGTTTTTCGATGTTTTCAGGAAATGCCGACAGCTCAACCCACACTTGCTTAAGATTAATGATGGTCAGTAAGGTTTGATCTAACGCCAGTTGCCCCTGCGCAATTAAACGCTCAGTGACTTCACCATCGGCAGGGCTCTTGATGATATAACTTTGTAACGTTTGGCGATTTTGTACTTTGAGTAACGGCTGGTTTTTTGTCACTCGATCACCAATTTCTACAAATACTTTTTCAACAATGCCCTGATAAGGGGCCATGATGGTGAAAGTGTTGTCTATGGTTGGCGCAACCACGCCAAACAAGGTGTCGTGTTGGCTTATTGTGCCATTGCTCGCACGTTCGGTTTTTATGCCATTGGCTAGAATGGCTTGCTCGTTGAGCACCACCACATTTTCTTCATCATCATGTTGTGGTTGTTTCTGTACTGAAGTCGGCTTTTCATCGTGATCATGTCCTTCGCCAGCAAAAACCATAGCACTATGAGTCATTCCAAGCGTTGAAAAAGCGAATGTTAACGCGATAGTCGATAGTTTTAATGATTTCATAGTGTGTTGCTCCATAGCGAAGAAGTTGCAGTTTGATTAGAGAGAGGTGATTGAGAATGAGCGTTATTCAGTGCTGATAGTGAGGTGTTGCCTATCAAGCGCTGTAACATAAGGTGTGAATTAAACAGTGATATTTGTGTTTCTATGATTGCTTGCTCGGTATTGAAACGCTCTTTTTGCGCATCTAACAGTTGCAACACTGAGATCTGGCCAAGACGATAGCTGTCTAAACTTTGTGAGATTAAAGTTTTTGCCAAAGGGAGTAATTGGCTTTGCAACTGCAAGAGCCTGCGTTGTTGGTTTTGTGCTTGATTGTAGGTTTGGCTGATCTGTTGTTTAAGAGATTGACGAATTAATTGCTGCTGCTCACTTAATAAGTCGATTTGCGCACGTGCCGCTTTAATATTGCCTTGTTGTGGATTGCTGAGTTGCAGAGGCATCGCTGCTTCAAACAGCAGTGAAGCACTGTTGCTGGCATTATCAAATCTGACTCCTGTGCCCAAAGTAAGATCTGCTACCGAATTTGCGGAAGCCAATTGCATAGTTGCTTGTTCGGCTAGCACTTGTTGTGAAATAAGTTGAATTTCAGGGGCCATATCAATGGCGTTATGTAAGTCAGCTAAATTTGGCAGGCTCAGTTCTGTTTTCACATTGCCGTTAGCGTCTCTGCGTGTCGGCAGTAGTTCTAGAACGTTACTGAAGTCAGTTTCACCTAACCAAAACTGGGCTAGGCGCAGTTTTGCTGTTGTAAATTCACTTTCAAGTTGTTGCTGCTCGAGCTCTAATGTCCCGTATTCAAACTGCATTCGAGCCACATCGGCATTCGATACCGCACCTGCCGCTGCGCGTTGTTTAATGGTATTAAGCGCGGCCGATACCGTACTTTGCTGCGTTTGACTTAACGCGATTAAGCTTTGTAAGCGCATCACCTGATAATATTGCGCGGTGGCATTAGCAAATACATCGAGTTGCGTGAGTTGATATTCGGTCTGAAATTGCACCAGTTTGCTATCTTGCACCGCAATACGCCGCTGTTTTTTATCACCACGTTCAAACAGTTGGCTAATAAGTAAAGTGCCTTCTACACCACTGACACCTTTTGCTTCGTTACTGCCGAATGCATTTTCTAGCGAGAAGCTTAATTCAGGGTTAGGCGATAAACCCGCTTGTAAGCGGTTCGCTTCGATAACTGCTGCTTTTTCTTTGTAAAGTTGCAAACTAGGGTGGTTTGCTTGTGTGCGTTGTAGCACAGTTTTTAGGCTAAGCGGCGTTTGCTCGGCCCACACAGGTTGTGGCATACAAACAGCCAAACCCATGATCAAAAATGAGATCTTTTTCATGTTTATTACTCAATTTATTAAAATTCTGTATGAAAATTAACAGTCGAGCGCACACTGGATGATAGCTAGAAGCTAGAAGCTAGAAGCTAGAAGCTAGAAGCTAGAAGCTAGAAGCTAAAAGCTAGAAACTAGAAGCTAGAAGCTAGAAGCTAGAAGCTAGAAGCTAGAAGCTAGAAGCTAGAAGCTAGAAGCTAAAAGCTAGAAACTAGAAGCTAGAAGCTAGAAGCTAGAAGCTAGAAGCTAGAAGCTAGAAGCTAAAAGCTAGAAACTAGAAGCTAGAAGCTAGAAGCTAAAAGCTAGAAGCTAAAAGCTAGAAGCTAGAAGCTAAAAGCTAAAAGCTAAAGCCCATAGCTATGAGTCATCAGTAAAAAATGATGAAATGTGTGCGCTAGGCGTGATTGAGTAAACTCGGAGGCGGTACTAAAGGCGGGTAACTTTTGCTTTGATAAGCTGGGTTGTAACTGCAGATTTGTTCGCTATAAGCCAGTACATTTTGCACTTTAACGCTATTGCCGCTGTGACAAGTGTGATGGTTATGAATGTCAGCGTGGAAAATCTGAGAGCCGTCATCGGCTTGATCGAAATGAGGTGATTTAACTAACTCATGTACATGGACAGGGTCATCATGACTATTATCGGCATGAAAAGGCGCGCGGTCACAGTTTAATAAACTGTGCAGCAAGACCAATACAAAAATGTATGCGATGCGCGATTTCAACATGACTAATCTATAAACCAATAATTTAAATGAGTTTAACTATTTCACACGAATAAAAAGTGCGTTAGTGTAAGGCCACTATAAAGCTTCCAGTAACAGGAAGGTCAACATGAAAATTGCCGAACTTTCAAAATTAACTCAGGTGACCAGTAAAACCATTCGCTATTACGAAGAGATTGGTTTATTACCAGAGCCAGCACGTGCCGACAACGGTTATCGCGTTTATCAGCAAGAGGATGTTGAGCGATTATCGTTTATTCGCCGTTGTAGAGATTTACAAATTCCTCTTGAAGAGATTAAAAAAGTACTTGGTTGCGATCATGGCAATGCCTGCGAAGGGCACAATAATCATGTTGATGACTTAATTGCTGCGCAATTAGAGCGAGTTAAAAAAGCCAAAATTGAACTTGAAGCGTTAGAGCAAACCTTAACGGGCTTGCTCGAAGGCTGCGATGACGCAAATTCGAGTCAGTGCAATATCTTACAGAACTTGCGAGCTCACTAAGTATGCACCAGGCACAATTTCATGGTTTCACCATAAACTGGCAATCAGGCGAACTAAGCAAACAAGGCACTGTAACGCAACTCGAACCTAAGCTGGTGTCGGTGCTTAAAGTGCTATTTGATGCCCAAGGTGAGCTTGTCAGTTATGAGCAATTGCAGCTACAAGTTTGGCAAGATGTGATTGTTGCACCTAATGCGTTACAACGCGTTATCGCACAACTGAGAAAGTCTCTTGGTGATACTGCCAAACAGCAGGCCATTATTAAAACGCATCCTAAACGCGGTTATAGCTTGGTTTTTGTTAGTGAAGGCCTTGAAGGTAAAGGTCGTGCAAATGAGAAGCTTGAAAGAGAGGCGTTTGAAAAGCAAATCGTCAAAGCCGCCCATCAAATAAAACAGAATCTCTTGAATCAACCTATTGCTTTGTTGGTCGTTGCTTCATTCTTAATCGTCATATTTACGTCTATTCATTTATTTTATAAACCGACGACAAAAGCTGAAATAGCTCAGGTAAATTTGACCAGTTTAGACACACAAACTGAGCAATTAGCTCAAGTAATGCCACTGTCTAAAACTGAGTTTATCTTTATCGATAAACAAGCTGGCAATCAGCTAGTGCTTCACAATACACAAAGCAACCTGCGGGAAGTGCTGTTAGATAAAGCGCATGTTTATGGCCGAATGGTTTTAGTTGAAGATAAACAGCAACTGCGTTTTGGCCAAATTATTGAGCAAAATGGCGTTAAATGCGCCGAGTTAGTGGTGTTAGATATCAAGACTAAAGCGCTTACTCGTATATTGCCTTGCCAAACTAACTTCTATCACACGCCGCTTTTCATAAATGATGAAACACTCTTATTTATTAAAACCGATAAACAATGGCAGTCAGAGCTGATTTCGTTGGATTTTAAAACACAGCAGCAAACAAGTTTGCTTGCAGGTCAGATTGATAATGCTTTTTTGTCGCTTGATAAAACTCGACTTGCTATTAATTTTAATAATCAATTACAGATGTTTGACTTAGAAGAGCATAAGCTGGAAACCCTTAGCTTGCCGAAAAATTTCTACCAAACGTTAAGCTCGAGCAACTTGGCTATGACATTTTCAGACAATGGCAATCTATGGGTAGCTCTAGATAAATCACTTGTAGAATACAGCCCGCAGGGAAAAGTTATCAGCAACACAAACCTAGCCAGTAGCATGCAAGTGTCGGAGTTAACGTTTATTGACCAGCAGTTGTTTGCTTTACTCGGTCGAGACAACCATCAGGTTCGATTAAGCTCTGTAACACAGCTAAATGATGTAGTTGATATTGCGCCATCGAAATTTACTGATGTGCAGGGAAAGTTTCGACCTGAAACAGATGAAATCAGTGTACTCAGCAACCGAAGTCGTTCAACTCAGATTTGGCTGCAACAAGGTGAGCAGCTTTTACAATTAACTCAAGCAGGTGAGGTTACAGATCACATTTGGTTAGATAAAAATCGAGTGGCTTATCTTATTGAAAATCATGTTTGGCTTTTAAGCCTTGCTGATGAAAACTCTAAGCTAAAAAAACTCGAGTTGAATGTACCAGTAAAACAATTGCTGCAAGCAACAGCCAATACTTTGTACGTACAATCTGAAACAGAGTTAAACACCTCTCTAATTGCCATAGATTTAAAAAAGAATAACCTTAGCACTCTATTTGAAGGGCCTTTTCATTGGGCACAGGTGTTAGCCAATAACACCCTAATATTGAATGACAGCAGCCAACTTAAAAAAATAGTAGGCAGTCAGGCGCAAGCAATTACAGCATTGCCAACTCTAACACTTCAAGGCCGTTATTACGCAAAAGGGAATGAAGTTTTTCTTCAAGATAAACAGCAAAATGTTTGGCGCTATAACCCAACATTAGAGCAAGCAGAAATTGTCGGCCGCTTTGATGAAAACAATTTGTTTATGAGTGATTTTTCAAAACAACCATTAAAAATGCTAGGCGATAACTTTGTGAAAACTAATAACGAATTAGTGAAAGTCACTTTTTCGAATAACTAAAGGAAAATAGAATGCTAAATGCAAGTTGTCATTGTGGGAATATACAATTAACTATGCCGAAACCTGAGTCACTAACCAGTTGTAATTGCTCTATTTGCCATCGTTTAGCAGCCCTGTGGGGAAACTACCCTCCGCAAGAAGTTTCGCTCAATATCGGCCAAGGTAGTACAGAAATTTACAGTCATGGTGATGAATACATACACTTTCATCGCTGTAGAAAATGTGGGTGTACTACCCATTACACCTTGACTGAAAAAGCAGGTCGAGAAAAAACCGCTGTGAATTTTCGTATGGTGGACCCAGTAACTACGCAAGATATTAAGATAAGGCGTTTTGACGGTGCGGACACTTGGACGTTTATAGATGAGTAAGCTTTGATAATGTTTTATTTTGTTAGGAGAAGAGGTTGAATTTAAAAGGCATTCATCATGCGGCAATTATTTGTTCTGATTATGAAAGGTCTAAAGCTTTTTACACACAAGTTTTAGGTTTACAAGTCGTTGCAGAAAATTACCGAGCAGAGCGAGACTCTTTCAAATTAGATTTAGCCTTGCCAGATGGCAGTCAAATTGAATTGTTTTCTTTTGTGAATGCGCCAAAAAGAGTGAGCCGCCCCGAAGCTCAGGGCTTAAGGCACTTGGCTTTTTGCGTGGGATGTATAGAGACTGAAGTAAAGGCATTAGAAAGTCATGGGGTTGAAGTAGAGGCTATTCGTGTGGATGAATATACCAAAAAGCGGTTTACTTTTTTCCAAGACCCAGATGGTTTGCCTTTAGAGTTGTATGAAGTTTAGAGGAGCCAAGATGTCTGATGCGATTTGCCCAAAGTGCCACGAAAAAATCGAGCCTTTTGCGATGTCACTCGCTTTTTTCCCGTTCTACTTTAAGTGCAATCATTGTAGTGTGAGGCTCAAGCTTAAATCTTTGAAACTGCTTTCGTCAGTACTCATTACATATATGCTGGTTGTGGTGATGATGATTTGGCTTTTACCTACTTTTAGAGGCTACGCGGTTCTAACGAGTGTGTTTGTCTGGCTTGTGCTTTACAATTTCATTGCGCATAAAATGCTGAGTAAAAATAACCTTGTGGTAGTTGAGTGAGTTATTCTCGGCACTGTTCTATAAATCGATAACTATAATAAATAAGATGATGATCCAACAATTAAACAATACAGCGCCAGAAGTTAGCCAGCAAATTTATCAGGTTTTTCAAAGCTCTTACAAAATCGAAGCTGTTCTTATTGGTGTTGAGAACTTTCCGCCTTTATCACGTACAGTTGAACACATACAAGAGTCAACGACTGAGTTTTATGGTTTTATTGTTGATGGTGAGCTTGCTGGTGTGATTGAAATATCGTTGAATGAGTCTTCAGCCCAGGACATTTCAAACACAACATTAGAAATAGAGAGCTTAACGGTATCTCCATTGTTTTTTAAACAAGGTATTGCTAGCCGATTAATTGAGTTTGTTCTTCAAAACAAAGCGTTTGAATATGCCATCGTCGAGACTGCTGCGGTCAATCAACCCGCAATTAAATTATATGAGAAACATGGTTTTAAAGTTTTCAAGCAGTTCACACCGGCTCATGGCATTGAAAAAGTGGCGTTACAGCGAGGTTAATGCACTTTGAAAATTTATAACAAGCATTTATTTGCACAGAGCAGTCAAGATTAATCACTTGTCAGGTTCTATAGCTTCATTTTGAATAATATAAAAACCGTCTAATTTCTCATCACCTTGGAATTTTTTACCATAATTGCCTAAATTTATTAAAGAATCGTTAATTGTTTTAGAGTAAATGCTTGGAATTTACTTTGTTTTATAACATAGTGGTCGGTCCTCAACCGTGGGAACCATTTTTATGCTTAGCAATTTAACAATAAAACAAAAAATAACAGCAGGCTTTGGGGCAATCGGGATTTTGCTTTTACTGGCGTGCTCATTGGGATATATGGCGCTATCACAGATCAGTGATGCAAATAGGAAAGTAACAGATATAACACTGCCAGGGCAAAGGGCCGTTGATGAACTTCAACTTCAGCAATTGAGGTTAAGTAAACTCATTGCCCAAGCTTATAATTTAGAGTCGTCTAATGAGGTTACTCAAGCAAAGCAAAGCTTTGATAAAGCCGCATCATCACAACAGACGTTAGTCGTTCAACTCAAAAACAAGTTGTCATACGATCAAACTCTAAGTAGTTCAGTATCCAAGGTAGAACAAACTGTTGATGCAATGGAGCAAGCAGGCGAAAGAATGCTTGCACTTAAAACTACATCACTTCTTGCTCAGAATGACATTTCTTCACTCCTTGTAAAACTTCTTGATAGCAAAGAGCAAGCGAGTGTGGCTATGCTAGATATAGAATTGCTAGAAGGTGTGAATAATCGTCAACTTGAAGAAATGATGGGGACAGGTGTTCGCATTGACGATATGCTGTTTACGTTAGAAAGTAATGCTAAACAGATCCCAACGTTAACTCTCGCTAATCTCAGAGCGCATAAAGAAGATATGTCTTTTATTTTAGACAATATCAGTGACAACTTTGCTTTTCTAAAACGCCAAGCTCAAGGCGTTAATGCAGAGGAAGTATTTAATAACTTTGAAAATGCACAACGGGAACTTGAGAGTTTACTTCGCTCACCTGGTAGTTTATACGCACAGCTTGATAAACAGCGCCAATCTCAAGTTGATGCGACAGCCACTTACCGCCAAACAGAGCAGTATTCTGTTAACGTCATCAGCGCATTAAATGCAATACAAGATAAAACCAAAACATCGTTTGAATCATCACAAAAACTTACACAAGAATTGATTGCTCAAGCCCAAACCAGTGCGATTATCTTAGTGATCATCTTTGTCGGTTTAGCTGCATTTATTGCATATTCGACCAGTAAAGCCATGCTCTCCCCATTGAAAGCGGTAAATAAAATGCTTAATTTTTTGGCCGAGGGAGATTTCTCTCGCGACATGAAAAAGCGTAATGACGACGAGTTTGGTACTTTGATTGATAATATTAACAAGGTAAAAGACAGTCTCAGAAGCCTTTTAAATGACATAAACACCAAAGTGCAAGAGCTTGATAGTGTGTCTGAAAAGTCACTTTCAGAGAGTCGACTGGTAGCGGAGAATGCCGCATCACAAATGATCAGAATGGATGATGCCGCAAACTTGGCGCAAAATGTATCAAGTTCAGCATCAAATGTATCTCAAAACGCGCAGCAAAGTTTAGAGAGTTTACTTCAAGCCAATGAACGCAAAGCAGAGGCTTCAACCTTGGTGGTTGATAATCAGTCTCACATCGAATCACTTGATGAAAAGATGGCTGAAGCGGTGGAAATGATGACCCGTTTAACCTCGCACAGTAATAATATTGGGTCGATTTTAGACACCATAGTGTCGATTGCTGAGCAAACAAACTTATTAGCACTTAACGCAGCAATAGAAGCGGCAAGAGCGGGCGAGCAAGGTCGAGGTTTTGCGGTTGTTGCCGATGAAGTAAGAACATTGGCGTCTCGCACTCAAGACTCTACTGAAGAAATCAATAAGATGATTTCGGCATTACAGCAAGATACCAAGCAAGCTGCTGATGCAATTCATAGTGGGCAAACAGATGCATCTGTATGTGTTGAACAAAGCCAAGCATTGGTTGCTGTAATGCAACAAATTGAAGATGCGCTAAATGAAGTGACGCATTTAAGTGAGCAAGTAACACACTCAGCAGAGCAGCAAGAAGGAGATTGCCAGCGTATTGGCCATGTCATGCTAGAAGCGAAAGATACTGCGAGTGATAACGCATCTTCAATGAAACAAATGGCCAAAAGTAGTGAGTCATTAAGTGAGTTTGCGCATAGGCTGGCTGAGTCTGTTGAGAGGTTTAAGCTTTAACTGCTTTGAAATTAACAAAAAAGCCGCTTTTGATAGCGGCTTTTTTATTTCAATTAGTAAGCGTTTTGATTGCGCTTTTTTTCTTTGAAGGTTAACTTCATACCTATTAGTTAATGATTCAAAGGTGTTGATTTGCATAATATAAACGCTATTTTAGTTAATTCGTTCACAATGGACGGCAAAGGCGGAAACCCTGCTGGGGTAGTATTAAATGCGGACAACTTGTCTCATGCTGAAAAACTCAAAATAGCACAAGCTGTAGGTTACTCAGAAACTGCGTTTGTCTCAAAAGATGATGAGGTTGATTTTGAAGTGTCGTTTTTTACTGTCACTGATGAAGTTGACTTTTGCGGTCATGCGACGCTTGCTACTTTTTCAACTTTATTTAACAAGAGTCTAATTTCTGCAGGCAAGTATAAACAACGCACGAAAGCCGGCATCTTATCAGTTAATGTTGAAGAAGATGGTCGTGTAGTGATGGAGCAAGTTTGCCCGACTTATCTACAAACCTTCGAGTATGAGGATATCGCTGAATTAATTGGTTTACCGTTTGATATATTATCTTCAACTCAGTTACCCATTGAAGTCATTTCCACAGGCTTACATGATGTGATTGTGCCAGTGCCTTTAGGTTATTTAGACAAATTAGAAGTAGATAACGAGAAGCTTAGCGAGTTTTGTGAAAAGTACGATTTAATTGGCATGCATGCTTTTGAGTTAAATGACTCAGACAGTGAGTTCACAGCCAGTTGCCGAAATTTTGCGCCGCTTTTTGGTATTCCAGAGGAATCAGCGACAGGCAGTTCAAGTGGCGCTTTGGCTTGTTATCTTGTGAAGCATGTTTTTGCAGGTGAAGAGACATTCGATTTTGTTTTTGAGCAAGGTCGCGCTATGGGACGAGCATCCAAGTTGAGTGCGAGTGTAAAGTTAAATAGTGGCCAAGTAACTAAAGTAGAAGTGGGTGGTTTTGCACAGCAAATAGGGCAACTCAAAGTAGACTTAAATAATTGTGTCGAGTAAAAAGGCACAATAGAGCCCATAGGCGTTGGAGTTTAACTTTAACTTAGTTAAATCAATACTGTTGTAGCTTATCATGGCACTTTGAAAGCAGACTTTTTATTGCCTATTATTTGATTAATAGCATTCATAAATTAATTAAAGAACTCATTGTAATAAAAGCGTCAGTTACTATGGTAAAACCAACTTTTAGCGTTGAACTCAAAAGCAACATAGTTGTTGCTAAGATATCTGGTGACTGGGATATTCAAACTGATATTGCCTATTTAACGGAGCTTGATGAAACGATTGCTAAAGTTCGCGATACAAAGTGGGCACTCTTTGCTGATCTGCGAGGCTGGCAGGTCTCTGAAGAAGTTATCAACTATAAACACAACAATGCTATTCAACTAGCCAGACACAACCAACAAGTAGAATGTTGGTTAGTAGATAACACTTGTCAAGGCAGCCATATTCAACATCACATTGAAAATGCCGGTGTTACTTTTAGAAAGTTCATAAACGATTACGAAGCAATTGAATGGTTAAACCAACAAGGCTTTTACCTAACATAAAAAGAAAATAGCCAAACATTTTGTTTGGCTGAATATTTGTACTGTAAATCTCTTAACCAAAGTTTAGGTTAAGTAGAAAAGAATTAGCTTAAACCATTATTTAAAATCGTAGTTAAACCTTAGGTCTAAGCTTTTCAATCACGTCAGTGCTTACCCAGTAAATATTAGAGAAATCTCCTTTTTCATCAAACCGACTAAAAAACAGATATTGGCCATCCGGGCTAACTGTAGGGACAGTTTCACTTACTTTACTGTTTATGCTTTCCCCTAGATTAATAGGCTTTGACCAACTACCGTCTTTTTGTTTGAAATAAACATACAAGTCTCTGTCTTTTCTTGATTTTTCTTCTATATTTCTATTATCAACGAGTAAATAGCTTTGATCAGGTGAAATGAACCCATGAATTCCAAAAGGGATATCTGCTGGGAAGATTTCTGCGTATTGCCCATTTTTGAGCGGTGAATAAAAGGTTTGTGATTTAAAGATATCCGTATAATAAAGGTCGCCATTGCTTGCTAGTGTGGAGTTAAATACTTCTTCGTTATTTATCGGAGATTTAAGTTTTTTAGCTGTGCTCCAGCCATTGTTTTCTCGATTGACTACCCAAATTTTGGTATCGGTGAAGTCTTTATTATACGCAGTAAAGTAAATATGCTTACCATCTTGTGTCACAAATGGCTCCATTTCTCCAGCCTTCTGACCTTGGGTAAAATTTGCTTTTTTTATAGGTTGCCATACACCATTAGTTATCTGTGAGAAGTGTATAGATGCCACATCGCCTTCTTTTTGTGAGGAAAAATACACTTCTTCGAGATTGGGAGTAAATGAAACCCCCATTTCATATCGACCTTGAATAGATATAAGGCCTGGCGCAAAGACTTGAGGAGTTAAGCTTGGTGGTGTTTGTCCTAAATACTTACCTTCAAGTTTTGGTTCTTTATTTTGACCATATGCCACATTACTTAAAGGCAGTATCAAAATGAATAATGAGATTACAACAGATCTTAGGTTCATAACTTTCCTATACATTTTGTATTGTTATTGTGAGTTTTTAGACTCAAGTGGCACAATCTAACTGGGATCTCAGTGTGCCACTCCAAAATGAGTATGTTTTTATTCAGTTAAAGTCACGTCGATATTGCTGTGCTTTTCCCTCAATCGTTCAATGATTTCTGCGCTTGACCAATAAATGTCTATGTCTCTTTTTTCTCTGTCGATAGTTCGGTTAAAGAGAATATATTTCCCATCGGGTGTAACGCTGGCGTAAAAGTCACTTTCTGCTGAGTTTACTTCTGGGCCCATGTTAATGGCCTTGCCCCAATCACCGTTTGCTTGCTTAAAGCTAATATAAAGGTCCGACTTTCCAAAGCCGCCTTCTCGTTCGCTATCCCAAATAATATAGCTTTCATCTGGTGCGATAAGAGGGTGAGCAGTCCATTTCCCTGTGTTAATTTGTTTTCCCATGACTTCAGGGATTTGGCGTTGGCCGTTAACTAATTTAGAAATACGGATAAGATCATTGCTTTTATAGTCATCGAATACGTACGAGCCTTGGTTTGATGCTGACAGACGCATGATGCCATATTCTTTTTTGTCGATTAATGGCCCCAAGCTTTTGAGTTCAGACCAGCCTTCAGTTGTGCGCTCTCTGTACTTTTCTGCCATATACATGGTGTTACCATCTTCAGAGAATACAATCTCGCCGCTGCGAGGGAACTGGGTAAACTTACGCCATTTATTATTTTCAAGCTTGTAGCCAATCACTGTCGGGCTGAACTTTTTGTCTTTGTTGCCTTGCGCAAGGTCAATGGTGTAGTAAAACTCTTGCATACCGGGTGCGAACACGCCTTCAAGTTCCCAACCCTGAGTTGAAATAATTCCCGGTGCAAAAGGCTCTGCAATTAACCCCGGGGTTTGCTGACCCATATATGCGCCTTTAAATGTGGCGAACTCTGTCTGCTCAGCGTGTAACTGAGAAAGAGGTAATAAAGATAAAGTTAAGACTACCAATTTCTTTAACATAATGTTTCTTCCTGTAACTAGACTTAATACAGTCAACGAGCTGTGACTTGATGAAGCGATATTCCACTTTGTAAAAACAAAAAACATGAAAGGGTTATGAAATCAGTCTGACGTCTTGCTGATTATTTTTATTAGTATTTATTTCATAGGGTTATGATTTTATGAGTAGGTTATATTGCTTAAATAGCAATTTATTAAAGTACTGTTTATGGAGGGAGGCTCTGTAGAGCCAAATAAAATAGAAGAAATAGAAAGACAATTTAAGAGGGAAATTGTCTTTCATCGACTTAGCCCTTGAGCTTTAATCTTCTTTTTGAAACTTGGCTAGGATAAAGTTTTGTAAGGTCTAAATAGCACGCTTTAAAGTTAATCAACAGCAAGCTACTTTGGCAGTGCTTTTTTCAGCAGCTTGTTTCTTTGTTTTACTCTTGGTTCTTACTTCAAGAACATCAGCCTGACTCACTTGCTCTTTAATGGCTGTATTGATACTTTCTTTTCGTTCACTGTATCGGTCAACCAACCATTCAAGATTGTCACGAGTCAGCAATGTGAATTTCATTAGCTCTTCCATCACATCGACAATACGAGCGTGGTAGGCGGACTCTTTCATGGTTCCGTCTTCATTAAATTCTTGCCAAGCTTTCGCAACAGAAGATTGATTCGGTATGGTTAACATACGCATCCAACGCCCAAGAACACGCATATTATTTACCGCATTAAAGCTCTGTGAGCCGCCTGATACTTGCATGACGGCCAGTGTCTTTCCTTGTGTAGGTCTTACTGCACCTTCTGAGAGTGGGATCCAGTCAATTTGGTTTTTAAGTACTGCCGACATGTTGCCGTGAATTTCGGGAGAAGACCAAACTTGTGCTTCTGACCATTTTACTAAAGCACGTAACTCTTGTACTTTTTCGTCTTCGACCGATACGCCATTATCAAAAAGAGGCAGTCCTTTTGGGTTGAACAACTTCACGTCAGCGCCTAAATACTCGAGTATTCTTGCCGCTTCTTCTGCTGCATAACGACTCATTGATTGGGCTCTAAGTGAGCCGTATAGCACTAATACACGTGGTTTATGATTGCTGATTGAAAATTGCTTCGGGGTTACTTCAAAAGCTTGGTTGTTTAAAAAACGCATTACATCTCCAATAGTGGTGTTTTGTATTCACTTATTAAGACGAAGCGCGGTGCAAAAAGACGAAACTATTTAAAAAGTTTTTATTTAATTCTTTTTTTCGGTTTGTTGTGGTTTTCTATGATAGTCAATTAGATTGCCTTGTTTATCTAACTCAAAGTCACAACAGCGATCAAATAACACTTTTAAATCAGCTCTACTTTTTTGCATCCTAGACTTAAAAGTGGAGTAACTTACTCCAAGCTGTTCAGCTTGTTGTTTTTGCGAGCAGCCTTCTAATTCAATTTTTCTTATTAAATCAGCTTCATCTTCAGGCATGGCCTGCAGAAATGGCTCAATGCATCTAATTAAATCAGCACGAATGTTTGCATCTTGTTTTTCAATTACCTCTATCAACTCGGTATGTTGGTAGTTATTGTGTTTGCGATAAAAATCAATAATGGCGTGATTGGCAATTTGGAAAAGCCAAGGCTTGATACTGGCCTGATCTTTTAGCTGGTGGATCTGCAAATGTGTTTTTAACAAGATGTCTTGTAATAACTCTTCTGCGTCTGCAGGGTTAGACACTTTCGAAAGTAAAAAAGCGTGTAGGCTGGTTTTGTATTCAGCCCAAATTTGTTCAATAGACATAATATCAAATAGTGGTTTAACGCTTTTTTATCTTAAACCACTATCTGAATGACTAAAAGCTTACTGAAGCGGCGTACCGTCGAAAGTAACTGCTGCGACACTCGATTCTGCTTTTAAAAGTGCACGGATATTACCGTGGTCGTCATTTTCAGGATGTTGAACAACATCGATACGATAATAATCGCCAAAGCAATGCAATGTTTGCTCTTTACTTAAATTGTTGAGTTGTGCAAAAGCTAAGATTTTACAAGAGCCTTGGTTTTGCTCAGCACTGCTCTGCAAACCATTATTATTAAAAGCTGATGCAGTGTAAGTGTAATTATCAGCAATTATTTGCTGACACAGCTCAAAGGTAGTGGTTTCTGGTTGTGCGTTAAGCTGAGCTAAGAAGTCGTTTAATGTCATAAGTTTGTTCCTCTTTTTACAGAGTCTAACGCGCAGAGCGTAGCAGCTCAATTGAATAAAACTAAGCTGCTTAAATTGCCTAAGTAAAGTTAGTCTAAAGCTTGCTCAATTCACCTTTGAAATAGGTGAGGGCATCTGCATTGTTGAGCTTATTCGCAAGCTTAATGCCTTGTTGTAATGTGAGGCGGCTTTTTTGAGTTTCTCCTAATTGTTCATAAACCTTTGCGAGTCTGCTCAAATAAAAGGTATTTTCAGGGTGAGCGTTAACTAAATATTGTATAGTCAAAACGGCTTTTTCACCTTGTTTGTGCTCTATATAGTAAAAACTTAAATCGATTAAGCTTGGGTTTGGACTAAGCGTTTGCTGGTATTTTTGAGAAAGTTTTTCAAAGTAAGCAATAACACTTTGTCGGCCTGCACTTGCAAATTGTGCAATGTCAGGGCTTTTATCAGCAAATAGGTATTCCATTGCTTCGGTAAGGCTGAAGCTTGCAACCGATAAGAAATTAAATTGGCTGTAATTTGCAAAGCGGGCGTGAAACGCTTGCTGACTAAGATTCTCTTTGATGTTTTCAAACAGAGGTGCGTTATTCACGAAAGAGCCCAGTGATAGATAAAAGAATCTATCATGATACTTTTCTGAATACTTTAGCTTTGAAAGTCTTTCAACAAGTCCTGATTTGTCTAGTTCTAGAGCAGGAGAGCTGGCGATAAAACCATTAAATAACGTCGGTGATTGTTCAAACGCATACAGCACAAAATTACCATTACTTGAATATCCTTCCAGCACTTTGTATTTGTACGTTAGGTAGGTTTTATCAATAAATGGGATGAGTTCATTTTTTAGTACATTTAAAGTCAATGAGTTACCCTCGCCTGACGCTGAAACATCTTTCGGATGTAATGTCGATTCAACATCTAGATAAGGTAATTGCACTATGATCATGGCAGGCATAGGGCCCATTTCAACGTGACTTAGCCAATCGGTTTGATAAGTAAGCATATCAATTCGACTGCCTCCTGAAGTGGTATAGAGTACAGGGTATTTTTGATTTTTGTCGTATCCCCAAGGCAAGATGACATCGAATGAAATCGTTTGTTTGGCAGCCTTAGATTGAAACTGGTGCTTTATTGTTTTAACGCCCTTGCTTTGTTGCTCTTGAGCGTGCGCGAGCGAGTTTAATAGGCAGGCGAGTGAAAGTATGAATAACGTGAAGTGTTTAATTATGTTCATGGTGACTCCTTGAATAGTTGCCACCATGATGAAAGCAATTGCAGTTAATTAATTGATTTTATTTTGATAAAAAACTGATATTTTGCTGATGAAAAGTTTTTTAAAGTGCTGGAACAATAGAGATGATTAATAACCCCGCCATGGCCCAATTAAACTTTTGCATATGACTTGGTTGGCTCAAGATTGATTGCATTTTTTGCCCCAAAACAATCCAACTTACTACGCACGGAAAACCAACTACAGCGAAAATAACAGAGATAATAGTGACCGTGAGTAAGTTTTGTTCCGGCGCATAAACACTGACGGCGGTGAGTGCCATAGTCCATGCTTTAGGATTGACCCATTGAAAGAGTGCAGCTTGTATGAATGAAAAAGGTTTGCCTTTTTCTGAAATATCTTTGCCGTCGCTCGGTGTGGCGGTCGCAATTTTGAAAGCAAGGTAAAGCAAGTAGACTATAGAAACGACTTTTAAAATGTCGTAAGTCACAGGGAAGGCATTGAACAATTGCATGACGCCTAAACCAACCAATTCAATCATGATTGCAAAGCCAACTATAACACCCATCAAGTGGGGCACAGTCATTTTAAATCCGAAATTTGCGCCAGAACTCATTAGCATTAAGTTATTTGGTCCTGGTGTGATAGATGAAACAAACGCGAATGCGGCAAACGCGAGAATGATTTCTTGAGTCATAGGATTATTCCCTTACTTGTGTTAAAACAAGTTTAGCGAGATATAAACTCAATTATCATGCGTATTTCACTTTTATAAACTTGGATTTTGCAATTAATGACGAAAATTGATGGTTATAATCACCAAATATTGCGCATTCTAGAAAAGGATGGGCGTATAGCTAACACAGAGCTTGCTGAGCAAATTGGTTTGTCACCTTCAGCTTGTTTAAGAAGAGTACAAGAATTAGAAAAGTCAGGTTTGATAAAAGGCTACAAGGCAGTGGTTGATCCCGAAAAGTTGGGCGTCGGTTTTATCGCTTATGTAGCTGTTGGGTTAACGGAACATTCAACACCTTCTCAACTGGCATTTGAGCAAGCCCTACAAGATGTTGATGAAATAAAAGAATGTCATAATGTGACGGGCCCGTATGAATATCTTTTACGCATAGAAACTAAAGACCTTGTATCTCTCCTTGATGAGTGTTTAGCTAGCACTTATCAATTCTGGAAGTCAGAGAGCTCGAGCACGACCTGAGCACTCAGATGCTGTTTTGTAGATTGAGCCCTGACTTCCTAACCT
>NZ_JBMMUD010000007.1:0-231832 GCF_049257195.1 Pseudoalteromonas sp. SS15
CAAACTCTTCAATTAAAAGTTTTTTGTTTGAAGTAAACTTCAAACCATGCTCAATGAATTCTGATTTTGATTCTTTCGAATCGAATTGACTATGAAGTCACTCAGTTACATTTGAGACTCTAATTTTTTTTGCTCCTGAATCAAGAGCTGTTAGAACTCAACCTGTACGAGTGCCCACACAGATGATTGCTTCATATTTTTAAAGAACATTCCGGTTACCGGAGTGCGACTAAGCTTTTACTTGTCGCCGCAGCCTTGCTGCGAAGTGGAGCGCCATAATAACGACTTCACTTTTTATGTCAACACTTAATTTCAAAAAGTTTTTTAAGATTAAGTTTTATTTGACTCGACATCGTTTTGATTTGCTTTTCAGCGTCTCGCCCCGTGTCAGTGGGTGCGCATTATAGGGTGAAATTAAAAGTGCGCAACCCCTTTTTGCAATTAATTTTAAGAAATATGTTTAACCGCTCAAAAAGAAAACAAAACCACTCTATTAGACTAAAAAAAACGCTAGTTTCCTTTTTCTAATAGCTAATTTCTCTTTTTAATTATTGCTTAAACATTTTAAGACGCTAAGATAGCAGCTCGTTTGTTAAATTATTGTATACCCATTGTATATTGGTAGATCCTTATGAACCCAACTCAACAAAAGTCTCTTTTTATTGTTTTAGCAATTGCGATAATCGGCTATTTTGCTGCTAATGCTCTTCTTGCAGACTCTTCTCTTAATCTTGGTGCTACTTTTTCTATTGGCACACTCATCGGTGGTTTCATTGCAACTGTTATGTCGACAAGTAATGCAACCACACAATCTGACAATGCTGAAGTAAAAACAAAAACGCTTTATGTAGGCAACTTACCTTACAAAGCAAATGAAAGTGTCGTTCGAGAGCTTTTCTCTGAACAAGGCCGTGTATTCAACGTTCGTTTATTGAAAGATAAAAATACAGGTAAACGTCGTGGTTTTGGTTTTGTGGAGATGGCGGAAGCTGATGCTGATAAAGCCATTGCAGCATTGAATGAAAAAGAATTCCAACAACGCACATTGAAGGTTAGAGCTGCAAAACAAAAACCTGAGGTATCGGAAGAAGCAATTGCAAGTTAAAGATATAAACTTTTCACATCGTATCCTGTAATAGCAGGAATATTATTTAAAGCCGTTGCATAAAACTGTAGCGGCTTTTTTATTTCTATTTCATCTATACTGCCAACCAACAAATGCTTCACTCTTTTTGCAATTGCAGTTCCAGAGTCGATTAATACGCATTGCGTTTGATAAAACTCTGCTATTTCACACTTCAATATTGGAAAATGTGTGCACCCCAATATCAGAACGTCAGCTTTATTATCGACCTTAATAGCTGACAGCTCCTTATTAACGCCCTCTCGTATATCTTCATTTAACCAAAACTTACGCTCTGCTAGCCTTACCAACTCTGTTGAATGGTAGAAACTCACTTGGCAATCACTTGCAAACTCACTCACTAAAGATTGCGTATACTGATTCTTTGAGGTGGCAGGCGTTGCTAATAAGGCAATATGCTTTGCATTACTGATCTGCGCCGCTGGTTTAATAGCTGGTACCACGCCAACAATAGGAGTTTGAGTTAACTGTCGAATATGTGCCAGTGCGTAAGTTGAAGCTGTATTGCAAGCGATCACTATTAAGTCAACTTCCCCAAAAAAATTTGAAGATATTTTATTAACAAGACTTGCCAGTCTATTTTGAATTGTTTCTTCAGTCTGAAGACCGTAGGGCAGTAAAGCATTATCCATTATGTAGGTATAGTCTGCCCCTGGTAGTGTATTTTGGATATGTGTTAGGACACTGGTCCCACCAATACCTGAATCAAAAACTAAAATGTGCGGCAAACTATGGCTCCTCTATATGGAGGTGCAAGTTTGCCCTAGCTTATAATTCTTGCCAAGTCGCTTAAGCTGATTTCTCAGACTTATTATCGAGTTGATTAAAGAAGCCTTGCGCATAATCTAATAGCTGAGCCATTCTTGCTTGCCCATCATTCATCCACGCCATGATATCTGGCAATTGCTGCTCAATGCCTAACGCTTTACCTTCTGAATGAATACTCTCTAATTGTTTATCTAGCGGTTGAAACGCTTGCTCTAACTCTTTTATGGGGTTGGCTTGTTGATATTGTGCAATTGCAGCGGTTGTTTTTGTCTGACGTAAATCCATCGTGAAGTTGGTAATTTGGTCGCTCTCTATATTCAATGTCGATGCTTTTTCAAATGCATCGTCATATTCCCCTGAGAAAAACGCATCACTGACATTGCGAATGTCTTTCATCATTTCATTAATGGCTTTTTGCTCTTCTTTATTGAGTTCGCCATTCACACTAATCGAAAAGCTTACTTCCTCACTTGATTGCTCTGATACAGCCAGACCATAATTATCACCGTTTTGAGTATAGCTGGCAGCTTGACCTTTTGAGCGAGCATCACTCAGTGATATTGTTACTTCGTCGCCCTCTGCTGTTGTGAAACTATACTCAGCTTGATTCGACAAGCTCGCATACTGTGAAGCGCTCACCTGCATAAAGTCAGGTTTTGGATTAAAGAGCTCATCCTCAAAGTCATCTAATCCCTTAAAAATCCCTTCTTTAGATTTTTCGATCCCTTCTTCTATGTCTTGATTAAATAATCCCGCAGCTTTCAATTCTGATGTTGCGTCATCTATGCCCATCTGCACACCTTTACGTGTTGCATTCAACATATCTTGAATCGCTTTGTCGTCTCGACCATCAGCTTTCGCTTTGCTTATTGATCCCTTTACAAAATCAAGCACATTATTAATAACGGTATCAAAATCAAATAAAGGCGCTGCCTTAGGTTCTGTTTTTTCCATATCCAAGGCTTTTGCTAACTTATCATCAAGCAGCTTTGCTGCAATTTTACCTTTATCTCCGTGAAAACCATCAGTACTACTTTGGATATTCGGTTTAAAACCCGCTTTACTGTTTGCTTTATTAGCAAAAGAAGGGTTGAGAAGCTGGTTTAATTGTCCGATTTTCATGTTTATCTCCAAAATAGTAGCAACCATGCGTACATCTTAATTATTACTTTATATCGGCAGCAGTTATTGACCCTTGAGCGTTTAGTATAAAAAAACAACAAATTTTAGCGAGAAACTGGACAAATCACCTATGCCCCCTACAATACCCGCTCTCGAATTTGTAAGGTCAGTTTAACTATGCCAGTCATCACTATTGATACCGCCACTTATGAACAGCAGCTTGCTGAAAAGCAAACGCGTATTAGTGCTCAATTTGCTCGCTTTAACGCACCAGAGCTTGAAGTCTTTGAATCAGCAAAAACGCAATACCGTCAACGTGCTGAATTTAGAGTATGGCACGATGGTGACGATCTCTATCACATTATGTTTGATCAAGAGAGCAAGCAAAAAATTCGAGTGGAAACATTTGACCCTGCCGCGCCGCTCATTAGTGAAATCATGCAAGTTATGATGGAAAAGTTACGTCATAACGAGATACTTCGCCGCAAGCTTTTCCAAATCGATTACTTATCGACGCTAAGTGGTGAGATCCTGGTAAGCCTGCTTTATCACAAACAGCTTGATGATGAATGGTTAGCGGCAATTAATGCATTACGTTCTGAACTTCAGAAAACCTATAAGATTGACTTTATTGGTCGCGCTCGCAAGCAAAAGATTGTGTTAGGCAATGATTTTGTTACAGAGCAGTTGACTGTAAATGGCCAAACGTATCAATACCAACAAGTTGAAAATAGCTTTACGCAGCCAAATGCGAAAGTAAATGAGAAAATGCTGGAATGGGCGCAAGACCTTTGTGCGCCACTGGAGAATGATTTACTTGAGCTATATTGTGGTAACGGTAACTTCTCAATTGCTTTAGCGGGTAGCTTTAATAAAGTACTAGCGACTGAAATCTCTAAATCTTCTGTCAACTCGGCGCAAATTAATATTGCAGCGAATAAGGTTGAGAACTTAGATATCATTCGTATGTCGAGCGAAGAGTTTACGCAAGCGATGAAAGGGGAACGCCAATTCTCAAGATTAAATGGCATTAACCTTCAAGACTACAACTGCCAGACTATTTTGGTTGACCCACCTCGTGCTGGTATGGATGAACTCACTTGTCGTTTGGTGTCTAACTACGACAACATCATTTATATCTCATGTAACCCAGACACACTAGAGCGTGATTTAGACATGCTATGCGAAACACACTCTGTATCTCGCATTGCGATTTTCGACCAGTTCCCATATACACATCATGTGGAATCTGGTGTATTTTTACAGCGTAAATAGCCCACTAATTTTTTTCAACAGTTGCCAGAGCACTGACTAGCTGTGGCAATTGCTCTTCACTAAAAACCTGTATGCCTGCTTTAACAAGCTTTTCTGCAGTTAACCCCATTCCAGCCACTTTAATTCCCTTATGCGACCCATCGTAAATAGTATTTCGACCACATGAAGGGCTAGATTCTTTCAACAACGCAAATTTAATTTGCTGCGCTTTACATAATGCGAGTGCTTTTTCAGCACCTAACTGAAATTCACCGGTAACATCCTCACCTGTTGTCGTGATCACCTTTTCGACGTTAATCTCTGCAGGTGGTCTTGGGGTTGTCAACCCACCCGCGACTTCAGGGCAAAATGCAACAACTCGCTTTTCTTGCAACCACTGAGTCAAAGTATCATTTGTTAGCCCTTTAGATTGCCCATCATAACGGACAGGTTGTCCGAGCAAACAACTTGAAACCAAAATTTTATGCATGTATTTTCCAATAAAAAAGCCTCGCAATTGCGAGGCTCTATTTCAATTTATGATTAGTTATTTAGCAGCTAAATAATTAATTAATGCACTGATCTGCTCTGGAGTCGTCGTTTTTGACTCACGTAAACGCAGTTTATATTTACCATTTACGATAAACGTAGGTACGCCTGTAAGCGCACGTTTTTCAGACCACTTTTGTTGCATACGTGCCATTTTTGAAGTCTTAGTACGTACAGCAAAGCTTTTATACATTTTGTCAAACTTAGCACCGTCTACGCCTTGTGCAACGAAAATGTCTTTCATATCCGCAAGCTCATTAATCTTATTACGCTTACCATGAATATGCGTAAAAATTGCAGCAATGATTTTATCTTTTTGAGGCAGCACTTCAGCAAGTGCTAAGCCTTGAGCCATAATCTTTTGTACTTCTGGGTCACGAGGACCTGTGAAGTCTACATGGCTCTTTTTAAACTTTACACCTTCATTCAGTTTAGGTTTTACCTGAGCGATCAATGGCTCAAACGCATTACATGCAGGGCAGAAAAATGAGAAGTACTCTGTCACTTCAGGTTTCTTAGTACCACGCTCGGCAACCACTTCGTAGTGAACGCCTTCTTCAAACTGAGCTGCGTTTGCAACTACAGGAAGCATGAGTGCCAGCGCAGCGGCTTTAATTAGCTTTAACATCTTATTCTCCGTATTATTTTGCTAATAAATGTTTAACCAATGCGTTGAATTGCTCTTGGCTTTTTAAACTGTTGGTATTTACTTTGTATTTATCACTCACGATAAATGTAGGCACGCCAGATAGGGCGCCCGCTTTTGAAAAGCGGTTTTGGTCGTCTTGCATCAGCTTTTCAGCTGCAATCACAGGCATACTTGCTAGTGCAGCATCAAACTGCTTTTCGCTGATACCATTAAGATCCAGTAACTTTTTTACATCTTTAATGTCATTCAATGGCGCTTTTTTTACGTGGATGCTATCAAAAATTTTCTCGGCAATTTCATCACCTTTGCCCATTTGCTTTGCCACGATATAGGCATAGCTTAAATTGCTTTGTACTTGCGCAGGCAAACCACCTAAAAAGTTCACATGGCTTTTTTCAAATACAGCACCTTCTGGCAAGCTTTGCTCTAATGCTTTAGCAACCGGTTCAAAACGGAAGCAATGCGGGCAGTAAAATGAGAAAAACTCAGTTACTTTTGCTTGCTCACTTTTTTGGGTGGTTAAAGTTTGGTAGTGCACACCTTCTTTGAAATCAAATTCTGCAGCCATGGCTAACAACGGCAAACAGAAAAATAGAATGGATAGTTTTAACGCTTTTAACATAGTTATTTCTCAATTTTTTATGGAAACAGTTGTAATGCAGGTTCTTGTAACGCTGCAAGCTGTTCTTTCAATGCTAAGATCTGCTGCTCCCAGTATTTGTCTGTTGCAAACCAAGAAAAGTTCCGTGTAAATGCAGGATCTTCCCACCTGGCTGCTAACCACCCCATGTAATGCACCATTCGCATCGCACGCAGCGGCTCTATTAGTTGCAGCTCTTTTGCATCAAAAGAGTTAAATTCTTCATACCCCATCAATAGTGTATCAAGCTGAATTAACTGCTCGTTTTTATCACCATTGAGCATCATCCATAAATCTTGGATTGCAGGGCCTGAGCGACAATCATCTAAATCCACTAAGGTCAGTGAATTGCCTGTGCAGAGAATATTGCCAGCATGTGCATCGCCATGCAAACGAATAGGCTTATCGACATGATACATTTGCGCTGTTTGCGAAATAACCTGCTCTAAAATAGTGTAAAACGCGCTTTCTAGATGTATAGGTACAAGCTTACTATTTTCAATAACTTCCTTGGCATCGAATAAGTAGCTCTGGGTATTAATACTCAGCCTATGCTGGAATGGTTTACTCTTACCAACTTGGTGTAGTCGTCCGATATAACGGCCGAGCATTTCAAGCTGGTCTAAATTGTCGATTTCAAACTGGCGTCCACCGACACTAGGAAAGAGCGCAAATTTGTAGCCAGCATGTTCGAATAAACTTTCACCCTCTATTTCTACTGGCGCGACGATTGGCACTTCTTCATTAGCAAGTTCAAGCGCAAAAGCATGCTCTTCTTTTATTTGCGCCTCAGTCCAGCGCTCGGGACGATAAAACTTAGTGACATAACGCTTACAGTCTTCGGCTTTAAACTGATAAACGCGATTTTCATAACTGTTCAAAGGTAGCAAGCCTGTTTCAGGGTAAACCCCAATGCTTTCTATGGCATCCAAGATACGATCTGGATTTAAATTCGCAAAACTAAACTCGCTCATGTCTTCCTCATTTGGCATAAAAAAAGCGGGGAATACCCGCTTTTGCTTGGTTTAATTAGTGTATCTAATTATTTGCCTTTAAAGAAGTTGGTAGGCTGTGATAATGACACTGTCGGGTCGCCTTTAACTTGAACTCTAAAATGGAATTCAGTCACTGGCTTTTTAAGATCATAAGGGTCAATGATCACTGAAAGTGGCACATTCATCGATTCACCCGCCTGAACTTCAATCGCCAGTTTGCCCAGTACATTAAAGTTATTTAGCCCCTCAACCGCAATGTCGTATTGTTGTGTTTGCTGGGTTTTATTGATGACTTTTAGGGTGTAAGTGTTTTCAACTAAACCATCGAAATTAACTCGATATAGCTGATTTCTATCACGAATAATATCGAGCTCCATAGGTTTACGCATGGCAATATTCACCACCAGTGCAGCAATTAACACAGTCATGATTAATAAGTAACCTGCCAGCTTTCCACGGAATGCTTTGGTTTTATTATCTGGCGTTTCAAGGTTGCGCTCTGTGGTGTAAGAAATTAAACCACGCGGGTAATTCATCTTATCCATCACCCCATCACACGCATCTATACATGCACCACAGTTGATACACTCGTATTGCAAACCGTTACGAATATCGATGCCTGTAGGACATACCTGAACACACAGATTACAGTCGATACAATCACCCAACCCCATTTCTTTGGGATTTTGTTTACGAGAGCGAGGACCACGTGACTCACCGCGTTTCGCGTCATAGCTAACTGTAAAGGTGTCTTTATCGAACATGGCAGATTGAAAACGTGAATAAGGACACATATGTAAGCACATAATTTCTCTCATCCAGCCTGCATTACCATAGGTACATGCTGTAAACACCACTATGCTAATTACTGCATAACTTCCTGCGTCCCAGGTCAGTAAATCTGGTACTAGTTCTCGAATAGGGGTGAAAAAGCCAACAAAGCTTATTGCAGTCCACAAAGAGAATAAAATCCAACTGCTATGCTTTGCCGTTTTTCGCCAAAACTTGTCAAAGTCCATTTTTCGGCTATCGAGTTTTTTACGCTGATTAGCGCTGCCTTCAAACTTCTCTTCGAACCACAGAAAAATAAAAGTCCAAACGGTTTGCGGACAAGTGTAACCACACCAAACACGACCATAAAACGTGGTCACTACAAACAGTGCAAATGCAGCGATCATAAGGAAAAATGCCAGCACCGTTAAATCTTGTGGCATTAAGGTTAATCCGAAAATATTAAACTTTTGCTCGAAGAGATCAAAATAAACGGCTTGATGACCCTCAAAATTAATCCATGGCATGAGCATAAACGCCAACATACCAATAAAACCTAAGCGCTTACGAAGTTGCTGGTGTAGCCCCTTAACTGCGCGCACATAAATACGGTTTCGAGGGTTAAACCTATCAGGCTGGAGCTCCGGCTTTTGTATTTTTACATCGCTCGGAATGTTTTTTACTTTTATTTGTTTGTCCATCTCGGCTCCTCATGGCTGTGATCGACAGGTACTTGCTACAGTGACCTTTTTATCTATAAGGATATTATATGCAAGCAAATTCAAGCTGGGTACAATTGGTTCAGAAATTATTGAATTTTCCTTTACCAGGGACACGCTTATGTAGTGTTTATAACTTAATCACTTGCTTTTGAAAGCCCCATTTTATTACACTCTCAATTGTTTCCTCCTGTTTAGATCAATATTACGGTATCCAATGAAAAAGTTTTTGTTGCTTGTTGTTGTCATCCTGGCACTTTTTACTATAGATCACCCGGCCATTAAAGAGCCAAGAGAAGCACTATTAGGTGAAGGCGTGAGCTTGCTGAGTGAACAAAGTAAAGTAGCGAGAAGCACGTCAGCTAAAATCGCCAGAACACAAATTTCGCAAAAACTCGAATTAGATGAAACCGAATTAGAATATTTAAATGATGCGTTAGGCACAGATGATAAATTAAAGGCCTTCCACCTTCGTTACTGCAAAGAAAATGATTTGAACCTCTATTTTTACGGCAATAAGCTAAATGTAATTTGTAAAATCGCCGGTGAATCTATTTTTGAAGGGAAGTCGTTGTAATGAATATCGATATTGACGCTTTTAATAAAAAGCGTGCCGCAGCATTTAACCAGCACAAAAATATCCTTAAAAAACTGAGCAAAGGGCAAACCTTGTTATGCGAGCAATGTAACAAGCCTCTGCAATTAGATTTAAATGGGCAAGATAAGAATAAAGGTTTGGTAAGCTGTGCAAAAGGCTGCACGAGTATTGAATTAGAGCTTGGGTAAGCGCTCACTTACCCAACAATAGACCCTCAGGTTTTAACCCTCTTCATCATACAAGCCACTCTCAACAGCGGCGTTTTCTACTAATTGCACATAAGCCAATGCAAACTCGTTCGCAATTGCATGTTGCTGCTGACAAAAGCTATTTAGCTCAACATTGTTGGCATCACAGTAAGCGGCAATTTGTGACTGCTCTAGAGCGAAGAAACCTAGTTGCTCTGTGCTACTGATCAATGCTTGCTTAAGCTCATCATTTAAAACTGCACTATTAACTAGCTCAGCATAAAAGTGCTCAATCCCCGCTAAAAAGCCCTGGCTCCATTGCTGCAGCTCAACTATAGCTGTTGACGCATAAGGTAACTGGAACTGACCTGAAAAAACGCGTTCACTGATATCGTGATGTAGTGCCATTAAAGCAAAAACATGCTCTTCTGCAATTTGCTCATCACCGCCACTGACGATTGTTAGCCACTGCTCCATTTCAATACCTGCTGGGCTGCAAATGATTGCGAACAGGTAGCCTTCACAAACAACATAAGGCAGAGCCTGCTCTGTGCTAGATAAATAATCTATGAGCAACGCTTTATGTTGCTCTGTAAACGAAAACTCTAACATAGCAAGCCTTACAAGTTCACTGGATAACGGCCCTGGGCATCAGGACGACCTAAGAATTTAACCGCATCATGCACTTCTTTCGGTAATGAGGCATCTGGTTTTACGTTACCAGCAACTTTAAATTGAAAGTTATTTCCTAAATGAACATCCGCTTGCAAACCCAATAGATTATCAGGCTGAACCACTGCAGCTAGGTCACCCGATTTACAGTTTAAATCTGCGCCCAACTCACCAATTGAGAACCAACCTGTTAACCCTTCAACACGAATATTTGGGCTAAATACATCGCCTTTTATTTGCTGACAGTAAGGTTTACCACTTTCAAACTCATCAATATTAAAAATTACTCGCCCAGTTGCATTTACAGGTAATGGTAGGTTTAACTGACCCATTAATTGCTCAACCTCAAAACGCAGTACCGCGTCTTTTAAGCTTGCTTGTTGCTCTAACAGTGAAAGACTGAAATGACTTTTTCCTGACATTTCTTCGCTCGCTCTCGGGTTACCCCAAGTTAAATCACCAGCAAGGTTGCCTGTTAGTAAAGCGATAGGCTCTAACTGCCAACGCACATTGAAAACCTGAACTCTATTCACGCGTACTTCACTAACTTGCCCCTGCCAAATTGAGCCGGTCAAATTTCCAAAAACCACATTTTTAGGCAAGTAACCCTGTGCGACTTGCACAGCAACAGATGCGGGCAGCTGAGATAAAGCAAAAGCCAAAAATGAGAAAATAAATAACAGAACTAAATAAATTTTTTGCTTCATACTACTTCTCTAACACCAATCGACTTACGCGCACAAAACCTGTGTCTTCACCTTGTGAAATATCTAGGTTTGCTACAGTGACACCATGTTGATGTACAAGTTCGTCAAGCCAACCAACTAATTTATTAAATTCAACGTTTTCAATATTCACACGAAGACTGTCATTATTTGGCTGCATCTGACTGATAACGATGCCGTAGCGGCCTCGACTGCGATTCACGAGTTGCGATAAATTGCCTGAAGAAGTACGGGCAGAGTTACCAGCCGCTTTCAACTTGCCAATACTTTGTTCAACAAACACTTGAAAGTTTTGCTCACGCTTTAGTTTTTGCTCAGCATCAGTAACCGCCTTATTGAGTGGCTTTAATATTCCCATCACTAAAACGAAAACAATAAATACAACACCCGCGATGATGAGTAAACGTTGCTCTTGCTCTTTTAGCGAGCCCCAGTAATTGATTGCCTGTTGTTTCATACATCACCTCGCAATCTAATTTCACCAATTACAGCATCACCATCGTTATTTAATGAACCTTGCTGCACTGTTAAACCTTTTTGCTCAAGAATCGTTTTAACTTGACCAAACACTTGGAAGTCTTTGGCTTTTACACGAATACGCAATTCATTACGTTTATGGTCATAGCGTAAAGTCTCAGGCTGGAAATCTTTAACTTGGCTATAAACTGACACAAACTTGTCTGCCAAATCTAAGAAGCCACCTTGTTTGGTCGCAGAAATGGCTTTTAATTCACCTTCAATTTGACGTCTAAGTAGCGCTTCGCGTACTCGTTTATTTGGAAATGCTTGTTGATAAGTTGCAACTGCTCCAGCTCTCACCTTCTCGGCCTGATCTTTCAATTTTACAACTTGAATGCCTTGAACAACCACAAAGCCAAACAAAGCCACTGATGCTGCAATTAAGCCTGACTGCCAATCTTTCCACCATTGTGGCGTACTCTTCTTTGCGGCAAAGATGCCTTGGCGTAAATTGAATGCTGTGCTAGTTAAATTTTTAGCCAATAATGCAAGCGGCAGTTCATACTCTGTCTCTTTTGCCACCTTAGGCGCCACCTCAGGCAAAGCGTCAGCAGGACTATAATGAGAAATTTTTTCGACCGCTAGCGCATGCAAGTAATCAGCCCCCCAGCTTGGCTCAATCACACATGTATGCCACTGCCCTAAGCGACATAGCCATTGACCATCAAGCTCCACAACAGCAAGTTCATTTTCTGCCTGCTCTGGCAGTAATAGAGCATCTGGCAGAACTTGCTTCGCGAAAATCTGATACTCATCTAAAGCTGTAAATAACTCAGCAAGTAAAGCTCGATCACACAATGCTATATTAATGGTCGGCTTATCATCTTTTACGCCCGGCTCACCTATTGCGATGAATACATCATCAACATCACAAGCCAGTTGTTCTTCCAACATAAATGGCAGTGCTTGTTCTAGTTTTCTATTCCACTTTGTTGGTAGTTCAATGGTTTTTAACTGCACCATTGATGCAGAAAGCAATACGCTAGTTTCTCTACCTTGCGCTTTCTCTGTTAACTCAGCTAAATCTGATAGTTGTTTGTACTCACCACTGGCAATAATTTGCTGGTCGGTTGAATAGACCAACCAATGGATAGCCTGTTTGGCGGATTGATCAATACGGATCAATAATTTTTCTGTCACTGTACGCCTCCAAATTTTCGCGCCAGTATGCTCGCTTGACCTTCTTTTATTTGAATAATTGAGGTCATTGTGAAAAGCCGTTCATCGAACATGGCTTTTGCGCGCAACTTGAAATAGTCACTATTTACGGTAAATAGATCGGTTACTTGCTTGATATTCTGAGCCCCTTGAGCGGTGGCTTCAGAAAGAAAATCTTCCACTTTGTCATACCCCTGCTCTGGGCGTGCAGAGATGATACTTTGTGCATCTGATTCACTTAATCCATCAATTAGTGCACTCAGTAATAATGCTTGTTCTGGCAAAATGGTATTCACGTTAATTTTTAATTCTTCACTGCCAGGGATAACACATACATAAGGGAGCAACTTTTCCATGACTAATGGGTTAAAGCCTCTGATCACACGTAATTCAGACACTGACGCAAATGCGTTATTTGCAGTTAAATAAGGTGTACGCAACGACATATATTCGTCTTCTTCTGCACCCGAACGAAACGTGATGCTATCGGCGTCAAGCCAATCATATACACTGTCAGCCAAGGTTTCTTCACTCTCATCTGAGGGTAAATCTTCTATGTTCTTCAACAGCTCTAAGAAGGCTTTATGCGCTGGATTCGTATCATTAATACTGGCATTTTGTGCCTTTGGTGCGCGCAGCGCGTTTAAGTTTAAACACGCTTGAAGATCGGTCACTTGTCCACTCAAGGTTCCATGGTCTACTGGAAAGGGGGTTTCTTCTAACGCCCACGGCTGACCTAAATGTACTTTCTCAGGGTCTTTTTTCTTGCTTTCTATCAGGACTTTTTTCACCAGTTCTTCCGCACCATAGCTATACCATTTCGCTTGCTGATGAGTTTGAATATTTTGTGCTCGCTGAACTTGGATCATTAAATTCGTCGCCATTTCAGCAGCGATAACGGCTGCAAGCGCGACAATAAACAAGACAATGATCAGTGCTGCGCCTTGTTGCTGGCCATGCTTATAGGTTAACTGGTTCATGGGCCTGTTCTCCCACTACCAGTGTTATTGCCGTTATTTGTGTTTGATGTACTGCTCGCTACTTTGCCATCACCCGGCGTGAGGAAAAAACGCGTGATGGGCTCCATTTCTTGCATCTTAATGGTTACAGAAACCGCTAAAGGCAGTGCTTTCTTTTCCCAATTTTCTTGCCATTTTTGTTTGTCATCTAAGAATTCAAACTTTAAATCTTCAATGTTCTCTAGTATGACTTGGCTGCGAGGCTCGGTACCATCAAGTTGATCTACATAAACACGATAAAGGCGCTCTAATTTATCATCAACCACACGATAACCCACAGCTTGCAACTCGGAGCGTGGCAATAGACTAATTGGATTTGTCCAGCCATCGCGTACAAACGCGATGCCATCATA
Source organism: Pseudoalteromonas sp. SS15 (assembly GCF_049257195.1). Taxonomy (NCBI): domain Bacteria; kingdom Pseudomonadati; phylum Pseudomonadota; class Gammaproteobacteria; order Alteromonadales; family Pseudoalteromonadaceae; genus Pseudoalteromonas; species Pseudoalteromonas sp. SS15. The sequence goes on from NZ_JBMMUD010000007.1 coordinate 13,844, forward strand.
TTGACTATCTAAATTGTAACGGCCATGAAGAATATAACTCGGTGTAAAGTCGCCCGCCTCATTACGCGTTTCACGCTTGGTCATTTGATTAAAATCTTGATCCATCAAGCGAAAAGTCGTATTGAGCGCGTCTAATTCTGCAATCACTTCTTCAGAGCCTTGTTTAGCCTGAATCGTTGAATTTAATATCTGGTGTGTAGCCAAAACCACAAAGCCGAGAATACCCAGGGCAATCATGACCTCAAGTAAAGTGAAACCACGCTGACGGTTTTTCTGAGGATAAGTAAATCGCATCGTTACTTACCCTTTAAAATGAATGTACTTAAGTCATACAAAGAATTTTTATATTCAGCATCGCTGAATACTTCAACTTGCACTTTGACAAAACTTGGGTCATTGGTTTTGGTAACTTTCTCTTGCCAGTACCAAGTCATACCAGCTAACTCTTCTTCACCTTTATTGTTATTCTTACCATTCCACTTATCACCTTGTGCACGTATCATCACCAAGCGATTCTCTGCCACCCAAGATGCATAAGTTTGTTCTTCTAGTGAGGCGATATGGGAAACATGTTCACCTGTAACTTGCATAGCAGCAATACCTGCCATGGCACAGATCCCCAAAGCCACCATCACTTCTAACAGAGTAAAGCCAGCCGATTGCTTCTTCATACTTCAGGCTCCACTCGTAAATTAACAGGGGCGATAAACTCACCTTCGATAAAGTAACGTGCTTGCTCTGCATCTCTGTCTGATAACTCGACACTAAACTGAAACGCGCTCACTTCGCCCGAAGATAAGATTAATACTTGCGGCACTTTGAGCTTTTTTAACTCAAGCAAGCTTTCGTCATCACCGGTGCCCATTAATTCACGCCAGTTGGCTTGCTCTAACAAATTGTCTTGCGACCAAGATAAATCTTCGATATTCAGATTAACTTTGTATTCTTTACCGAAGGTAATGGGTTCATATAATTCTTCAGCATCAAATACCGACCACTTCTCACCATCAAAGACCAAAAATTCTAAGACATTTTTATCAAGGTGAAAGCCAAGCTCAATTTGGTTCAATACTGCAAACTCAGAGGCAAGATTAATTACTCTGTATACTCTGAGCGCTTGTTTTTCTAACTCTTCGGCTTCGGCATCATCAAAGGTGTAACTCACCATTTTCACTGACATGGCGATGATCACAAGTACAACAAGGACTTCAAGTAAACTGAAGCCCTTTGCCTTATTGATATTTTGCCCTAAGCCTAAACGCATACGTATTAACGCACTTCGTCTTCGTCAGTCCAGTTACCGATATCATCATCAGTACCCACTTCACCATCTGGGCCCATTGAGAAGATATCGATCTTACCCATCTCACCTGGGCTAACTAGCTGGTAAGGGTTGCCCCATGGATCTTCAGGTAATTTAGAAATAAAGCCACCTTCAGGGAAACGACGTGGTACAGGGTCAATTGTCGTCTTAGTTACAAGTGCTTCTAAGCCCTGCTCAGTCGTTGGATACTTCTTATTCTTCAGCTTGTACATATTCATCGCATCTTCAAGCTGTTGAATATCTAAACTCGCTTTATCTAAAGCAGCCTCTTCTTGTTGGCCCATAATGTTTGGGGCAACGATTGATAAGATCATACCGATGATAACCAGTACCACCATTACTTCTAGTAGGGAGAAACCTGATTGCTTTTTCACAATGAATACCTCATTAGCTGCTAATAGCTGTTATTTTTAAACTCTTTATTTGACTATAAGCCGATGGCTTTGTTCATTTCCATAATTGGTTGCAAAATTGCCATAACAATAAACAACACAATAATGGCCATGGTTGCGATCATTGCAGGCTCTAATAGCTTTAATGATACGCTGACCATGGTTTCAAACTCTCTGTCTTGGTTGTTAGCCGCTCGCTCCAGCATTTGCTCTAGCTCACCCGACTTTTCACCACTGGCGATCATATGTAGCATCATAGGTGGGAATAACTTGGTTTGCTGAAGTGATGCTCTTAAGCTTGCACCTTCACTGACTCTGACCGCTGCTTCTGATACCGCGGATTTAATCTTCTCGTTTTCAAGTACCTGACCAGAAATCTTCATACCTTCCAATAAAGGTACTGCACTCGAAGACAAAATACTGAGGGTACGCGCAAAACGTGCCGTATTGATACTACGGCTAATTTTGCCTAAACCTGGTAGACGTAATAATTGCGTGTCATACCAAAAACGAATTTTGGGTTTCAGTAGCGCCTGTTTGATGCCAATTGTTATGGCCACAATACCAATAAAGCTTGGCATCCAGTAAGCTTGTACGAAATTACTTGCTGCCATTACCCATTCAGTGGTCCAAGGCAGTGCTTGCTTCGACTTTTCAAAGGTTTTCAAAATCTCTGGAACCACAGTACCAAGCAATACCGCCACAATACCAATGGCAAAAACCACAAGAATGCTTGGATACACCATCGCCTGAGTGATTTGACTACGCATATGCTGGCGTTGCTCTGTGTAATCAGCCAGACGATTAAGTACTTCATCTAAATGGCCTGACTTTTCACCTGCTGCCACCATGGCACGATATAGGTTATCAAATACATGAGGAAACTCTGACATACCATCAGCCAATGTGTAACCCTCTACAACTTTAGAGCGCACCGACATCAACATACGCTTCAGTCGAGGCTTCTCACACTGCTCTGCCACTGCCATCACAGCCGCTTCGACTGGCAATGAAGACTGGATAAGTGTTGCCAATTGACGAGTGATTAAAGCGATATCAGAGACGGAAGGCTTATAACCTGTGAACAGTTTAAACCCACCACCAGATTGATGTTTTTCTTTTTCAGCCGCAGGCGCAACCTCCAAAGGCATCATGCCTTTTTCTCGAAGTTGTTGGCGGATCTGTTTCGCGGTATCGCCTTCTAAGATGCCTTTCTTTTCTTTGCCCTTACCATCGAGCGCTCGATACTCAAACGCTGCCATGATCAACCTTCCTCACGAGTTACACGTAACACTTCTTCTAAAGAAGTTTGTCCTTTCAGAACACGAGAGCAACCATCTTGACGAATACTAGGACTGAAAGTACGAATATACTTTTCTACTGCCTGCTCACCCTTACCATTATGGATAAGCTCACGTACTGTTTCATCAACGACCAATAGCTCGTGAATGCCGGTACGGCCTTTATAGCCATTGTAATTACATGATTCACAGCCAACAGGACGGTAAATAATGGTATTACTGTCTTTACTTACACCTAGTAACTCACATTCACGCTCATCGGCTTGATGTGGTTCTTTACAATCATTACATAAGGTACGGACTAGACGTTGAGACAACACACCTAATAGAGATGAAGATAGTAAGAATGGCTCTACGCCCATATCTTCCATACGCGTAATCGCGCCTGAAGCCGTATTGGTATGCAGGGTCGACATTACTAAGTGACCCGTCAGTGATGCCTGAACAGCAATTTGGCCCGTTTCTAAATCTCGGATCTCACCAACCATTACCACATCAGGGTCTTGACGTAGAATAGCACGTAAACCTCGGGCAAATGTCATATCAACTTTCGGGTTGACCTGAGTTTGACCTATGCCTGGGATTTCATATTCAATTGGATCTTCTACCGTTAGAATATTTCGGTCTTTGGAGTTGATTTGGCTCATACCAGCATACAAAGTGGTACTCTTACCTGAACCTGTTGGGCCGGTCACCAAAATAATACCGTGCGGTTTGGCAATTAGTTCGCTGAACAATTCACGGTTGCGCTCTGTCATACCCAAATCTTCTAGGTTTAGACGTGCATTATTTTTATCGAGTAGACGCAGTACCACACGCTCACCAAAGCTTGACGGCATAGTCGATACACGCACATCGACTGCACGCCCTGCGATACGCAACGAAATACGGCCATCTTGTGGGATACGCTTTTCAGCGATATCAAGCTTAGCCATTACCTTGATACGTGAAACAAGTAGTGACGCGAGTTTTCGATTTGGCTTTAGAACTTCTTTTAAAACACCATCCACCCTAAAGCGAATAACTAGATCTTGTTCAAAGGTTTCAATGTGGATATCTGAGGCACCGTCTTTGATTGCCTCACTCAGCATGGCATTGATTAACTTGATGATCGGCGCATCATCGTCAGCCGCTAATAAGTCTTCCGTTTGCGGTAGCTCTTCAGCCAACGAAAAGAGGTCAACTTCGTTGCCAATGTCTTCCATCATTTGCTGAGTTTCTGAGCTATCACGCTGATACGCTTCTTCAAGCATAAACTCAAACTTTTCAGCTTCTAACTGTTCAAGCTTAAACTCAGCCCCTGCTACTCGGCGAATTTCTAGTAAATGCGCAACATTTAAATCACCCGTATAGAAAACTTTAAGGCCGTCTTCTTTTTCGGCTAGCAGCATATTTACACGACGCGCATAAGAAAAAGGCAGTTTAAGAGATAGCTCTCGTGCTACCTCTTCTACTGGCGCGTCAGTGAGCAACTCAGTGTGCTCACTTTCTAGTTGATTGTTTATATCAATCATCTTGGCGCTCTTTCTTAGTTTGCTCTTTTAGATATTGTTCGTACGTTGGTGGCAGCGTCATCGCATCATTCCACTCAGGTAATACTGGCGTCTCTTCAAATGGCATTAAATCAATACCATCGTCACGCTGCTTATTTTGCTCGCCACGAATGAAGTTATACTTTGAATGGCTTAACTCATTCATACTACGGCTGTCACGAAGGATCGTCGGACGAATGAATACTAAAAGGTTACGCTTACGCTTAGTTGTACTCGTTGACTTAAATAAGTGACCTAAAATAGGAATGTCGCCTAGTAGTGGTACTTTCGACACACTTTCTTGCACGTCTTCGTCAATTAGACCACCTAGAATAACCATACCGCCATCGTCAGCAATAACTGTGGTGTTAATTGCACGCTTGTTCACCGCGATATCAACTGCGGTTGCGCCGCTGACACTCGATACTTCTTGCTCAATGGTTAACTGAACCGCTGAACCATCATTAATCTGAGGGGTTACTTTTAACTTAATACCCACTTCTTGACGGTCAACCGTTTGGAATGGGTTAGAGTTGTTGCCGCTGGTTGTCGAGCCGGTAATAATTGGCACTTCTTGACCAACAATCATCGACGCTTCTTCATTATCCATCGTAGTTACAGACGGCGTCGCTAGGATGTTCGATTTCGTATCAGTCGAAATAGCCTGAATGATCGCACCCCAGTCATTCTTAATGATGCCTGCTGCAAGACCATTCACACCACCGAGTAATGCAGCTAAAGGACCTAAGTCACCTTCTTTGGTTTCTGTATAAGGCGTTGTTTTACCTGTTTCACTACCTGTAATATTTTTCGTAATGGTTTTATCACGCGCTTGCTCTGCAGCAACCGCTAATGAACCCACTGGGACATTACTACCATTATTAAATTGCAGCATACCACCTTGTTCTGAAATCCATTGTAGGCCTAGGTTGATACCATCACCTTCAAGTACTTCAACAACGATCGCTTCAACTAAAACTTGCGCACGACGAATATCTAGTTTTTTTATCACAGATGCCAATGAGCGCATGGTATCTGGCTGAGCTGTAATGACTAGTGAGTTTGAATCCGGGTGGGCTTCAATACTGGTTTCGTTGTTATTGCTGCGACTTCGACTCTTGTTATTACCGCCTTGTGCTTCTTCTTGCAGTGTTTTGCTCACACCTTGTAATACTTTTACAAGATCTTCTGCTTTTGCATAATCAAGATAGAAAACCTGCGTATTGCCTTGGCTTTTTAGCTCACCATCTAGGCGCTTAACTAGGTCTACTGCTCTAGAGCGCGCTTGCCCTTCACCACTGACAATGACACTGTTAGTACGATTATCAGCCACGACCTTTGGAATAAGAAAGTCAGGTATTGTATTTTTACCAGATGACTTATAAATGCTCTCAACCACTTTTACCACATCGTCAGCAGTTGCGTGCTTCAGTTCAATAATTTCAACTAACGTGTCACCTGCTTGGTCAACTGATTTTATGATATCGACAAGGCGATTTACAGACGCTGCGTGGCCTGTCAGCATCATCACGTTAGCAGAACTGAAATTAGTAACATGGCCGCCATCTTTTTGGTCACTGAACTGACGAATGAGTGGACCAAGTTCTTGAACCGACACATTTTTAACGCGAATAACACGGGTAACTAAAGTATCACCTTCGGACGCATTATTATCTGAAACTAATGGTACATTGCTTTTCTTACCATCTGAACTACGTAAGATTTTTAAGATGCCACTGTCCATTTCAATGACAGCATAGCCATATACTTCTAAAACATTTAAAAAGAACTGATAATAAAGTTCTTCATCCATCAACTCATAACTGCGCACATTAATATTGCCACGAACGTTAGGATCGATAATGATGGTCTTATTCAGGTTCTTACCAACGATATTAATAAATTCATTAATATCAGTACCTTTAAAGTTCGCTGCGTATTCAACAGCAGAAACAGATAACGATAACCCAGCTGCAAACATCAGAGCCGCATACTTAGCTAACCCTTTTTTGATTTTTCTGAGGTCTAGCTTATTTCTCATTATTATTAACTCCAAAAATTGTGCTTACAGGCTGAATTGTACGTCGATCACACGACCGTCTCGTTCAATGCTAATTGTGGCATCAGTGGCTTCTCTGAGCTCTTGCATTGCAGTCATTGCCTGTCTCATATCCGTTAGTTGATAACCATTGATTGCAATGGCCAAATCATTATTCTTTAAACCCATTTTTTTAAATAGCTCAGGATCTTTACCCGGGCTTAAACGATAACCTATTAACTCACCGTTTCTTCGAGCCTGAGAGATTCTGATGTAATCGAGTAACTTACCTGGCTCTCTTAGTAACTCTTGGCGACGCTGTGCCAACTCAGAGCGATCGATGCTTGGCTTTCTCTGTGTGTCACGCACTTCACGTGGGCCCGACACCGGCATGGCCACTTGTTTTGTATAAGCAAGACCATCAAGCATGAGCGTTTCAAAACGGCCATTTACATCTAGCAAGACTCGATCAGGCAACACTTGTGCTAATTTTGCGCGCGTACCAGTGATGGCATCTTTTACTTCGTAAGTTTCTTGTCGCCCCTGCGATTCGATAATCGCCAAACCCGCGGTATCATTTAAACTGACAGCAACAATACCGGTAAGTTTCACATTTAATGTTGTTTTAGGCGCATCAGAAACACGTGCGACAGGCTTAGGGGGGGCTTTTGGTTTTTCATTAGCAACACCAAATAGGTTTTGCTGAATAATAGCTTGTGTGTTGACGTTATTGGTTTTACTGCTTACTGAACTTGAAAGCGGTGCTAAGTTCGCGCTTTGTGGTTGTGGCCAAAACAGCCAAACTAACTGTGCGCACAAATAAGCAATATAAACAACAGTCAGTACTACCACCAAACGACTGAGTTTGGCATGCGGCAACTTCTGAAATATGCTCGTTAACTGTTGTAATTGTAATTCCATATGAGACTTTTTCTTATTCTGTTGAACGGCCAAGTGTACCGCGACGAAATTAATTCAACAAGCGTACAAATGTGAAACTTTGTGACACTTGTATTACGTGAGATTACCCACATTATATTGAAGGAAGGGTGAACAGCGCCCGCTTTTGTTGGGCCTGAATATATGATAAATTTCACCTCACAAATCCCTCAATCCTTGATGGTATTCTCGTTGTGAAAAAACAATCCTCTGAACAAAACAGCCAAATAGAAGCAGTTCGCTTAGATAAGTGGCTTTGGGCAGCGCGTTTTTATAAAACTCGCAGTATTGCTCGAGAAATGATCCAAGGTGGTAAAGTACACTATAACGGTCAGCGCTGTAAACCCAGTAAAACGGTTGAAATTGGTGCGACTGTCAACCTTGCTCAGGGTTATGAGGAAAAGGAAGTGACGATTTTAAAGGTCTATGACAAGCGTCAGGCCGCGCCACTTGCTCAGCTATTATATGAAGAAGCTGAGCACAGTATAGAAAAGCGAGAGCAAAACGCCATCGCTAGAAAGAATAACAGCTTTTTTGCGCCGCGCCCGGAAACCAAACCGGATAAAAAGCAACGTCGCGAATTACTAAAGTTAAAATCAAGCTAGGATTTTATAAATGCAATCAGATTTATTACACCGTTACATTTTCGATCAGTTAGACGTTCGTGGTGAACTAGTACAAATCGAACAAACGTTTAAAGATATTATCGGTGAACACGACTACCCAGAACCTGTAAAGCAATTATTAGGTGAGTTGCTAGTCGCAACCAGCCTACTGACCGCTACTTTAAAATTTGAAGGCGATATCGCGGTGCAACTGCAAGGTGATGGCCCAGTTAAATATGCGGTAATAAACGGTGACCACAATCAAAATATGCGCGGCATTGCACGCTTACAAGGCGAAGTTACGGGTAACAGTATTCAGGACCTAATGGGTCAGGGATATATGGTGATCACTATCACCCCAACTAAAGGTGAGCGCTACCAAGGTATTGTACCTTTAACCTCTGATAATTTAGCAGAATGTCTAGAAGGTTACTTTGAACAGTCTGAGCAGTTAAAGACGCGCTTGTGGTTTGCAACACGCACTTCGGGCGAACAGCTCAAAGCTGCTGGCCTGTTTTTACAGGTTTTACCTGTGAATAAAGAAAAGTCACAGCAAGACTTCACCCACCTAGAAGCGCTTAGTAACACCATTAAAGATGAAGAGCTACTCGATCTAGATGCTCAAACGGTATTAACTCGCCTTTACCATGAAGACAACCCACAATTGTTCGAACCGCAAGAGCTGAACTTTGTTTGTGGCTGTAGCCGAGACAAAACCATCAATGCTTTGGTGAATGTAGGTCAAGATGAATTACTGGCTCAAGTGGCAGAAGACGGTGAAGTAAATATCAGTTGTCATTACTGCCTGAAAAATTACCGATTTGATGAACAAGATATCAAGGCTATTTTTAACTAAAAGTAGTATTGACTCAGCATAAGCTAAAAAGCCGTCAAAACGACGGCTTTTTTATGTCTAAAAAATGATACCGGTGTCATTTTAAATGGCTTTTTTATGACACCGGTATCATTGAAATTATTCAAGTTTTTTACCAAATTTATGCCTTTTTAACCCTTCCAAAGGCTCGAATATCTCAATTTCATCTGTTACTATAATTTCAGCTTAAGAGTATTAAGAACTCAGAGCTATCCCGTTCAATTCTCACATTTAGGTAATAACATGACATCAAGCGCTACTCGTTTTGTCGATTTAACTGCAGCTGAACTTGTCGAACACGCAATTAGCCGTGGCGAAGGGACTTTAGCCGCAAATGGAGCTTTCGTAGCTAAAACTGGCCGTCGTACAGGTCGTTCACCAAGTGATCGTTTTATCGTTAAAGAGCCAAGCACCGAAACTGAAATCCAATGGGGCAATGTTAACCGTCCTTTCGATGCTGAAAAGTTTGATGCGCTATGGGCACGTGTAGAAGCACACGTACAGGAAAATGACCACTTCGTCTCTCACCTAGAAGTTGGCGCAGATCCTGAACACTACCTTCCAGTTGTTGTAACAACTGAAACAGCGTGGCACCACATCTTCGCTAAGAACATGTTTATTGAACCTAAATCATACAATGCATCAGATTTACCTCAGTGGCAGATCTTAAATGTACCTTCATTTGTATGTGACCCTGAGCGTGATGGCACAAACAGCGATGGTACAGTTATTATCAACTTTGCACAGCGCAAAGTACTACTGGCAGGTATGCATTACGCCGGTGAAATGAAGAAGTCGATGTTCTCTGTTCAGAACTTCCTACTTCCTGCTAAAGGTGTTTTACCAATGCACTGTAGTGCAAACGTTGGTGAAGCTGGCGACACAGCCTTATTCTTCGGTCTTTCTGGTACTGGTAAAACAACTTTATCGGCAGATCCAACACGTTTCCTTATCGGTGATGATGAGCACGGTTGGGCACCAGGCAGCGTATTTAACATCGAAGGCGGTTGTTACGCTAAGTGTATCGACCTTTCGCAAAAGAACGAGCCAGTTATCTGGAACGCAATCAAGTTCGGTACAATTCTAGAAAACGTAGTACTAGATGAAAACCGTGTACCAGACTTTAACGACACAAGCCTAACGCAAAACACGCGTGCAGCTTACCCACTAGAGCACGTTGAAAAGCGTAAAGTTGAAAACCGTGCTGGTGAGCCAAAAGCAGTTGTGTTCTTAACATGTGACGTAAGTGGTGTTTTACCTCCGGTATCTGTACTTTCTGAAGAAGCCGCGGCTTACCACTTCTTAAGTGGTTACACAGCGAAAGTAGGTTCAACTGAAATCGGTTCAACGTCTGACATCGAGTCAACGTTCTCAACTTGTTTCGGCGCACCATTCTTCCCTCGTCCAGCTGGCGTTTACGCAGAGCTTCTAATGAAGCGTGTACGTGAGTTTGGCGCGAAAGTATACCTAGTTAACACAGGTTGGACTGGTGGTCCTTACGGCATTGGTAAGCGTTTTGACATCCCTACAACACGTGCTGTTGTTGATGCAATCGTATCTGGTAACCTTGCTGATGTTGAAACTCAACACATCGAGTCACTAAACCTAGACGTACCAGTAGCAGTACCTGGTGTTGCAACTGAACTTCTTAACCCAATCAATACTTGGGAAGACAAAGAGAAGTACGCTGAGTACGCAGCTAAATTAGCAACTGACTTCCAAGCTAACTTTGAGAAGTACGATGTATCAGAAGCGATTAAGCAAGCTGGTCCTCGTGGCTAATTAGCACAACCAATTCCTTTATCAAAAGCGCCCCTCGTTGGGCGTTTTTTTGTGCCTAAAATACAGCATATTGACCTGCTTATACCAACCCTCTTAACTAAGTGATCTATTTTGAGGCAAGGAAAACTAGTCGATAGCGAGGCTAAAATTTATTATTTAGTTGTTCTAAATAATAAATTTTTAACGAAGCTAGCGTCAGTTTTAGCCCCTTAAAATGATTGTGTATTATTGGGGATTGGTATCACTATTAGTCGAGGATTAATATTTTCTATCCTGATTTGCCGTCAGCTTACTATTAAGAAAGTTTTAATAGAAATGTCTAATGAGCACTCGTTGACGAATATGAGCTTTTCCTCATATCAACCAAGATAAACATATTAGCTTCATAGATATAGCTCAGTGGGCATTGATTACGTCGCTCTAACAGCTACTATCTTAAACGTTTAGTTAAGCCTCCCCCAAAAAAAGACTCTATACCCTCGGTAGCACCGACTTTATGTCGGGTTTGTATTTCCTTTTTTAGCCCTCGACACAACTGACACCATCTACTTTAGATAGACTCCATACTGACAACAAACCCAATTCAAGGTACCACTACAAAGAGACAGCGATAAGAAGCTATGACTAGTTATCATAGCCCTGGCTAGCAAGCTGCACACTGGCGATATTATCGCGAGTAATCAACAAAACTTGCTTTAACTTTACAGAATAAAAGAAGCTAAACCGTTCGGTTTCTGTGACTAGCTTTAAATGGTCAAAACGAAGCATAGATTGCTCATGAATTGACACTGGGTTTACCAAGTCAACTTGATAAACCTTCCCCCCTTCTTGGAGGACTCGTTCTGCATCAAGGCGGCCGATTAAAGCTGAATAAATCAGTGGTAAACATAGGAAAGCAAATATACCTAAAATAAGCGGATTCACTTTATAAAAAGGCCGCCATGTCTCAAACCAGCTTCTCCAACCTACACTCTGCTCAGCACGCTTTGACTTAGCTTTCTCACTTTTTTGTATTAAGAAAAACCCGATTGCCATGGTGCTTATCGCTCCAATGCAAGAATATAAAATTTGCGGTGTTGCCAAAAACGCCATGAAGAAATCAACCAGCTCTAGATATTTAATAATGTCCACGCCAACACCACGTCCAAGTACATAGAGATAAATTAAACCTGAGAAGCTGAGCGCCAGATAAGTTAAGGACAACAACACACTAGGATTTTCATAGAAAAATACTTTGCTTTTTTCTAACGAAGATTTAAACCAAGCGAAGTAGGCTTCATCAGTTGTGATCCGATTCATTCACCCACCCTGCTTTACATTAAAAATAGTGGCGATATTTCCCAGAGGTACGACTACCGATTTTTTTGTATCGGGGTGGTAAATAAACACATACCGACTTGTGCTGGCCACCACTTTTACTGCATTTAATTTTGTAATCGTGTTACCTAGCCAATTCACCGGGTAGTTAAAACTGACTTCGACTAAATCTGACTTTGAGTGTTTGATGGCACTTGCTTGACTCTCTGCCAAAATATTTGCACTAAAAAAGATTGCGATAACTGAAGAGCTAAAGCCATATAAAGCATGGACCTTCAAGAATGGCCGATTCATGGCACTCATAAACTTACCAATAGATAAAAATTGAATACTTGAAGAAGCACGATCTATAGGGATAAAGAAGGCGAATAGTAGCAGAAAGGCGACGAATGCTCCGAGTAACCAAAAGCTTGAAAAAATAATCGTAAGAAAATCACCGAGCCCAATGTGTTTTAGCCCATCAAAACCAAAGTGAGACAACAAACACGTCAGATAGTACAGACCTGCACCACTTGAAACTAAGTAAATTACAGCAGGCAAAAGACTGGGGTTAACTTTTAAAAAGCGCTTCACTTCAAGCAACTGTCGAAGATAACGAAAATGATAAACGCGAGTTAAATGATCCATATTTATGCTTTTATTTTTTCTTTGATTTTAACGTTATCGCTGCTTTATGTCATTAATGGAACAAACACAAAAAACGCGACCTTGGTCGCGTTTCTTTTACTTTTACTTTTACTTTTTAAAAGTGATTACTGGAATACCACGTTCTCACTGCCAGGTAAGGCTTGGAACTCGCTAACCAGTTGCTCACAATCTTTAAGAATATCTTTTTCAAGACGTTCTTCAGCACGCCAGCGCTCAGTGTCCATTTTGAAGATTTCTTTTTTAGAGTACTTCTTACGTGCATCGTGCGTCGGCATGTCTTTTACCACTTCATACATTTGATGAATACCCGGGTAAGTTTCTTCTAGGTTAACTTCTTTCTCAAAGCCATATTGAGAGATAAGAACCCATATACGCAAACACCCTTCAGAATACTCACATTGCTTTTGATTCATGGCTTTAGCAATAAGGTTAATACTGTCAGCAAGCTTGGCATTACGCTCTTGACGCTTTTTCTTTTGCTCAGCTTCATGTTCTGCACGCTTTTTGGCAATGAGTTCATTCTGGGCTTTCACTTGCCAAATCAGCTTACCTGCATAAAAAGATAAACCAGCAATAATAAGTGCACCAATAACCAGTGCAATGATCCACTCAGTTGCCATTATTTATACTCTTCCTCTTCATCGTCGTCATCAAACCACTCATTAGCCAAATCGTCTGACATGAAGTTCTCTAATGGATCATCTTCAATGATGTCGTCTTCTTCAAACTCATCATCAATACCGAGTAGCTCGCATAGCTCTTGGTGGCGTGCTACTGAGCGATTGAAGAACTTAGCATCTTTACCTGTGATCAACTCACCACGTTCATGTTGCTCCAGTAGCTTCATTAGACGTGGATCATTTTCTAGCTGCTCTAATTCTTGCTCAGGTGTGAGTGATGGCTTCACTTCTTTTAACTCAACCTGAGGTTTCAAGTGACGCATCATCTTAGGCGCAGCTGATTCAGGCTTAGCCGCTTCTGGTTTCAAGCTAATGGGTTTTTTACTGCCTAAACGCTTGTCTTTATTACCCGAGCCAGCAGTTACTTGCTTGTCTTCTTTAAGCGCCTCTGGTGCATTACGCGACCCAGCTTTGGCGCCCTTAGACTTTTTCTTGCGCTGGTCTTTTAGAGCGCGGAGCTCTAATAGCTTTTCTTTACTTAAACGCGGGGTGCCCGTTTGAGCTACCTTACGTGATTTTTTCTTTCTAGTCATAAATCTTCTCTGTCGTTACTTTTTCGACTTAGTTAATACAATGACGTCATTGCCGATAAATTCAACCTGACAGTCAAAGCGCGCCGCGACATAGTCAAATGTTTCACGGCTAAAGAATGCGATATGGGTTAAATCATTTTTATAGTGCCACTGAGCAAACCGATTTTGATCAATAATCAGTTTAGTCATCAATACCAAAGGACCGCCAGCGTCGAGTAGTGACAACAATTTTGCTAACACCTCTCCGGGCTGAGATAGGTGCTCAATCACTTCAGTGCACGTTATGAAGTCATACGTTTTAGTCAGCACTTCGGGCTCGTTTGCATAGAACAAATCAAAACAAGCCATTTCAAAGCCTACTTCTTTGAACATTTCTGCCAATAAAGGCCCTGGCCCACAACCAAAGTCTAAGCCCTTGCTGTGTGAAGGTACTCTTTCTATCGTCGGCTCAAAAGCACGAGATAAAAAGCGACGATAACCTTCATCATGTAAGCTATTTTCGTGAGTATCGTAGATGGCTTTTTCATCTTCAGGAGATAAACGATCTCGCTCATCAACAATCACAAGTGCACACTGCGTACATTGTAAATAACGGCGACGTTTATCTTGGTGATAAGGCTGTAACTCATCTGAGCCACATAAACCACATACTGACATGATGAATAAGATACCGACTTTGAAATTGGTCGGCTATTGTACCAGCAAAGCACCGCGGCACAAATAAAAAGGCGGCAGAGATTGCTCTCTACCGCCTATCTAATCTGAGCGTCACAAACTTGGACACTTCTCCCTTCGACTTTTTTAAGCCTTATTATTATTTTTATTTACTATCCGTATTTTTATTAGTGCTTCCGTACATAGTCCATATTGTTTTTATTTTATACTTCCATGAGACTATTTTTTATTTTCGGTCTTCCTAACGCTTTCTTGTTCATCCATAGAGTACCAAGTTAGTACTAACTATTGCTGCCTACGCTTCCAGTTGCGATGTTTCCATTTTGTTTTGTTGTCTTGGCAACACGTAGTAATCTACTCCTTAATGATTTTGTTACAACTGGTTAATAACCTTTTTTTTGAAAAGATCTGAATCAGCTTTATGTGATCAAAATAAAAACAATAACTTACACTTATTTAATAGATAAATTTAAGCAATAACTTACACGTATCTATGGCAAATGTCTTACAAATGGAATGGGGATTATCTAACAAATATTCGGGGATCAAAAAAGGCAGCCAAGGCTGCCTTTTGACTAATATATAGTTTATTATCAGAAAGATAACTAAACTATACTACTTTAGTAGCTTAGCGATTAGTGTAAGCCACCTAAGTACTTAGAAAGTACTTCAATATCTTTGTCTGTTAATTTCTTCGCGATATCACGCATCATGCCATTCATGTCATTGTTACGTGAACCATCACGGAACTTCTCAAGCTGCGCTTTGATATATTCAGGATGTTGGAAAGAAATTTTCGGGAACTTAGCAAGTGATGTACCGTTACCACGTGGACCGTGACACGCTGCACATGAAGGAATACCGCGCTCAGCATCACCAGCCATGTATAACTTTTTACCTACTTCAACTACGTCTTCAGGCGTTGTACCTGCACTCATAGTTAGAGAAGCGAAATAAGCAGATAGGTCTTTCATATCTTGATCTGAAAGCGGCATAGCCATACCACTCATTACAGGATCCATACGACCTTCTTTACCACCAGACGTCATACCTAGCTTAAACTCTTTTAACTGCTTATAAATATAGTCAGCGTGCTGACCTGCAATTTTTGGATAAATGTTTACAGGTGCGTTGCCATCTGGACCATGACACGCGGCGCAAGTAGCAGCCTTCGCTTTGCCTGCTTCGGCATCGCCATCAAATGCTAGTGCGTTGCTCGCTGACAAGCTACCAAGCAACATCGTTAAAGTTAATGCTATTTTTTTCATGGTAAATTCTCTGTTTCCGACCCTGTAATTAATACCTAGCGATTGAAACACCTATTTTCAGGGTTGCTAGGGAAAAATCAATGCTATTTTTACTTTGCTAGTTGGCTATTCTACACGATTTAAATTTTTCTGGCACGTTTTCTACTCATATTAGACTTATAAATTATAGGGTTTTGACCTAGATTAATTTTAAAAATCAATAAAAAAGTCATTTCACACTGAAATCATCTGTAAATGCTTGCTTTTGCCAAATAACTAACTGGTATAAAATAGTCTAATTAATATCTTCAATCTGTCAGGAGAGCCCGTGATCAAGTCACGTATGAAATACCAAACAGCCACATTTATTACCAGTGCACCAGATATCAGCCGTCTACCAATTGATTCTGGTATTGAGGTCGCATTTGCTGGCCGTTCGAACGCGGGTAAATCAAGTGCATTAAATGCACTAACCGATCAAAAGCTAGCAAGAACCAGTAAGACCCCGGGTCGTACGCAACTTATCAATACCTTCGAGTTAGATGAAGATAAGCGTTTAATCGATTTACCGGGTTATGGCTTTGCAAAAGTCCCTCTTGAGATGAAGAAAAAGTGGCAACGCGCGCTGGGCGAATACTTACAAAAGCGTAAGAGTCTAAAAGGCATCGTTGTCCTAATGGATATTCGTCATCCACTTAAAGATTTAGATATGGATTTAATTAACTGGGCGGTCGATTCAGAAATCCCAGTATTAGCGTTATTAACCAAAGCAGATAAATTAAAGCAAGGTAAGCGTAAAGCTGAAGTGCTTCAGGTTAAAAAGAAATTAGCTGAACTCGACGCAGACATTACCGTATGTGCTTTCTCTTCATTGAAAGGCATTGGCTTAAAAGAGCTAGCTTGGAAACTTGATGACTGGTACTTAGGCCCTTATAAGCCTGAAGATGACGTTGAAACAGAGTCAGAGCCTGCACAGCCAGACTCTGAGTAAGTACGTTAAGTCAGATAATATGACTGCCCCGCTGAGTTAAGATAGAGACCTTTGCCATCTTGCTCAGCGCTTTCTGCCCACTGATAATAAACCGCCCTATTTACCCTTGCCGCCAAGCCATAGTTCAACTTTAAGTAAGGCACTTCTTGCTCTTGATATAAACGAGTTTCGATTTCAAACTCACCCAATATTGGCCATTCTCGTTCAAGATTATCTTGGCAAACAATCACATTACCTTGCTCTGAACTTATTACTCGCCAACCAACAATGATAAATGGCACATCTTCTACATCAACCTCACACTGTTCTGCAGGTGTTGTAACGGTATAAACCCCGTCCTGACACTGCAATACACTGGCAAATAACCGGCAAAGTGCTTGCCTTTTAATCTCGGAGTCTTGGTAGTACCAACGCCCTTCTTTATCAATGCGAATATCACCGCTACTGCAAGTTTGTTGTGGCCACTTTTCGGTTGGCGCGTGCGGCGTCAGTAACGCCGCTTGTAATTCATTCAGACTTTGCATTTCTAACTAACCGGCTCCCGGGATAACTAAAAGTCTTGCTGGTTAAATACCAAATTAAAGGTCACAGGCACAGATTTCGCAATGCTGGCTAGCCCTGCAATTTTACGTAACGCTTCGATACCTTGTTCAAGTTTATAATCAGTGGCATTCACTAAAACTGCTTTAGTCGGGCTAACGATTAATTGCCTTGCCGTTTGCACAACCGCAAGGTCTAACATGAGCTGTTGCTTTTGACCATGCAGGTTAAGTGTCACCGGTACTGACTTTAGTACCTGATGGCCAAGTTTTAAGCTGCCTAGATACGGCGCCAAATCGGCTTCAATCACAGCTTTAGGAAATTTCGCAACATTAAACAACATCTTTTGCATACGCTCATTACGAATAGGGATCAGCGACTCAACACTCGCCAACTCAATGACCATACTTAATTGATTGTCATCTATCTGCGCTGCAAGTTTTTCAAAATGATGGTTTTCAGCAATGCTATTTTTCTTAATAGAAGTGAAGCTCAGTTGGCTTGCATCATTATCTAGCTGCCATGCGGCAAATGCTTGAGTCGACAATAAAGACAGAGAAAGAAGTAAAGGTTTAAGCATGACGAGTCCTATCTAAAATTATGTATTAAAACTATTACGGTATGAATTTGAAAACCGATTTCGCAAAAATTTAATTAATGTCAGAAAGGTACAGTGTAACTGTCGAGGAATTATGAAGGAATTAAAAAGAATAAAAGTCGTGAAGAAAAAAACGGCCCTCGAAAACTAGGAGGGCCGCTATAGCAATTCTGGGGAGAAGCTATCAATACTCTGTATCTTCTTGCGAGAGATACATCATCAACAGGATGTCCTACAGGATGAGGACGCGCGCACTGTAACAAATGGATACAAAAAAATAAATGCCAAAAAGCAAAACTTAGGCCAATTTGATATTTTTTAAACATTCTGTTGTCTAAGTTTACGCTTTTTTTACTTTACAGCCCTTGTAAGCCCCGCTATATCTGAGTACTAACTTAATTGCTCTATTTTCTTCAGACATAAAAAAAGAGGCTAAAAGCCTCTTTTTAAAGTTCTAGTAAGCTAATTAGTGTGCTTGTTCCCAGTTGTCGCCGTAATCAGCTTCAACTAACAATGGCACATCTAAACTGGCCGCTTCGCTCATTAAAGAACAGATACGTTCACTAAACGATTCAACTTTATCTTTCGCAATTTCAAATACTAATTCATCGTGTACTTGCATAAGTAGTTTGATGTCATTGGTCGTTTGCGTAGCAAGCCATTCCGCCACTTTTAACATGGCTTTTTTGATGATATCAGCTGCTGTACCTTGCATTGGTGCGTTGATCGCTGCACGCTCTGCCGCTTTACGACGCGCGCCATTTCTTGCCTTGATATCAGGCAGATGCAAGCGACGGCCAAATAGCGTTTCGACATACCCTTTTTCAGCTGCTTCTTCGCGCGTACGTTCCATATATTCAAGTACACCCGGGAAGCGCTCAAAATACTTATCCATATAATGTTGTGCTTCATTGCGCGGGATATCGAGCTGACGCGCTAAACCAAACGCACTCATACCGTAGATCAAACCAAAGTTAACCGCTTTTGCTTTACGACGCATATCCGAGGTGACCTCTTCAAGCGCTACACCGAATACTTCTGAAGCCGTTGCACTGTGAACGTCTTTACCTTCAGCAAATGCTTTCAATAAACCTGCATCTTGTGACAAGTGCGCCATAATACGCAATTCAATTTGGCTGTAGTCCGCCGCTAAGATCACGTGCCCTTCATCGGCAATAAATGCCTGACGAATACGACGACCCGCTTCGTTTCGGATCGGAATATTCTGTAAGTTTGGATCGCTTGAGCTTAATCGACCTGTTGCGGTCACAGCCTGATGATAAGAGGTATGTACACGACCCGTTTCAGGGTTCACAAGCTTAGGCAGCTTCTCAGTATAAGTAGATTTAAGCTTAGCTAAACCGCGATGCTCGATAATGAGTTTTGGTAACGGATAATCATGCGCTAATTCTTGCAGTACTTCTTCAGCCGTTGAAGGGGCACCTTTAGGGGTTTTCTTCAATATCGGTAAGCCAAGCTTGTCGAATAAGATTGCCTGTAGTTGCTTGGTCGAACTTAAATTAAATTCTTCCCCTGCGATCTCGTACGCTTCTTTTTCAAGCTCGGTCAGACGCGCAGCGATTTCGACACTTTGCTCGGCCAACATTTGGCTATCGATTTTCACACCGGTACGTTCGATGTCTGATAACACAGATAGTAACGGCAGCTCAATCTCGTTAAATACAGGGAGTAGATCTGATTGCGCTTTCAGCATAGGCCATAATTGGTTATGCAGACGCAATGTGATGTCCGCGTCTTCTGCGGCGTAAGGTGCAGCTTTTTCTAACTCAATTTGATTAAATGTCAGTTGCGCTTTGCCTTTACCGGCAATTTCTTCAAAGCTGATATTCTTATGGCCTAAGTATTTTAGTGCCAGCGAGTCCATATCATGACGTGTGCCCACACTATTAAATACATAAGACTCGAGCATAGTATCAAAAGCGATACCATTGAGTTCTAAGCCGGCTCGGGCTAATACACTCTTATCGTATTTAAGGTTCTGGCCCACTTTTTTCACACTGTCGTCAGCTAAAATTGGACCTAGCACTTTGAATACTAACTCTTTCGAAAGTTGCTCCGGCGCACCCATGTAATCATGCGCAATCGGTAAGTAAGCGGCTTCACCTTCAGTCACCGCAAAGCTCATACCGACTAAGTCAGCTTGCATATAGTCTAAGCTGGTTGTTTCGGTATCAAATGCCATAAGCTCAGCACTTTTAAGCTTTTCGGCCCATGTAGTTAACTGTGCTTCAGTTAAAATGGTTTCGTAATGCGCTTCAATTTTTTTCGCTTCAGGCTGTGCTTGCTCTGCTGCTGTTTTAGGCGCTTCTTTACCGTCGAGTAATTCACTGAGCCAACGCTTAAATTCACATTGCCCATAAAGCTCGATCAAACGATCTTTATTTATATCAGCAATCGCGAAAGTCTCTAGGTTTTGCTCAACTTCAACGTCTAGTTTAATGGTCGCTAATTCATAAGACAGCTCTAGCTGCGCTTTATGTTCTTCGAGTTTTTTAGCCATGGTTTTAGAACCACGGAAACCAAGACCTGCAATGTCATCCAGTCTTTCATAGAGTGATTTAATAGAACCAATGCCTTGTAGCATAGCCAGTGCAGTTTTTTCACCCACACCAGGTACACCTGGGATGTTATCGACCTTATCACCCATCAGGGCAAGATAATCAATGATAAGCTCAGCACCAATACCAAACTTATCAACCACCCCTTGTGGATCTAATACGGTGTCAGTCATGGTATTAATTAAGGTGACATGCTCATTCACGAGCTGAGCCATGTCTTTGTCGCCCGTGCTGATCAACACATGACGTTGCTGCTCAGACGCAATACGCGCAAAAGTACCAATCACATCATCGGCCTCAACGCCTGTGATGCTGACTAAAGGTAAACCCATCGCTTTGATGATCTCATGGATCGGTTCAATTTGCGTACGCAGATCATCAGGCATTGGCGGGCGATGCGCTTTATATTCGCTGTACATTTCATTTCTAAATGTCGGACCCTTGGCGTCAAATACCACAACCATATGGCTCGGGTTAAATTGCCTAACCAGGCTCTTCAACATATTGATCACACCATAGATGGCCCCCGTCGCTTCACCTTTTGAATTGGTTAAATGCGGTGGAGCATGATACGCACGGAATAAATAAGAAGAACCATCGACCAAGATCAAAGGATTTTCGGGGATCTGAGACATAATTTAGTGGATCCTAAATGAACTTTTAAAAACCCAGTAAGGATGCCATAAGCAAACGGATAACTCGAGTAATTATGTCCAGATAAAGCCTATTCGAAGCAGAACAATCTGTGGATAACTTTGTAGATAAAGATGTAAATATTCAGGTTGTAAATTTCAGGATCGAGAAAACAGCCCTAAAACCTTTGATTTTAAGGGGGTTTAACATTTTGCGCTTAAACAGAAATATAAAGCGAAATGTGGAAAAGCTATTTTATTGGCGGCCATTGCCACTGTTATTATTTACCACTCTTCCAAAGCGGGCGGACATACTACCAAGATTTGATCAGAGATCAAACAAGATCCTTTATAATTTTTTGATCTGAACATACACTACTTTCAATATAAATAGGTTTATCAACTTTAAAGAAGGAAAAACCATGAAGAAAGTCGCGATAATACTAAGTGGCTGTGGCGTGTTTGATGGTGCCGAGATCCATGAGTCTGTTCTAACTATGTTGCATTTAGAAATGGCAGGAGCAAGTTACCAATGCTTCGCACCAAATATTGATCAACACCATGTGGTTAATCATCTTAACGGCGAAGAAATGGACCAAAAGCGCAACGTACTTATTGAAGCTGCACGGATTGCGAGAGGTGAAATACATGACCTTGAGACGCTTAATGCAAATGACTTTGATGCACTCGCGATCCCTGGTGGTTTTGGCGTAGCGAAAAACTTAAGTGACTTTGCGTTTAAAGGCGGTGAGTCAACAATTCTTGCAGCTTTAAAAACTGCTTGTGAAGCATTTAATCAGCAAAAGAAACCTATCGCTTATGTCTGTATCGCCCCTGCATTGGTTGGCCATATACATGCTAAAGGTATCAAAGCAACCATTGGCAATGACGCAGACACTGCCGCTGCTATGTCTGCATTAGGTGCTGAACATATTAACTGTGCAGTTGATGACATAGTTATTGATGAAGTTCAAAAGGTAATTAGTACGCCAGCCTACATGCTTGCTCAGTCTATTTCAGAGGCATCCGCAGGTATTCAAAAAGCCATGGCCAAGCTTGTAGAGTTAGCTTAATCCGCTCTAAGTCAGTGGCTAAAATTGCGTTAACGCAAAAAATAATCAGTTTTTAGTCTAATTTGCCAAGTTAACGTTTTATAAATCAATAGGTGGCGTTATAATCGCGTGATTATTCCGTCATCTATCGTGATTGAGCACATCACCAACGAAGTGAGCAAGACAAATGAAAAAACTTTCAGCAGCTTTATTATTGCTATCAACAACTGTTTACGCACAACCTTTTGATAACGCTTTAACTGACGAAGCGATTAAAAAACGCTTAGCACCAGTAGGTTCAGTATACTTAGCAGGTGCAGCAGCTGCCGCTCCAGCAGCGCCTACCGGCCCTCGTTCAGGTGAGCAAGTTTATCAGGTGTCATGTGCTGCTTGTCATGGTACAGGTGCACTAGGCGCGCCAAAAACAGCTGATGACTGGGCTGCTCGTTTGACCAAAGGTCGTGAGTTATTAGTAGAGCATGCAATTAATGGTTTTAATGCAATGCCTCCTCGCGGTACTTGTATGGATTGTTCTGATGAAGAGATTGCAGCAGCAGTCGATTTCATGACTAAAAAGTAATACTTTTTAATGAGAGGTGACCATCACCTCTCATTTAAATTCAATTTTTCTCAACTCCCCATTTTGTTCCCTATTTTCTCCTTGACCCTCCATGACAAAAGTGGAATCATAAGCTTAATAAATAAGCAATATTAATAATAATTGGGTAAAATCATTGGAAGATCCCGCACTTTTAGCTACTCGCCTAAAGTATAAAAATAAGAAGCTAAACAAGCTCTTACAAAAATACAAACAGCGAGATCAATTACAGAATGCACTCATACAATTGTCTGAGCTGGCGAATACTGTGGCTGAGCTAACTCTGCTGTACCCGGCTATTCACGATATTCTTAAGCAATACTTACCTAGCAACAGCTTTTACGTCGTGTTGCAAAACCAATATACCCAGTCCCTAGAGTTGTCTTATTTCATTGATGAAAAAGACGGCATCTCTGTGCCAATTCAAGAGTCACATCACTTTTCTGAAGGCGTCACCGGTTTTACTTTTAGAAAAGGCGAAACCGTTCATATCAATAAGCAAGAAATGAGTCGTCTTAGTGAAGAAGGCCAGTTCAAATTGCTTGGCACACCCGCTGAACACTGGCTAGGCGTGCCTATCCGCCAAAATAGACACATTATTGGTGTGATGGTGACACAAAGCTATGAAGCTGATCTCAGCTATAATGAACAACAAGTGGAGCTACTTGAATTTATCTCACTTTATTTGGGTACAGCCATAGAGCGCGTTAAGAAACGTGAGTTACTTGAATCTGAAGTAAAAATTCGTACTCGTGCGGTCATGCAAAGTAACGAAGCGCTAAATAAAGAAATAGAAAGTCGAAAACGCGCGTTAGAGCGCCAGCAAATTCTTTTCAAAATCTCAGAGCTAGCAACACAGTTTACTGACATCGACGATGTATACAAACAAGTACATCGTATTATTCGCTCAATTACGTTCGCTGATAATCTCTATATTGCTTTATATGACAAAGAATCTAACTGGTTAAGTTTTCCTTATTGCATCGATGAAGTTGGTGATTACTGCCCACGCCCTTTTGCCAATGGCTATAGTGAGCTTGTTATTAGTACAGAGCGCAGCCAGCTAATTAACCGTGAGCGCGCTGACAAGCTTATAAAGCAACAAATCGTCATTCGCAGCGGTGATGATATTATTAAACCAGCAAGTAGTTGGATGGGTGCCCCGCTCAAAACCGCAAATGGTGTTATCGGTCTCATTGCTTGCCAAGCTTACGACGATGCGTATGAATTCACGCATGAAGATCTTGAACTTATTTCGTTCATTTCAAATCAAATTGCATCGGTTTTACAAACACATCTTGCCAATCAAGCACTGAAGCTAAGCCACCAACAGTTAGAACAGCGCGTTGCAGATAAAACCAAAGCATTACAGCAAAGTAATTTGCATCTACAAATGCAAATTGAAGAGCGTAAAAAGATTGAAAAGCAGCTCTATCACGACGCCCATCACGATCCGCTGACAGGTTTGCCAAATCGCAGTTTGTTCTTAACTCAATTAGAAAAGACATTACTCAAATATCAAAGACACCCTGATTATAATTTTTCAGTACTCTTTATTGATTTAGATAAGTTCAAAGAAATAAACGATGAGTTAGGCCATCAAGCCGGTGATCAATTCTTAATATGGGTCAGTAAAGCTTTTGGTGAGTGTATTAGAGATCATGATTTACTCGCTCGTCTTGCTGGTGATGAATTTGTCATTTTATTAGATCACCTCAGTGATAAACAACAAGCTGAAGACGTCGCTAAACGCATTATAAAAGTGATGCAGCAGCCGTTCGTAATGAAAGGGCAAACCGTTTACAGTGGTGCTAGTATTGGTATCACCTATTCAAACAAACGCTATCAGCATATTGACGAAATTATTCGCGATGCCGATGCCGCTATGTATTACGCTAAAAATGCAGGCAAAGGTCGTTATGAGTTTTACCATCCTCTACTGACCGCAGGTACCACCTCAAATAAAGTTGAAGCTGAACAACATAATTTAAGTAGCTTAACGACACACTTTAGGTCAACCGATGTCATCGACTTCTCAAATAATCAAGTACAGCTACAGTTACTCGAGATCTTCGGCAATCATCCTATTTTAGGTAGCACCAGTTTTGATGTGTTAAAGAAGTTCACTGCTGAGAAAAATGAATTACTCGATCTCGAGTTTGCTTTGTTGAAAAAAGCGCTGATCTTGAGTGAAACACATCATCAAGAACTTTTATTTAGCTGTGCCGCAGTCGTACTCGAAAGCGATAACTTTACACACCTCTGCCATTTACTAAAACAGCATAAACATAACGTGTGCTTATTATTTAGTGAGGAAGAGCTCAGGTTTGCTTCTAGTACGCAATTGCAAAACCTCGAAGCCCTTACGCAGATGGAATTTGCCGTTGGCCTTAATGACTTCGGTAAAGATCGTTGTGATTTAAGCCTGATCAGTAAAATTAACTTTCAGTACTTACTACTCAGCTCGACTTTTAGTAAACGTGTTTTACAGCAACCTTGTTACGAAGTGCAACTACAAGGTGTGTTAGCAGTGACTAAGATGCGTCACTGCAAAGTGATTGCCAAAGGCCCTGCTATTCTCAATTTCAGAACCTTATTAGAAAACCATGGCTTGCAGTTATTCTTCGGCAAGCAAGTTAACTACGATAAAGATCCCCGCGGCAATGCACTTTTTGATCTCACCTCTGAGTCAGAACCTCTATCGCTTTAACATAGCACGTAAATTAGCAACCCGCGCTTGGCCTGATTGCATGCGTTCTTGTTGTGATTGCACCGTTTTCTTCTGACCTTCAATTTGTAAATCATCTTGTGGTAACTCTTGCACAAATCGACTCAACTCCGGTGTTGATACCTCGCCAAACTGACGGCGATTCTTAGCATATGTCATAGTCAAGGTTTGCTGCGCGCGAGTGATCCCCACATAGGCAAGACGACGCTCTTCCTCTACATTGTCTTCATCAATACTGGTCTGGTGTGGTAAAAAGCCCTCTTCCATCCCCACCATAAAGACATGCGGATATTCCAAACCTTTCGAGGCATGCAGTGTCAATAACTGTACCGCATCGCTATCGTCTTCTTCTTCGTTGCGCTCTAACATATCGCGAAGTGTTAGCTTACTAACGACTTCGGGTAAGGTCATCGGTGGGTTATCGGCATCACCCGTTAACATATCAGTGATCCAACGATATAGCTCAGAGACATTTTTCATACGCATTTCAGCCGCTTTTGCACTAGGCGATGACTCATATAAATAGGCTTCATAATTAATTTCACGTACCATGTCTTTTACCGCTTCCAATGTGTCTCCACGCGTTGCTCTATCTGATAGCTCAACGACCCAGCGAGCAAACCCCATCAGTGCATTAAAACCGCGCCCTGCAAGTCGACTTGCCAGCTCAGGCTGAAAGCATGCTTCGAATAAACTGATGTGTTTTTCGTTAGCTAAGCTACCTAACTTCTCAAGCGTAACGGGGCCAATTTCACGTCTTGGTGTATTCACAATACGTAAAAATGCGTTGTCATCGTCCTGATTCACCAGTAGGCGTAAGTACGCCATGATGTCTTTGATTTCGCTTCGCGCAAAGAACGACATGCCGCCACTGATTTTGTAAGGAATGCGGTTACTCATCAGGGCTTTTTCAAACACTCGCGCTTGGTGGTTACCGCGATATAAAATCGCGTAATCTTTATAACTGGTACGCTTCATAAACTTATGGGAGATGATTTCGGCAACTACGCGTTCTGCTTCGTGCTCTTCGTCTTTGGTCGCTATCACACGAATTGGGTCGCCATACTCTAGCTCACTGAATAACTGTTTATCGAATTCATGGGGGTTATTGGCGATCAAAATATTCGCGGCTTTTAGAATTCGCCCTGCACTTCGGTAATTTTGCTCCAACTTAATCAAGCGTAATCCCGGGAAATCTTTTGACAGCAATACTAAGTTTTGCGGCTTTGCCCCACGCCAAGAATAGATTGATTGGTCATCATCCCCTACCACGGTAAAGCGCGCGCGTTCACCCACCAGCAATTTAACTAACTGATACTGACTGGTATTGGTATCTTGATACTCATCCACCAGCAAATAGCGAAAACGCGCCTGCCAGCGCTCTCTCACATCTGGGTTTTGCGCCAACAACAAAGTGGGGATCATGATTAAATCATCAAAATCTAACGCGTTATATGCGCGTAACTGCACCGCATAACGGGCGTAGAGTTGCGCGAACAAGGCTTTCTGTGGTTCACGGGCTTCGCGAATAGCGCGCTCAGGTAAAATAAGTTCGTTCTTCCAACTGCCAATTTGCATCTTCAGCAAATTAAGTAGATCTTTATCTCTATCTAACTCTTTTTCGGTCAACTCTGCCAAAAGTTGGTGGGTGTCTTGATCGTCAAATAACGAAAAGCCCGGTTTAAATCCCAGTGTTTTTAGCTCTTTTTTGATGACCTCTAAACCCAAGGTGTGAAAGGTAGAAACCCATAGACCTTTTGCCTCTTGCTTGCCCAGCGTTTGCCCCACACGCTCTCGCATTTCTTTTGCTGCTTTGTTGGTGAAGGTTACCGCAGCAATGTTTTTTGCTTGGTATTCACAATGTTGCACAAGGTAAGCAATTTTGTTGGTAATTACGCGCGTTTTGCCTGAGCCTGCGCCCGCTAAAACGAGGCAAGGGCCACTGATATATTTAACCGCTTCATCTTGTTTTGGATTGAGTTTCATTTTTGGCAGGTCCGAAATTCTGGGGCAGTAATTCTATCGCAAAGCCTAGTGAGTCTCTAGAACTCATTTGATCTAGAAAGGTGCCGAAACTAAACCGAATTTGCTACTATGTCGTAACTTAATTAATCGCCTCCATATCAGGTAATCAATCATGATCAACCCAGCTAAAATTGAAGAGATCGCCAAGCAGATTTCTAGCAACATGCCACAGGGTGTAAAAACTCTAGCAGAGACTTTCGAGTCAAAAACCAAACAAGCTATCCAGAATAAGTTAACTGAGATGGACTTTGTCAGCCGTGAAGAGTTTGATATTCAATCACAAGTGCTGATCAGAACTCGTGAAAAGCTGATGCAATTAGAAGAAAAAGTTGCTCAGCTTGAGGCGAAACTTGCTGAGCAAGATCCTGCTGAGAAGGCGGAATAAGCCAATTCTATTAGTAAAAAGGAGCCTAGCAGCTCCTTTTTACTTTCATGTACTCATTTAAGATAACGCTCGGCGATATGTTCTACCGCCTGACGATGCATTAGGTCCACTTCACTGCCATGGCAAGTTTGCGAGTTGAGCGCTTTCAACAAGCCATCTTCTAAACCATACACCCAACCATGTACGGTGAGTTCTTGCTGTCTATACCAAGCGTCTTGCACCACATTGGTTAAACACACATTGCGCACTTGCTCAATGACATTCAACTCACACAGGGCTGCACAACGCTGTTGCTCAGCGACACTCGACAACAACCCTTGATGCTTTTCTTTTACATCGGCAACATGCCTTAACCAATTATCTATCAAGCCTAATCGCGCTTCATCAAGAACGGCTTGCACGCCACCACATCCATAGTGACCAACGACCATAATGTGCTTCACTTTTAACACTTCAACAGCGTATTGCATCACTGATAAGCAATTATGGTCGGTATGAACCACCACGTTTGCCACATTGCGATGCACAAATAGCTCACCCGGCATTAAATCAACAATTTCGTTTGCTGGCACCCGAGAATCAGAGCAGCCAATCCACAGATATTCAGGTTTTTGCTGCGCAGCGAGTTTGCTAAAAAATTCAGGGTGCTTTGCTTGTGTGCGCTCTGCCCAAGCTTGGTTATTTTGCAATAAATGGTCGAGTTCACACATAATCTAGCCTTAGTTTGTTATTTTATTTGCCTGAATGAGTATGTTGCGCGGCGTTAGAGACTTTTCACAAAACTCACTGAGTTCCACATCATAGCCCGCCTGTTGCAAATACAATGCTCTATCTAGTACCAACCACAATTCAATGGCGCGTCTGAATATATGCCTGACTAATTCAATACGATCGGTGATTTTCTTTCTTTGCTCACCTAAGTACAGGTAATGCTGATAGTCACATGACTCAGGTAACTCTACCTGCTTTTGCTCCGCCGCCCATTGACAGAAATCAGCAAACTCACCAGAAAATATTTGTTTATTGATAGAAGGCACGCTGACATAACGCTCGATGCCCGTCACTTCTCGACGCAACGCATCAAAACCTAAGCGCCAAGTAACCTCTGTTTGCCTAACCTTAGTCACTCTGCTCGGCGCCGTAACGGTTTCTTGCAGCGCTAATTTCATATCACTGTGGGTTAATTGCAGTGTGCTTTGTTTACCCTCTGCACTCATGGCCTCATAAGTCGGCTCGGTAAACAAGTGATAACAGCAAGGCGATAAACTAATTTTGTCACACTCCGCTTTAATGGCCTGCTGCATAAAGACCTGATGCAAACGACCACAAGCATGGAGAGCCACGGCATGTTGTTGCTGGGTAAAACAGTCATCGGTGATGTCTTGTAACACATCCGCACAGCGAAAGTGCATGTTTAAACCCTGCTGTTTTGCACTATGCTGGCCTTGCTCACACAAATTGGCTTGTAATTCGACACTTTGTACATGCTGCGCCCCCTGATGTGCCAAGATACGGCCTAAATGCCCTTTCCCTGCACACCATTCTAAGACTGGCTGCTCACCATTATCCAGGTGTGACACGAAATCTTGTAGCTGCAGTAATTTACGACCTTTAATGCCGTTACTGAGCCAAAAAGGCAAATCGGCTCTTTGCTGTGCGCTATAAGGTAGGGAAATCAACTGTGATAACTCTTCGACTGCAGGAATAAAATCAGCAAACACTTCATAAAGACGAGTTTGATCTGCGTCTAGTTCTCGTACCTGCTCGTCACTGAGCTCATTTAGAAAATGTGTTAGCTGTTCATCGCACCAAGGAAATTCACTGTAATCAAAAGCAACGCACTGCCAATAGGCGCGTGTTTGCTGCAAGCAATGATCTAACTGAATAAATAATGACGATAACGGCACAACACTTCCCCGACGCGAAAAATGGCTATTCTACCTCGTTTTCATTTTCTTGTGCTGACTCATTCAGCTTGTAGCGACGCTTTTTGGTGAATATAAGGTGTAAGTAGAGAGGAATACTGAATAAAGTGACTGCACACGCTGCTATCAACATCCATGACCAAGGAAAAAGTGGCTCTGACGGTTTGAGCTCATAAATAAAGCGCTCTCTCACCGCGTCATATTGCGCCATATCTAAGCCATAAATTTGTCCTATCCATCGCCAATGTAATTCTGACATATTACCAATGATCACCCCCGGTGGAGCGATGTAAGGGCGGAGCTTTTCAGCTTCATAAGAAATTTGTTCTTTGATTTTATGCGTTGCATATTTTTGATAAGTTATATCGATACTTTCTTGTAAATGCAGCATGGCATAACGCCACCCTTGCAAGCTTGCTTGTTTAAACTTTTCCACTAGTTCAGGGCGATGTTTTAGCACGTTTTCACTCGTAAACAGAATATCGGAATACAAGTTAAGGCCATATTTTTTTGGGCAAATTTGTCGAATAGCCACACCTTGCTGCTTCATCTCAAACGGTTCATTAGAGGTATAAACTTGCAGGGCATCGAATTTGCCCGCTTTAAAATCAGCGATTGGCTCAAAGCCCGCATATAATGAAATATCATCTTTGCCGACTCCAGCTTGCTCTAGCATCAGCATCAACTCTGCCACACCAAGATGGCTGACTCGTTTACCTTTAAAATCTGCAGGGTTATAGATGTCACTGTCAGCTTTAACCATCCAACAGTAAGGAGAAGATTGCAACATAGCAGCGATCGCCACCAGCGGTTTACCTTGTAGGCGTTCGGCTAAAATACCTGAGTGAGTTACTCCAAAATGCGCCTGACCTGAAAGCACTTTAAAGTGGGTGTCGGGGTCTTCAATATCGGCCGGAATAATCGTGACATCCAAACCCGCACGCTCATAAAAACCTTTTTCCAGCGCCATATAGTAGCCTGCAAACTGAAACTGATGGGTCCACTTTAATTGCAGTACCACAGACTCTAATGCAAAGACTGGAGAAAGAAAAAATAACAGTAAGCTTATCAAGCTAAACCGTTTGAGCATGAAAGTCCCTTGTTCTTCTAATTAATTAGGCGTGACTAAACTATAGAAAAACAAGGGTGATTTGCAAGCACTAAGCGCTTAACTTGCTTGCTGTTGTTCAAGCTCTTGGTTCTGTAAATACTGAGCAAAACACGGGTTGTCGGTCTCGTCCCAATACTTATACCCTAACTTAGCAAGATGCAGATTAAATAAATTCAGTTGCTCTGGCGCAATATCAAATGCCGCAAGCACATTGCCCTCTGCCGCACCGTGGTTGCGATAATGGAATAAAGTGATATTCCACTCACTACCCAGCGTTTCTAAGAAACGTGCTAATGCTCCTGGATATTCAGGGAACTCAAAACGGAAAAGATGCTCATTCAATGGCACTGGCGGTTTGCCCCCCACCATATACCGAATATGCAATTTTGCCAGCTCGTTATCTGAAAGGTCTTCAAAGCCATATCCATTGGTTTGCAGTACTGACTTAACCTCATCTAATTCTGGCTGCCCACCGCGCAAGCCAACGCCTACAAAGATTTGTGCGTCTCCTTCACCAGCATAACGGTAATTAAACTCAGTGATGGCTCTGCCCCCTAAAGCATGACAAAAGCGCTTGAAGCTGCCTTTTTCTTCTTTAATCGTGACACCAAAAAGTGCCTCACTTTTTGCACCCAACGCGGTGCGCTCAGCAATATAGCGTAAGCGATCGAAGTTTAAGTTAGCACCCGACAAAACTGCAGCGAGTTTAAGTCCAGTCTGACCACATTGTTTGCTCCACTTAGTTAAGCCCGCCGTGGCCAATGCACCTGACGGCTCAGCGATAGCGCGTGTGGCAACAAAGATATCTTGCACTGCAGCACAGATTTCGTCTGAGCTCACAGTCACCACTTCATCACAGAACTTTTGCGCTAAACGAAAGGTTTCTTTACCGATGATCTTTACCGCAACACCGTCTGCAAAGCTGCCAACTTGCTCAAGCTCAACTGGCTCACCCGCTTTCAGCGCCGCATCTAAACAGGCACTCTCAGCTGACTCAACACCAATGACTTTAATGTCTGGACGAAGAGACTTAATATAAACCGCCATTCCCGCAAGCAAACCACCGCCGCCAACAGGTATAAATACTGCATCAAGGTTGTGTAATTGTTGCATTAATTCACGAGCAACCGTGCCTTGTCCGACGATTACATCGGGGTCGTCAAACGGCGGCACAAATACCGCTTCTTGTTGCTCAGTCAGTGCATAGGCATGGGCTTGTGCGGCATCAAAATTATGACCATGTAATACTACTTCGCCGCCAAGATTACGTACTGAGTTTACCTTGATATCAGGCGTTGTGACGGGCATCACTATGGTCGCTTGATGACCTAAATGCGCAGCGCTGAGCGCCACACCTTGGGCGTGATTTCCTGCAGATGCGGTGATCACTTTACTGCCCTTAGGCAATTGGCGAAGCTTATTGTAAGCACCACGTAATTTAAATGAATAAACAGGTTGTTGATCTTCGCGTTTTAAAAACACCTGCTGGTTAAGTTGCTTGCTAAGCGAGGTCAGTTCGCTGACCTCTGTGACTTTCGCGAGCGGAGCCATATCCGCTTGGATGATGGCCCGAAAGTAATCGAGCTCTTGTGCCACCATGACTAACTTAACTCCTCGAGTTTCGCTAAGTCACGCACCGCGCCTTTATCGGCACTGGTTGCTAATAAAGCATAGGCTTTTAATGCTGGCGACACTACGCGTTGTCTATCTAATGGCTTATAAGCGTCTTTGCCACGGGCATCTTGCTTTTCACGACGCGCAGCCATTTCAGCATCGTCAATTAATAGATGGATGCCGCGATTCGGAATATCGATGTGAATGCAGTCACCATTCTCAACCAGCGCCAGCGTGCCACCACTGGCCGCTTCTGGCGAAGCGTGACCGATAGATAAACCAGAAGTACCACCCGAGAAACGGCCATCCGTTAACAGTGCACAATCTTTATCTAGGCCCATCGACTTTAAATAACTGGTCGGATAAAGCATCTCTTGCATGCCCGGGCCACCTTTCGGCCCTTCGTAACGGATGATAACCACATCACCTTTTTGCACTTTACCATTTAAGATACCATCAACTGCGTCATCTTGTGATTCAAACACTACGGCAGGACCCGTGAAATCAAGCATTTCGTCAACTACACCGGCACTTTTTACAATACAGCCATCTGGGGTCAGGTTACCTGAAAGTACCGCTAACCCGCCATCTTGACGGAAGGCATGCTCAACACTGCGTACACAGCCATTTTCGCGGTCAATATCAAGGGTGTCCCAACGATACTCTTGGCTCATTGCCTGAGTAGTACGAATACCTGCTGGACCTGCACGATAAAAGGTTTGCGCACGTTCATTATTGCTATCAGTAGCATCCCAACGCTGTAACACATCGCCCAATGAACCACCTGCTACATGGCCTACTGATAGGTCTAACTTTTCGGCTTTGGCGAGCTCATTCAGAATACCCATTATGCCACCAGCACGGTGCACATCTTCAATATGATATTGCTGAGTCGCAGGGGCAACTTTGCATAAGAAAGGGGTACTGCGAGATAGACGGTCGATATCAGCCATATCAAAATCAACTTCACCTTCTTGCGCTGCGGCAAGTAAGTGCAGTACCGTATTTGATGAGCCACCCATAGCAATATCTAAAGTCATGGCATTGGTAAACGCCGCTTGGTTAGCAATATTGCGTGGTAATACTGCGTCATTGTCATTGCGATAATACTCATCACATAAGGCCACAATGCGTTTTGCTGCACCCATATAAAGTTGATGACGATCTTTATGGGTTGCCAAGGTCGTGCCATTGCCCGGCAACGCTAAACCTAGCGCTTCCATCAAACAGTTCATTGAATTTGCGGTAAACATGCCTGAACACGAACCACATGTAGGGCAAGCCGAACGCTCGACTTTTTCTGAGTCTTCATCGCTCACCGATGGATCCGCGCCTTTAACCATGGCATCTACTAAGTCGAGTTTGATATCAATGTCGGCTAGACGGGTTTTACCTGCTTCCATCGGGCCGCCAGAAACAAAGATCACCGGAATGTTTAAACGCAGTGCCGCCAGTAACATCCCTGGGGTGATCTTGTCACAGTTAGAAATACACACCATGGCATCAGCACAGTGCGCATTCACCATATACTCAACTGAATCAGCAATCAGGTCGCGAGAAGGCAGTGAGTAAAGCATACCACCGTGACCCATGGCGATACCGTCGTCGATGGCAATGGTGTTGAATTCTCGAGGCACACCGCCCGCTTCACGAATGGCATCCGCCATTAAATCGCTAAGCTGGTTGAGGTGAACATGACCCGGTACAAACTGCGTATAAGAGTTCACAACAGCAATGATCGGTTTTTCGAAGTCACTGTCTGTCATCCCTGTTGCACGCCAAAGTGCGCGAGCACCTGCGCGTTGTCTACCTTCAGTGGTGGTCTTACTACGTAGTTTAGCCATGGTTTAGCCCTCAATAATATGCGGCAGTTTCTGGTTGCTTGCCGACTTTCCTCATTCCCAATATTCAATTCGTTGGCTGCAATTAAGGTCGCAGCCATACCTCAAACGCTCAATCGCGTCTTAGTCGATATAAGTTAACCAACCGTTTTCGTCTTCACTTTGACCTTTTACTAAGTCAAAGTAAGCGCTTTGTAATAGCTCAGTGATCTCACCACGTTTACCCGTGCCAATTTCAATCTGGTCTACGCTGCGAACCGGCGTCACTTCTGCCGCTGTTCCTGTCATGAAGAATTCATCTGCAAGATAAAGTGCTTCACGTGCAATCGGCTCTTCGCGCACTTCTAAACCAGCTTTGCGGGCAAGGTGCATCATGGTGTCACGCGTCAAACCCGGTAAAATTGCCGCTGTGGTAGGGGGTGTGAATAACACGCCATTTTTGATGATGAATAAGTTTTCACCTGCGCCTTCACTCAGGTAACCGTTCACATCTAACGCAATACCTTCAACATAACCATTACGCTTTGCTTCACCTGAGATAAGTTGTGAAGATAAATAGTTACCACCAGCTTTAGCCGCTGTCGGCATGGTATTTGGTGCTAAACGATTCCAAGAAGAAATACAGGCATCAACACCTGCCTCTAATGCGCCATCGCCTAAGTAAGTGCCCCATTCCATTGCTGCAACTGCAACATCGGCTTTGTGTGATTTAGGATTTACACCCAAACCCACATTGCCTAAGAATGCGAATGGACGTAAGTAGGCATTCTTTAAACCATTCTCACGTACCGCCGCTTTACAGGCTTCATTGATTTCTTCAGCCGTGTAAGGGATCTGCATACGATAGATTTTTGCAGAGTCGAATAAACGTTTAGTGTGATCTTGTAAACGGAAAATCGCCGGACCTTTTGGTGTGTCGTAGGCACGCACCCCCTCAAACACTGAACTACCATAGTGAAGCGCATGGCTTAATACGTGGGTCGTCGCTTGCTCAGACGGTACCATTTCACCATTGAACCAGATCAGGTCAGATTTATTACTCATGTTTATTACCTTGTATTAATTATTCTTTTCTTTCGCTCTTAATATAGAACGATTATCCAATAGCCTGTTGCTGCATTGGTTGCAACTCAACCTGTTTTACCTCAACCAGCTTACTCAGTTGCGAGGTTAATAGATAGATGGGTTTGTCACTGTCCACGGTCATTTTGACTTGAAACAATTCATCTTGTCCTTCCAAGGCTAGGTCTAATAACTGGAATCCACGGTGACGGACCACACGTAAGAAACGTTCAATTGCGACACTTTGTTGTTTTACAGCAATATTTAGTTGGTGTTTCATTATGCATTCTCCGTCATCATTTCATCATTTGCGGCACCCGGTGGAACCAGCGGCCATACGTTTTCTTTATCATCGATACAAGCGTGTAAGATATAAGGCCCTTCAGATGCCACTAGCGCATCCACCGCCGCATCTACTTCGCTTGCATGGGTAATAGTTTGTCCCGGAATACCAAAAACAGCTGCAAGCTGCACAAAATCAGGGTTATCCGATAAGTTCGTTTCACTGTAACGCCCTTCAAAAAACAGCTGTTGCCACTGCCTTACCATACCGAGTCTTTGGTTATCTAATATTAAGATCTTTACAGGAAGATTATTTCTGCGGATGGTGGCCAACTCTTGAATGTTCATCATGATCGACCCATCACCAGATACAGTGATCACCATGTCATCAGGGCGTGCGATCTGTGCACCGATTGCCGCGGGTAGACCAAAGCCCATGGTACCTGCACCGCCACTGCTTAAATGGTTGTGTGGGCTGGTGAATTTCATATGCTGCGCCACCCACATTTGGTGCTGGCCCACATCACAACACACCACGCCAGTATTCGGCATACGCTTACTGAGTTCATTTAATAGATAAGGCGCAAAGACTTTTTCGCCCGGGTAGTCATAACGCCAAGCATGCGTTTTTTTCATTTGAGAAGTGTGTGCTAACCACTGTGTATCTGTCACAAAGCATGCTAGATGAGGAATAGTGGCTTTAAGGTCGCCAATCATAGATGCCGCAGCA
Organism: Pseudoalteromonas sp. SS15; assembly: GCF_049257195.1. Lineage (NCBI taxonomy): Bacteria > Pseudomonadati > Pseudomonadota > Gammaproteobacteria > Alteromonadales > Pseudoalteromonadaceae > Pseudoalteromonas > Pseudoalteromonas sp. SS15. The sequence continues at coordinate 50,424 of NZ_JBMMUD010000007.1, forward strand.
GGTTTGCGCTTGCCAACTTCTGCTGGGTCAATATCAAGATGGATTACTTTCGCCTTCGATGCAAACTTAGCCAAGTTACCTGTTACGCGGTCGTCAAAACGCGCGCCGATACAGACTAAAACATCACATTCTTGTACAGCGAGGTTGGCAGCTTGACCACCATGCATACCTAACATGCCTAAATCATATTCATAGTCAGGTAAAACACTGCCTAGCGCTTTTAATGTTGAAACAGCTGGCATGTGTGTTTTATTTAAAAATTGCATCAGCTCAGCTTGCGCGTTCGCGTTGTGCACACCACCACCCACATAAGCCACCGGTTTTTTCGCTTGTGCTAGCAGTTGCTCCGCTTTGACAACTTCGTTCATGTCGAGCTCGGGCGCTTCTTCTTCAAGCGCAAGCCAAGGGTGAAATGGCACTTGTGCTAGCTGAATGTCTTTTGGAATATCAACCAACACAGGGCCCGGACGACCTGATAACGCTAAATGCATGGCTTCTTGCAATACCTCAGCTAAGTCTTCAGCGCGCTCAACCATGTAACTGTGTTTTGTACATGACAAAGACATACCTAACACGTCAACTTCTTGGAATGCGTCAGAACCGATAGCCGCCGTAGGAACTTGCCCTGTGATGGCCAACACAGGCACTGAGTCCATCATGGCATCGGCAAGTGAGGTGATTAAGTTAGTTGCGCCTGGGCCCGACGTAGCAAAACATACCCCTAACTTGCCAGTACTGCGGGCATACCCTACTGCCGCAAATCCCGCACCTTGCTCATGACGAGTTAGGTAATGTTTGACAGGCGCGCCATACAACGCATCGTAGATTGGCATGATTGCCCCACCAGGGTAACCAAATACCTCTTTAACGCCATGTTTGGCTAGTAAATCTATTAGTAACTCTGCGCCTGTCATCTTCGTTCCTCATTCCCAATCTGACTGCTATTTAACTTAAATTCGACCCTAAAACGAAAAAGCCCCCCGGACTTTTCAGTGCGGGGGGCTTTTTGCTTAATACTTTTCTTTCAGCACTAACCAGCCCCCGCGGTAATAATAATCACCACGTTGATAATCACGACTAGTAGAGAATGTGCTGTTTTGAGCATTTAAAAATCACCTGAATTATTTACGGCAACGGTATACAATATTCATCGCGTTGCGTTCTTTTTCTATTAGTACCGCGAGTTGCCTATTAAGTCAACAGCAAACCCTATGTTATTTACAGATTTAAAGCATCGCCAGGTGCATTTAAAATCCAATAAAATTAAAAATAAGAAATAAATATCCAACCAACTTAAAATAACTCCGCCTTATTCAATACATACAAAATTTAACAACACATTTTTTGTTTATTCAAAAAATCACCAAATCTCCCTTTTTTATACAAACTTGTTATTATGTTGGGGAAATTTTTTTACAAGGGAATACTATGTTCAGCACTGTAAACCGCGTTTTTTTTACGCTGCTTTTAGCTTTTTTAATTGGCTTTTCTAGTCACTCCGTCGCACTTTCTCCGGCCCTGTTCAAGGTCGAAAAAGCGGGTGTCACATCTTATTTATTTGGCACGGTTCATGTTGGTGATAAAAGCATGGATGGTTTACCAAAGAAAATCACACAAGCGATTGAGCAAACTGATGAAGTTATCGTTGAAGTAAACGTTGAGGCACTCAACGCATTTGAAATACAAAAACGCTCCATTCCTTTTATGACTTTACCGCACGGTAGAACGTTAAAAGATGAAATAAGCACCGAGCACTTCGAAGCATTAAAGCAATATTTTGCAGCAAAACAGATCAATATTGCGCTTTTTGAAAACCTAGCACCTTGGGCTGTGATGGTCACTATGATGCAGATTGAGTATCAAAACCTGGGCTACCTAGAAGACTATGGGATCGACAAACAGGTCATTGCCCATGCTAAAAAGCACAATAAACCTATCGGCGAGTTAGAAACTTTAGAGCAACAACTTGAAATGCTGAGCTCACTAGGCGTAAAAAGCGACTTGATGATAAGCACTACGCTTGCGCAATTAAAAGATGTTGAACACTACTTTCTAGATTTGGTTAATGCCTGGAAAAAAGGCGATATGGACACCTTAAACAAGTATTACCAACTTAGCTTTGATGATTCAGACTATGGTAAGTTCAGTGAAGAGGTAATGCTGACTCAGCGTAATAATAATTGGGTTGAGCAATTAGCTCCAAGATTAACAAAAGAGTCGTTATTTATTGCTGTGGGTGCCCTTCACTTACCTGAAAAGCATGGCTTAATCACTCAATTAAAAGCACAAGGCTTTAATGTAACTCGCTTATAAATCAGCCAGTTAAAAAGCTACCGCTAAGGCAATCGCATTTCTTTTCGCTGTTGCCTTAAAAATTTTTTAAATTCTTTTAAACCTTTTTCAACCCACCTGTCGTCTAACTTATTAAACAACATCAATCAGGGTGACGACGATGAAAAAATTATTATTAGCTGCTTTAACCTCTGCTGTTATTTCTGCGCCAGTTTGGGCCGAAGATTCTAGAACAATTGAGCAATCATTTAATCTTGAAAACAGCACAGAATTAGAAATTGATTTTCCAGTCGGCAGCCTAGAAATGACGAGCTACGATGGCGATCAAATCCAAGTCACCATTCGTTTAGAGCCAAAAGATAATGATGGCTGGTTTACTGATAAAGTCGATTTAAGCACAGTACAGCTAAAATCTTCGCGTCAACGCCAAGAGTTATCACTGTCTATTGATGATGATAATTTAGAGCAAACTTGGGAGGTCAAAGTACCTAAAAGTATGCGTCTAGATGTTGAAGTCGGTGTCGGTAAAATTGAAATACAAGCACTTGAAAATACTGCGGATGTTGAAGTTGGTGTGGGCAAAGTGCGTATCGACACAGCCATTGATGACTTCAAACAAGTTAACCTTGAATCCGGTGTAGGTAAAACGAGTCTATCTGGCTTTGCGGGCAAAGCTCAATCTCATAAGAAAATGGTCAGCTCACAAACAGAATACTTCGGCTCTGGCCAATATAACTTAGAAGTTGAAGTGGGTGTAGGCAATATCAAAGTGCGCCACTAAGCCACGTCTCTTAAATTAACAAACTCCCTTTGCCCGGTCTTGCACCGGGCTTTTTGATCTCTTTTACACCCATGTTTATAACCTCAGGTTTTAAAGAGATGATTTTTTAATCCACTTTGCTTGACACCTAGACGGCTAAAATGTTTCAATGCCGCCTCACCCTATTTGAGCGCAGTGGAGCATTGTCTCGGCTGCCAGGGCTGGAAGAGGTGCGTTATTCAGGTAGCGCGGTTGAGGAGAGCAAACTCCATTGATGCCGTAGCGAGGGGAATTAACGCCGAGAAGCAAGCGTATTTGCTAGACGTTTACTTCGGGCGACTGGGCTGAATCCCAGCGACTGTCACCAATTGCGCAAGACGCAAGAATTTTGGTGGAGAGCTTCTGGTCTTAGAATAAATAAGGCCAGTTTGCCTTATCTTTTTTAAGTCCATTGCTCTTCGAATTTTAATTGTTCGAAGTGTGGACACCCTCCTTACTCCGAACATGATATAAGTTCGGTAGAGATGAAATCACAACACGATTTATCCAACTATCCGTTATGGACGGCTTTGGTTACGCCTTTTGACGCGCAAGACCAAGTTGATTTTGACACACTCACAGTACTCGTTCGCCAGCAAGAACAAGCTGGTAATGGCATCTTATTGCTTGGTAGCACAGGTGAAGGCTTAGCACTTACGCTGCCTGAACAACAAGCGATTGTTGAATTTGTTTGTAACTTGACCCCTAACGTACCCCTTATGGTTGCGGTAGGTGGTATCAACTTACAAGAACAATTAGCTTGGGTTGAGTTTTGCAATCAGCACCCTATTCACGCTTACCTACTTGGTTCACCGCTTTATGCCAAACCGGGTGTAATTGGTCAGACTCAGTGGTTTGATGCATTACTTAACGCCACTGACTTACCTTGTATGCTTTACAACGTACCGGGTCGCAGTGCCGTCGAAGTGTCACCACAAGTGCTCAAAAACCTCGCACACCACGACAACTTATGGGCGTTAAAAGAAGCCAGCGGTGACATCAGTAAGTTTGAGCAATTCCGTGAAGCTGCCCCTGAGCTGGCCATTTACAGTGGCGACGATGGGTTGATCCCTTACTTTGCTCAGGCAGGCGCAAAAGGCCTAGTTTCGGTTGCAGCCAATGCCTGGCCAGCGCAAACCGCTGAATTCGTGCGCCGCTCTTTAGCAGGTACTTATCCGAACTTATTCACCACTTGGACGCAAGCCGTAAATAGCTTGTTTAGTGTCGCCAACCCAATTCCTGTCAAAGTGCTCATGCACCAACAAGGAACTCTGGCAACACCGAATCTTCGTCCTCCTCTTACGCACCTAGAACTGCAATGTAATGCAGCGATTGAGCGTGCAAACGACACAATTTTATCTTGGAATTAAGGCAGTAAAACATGAGCTGGTTAGAACTATTAAACAATTTAGAAAACGGTAGCGTACGTGCGGCAACTCAAGACGAGCAAGGCAACTGGCACGCCAACGTAGAAGTAAAACAAGGCATTTTAGAAGCATTCAGAAACGGCACGAACGTTGAATTCCCAGGTGGCTTTGTAGATAAAGATAACTTAGCACCACAAGGTTTCAATGCAGAACAAAACGTACGTATGGTACCAGGTGGCTCAAGTGTGCGTCGCGGCGCCTATGTGGCATCTGGCACAATCATTATGCCACCAGCGTATGTAAACATCGGTGCATTCATCGATGAAGGTACTATGGTAGACAGCCATGCGCTAGTTGGCTCATGCGCACAAGTAGGTAAAAACGTGCACCTAAGTGCAGCTGTGCAACTAGGCGGTGTATTAGAGCCTGTTGGCGCCAGCCCAGTGGTTATCGAAGATGATGCGTTCATCGGTGCTGGCTGTGTGATCGTTGAAGGTGTAGTTGTTAAGAAAGGGGCTGTACTTGCACCAGGTGTCCGTTTATCTGCAACCATTCCTGTTTATGACTGTGTGAACGAGCGCGTATTAGAAAAAGGCGAGCCAATTCCTGAGAATGCGATTGTTATTCCGGGTTCTCGTCCATCTTCAAGTGCATGGGGCCGCGAGCAGGGCTTAAGCATGTCATGTGCGTTAATTGTTAAATACCGCGATGAGCAAAGCGATGCGTCTTTAATCCTTGAAGAGGTATTACGCTAATGAGCTTTTTGAGCACACAGCTACGTCAGCATATCACTGCGATCAGTGAGCAGAACGACACACCGTTTTTTGTCTATGACCTAGATGCGTTATACGCGCATTTAAAACCACTGACAGTGCAATCTGTGGTGAAGTTATGGTATGCCGTTAAAGCCAACCCTCTTTCTAAGGTGATCCAAACCTTAGATAAAGCGGGCTTTGACTTTGACGTAGCAAGCAGTGGCGAACTTGACCAAGTATTGCGTCAAGGCGTGGCTGCTAACCGTGTGCTCAACACCGGACCTGCTAAATCTAAAAAGCAGCTCCAACACTTTTTGTCACAAGGTGTGCGCACCTTTGTGGCAGAAAGTTTGAATCAAGTGGCTTGGTTAAACCAAGCTGCGACAGAACATCAGGTGCAGTTGCGCATTCTACTGCGTGTGCAATTGCGCTGGCCCGATGGCGAAAAGAACCCGCTTGGTGGTGACAGCTTAACGCCATTTGGTTTAGGGCTTGAAGAGTGGCAACAGCTGAGCATTCAAGACTACCCTGCGCTTAATTTCGTTGGCCTGCATATTTTCCAATGGGGCAATATGCTCAGCACCGAAAAACTCGCTGAACTTTGGTCACAAATGGTCGCGCCACTGACCAATTTAGCTGAGCAACTTGGCTTTACATGTCAAATTTTAGATTTAGGCGGCGGTTTAGGTATTCCTTACACAACCGATGCTGATCGCCTCGCTTGGCCAAAGTTAGTCGATGCACTGGCAACCATTAAAGCCGCGGCTGGGGTTGAAGAACTGTGGATGGAGCTAGGCCGTTATGCGGTAGGTGAAATCGGCCACTACGTTAACCCTGTGGTTGAGCAAAAGCTTAACTATGGTGAGCACCAACTGATTGTCGCGGGCGGTATCAATCATGTGTTACGCCCTGCTGTGACAAACCAAGCATTTCCGGGTGAATTGTTACGCCAATCTAGTGCACCATCACAAGATTTCCTAGTACATGGCCCACTATGTACCGCACTCGACAGTTTGGGTAAGCACTCACTACCTGAAGATATTAACGAGCACGACTGGGTGGTATTCAGTCAATGTGGTGCTTATGGGTATACCGAAAGTATGCCGTTCTTTTTATGTCATGAATTGCCTGCTGAATACGTGATTGAGCAAGGCCAAGTTGTCTGCGTGCGTGAGAGCCAAAACGCCGCAAGTTATTTAGTGTAGATGAACCCATGAATACAATTACTCAAGAACACATTCAAGTTGGCGAAATTGCCAACGGCTTACCTTTGACCATTCCTGTGTATCGTTTACAAGGCAATGGCAGTGGCCCAAAAGTGTATATTCAAGCCAATATGCATGGTGCAGAAGTGCAAGGTAATGCCGTTATTTACCAATTGCTTGAGCAGCTAAAAACACAAACACTGGCTTCAGACATCACTTTAGTGCCTTATGCGAATCCGATCGGTTGTAATCAAAAGTCGGGCGAATTTACTTTAGGTCGTTTTGATCCGATCACCGGCACCAACTGGAACCGCATGTATCACGATCACAGCAAGTTGATCGAGTCATTTGTAAGCAAACATTTAGACTCGCCAGAAGATGAGATCAAAGCAAAGTTCCGCGCTCTGCTTGTTGATCAGACCCAAGCGTTTCTAGATCAACCCGCTTATCGCGTGAATACCGGCAAACGGATCGCAGTAACCTTGCAGCGTTTAGCACATGAAGCTGACATTGTGTTAGATCTTCACACCGGTCCGATCTCGGCAAAGCATTTATACTGTCCGGAATATGCGAAAGCCAGTGCGAGCTACTTTGACATTGAGCACGTGCTGTTGATCCCCAATGAATTTGATGGCGCGATGGACGAAGCGACTTTTTGCCCTTGGTGGCAATTAAGCGAAGCCTACAAAGCGCAAGGTCGCAACATTCCTGTATGGGTTGAAGCTTTCACCGTTGAACTTGGCTCACAAGAGAAAATCGATTTAACCGAAGCCAAACTCGATGCCGAAAGTATTTTAAGTTACCTAAACCACAAAAAAGCGTTTATCGGTGCTGAGTTTACGCCTAAGCCTATTACCCGCTATGCCTGTATGCTTGATGACTATTTGGCGTTTTATGCCCCTATGGGTGGCATGGTCGAGTACAACGCCGAACTAGGCAGTCATATAAAAGCCGGTGACACCATTGCGAAGATTTTACGCATGGAACAATACTTATCAGAAAAGCCATTACATGAAATCACGTTAGATACAGATGCCATCACCATTTTGCATTTTGCTTCGGCCAGCGTGAATCAAGGCACTGAACTCTATAAATTCTTCACAAACTATTTCGAGCTGTAAGGCTTCACCTTATTGCGTGAGAGTAAGCACCTTTTATTGAGTGTCGCTTACTAAGGTATGGCGGCTTATGCCGCCCGCCTTTTTCTTGTTTTTCATTTACAACCCAATTCGTTTATTCACGCTAACTTCATGCATCTCATGTATACTCATTTTGTTAAAGGAGCATACAAAGAGGCAACCATGCGCTACCTACTCACATCTTTGAGTATTTTATTTACTTTTCCATTGCTGGTTTTTGCCACAGAAACACCAGTGGAAGAAGATGAAATCGATCTCGTTAAACAATGTGTCATCAATGAACTAATAAATGCTGGCGACAATACTCTAGTCGCAGATATTAAAGGAAAGTGCTCTAAGTTAGAGGCCGCTGAAAAATTCAGTCTACTCGATCAACGTATGGCCCGCGAACGTGTGACGCAAAAGAACCGTAACGTTCTAACACCCCATCACCGTAATTACATTTTGCCCGTGTCTTATATTAGTCAGCCAAATAACCGCCCATTTGATGGCATAAAAGCAATTAGTGACGAACAAGGTGAGCCGCTTGATAACTTCGAAGTCAAATACCAACTGTCATTAAAGGTACCTGTTTACACCGGCTTTTCAGACCCTGATCAGGCCATTTATACCGCTTTCACCCTGCAATCCTATTGGCAGTTTTATAACAAGGATATCTCTTCACCCTTTCGTGAAACAAACTATGAACCTGAAGTATTTTGGGTAAATTTTTTAGATGATGAGAATGTATTGTGGGGCGATGAGATGGCCGTAGTGGTCGGTTTATCGCATCAGTCAAATGGTCGCAGCCAGCCAAATTCTCGTTCTTGGAACAGACTGTATGCCAACTTTATTTGGGAAAACCGAGGGTTTGTTTTTAGTTTTAAGCCTTGGTATCGATTGCCTGAAGACGACAAACCAGATGTTTTAGAGGCAAAAGGCGACGACAACCCAGATATATACAAATATATGGGCTACTTTGAGTTTAGTGGCGTGTATCGTCAGGGCGATCATGAATTTGGTTTCATGGTGAGAAATAACCTTCACAGCGATAATCGCGGTGCTTTACAGCTAGATTGGTCGTTCCCGCTTTGGGGTAGGCTCAGAGGATATGCGCAATACTTTAACGGCTATGGTGAGAGCATGATTGATTACAATGCCGATATACAACGTTTTGGTGTAGGTATATTGCTCACCGATATTTTGTAATACCAATCCTCTTAATTAAGCAGTCTATTTTGAGGCAAGAAAAACTAGTCGATAACGCCGCTCACGCGTCCTGCTATCGCCGAGGTACCTACATCCATGTAGGCAAGGCGGAAATTTTGCTATTTAGTTATTCTAAATAAGAAATTTTCAACGAAGTTAGCGTCAGTTTTAGTACCTCAAAATGATTAAGTATTATTGAGGATTGGTATAACTTCTACCTAATAATTAAAAAGCCAAGCGAGTAGCTTGACTTTTTAAATCTAACGCTTAATTTTAGCGAAGCACAACAAAGCAGCCTTCAAACTTGGCAACTAGCTTATCGCCATCGTACACATTGACTGGTACATAGTATTTCGCTTTACCTTCAGTTTCTAATTCAAGCAATTTTCCCGAACAATCTGCGATGGTCACAGTTGCACTTGGTGCCGTTGTTAGCGGCTTAAGGTATTTGATTTCAGCATCAGCCAACACAATGTTACCTTCAAGGTTGAGCTCTTTAAGCGCTAAATAGGTCGCGCCCCACCCTGTCAGGGTCGCCATGCTGTATACCGAGCCTGCAAACATTGAGTTATGCAGATTCAAGTTCGCTTTTAAGTCTGCCTTAGTTGAAAACTGCCAGTCAGTGTAGCTTTCAACTTTAATGCCCATCGCATCACTGATTGGAATAGACTCACGCCATGTGTTTTGCAGTACCTGCGTCCAATCTGGGTGGCGGAACCAACCTGGCTCACAAGGCTTTTGCTTGACCATTTTCCAATGCTGTACGTCACCGTATGCAAGGTGGGCTTTTTCTAATACGGTGTAACCGTGCTTTTCATAGAAAGACAGCGCTCTTTCACGGGCAAATAATACTAGTTCATCAGCATTTTGCTGCCAAGCTACCTTTTCAAGGTCATGCAGTAAGCGACTACCTAAATGTTGGCCACGGTGCTTTTCATCTACTGCCATATAACGCACTTGTGCTTGCTGCTGATTATTAAAGTGCAAACGTGCAACCGCTAATACGTCACCGTCATTATTCTTAATATAACGGTGCTCCGCTTCTTGCTCTAAATCATCTTGCTCTGAGCCGCGAGGCTGATCCCACGGGGCGCGTAAAACTTGCCAACGTAATTGATAATAGGCTTGCCAGTCTTCGCTACTTTGTGGTGCACTTACCTGAAACATAGTTACTCCTGTTGAAATGCATCTCTGGCCGTCGATTTACTTACAAAGCAACGGCAACTTGGTGTCGTTTTTATAAACTCACCATACTAGAAAACCGCAAAATAAAACATAGTTTCGCGCTGCTTCAACAACAATCAATGTAAAACTTGGTGGACACACTGGCATTACAGAAAAGCTCAGCTATGATGATGTAATTATGGAAAAATTTTTTACAAGCTCTGACACTTTGAGCACCGACTTTGTTTTTCACTGCCACGATTTTGGACATTTAATTTATTGGCAGAAACATGGCCAAATCAGTATTCAAGTTCGCCAAGAAAAACAGTATCGATGGCTCTTAATCAACGACACTTTACAATCAGTGATTGATAGAGACGATGCTTCGCGCCTGTTACTTCCGCATTTACAGCAGCTTGCAGCGCTTTGGCAGCCATTAGCAGCGCCTAAAACCGTATTAGAGTTAGGACTGGGTGCAGGTGCTATCCGTAACTACTTAGAATCTCAATATCCAGACGTGCATGTCACCTCAATTGAAAAAGACCCTGAAGTTATCCGCTGTTATAAGAAGTATTTCGACGGTGATGCGCTCAGTGCGTTGATCTGTGATGACGCCGAGCGGTTTGTACAAAAAAGTGCATTATATGATTGGATTATTTTAGATTTATTTAGCCAAGAAGATGCGCCGAATTTTTTGTTCGACCATAAGTTTTATCAAAATATTCGCAATCGCTTAAATCAAGGCGGCTGGCTGTTTATTAACTTTCTCTCCAGTCATCCCTCACAGTTAGAGCAACTTCAACACCGACTGATCACCAATTTTGGCAAGAAGCCCAATGAAATTGCCATACCTGACTACTTGAATCACATCATTGCAGTAAGCCGCTAAACCGACAGGTTAAAAGTGACCGGCCCGTCGTTACACAAGCTCACTTGCATATCTGCGGCAAATTGCCCTGTTTGAACTTTAATACCCGCGGCTTTTGCTTGTGCCACAAAGTAGTCGTATAACGCTTCGGCTTGTGCTGGCGTACCTGCGCTCGAAAAGCTTGGACGCATACCCTTTTTAGTATCCGCGGCCAAAGTAAACTGCGATACCACTAAAAGCTCACCCTCAATGTCTTTCAGGCTGAGGTTCATTTTGCCAGCGTCATCAGTGAATATGCGATAATTACTGACCTTATGAAGTAGCTTGTCTGCTGTAGACTCATCATCTAGCTTTTCAACGCCCAATAGCAATAAAATACCTTTGCCTATCGCACCAACGCACTCACCCGACACGTCTACTTTTGCGTGAGTAACTCTTTGAATTAATCCCTGCATATCATTCTCAAAACGTTATTTTTAATGTGCTAAATATACCGAATTTAGCCGTTTTCTAAAACGAAAGTCTTTACCACTTAGAATGTGTAACGCCTGATATAACAAAGGTATTAATGCAAACGACACAGCATTAAGTCAGAAGCACGAATAATGGCATCCATATAGTCACCTTCTCGCTGTGCGTGCCCAGCATTCTCCAATACATAAAATTGCGCTTTATGCTTTTGAGCAAAGCGTTGTACGGGGGCATAGCGACACAATAAATCATCTCGACTATGAATAAGCCAGCATGGTAGATGACAAAGCGACGCTTTAAATTGAGCGATATCACTGAGCTGAGAAAAATTTTGTTCTTGGAAGAGGTGACACATTATTTTTGCTTGCTGAACATTACAGTGCGCTTGTTCAATGTTGGCAAGTCTGGCTCTTGCGCCTAAAGCCAACTTCGACTCCCAGGCCATCCATAACTGTGCTGCTTTATGTTGCTCCAGTTCATCTGTGCCTGTCAAAGACTGATAATAATGCTGTAAGATCTCCGCTTCGCTTTTGAGACCATGGCTAAAATCTGAATACAACTCAGGATAAAATTGCGCACCCGCCCCATGTGGCCCATACAACCAAGCGAGATCGGTGGTTTCAGCGAGGAAGCTTGCCCAAAGTATTAACCCTGACACTCTTTCAGAATGAGATTGATAAAAAAGTAGCGCCAATGTCGCCCCCCAAGATCCCCCTGCAATGACACTTTTTTCAATACCAAGATGATTAAGCAGCAAATGCATGTCATCCACCAAATGGGCTGGACTATTATGCGCCAGTGAATCAGGCGAAGAGAGGCCGCAGCCCCGCTGACTAAATAAAATAATGCGGTATTTTCGTGGATTAAACAGGCAGCTCATCGCAGGCACAAGACCCGCTCCCGGGCCACCATGGCAAACGACCACAGGCACACCTTGCTCGCACCCATATTCTTCTACATGAATTTGTGCACCTTGCCCTACCGCAAGGTGAAAACTTTGACGCGCTGCTTTGAACTCGTAACCAAGAGACATAAGACCTCCAAGGTTATCACTTTTCTTACTGCGCTATGTGCTGGCTATCCTCAGTGTGTTGTTCAGGCGCTTGCTGTTGCTCAAGCCTTTCGCTTAAACACACAGTAAACTCAGCGCCTAACAGCACCACAATCCAAGACAAGTAGACCCAAACAAATAGGATCGGCACAGTTGCTAATGCACCATAAATCACTTCATAAGAAGGAAAGTGGCTGATATACATAGCAAAGCCTTTCTTGGTTAGCTCGAACAACAATGCCGCAAACAAAGCACCAGGGATCGCAGCTTGAAAAGCAACTCTCTTATTCGGAACTAAAGTATAGAGCATAATGAAGCCGGCCATGGAAATTGCGTAGGGTAAAAGTTTTAATAAGAAGCCACTAAACCCTGGAATACCCTGATCGGCAAACGATACCAAAGACACTATATAAGATGTCACACCAATACTTGCACCAAGTAAAACTGGGCCCAGAGTTAATACCATCCAATAAATCGCAAAAGAGATCATAAACGGTCGCTTCTCTTTTACTCGCCAAATGCGATTTAAGGCAGTATCTACATTTCTGATAAGCAATAGCGCCACAGCCGCTAAGAAGCTAATGCCCACGGCAGTCATTTGATTTGCATTACCCGTAAAGGCGCTGATATGAGACTTAATGGAATCTGTTGAAGTTGGAACAAAATTAGTGAAAATGAAGTTTTCTATGGCAACTCGGGTATCTTCAAAGCCAGGAAAAGCTGAAAATATTGCTACACCGACAGCAATTAAAGGCACCAAAGACAGCAAGGTTACATAGGCCAAGTAACCTGCGTTGATGGTAATTTGATCTTCTACACAGCGCTTAAAATAGTGCTGCCACCAACTAGGCTGATCTGCTAGAAAGTCTTTCGCTTTAGATTGTATTTGCTGATAGTGCAGTTGCATAAGATAAAATAAACAGGAAACGTTTTGCACATCATAGCAATCCACCCCATAATTTACATCAAGATAGTTAATAAAATAGGTTGATTATGAAACATTTAGCTCTAGCAGCAACGTTATGCCTTGGCCTAAGCGCTTGCCAAACAGTTTACTATTCTGCAATGGAGAAAGTTGGTGTACACAAACGAGAAATCCTTGTAGATAGAGTCGAAGCGACCAAAGAGTCACAACAAAACTCACAGCAAGAATTTCAATCAGCACTAGAAAGATTAACCACACTAGTCAATTTTGATGGTGGCGAATTACAAACTGCCTATGAGCAATTGAATGATGATTATGAATCAAGCCTTTCGGCTGCGAGCGATGTCTCTAACAACATCGACAAAGTAGAAGATGTCGCCGAAGCATTATTTGATGAATGGCAGGATGAACTTGGCCAATATTCCAATGCCAACTTAAAACGTGAAAGTGAGAAAAAATTAAAGCAAACACAAAGGCAGTTCTCTAAGCTGCTTAAATCGATGCGTCGTAGTGAAGCTAAAATGCAGCCTGTTTTAGACTCATTGAAAGACAATGTACTGTATTTAAAGCATAACCTGAATGCCCAAGCGGTCGCGGCGATCCGAGGTGAGTTTGACTCTTTGAAAGTCGATATTCAAAACCTAATCAATGATATGAATCGTTCGATTGCCGATTCAAATGCCTTTATTGAGCAAATGAATCAGAATAAAGTGAACTAGCCTTTATACCTCCTACAACTCAGATTAATCGCCTGCCATTTAACATTTTTATGGCAGGCCACTCACCAAAAAAGCGTCAATCTCGTCATTTTGTAAACTCCTAAAGTCCTCTCTACGCCTATCCCGTAAGCTTCAACCCGAATGACGCATACTCTTTTGCTCTTTGTATGTGCAAACTCCAAGTGATGTACAGTTGCAACTAAAAAAAGGTACGATTATGAGAAGCAATATTTAAAAACCAGCTGCAAATAATTAAAAATAAGAAAGTCACAATCAGGGGAGATTTTTTCGGTGACAACTATGTTAAACAAGTATAAATATGAGCTGCTGTACACCTTTTTGATAGCCACCTATATCACACTAAGCGGCTCATCATCTTTCATATTCACACTATGGATCGTCTCAGTGCCTTTGTTGCTTCTTGGTTTGAATTTCTTTTTGAAGTTCAAAACACTGCAAATTAGCAGGAGAAACCAATTAGCCTCGATCGCTTGTCATTTGATTATGTTATTCGTCACTATTTCATTGCACTTTGACATTGGCGGAGTCACTACAGGAAGTTCTACATCAGCAATTGCACTAGTTATGCTACCAATCTTATGTGCCGCAGGAGTGATTGCACTAGTAGCACTTCACTGGCTGTTTAACTTTTTAAAACACAAAAATGTGAGTTAATAAGTGAAAAATAGCTACTTAGGTAGCTATTTTTCACTTTCTTTTTTAAGCCTAGTTAATAACGCGAAAACCAATCCAAAATACGATCTAAACGCTCAACTAAATTTGTAGGCGTACCAGTGCGAGACAGACCATGTGTCTCCCCCTTAAAGATCACCATTTCTACAGGAACATCATTCGCTTTAAGCGCATAAAACCATTCTTGGCCCTGCCCTATGGGTGTCACCATATCTTGATCACTGTGGATGATCAGAGTCGGTGTTGAAACCTGATCAGCATATTTCAATGGTGAGCGATCCCAATATCCTGCAAAGTTCGTCCAAAGCGTACCACCAAACTCTTTGGTCATTTGCGCTGGCGTATACTCTTGCGTGCCCGCCTCAGAGATCCATGAGCTGACACTACGTTGCGTGACTGCAGCTTTAAAGCGATCGGTTTTGGTCGTGATCCAGTTAGTTAAAAAGCCACCATGACTGCCCCCTGTGATATACAGCGCATCTTTATTAATCCAGCTATTTTGTGCGATCACCTTATCTAAAAACAGCATGTTATCTCTGTAATCTGCACCACCGTAATCCTTTCGAACAGCTTTACTATGTGCAATACCATAGCCGCTACTACCACGGTAATTCACATAAACGACACCATAGCCTTTGGCAGCATACATTTGGTTTTCATGGAACCACTGGTGCCCCCACATACCACCTGGGCCGCCTTTAATATTCAATACCAATGGGTATGATTTATTCTTGTCGAAATTAATTGGTTTATGAACGAAACCCTGTACTTTCATTCCCTGCTCATTCTCAAACCAAAATGATTCTGCCGGTGAAAGGGCTTTGCTCGCAATCAATGCATCATTAAATTGTGTGAGCTTTTGCAGTTTTTTTGACTGAATCTCATATCGATAAAGTTCTGGGAGTGCTGTTGAACTTTCTAAAGTAAAGACTAGAAACTTGCCACTGGGTGCAATTGCTAAATTTCTAACCGTTTTGTCTATGTCTAATAGTTTTTTGACCGATGCAGCCCCAGTGTCAACTGCGAATAAACGGTGGGCACCATGATCGCTGGTTGTAAAATAAAGCGACTTATTTGTCGGTGACCATAAAGCCCCTGAAGCGCGTCTGTCGAATGCTGCAGTTAAATTTTTTGGCTTACTATTTCCACGCTGTAAAAATAGATCTGCTTGCTCATAGGTGTCTTCTTGGTGGCTGTACACGACCGACTTACCGTCATGCGAAACGCTCACGCTATATTGACTGCCTTGATGTTGAGTCAATGCCACTTGCTGCTTTGTCTTAATGTTTAAGCGATAGATATCGCTATTATCATTACCCTCATACTCGAGCCCTGTTTTATTGGCATGAAAATAAACATATTGACCATCTTTAGACAAAGTTGGGCCATTTACATTCCAATCAGACCCTGCTGTCAGTTGAGTCAATGCTTGGCTTTCTAAATCATAGGTAAATAGATGACGACGCTTATCACTTAAATAGCCTGCACCATCTCCGATGTACCTCGCGTTTTTGACTACCACAATATCTGGTTTAGCACGCTTATTTTCAGGCTCGCTGTCTAATGCTTCATTTTCTTTCTCGGGACTGACACTTAATGTGAGCAGCAACTGCTCGCCAGATGGCAACCATTGAAAGCTCGACAGACTTTGCTCTAAGAAAGTCACTTGCTTTGCCTCACCGCCATTGGCCGGCATGACAAATACCTGAGATTTACCATCAACCGAACGGATAAAGGCAACACGAGAGCCATCTGGTGACCATTGAGGCGCGCGATCGCCTGTGCCTTGAGTAAACTCAGAAACAACACCCGATTTGTCTATTTTGAAGACCTGACTATTTCTTCCGCTGGCATCGTCATTGACTGTTCGTTTAACAAATAAAATGTCTTCGTTATTAGGAGATACCTGAGGTGAACTTAAAAAGACAAAATCAAAGTAATCTTCAGGCACTAAGCCTTTTGACTCTTTCTTTGCAGCAGATGCTTGCGCTTGTGTCGTTATAAATAGGGAAAATAATAATGCCCAAGTTAGTAAGCCACTGAAATGGCGCTTTTCATTCATATCCTTCATTCCAAAACTCAAAGTCAAAGTCAAAGATCAGAAACAATGGCATCAACACAATGAGGAGAGTCATTGTTAATGCATGTCCCGAAAGTAGTTTCAAATTGGAGAATACGTGAGCAACCTGTATAAGTCTTAATAAATCGATAAAAGAACATTATTGAAATATAAAAGGCGTTTCATTTTTGTTGTGACTTGATGAATTGAAACAGATTTAAGAAATCCGGGCAGAACTATACATAAAAAATACCAAGCATCTAAACGACAAAAGCCCCAGCAAATGCCGGGGCTTTTAAGCAATTATAAACTTAGTCTAAGACTAAAATTAAGCTTGCTTAGGACTAGAAACAACTTCTACTAAAGTCCAAGACTTATTCTTAGAAATTGGCGCGCACTCACGAATAGTAACTACGTCACCTGCTTTAGCAGTGTTGCTCTCATCGTGTACTGACATTTTAGTAGTACGCTTGATGAATTTACCGTAGATCGGGTGCTTAACCTGACGCTCGATAGCAACAACAATTGATTTGTCCATTTTATCGCTTACTACACGACCTTGAAGAGTACGGATCTTATCGCTCATTATGCACCTGCCTTCTGGTTAATAACCGTTTTAACACGCGCAATGTTGCGACGTACTTTTCTCAGTTCGTGAGTTTGAGCTAGCTGACCAGTGCTCGCTTGCATGCGCAGGTTAAACTGCTCACGAAGTAGCTCTAGAAGTTCAGCGTTTAGCTCTTCTACGCTTTTGTCTTTTAATTCGCTAGCTTTCATTACATTACCGTCCGAGTTACGAAAGTTGTCTTGAATGGTAGTTTACGAGAAGCAAGGTTGAATGCTTCACGAGCAAGCTCTTCAGAAACACCTTCCATTTCGTAAAGCACTTTACCAGGCTGAATTTCAGCAACCCAGTATTCAACAGAACCTTTACCTTTACCCATACGAACTTCAAGCGGCTTGTTTGTGATTGGCTTGTCTGGGAACACACGGATCCAGATTTTACCTTGACGCTTGATGTGACGAGTCATAGCACGACGAGCTGCTTCGATTTGACGAGCAGTCATACGACCACGACCAGTTGCTTTCAAGCCGAATGAACCGAAGCTAACTTTGTTACCGTTGTTCGCAAGACCACGGTTGCGGCCTTTATGAACCTTACGGAATTTTGTACGTTTTGGCTGTAACATTAATCGCTACCTCTTACTTAGCACTTTTTTTGGCTTTCTTCGGAGCACGTTTAGCTGGCTTCTCTTGCTCTTGTTTCAGTGGAAGACCACCGATAACTTCGCCTTTGAAGATCCAAACTTTAACACCGATGATACCGTAAGTGGTTAAAGCTTCAGAAGTTGCGTAGTCGATATCAGCACGAAGAGTATGTAGAGGTACACGACCTTCACGATACCACTCAGAACGTGCGATTTCAGCACCGCCTAGACGACCGCTAACTTCAACTTTGATACCCTTAGCACCTAGACGCATTGCGTTCTGTACTGCGCGCTTCATAGCACGACGGAACATAACACGACGCTCTAGCTGAGAAGAGATACCGTCAGCAACTAACTGTGCATCTAGCTCTGGCTTACGTACTTCTGCAATATTGATTTGTGCAGGTACACCAGCAAGCTTAGTTACAGCTTGGCGAAGCTTTTCAACGTCTTCACCTTTTTTACCGATAACAACACCAGGACGAGCTGTGTGAATTGTTACACGGATTGATTTAGCTGGACGCTCGATAACGATTTTAGACACAGAAGCAGACTTCAATTCCTTAGTAAGGTATTGACGTACTTTGTGATCGCCAAAAAGCTGTTCAGAGAAATCTTTAGTATTCGCGTACCAAGTAGATACCCAAGGCTTTGAGATACCTAGGCGAATACCAGTAGGATGAACTTTTTGTCCCATTACTTATATCTCCTAGCTATCCGAAACCACAACAGTGATGTGGCTTGTACGCTTAAGGATGCGGTCTGCGCGTCCTTTAGCACGTGGCATAATACGCTTCATTGTAGGACCATCGTCCACAAAGATCGTAGCTACGCGAAGCTCATCAATGTCAGCACCTTCGTTATGCTCCGCGTTCGCGATAGCAGACTCAAGTACTTTCTTAACCAATACAGCCGCTTTCTTAGGGCTGTACGCTAGGATTTCTAGCGCGCGATCAACCGGAAGTCCACGGATTTGATCAGCCACTAGACGTGCCTTTTGCGCCGAACCAGAGGCGAATTTGTGTTTAGCTAATGCTTCCATCATACCCTCCGATTAACGCTTTTTAGCTTTCTTATCCGCAGCGTGACCGCGGTAAGTACGTGTAGGTGCAAATTCACCTAGTTTGTGACCGATCATTTCGTCTGTAACGAATACAGGTACGTGCTGACGACCATTATGGACAGCGATGGTCAATCCGATCATGTTAGGGATGATCATTGAACGACGGCTCCAAGTCTTGATAGGCTTCTTGTCACCGCTTTCCAACGCCTTCTCTACCTTCTTCAGCAAGTGTAGGTCAATAAATGGACCCTTCTTGAGAGAACGTGGCATGGCAATTCCTCAACTATTACTTAGTACGACGACGTACGATTAATTTATCAGTACGCTTGTTTTTACGTGTCTTCTTACCTTTAGTAGGTACACCCCATGGAGATACAGGATGACGACCACCAGAGGTACGACCTTCACCACCACCGTGTGGGTGGTCTACTGGGTTCATGGCAACACCACGAACTGTAGGACGGATACCACGCCAACGATTTGCACCAGCTTTACCTAGTGAACGTAGCATGTGTTCTGCGTTACCTACTTCACCTAAAGTTGCGCGACAATCCGCTTCAACTTTACGCATCTCACCTGAACGTAGACGAAGTGTTACGTACTGACCTTCACGAGCAAGGATCTGAACGTATGCACCCGCTGAACGAGCGATTTGAGCACCTTTACCAGGCTTAAGCTCAACGTTGTGAACAGTAGAACCTACAGGCATGTTGCGCATTGGTAATGTGTTACCAGCCTTGATTGGTGCATCAACACCAGACTGAATAGTATCACCAGCTTTTAAGCCTTTAGGTGCGATGATGTAACGACGCTCACCGTCTGCATATAATACAAGAGCGATGTTTGCGCTACGGTTTGGATCATATTCTAAACGCTCAACTTTAGCCGGAATACCGTCTTTAGTACGTTTAAAATCGATTACACGGTAGTGTTGCTTGTGACCACCACCGATGTGACGAACCGTGATACGACCGTTGTTGTTACGACCACCTGACTTAGAGTTTTTCTCTAGTAGCGGAGCGTATGGCTTACCCTTGTGTAGATCAGGGTTAACCACTTTAACGACGTGACGACGACCCGCAGAAGTTGGTTTACACTTTTGAAGTGCCATAATTCTAACTCCCCTTATTACTCGGCGCCGCCGACAAAGTCTAGCTCGCTACCTTCTTTAAGAGTAACGTAGGCTTTTTTCCAGTCTGAACGACGACCGAAACGCATGCCAGTACGCTTTGTTTTACCCTTAACGTTTAGTGTGCGAACACCAGTTACTTCTACTTCAAAAAGCTTCTCAACAGCTGCTTTAACTTCAGCTTTAGTTGCGTCTGTTGCTACTTTGAAAACGATTGTGTTGTTTTCTTCAGCAGCAATAGTGCTCTTTTCAGAGATGTGTGGAGCAAGGATTACTTTTAAAAGACGTTCTTCACGGATCATGCTAGCGCCTCCTCAAGTTGCTTAACAGCACCTGCAGTAATTAATACCTTATCGAAAGCGATTAGGCTTACTGGGTCAATGCCAGCTACGTCACGTGTATCAACCTTGTATAGGTTACGTGCAGAAAGGAATAGATTCTCATCTACTTCTTCAGTCACGATTAACACGTCTTTAAGCTCAAGCTCTTTAAGCTTACCAACAAGCTCTTTAGTCTTAGGTGCTTCTAAACCGAAGTTTTCAACAACTACTAAACGCTCTTGGCGTACAAGCTCAGATAAGATGCTTTTGATCGCACCGCGATACATCTTACGGTTAACTTTTTGGCTGTGATCTTGCGGCTTAGCTGCAAAGCTCACACCACCGCTGCGCCAGATTGGGCTGCGGATTGTACCAGCACGTGCACGGCCAGTACCTTTTTGGCTGAATGGTTTCTTACCACCACCACGCACTTCAGAACGTGTCTTCTGAGCACGAGTACCTTGACGAGCACCTGCTGCGTATGCAACAACTACTTGGTGTACTAATGCTTCGTTAAACTCACGTCCAAAAGTAGCTTCGGAAACTTCAAGCGCGCCAGCGCCTTTAATTGCTAATTCCATCACTAAATCTCCAGGACTTATGCTTTAACAGCTGGTTTAACGATAACGTCACCGCCGATAGCGCCAGGTACTGCACCTTTAACTAAAAGCAGGTTACGCTCAGCGTCAACACGAACTAGTTCAAGATTCTGAGTCGTTGAACGCTCAGCACCCATGTGACCGGCCATTTTCTTACCTTTAAACACCTTACCAGGTGATTGGTTTTGACCGATTGAACCAGGAGCACGGTGAGACAAAGAGTTACCGTGTGTAGCGTCTTGCATGCTGAAATTCCAGCGCTTAACACCACCTTGGAAACCTTTACCTTTTGAAGTGCCAGTAACGTCAACTTTGTTCACGTCATTGAAAAGCTCAACTGTTAGTTCAGCACCAACTTCAAATTCACCTTCTCCGCCGTTAAGACGGAATTCCCACAGGCCACGACCCGCTTCAACACCAGCTTTAGCGAAGTGACCCGCTTCTGGTTTGTTTACACGGCTTGCTTTTTTCTCGCCTGCAGTAACTTGAAGCGCGTTATAACCGTCTGTAGCGTCAGATTTGATCTGCGTTACACGGTTAGGCGTCGCTTCGATAACTGTCACAGGGATAGATACACCATCTTCAGTGAAGATACGTGTCATACCCACTTTACGACCGACTAGACCTAATGCCATTTTCCTAAAACCTCTCTAATCTTCCGATTAACCCAGGCTGATTTGAACATCAACACCAGCAGCAAGGTCTAGGCGCATTAGAGCGTCTACAGTCTTGTCTGTTGGTTCTACGATGTCGATCAGACGTTTGTGGGTGCGGATTTCATACTGATCACGCGCGTCTTTGTTTACGTGCGGAGAGATCAATACAGTAAAACGTTCAAAGCGCGTAGGTAGTGGGATTGGACCACGTACTTGAGCACCAGTGCGTTTCGCAGTTTCCACGATTTCCGCCGTTGATTGGTCAATCAAACGGTGGTCAAAAGCTTTTAGGCGAATACGAATGCGTTGATTTGACATTCTTAAACCTCAAATAAAAAGAGCATTTAAAAAGAGCATAAAAAAACCTCCGAAACCATCTTAATATAACAAGAGGTCGGGTGTTCTTCTATTTCTACCATTGAACTCCAAATCGGAGTTCCTGTTTAATGACTTGAAATCCAAGTCCTATAGTTAACTTTCGAACTCATAATGAGCAGAAAGTTTGCGTATTATATAGAGACTGGCGATAAATGCAACAGTTTATCTTAATAAATATGTCATTCAGCGTAACACTGAATTAGTCGAGTTCTTTTTGAAAACATCTACACTTAATAGAAGCTTCTGAGATTGATGCTTTTTTGTAAATGGTCAGTCCAGTATTTCCTTGGTATTCTATAGCAAATTTTTTAGCTGGTTATGATATGAACATTTTGACTCGCAGCGCGAATGTAATTGCGGCTGCCGTAAACCGTATTTTAGTTAGGACAAAACTGCTGCCAGAATCTCCTGTCGCACAATTTGAACTTGACTCATCTGTGCCTACGTTTTACGTAACGCGTCTAAATTCAAAAGCAGATTTAGCTGCATTGGCAGCAGTATGTAAGCAGCTTGGTTTGCCAGACCCAAGAGAGCAACAAACACTCTCAGGAAAACAGATCGACCGTTTTATCCCACTTGCTAACCCAACCCCGCTGTTTGGTGATAAAGCAAAACCCAGTGACGCACTGGTAATTGGCAAGCAAATCTTCGATGCATTCAGCCTCTCTCCGGAACAACGTGCTCAAGTTGTACCTGTTACCATTCTCTGGGGCAGAAACCCAGGAAAAGAAAAACCAGGTATCGGCACACTATTTTCTCATTCAATGACTCCGAGCTGGTTAAGAAAGTTTTTTGTTTTGCTGTTTTCGGGTAGAGATAACCTTGTTCGCTTTAGCCAGCCCATTGAACTCAATCAGTTGATGACGGATAAAGCGGACGTTGACGAACTTCCGCACAAATTACTTCGCGTGGCACGGGTGCACTTCAAACGCCAAAAGCTAGCAGCAACAGGACCCAAGTTACCATCAAGAGAAGCACTCTTCTCAGGCTTACTAGCGTCGCCAAGCATTAAGAAAGCGATTGCAGACGAAGCTAAAGCGAAAGGATTAAGCCATCAAGAAGCCAAGTTAAAAGCAAAAGAATTACTTGAGGAAATTGCAGCCAACTACTCTGATGCCATGATCCGAGTCGGTGACCGTATATTAACTTGGTTGTGGAACAAGCTTTATAATGGCATTGAAGTGAAATACGCAGAGCGTGTCCATGAGTTAACAAATAAGGGCCACGAAATTATTTATGTACCTTGCCACCGCAGCCACATGGACTACCTGTTACTGACTTATGTTATCTATCACCAAGGGTTAGTACCTCCACATATCGCAGCAGGTGTAAATTTAAACTTCTTCCCTGCAGGGGGGATCTTCCGTCGCTCTGGTGCTTTCTTTATTCGCCGCTCATTTGCGGGAAATAAACTTTACTCAGCCATTTTCAAAGAATACTTAAGCCAGCTCTTTATGAAAGGCTACTCGGTTAAGTTTTATACTGAAGGTGGCCGTAGTAGAACAGGCCGCCTATTGCCACCGAAAACAGGTATGTTAGCAATGACCATGCAAGCAATGCTTCGTGGTATTGAACGACCAATCTCTATTGTGCCTGTTTATATCGGCTATGAACACGTAATGGAGATTAATACATATCTGAAAGAGCTCGCGGGTAATGACAAAAAGAACGAATCCATCTTCGCAGTTTTTAAAGCGATAAAAAATCTCAAAAACTATGGTCGCGGTTATCTTAACTTCGGTGAACCAATCGCTCTGCAACAATATCTAAATGAACACCAACCGGATTGGCGAACGCACATTGGTGATGATAGTACGAAGCCGCAATGGCTTAATACCCAAGTTGCAAATGTAGCGCAAGACATCATGACCAATATAAACAGCGCCGCTGCACTGAATGCAGTTAACTTACTCGCCACAATTTTACTGAGTCGCGATCAATTTGCTTTAAGCAAACCAAAGCTACTAAAGCAGCTGGATTTTTATTTAGCACTACAGCAGCAAGCAAAATATAACGATCAAATCACGCTTCCTTCAGATGATGCGCAATCACTACTCGAGCATGCATTAAAGTTAAATAAGTTTGATGTGTTAACTGATGAGATGGGCGAAATTATCTCTATTAAGGAGAAAGAGCGCACACTATTTAATTACTATAGAAATAACATCATTCACCTTTTTGCTGTACCAAGCATACTTGCACAGCTAATTTATCAAAAAACAGAAGTTGCTATTGAGTCTGCAAATAAGACCGTGAATGCGTTGTATCCACTGTTTGCGAAAGAATGGTTTTTAACAACACTGTCTGAGGACTATATCGCGAATATCTTGAACAGCTTTGAACAACAAAAGCTGATCAGCATGGATAATGGCATCATCAAGATCACTGCCGACAAGCAAGCACAAGCTCAATTAGAAATGCTTGGTAACGTGATGCATCTAACCCTTGAACGTTATGCAATCACGACGACGCAGATCATCAATTCAGATGCAATAAAGCGCCAGCAGCTTGAAGCAGATTGTGAAGTGTTAGCCAAACGCTTAGGTACTTTGCATGGCATAAAAAGCCCAGAGTTCTTTGATAAGAAGGTGCTTACTAATCTGATATCTGGGTTAAAGGAGCAAAACTATATCAGTATTTGTGAGCAAAACACCATTCATGCCCAAGAGGCCATAACTAATTTACAATCGCAACTTACTGAATTATTGCCAGTGAGTATTTGGCAATCTATCCATGAGCACAGCAGCTAATTTAAAACATTTCAAAAGCCGCATTTCATAATGCGGCTTTTTTACTCGTATCTCGACCAATTCAATAGAATCGAATATACCCTACCAGTCATATCATTCTGGGCATCTATATGCTTTAAGAAGTAACACTTTCTGGCCGAATAAGTAATTTAGTCAAGCTAGCTGTTTATAGCTATCCTCATTAATACTCCATCATTGGGAGAGACAAAAACTGACGCTATCTGCGTTAATCACTTGCTGCTCAGAACAATTTAATTGCTAAATTTTCGCCTTTAGTAACGAGCGCTCTTTGCATCAAAATAGGCCTCTTAATGAAGAGAATTGTTATTAGTATCAGCAGGCAAATTGTAAATAGATCAGATTCAATTAGTAGATATCTGAAGGTATTAAAAATGAAGATGTTAGCTTAGGGAGGATTTCGGTGCTTCGACTGAAACTGAGATTGAAATAGGTGCATTTCTAAAACAAAAAGGCCGAGCTATTGCTCGGCCTTTTCATGTCTTATAAAGACTTACTCTGCAGACTGCGCGTCTTCTTGAGTTTCTTCCGCAACTGGACGGTCTAGAAGCTCAATGTAAGCCATTGGTGCGTTATCACCAGCACGGAAACCACACTTAAGAATACGAGTGTAGCCACCAGGACGCTCTGAGAAACGAGGACCTAGTTCGCTGAATAACTTACCAACAACTTCTTTATCACGCGTGCGAGCAAACGCTAAACGACGGTTTGCTACGCTGTCAGTCTTAGCCAGTGTGATTAAAGGTTCAATTACACGGCGCAACTCTTTCGCTTTAGGCAAAGTAGTTTTGATGATTTCGTGCTTCACCAAAGAACCAGCCATGTTGCTGAACATCGCTTTGCGATGGCTGCTGTTACGGTTTAATTGACGACCACTCTTACGATGGCGCATGACCCTATCCTTCTAACTAAACTAATATAGTAATCTGATTATTCAGCTAGACTTGCAGGTGGCCAGTTTTCTAGGCGCATGCCCAGAGAAAGACCACGTGAAGCTAGCACGTCTTTGATCTCTGTTAGAGACTTCTTACCAAGGTTAGGCGTCTTAAGAAGCTCAACCTCAGTACGCTGTACCAGATCACCGATATATTGAATTTGCTCGGCTTTCAGACAGTTCGCTGAACGTACAGTTAGCTCTAAATCATCAACAGGACGAAGTAGAATCGGATCAAACTCCGGCTTCTCTTCTTTCGCTTCTGGCTCAGAAACATCACGTAAATCTACGAATGCTTCAAGCTGTTCAGCTAGGATAGTCGACGCACGACGGATCGCTTCTTCAGGATCTAGTGTGCCGTTCGTTTCCATATCGATGATTAGTTTATCTAAGTCTGTACGCTGTTCAACACGTGCTGACTCAACCGAGTACGCAATACGCTCAACCGGGCTGAATGATGCATCAAGCAACAAACGACCGATTGGACGCTCATCGTCATCAGAGGATAAACGACTTGACGCCGGTACATAACCACGACCGCGCTCAACACGAATACGCATGCTGATCTCGCTATTGTCAGCCGTTAGGTGACAAATCACGTGCTCAGGATTAGCAATTGTTACATCGCCATCATGTTGAATATCTGCCGCAGTCACAGGGCCTACACCAGATTTAGTCAGGGTAAGGAAAACTTCATCTTTACCTTCTAGAGATACTGCTAAGCCTTTAAGGTTTAACAAAATTTCAATGATGTCTTCTTGAACGCCTTCTTTCGCGCTGTACTCGTGTAATACACCGTCAATTTCAACTTCAGTCACTGCGCAACCTGGCATAGATGACAGAAGAATACGACGTAAAGCATTACCCAAAGTGTGACCAAAACCACGCTCAAGTGGTTCTAAAACAACTTTAGAACGTGATGGGTTGATAGCGTCGATATCGACTAACCTTGGCTTTAGGAATTCGGTTACAGAACCCTGCATTTTATCCTCTCTTAACTCTTAACTTTACTTCGAGTAAAGTTCGACGATTAGTTGTTCGTTAATGTCCGCAGACAGATCAGAACGCTCTGGTAGGCGCTTGAAGCTACCTTCCATTTTCTTACCGTCAACTTCAATCCAAGTTGGCTTTTCACGTTGCTCAGCCAACTCTAGAGCAGCGATGATACGCGCTTGCTTTTTAGACTTCTCGCGAATTACTACAACATCTTCTGGAGTAACTACGAAAGAAGGGATATTAACAACACGACCATTAACCATAATCGCTTTGTGGCTTACTAGCTGACGCGCTTCAGCACGTGTGCTTGCAAAACCCATGCGATATACAACATTGTCTAGACGTTGCTCTAGAAGCTGTAATAGGTTTTCACCTGTGTTACCTTTAAGGCGAGCAGCTTCTTTATAGTAGTTACGGAATTGCTTTTCTAGTACACCGTAAATACGACGAACTTTTTGCTTTTCACGTAATTGTAGACCGTAATCAGATAGACGACCTTTACGAGCACCGTGCTGACCAGGTGCTGTTTCAAGCTTACACTTAGAGTCGATTGCTCTAACGCCGCTCTTAAGGAACAGGTCAGTACCTTCACGACGACTTAGCTTGAGCTTAGGGCCCAAATATCTTGCCATGTTCTTTCTCCTAACCTATTGTTATACGCGACGTTTCTTCGGTGGACGACAACCATTATGAGGGATTGGCGTCACGTCAGTGATGTTTGTGATACGGTAACCTAGTGCATTTAATGCACGAACTGAAGATTCACGACCTGGACCTGGGCCCTTGATGAATACTTCTAGGTTCTTAAGACCGTACTCTTGTGCAGCAGTACCTGCGCGCTCAGCAGCAACCTGTGCAGCGAACGGAGTAGACTTACGAGAACCACGGAAACCAGAACCACCTGCAGTCGCCCAAGAAAGAGCATTACCTTGACGGTCAGTGATGGTCACAATAGTGTTGTTGAATGATGCATGAACGTGTGCCATACCATCAGCAACTTGCTTTTTGACCTTTTTACGACGAATTGGTGCTTTAGCCATAACTTACCCCACCTTATTTCTTGATAGGCTTGCGTGGACCCTTACGAGTACGCGCGTTAGTCTTAGTACGCTGACCACGTAGTGGTAGCGAACGACGATGACGTAAGCCACGGAAACAACCAAGGTCCATTAGGCGCTTGATGTTTAGTGTAACTTCACGACGAAGGTCACCTTCAACAGTGTACTTACCTACTTCTTCACGAAGTACGTCAAGTGTTTCGTCAGAAAGATCACCGATTTTTGTAGTTTCGGCGATACCAGTCGCTGCTAAGATCGCCTTAGCGCGAGTTTTACCTACACCATAGATGCTTGTTAAACCGATAACAGCATGCTTATGATCAGGAACGTTAATGCCTGCGATACGGGCCACTAACATATCTCCTATAAATAAACTTGATCATCATCTTGCTGGAAAGCCCGTATAGGATACCCAACCGACATTCAAGTTTTACCAATGAAACAGGCTAAGTAGTATTACTTAGCCTGCAT
The DNA here is from genome assembly GCF_049257195.1 of Pseudoalteromonas sp. SS15. Classification (NCBI taxonomy): domain Bacteria; kingdom Pseudomonadati; phylum Pseudomonadota; class Gammaproteobacteria; order Alteromonadales; family Pseudoalteromonadaceae; genus Pseudoalteromonas; species Pseudoalteromonas sp. SS15. The sequence continues at coordinate 78,699 of NZ_JBMMUD010000007.1, forward strand.
GACTTTTATTAGCCTTGCCTTTGCTTGTGCTTTGGCTCACTGCAAATCACACGTACAACACCTGCACGTTTGATTACTTTACAGTTACGGCAAATTTTCTTAACGGAAGCACGTACTTTCATTGCTCAACTCCGTAAACTAGCCTTAACGACCGTAGCCCTTAAGGTTTGCTTTTTTCAGCACAGAATCATACTGATGAGACATCATATGAGTCTGTACTTGTGCCATAAAGTCCATGATTACTACAACGATAATCAAGATTGATGTACCGCCGAAGTAGAATGGCGTTTGCCACGCCATAGTCATAAACTCGGGCACTAGACAGATAAAGGTTATATACAACGCGCCCGCAAGGGTTAAGCGTGTCATCACTTTATCAATGTATTTTGATGTCTGTTCACCCGGACGAATGCCTGGAATAAAAGCGCCAGACTTTTTAAGGTTATCTGCTGTCTCACGCGGGTTAAATACCAACGCAGTGTAGAAGAAGCAGAAGAAGATAATAGCCGCAGCTAATACCATCGCATACAGAGGCTGACCAGGAGTCAACACTGCAGAGATAGCTTGTAGCACATCAGCGACCGGACCTTCACCTTGGCCGAACCAGCTTGCAATTGTACCAGGGAACAAAATGATACTGCTAGCAAAGATTGGTGGAATAACACCCGCCATATTAACTTTTAATGGTAAGTGCGTGCTTTGAGCAGCAAATACCTGACGACCTTGTTGACGCTTCGCATAGTTAACAACGATACGACGTTGACCACGCTCAAAGAACACAACAAGATAAGTTACAGCGAATACAATTACCGCAATCATTAGCAGTACAAAAACATTCAAATCGCCTTGGCGCGCCATTTCGGCTGTCGAGCCAACAGCAGACGGCAGGTTAGCTACGATACCAACAAATATTAGAACTGAGATACCGTTACCGATACCACGCTCTGTAATTTGTTCACCCAGCCACATAAGGAACATAGTACCTGTTACTAAGCTCACCACAGCGGTGAAATAGAAACCGAAACCTGGGTTAACAACTAACCCGTCCATCATGCTTGGTAAGCCAGTGGCGATACCAATCGACTGGAATGTAGCAAGCACGAGCGTACCGTATCGAGTATACTGGCTGATCTTCTTACGACCTTGCTCACCTTCTTTCTTAAGCTCTATCATCGCAGGATGTATGTGCGTTAATAGCTGCATAATAATCGAAGCTGAGATATAAGGCATAATACCCAGCGCTAATACCGAAGCACGCTCAAGCGCACCACCACTGAACATGTTGAACATCTCAACAATGGTGCCCTTTTGTTGCTCGAAGAACTCGGCAAGTACAGCGGCGTCAATCCCAGGGATCGGCACGAAAGAACCTAAACGGTAAATAATAATTGCACCTAATACAAATAGTAAACGGCGCTTTAATTCCGCTAAGCCACTTTGTGCACTTTGCATATCTTGACCTGGTTTAGCCATTGTGTACTTCCTTAGTCTTCTACCTTGCCTCCGGCAGCTTCAATAGCTTCGCGTGCACCTTTAGACACTTTCATGCCTTTAACAGTAACAGCGCGTGAAACTTCGCCAGATTTAACTACTTTAACGAACTGGATGTTCTTTTTAACTAGACCAGCTGCTTGTAACGCGTTCAGATCTACCACATCGCCTTCAACTTTAGCGATTTCGTATAGGTTAACTTCAGTAGATACTAGAGATTTACGTGAAGTGAAACCGAACTTCGGTAGACGACGTTGCATAGGCATTTGACCGCCTTCGAAACCAACGCGAACTTTACCGCCAGAACGTGATTTTTGACCTTTGTGACCACGGCCGCCAGTTTTACCTAGACCAGAACCGATACCACGACCAACACGTTTACCAGCAGACTTAGAACCTGCAGCAGGAGAAAGAGTATTCAAACGCATCGAATTAGCCCTCTACCTTAACCATGTAAGAAACTTGGTTGATCATACCACGTACACATGCTGTATCTTCTAATTCAACAGTGTGGTTGATACGACGTAAACCAAGGCCACGTAAAGTTGCTTTATGCTTCGGTAAACGACCGATAGAGCTCTTTACTTGAGTAACTTTTACAGTATTTGCCATGGTTAATTACCCCTGAATTTGGTCAACAGTTAGACCACGCTTAGCAGCGATCTTCTCTGGAGAGTTCATGTTCTCAAGAGCAGCTACTGTAGCGCGAACGATGTTGATTGGGTTAGTTGAACCGTATGCTTTCGAAAGTACGTTCTGTACACCAGTTACTTCTAGTACTGCACGCATCGCACCACCGGCGATGATACCTGTACCTTCAGATGCTGGCTGCATGTATACTTTAGAACCCGCGTGGCGACCCTTGATTGGGTGCTGTAGCGTGTTGCCATTTAGGTCAACAGTGATCATGTTACGACGTGCTTTTTCCATTGCTTTTTGAATAGCAGCTGGAACTTCACGTGCTTTACCGTAACCAAAACCTACTTTACCTGCGCCATCACCAACTACTGTTAGTGCAGTGAAGCTAAAGATACGACCACCTTTAACTACCTTAGACACACGGTTTACCGCGATTAGCTTTTCAGCTAATTCTGGCTGTTGTGCTTTTGCTTCTACGTTAGCCATTGTCTACTCCTAGAATTGCAAGCCAGCTTCACGCGCTGCATCAGCAAGCGCCTTCACACGGCCGTGATATTTAAAGCCACTACGGTCAAAAGCAAGTTTTTCAATGCCTTTGTCTGCAGCGCGCTCAGCAATTGCTTTACCTACAGCTTGTGCTGCAGCGATGTTGCTAGTGCCTGTTAGGGCTTCTGCAATTGCTTTCTCAACAGTAGAAGCAGCAGCCAGCACAGTACCTTCAGCGTTTACTAGCTGAGCGTAGATGTGACGTGGCGTGCGGTGGATAACAAGACGCGTTGTGCCTTGTTCAATAAAATTTCTACGAGTGCGCTTAGCACGACGTAGACGAGCTGTTTTCTTATCCATCGTCTTACCTTACTTCTTCTTAGCTTCTTTACGACGCACGTGCTCATCAGCATAACGTACACCTTTACCTTTATAAGGCTCTGGCTCACGGTATGAACGGATGTTAGCAGCAGTTTGACCAACTAATTGTTTGTCAGCGCCTTTAACTACTAGTTCAGTTTGGCTAGGAGCTTCGATTGTGATGCCCTCAGGGATCTCGAAGTTCACTGGGTGTGAGAAGCCAAGAGTTAAGTCTAATACTTTACCCTTAACTGCAGCACGGTAACCAACACCTACTAATTGAAGCTTTTTCTCGAAACCTTCGTTAACACCTTGGATCATGTTGTTGATCAGTGCACGTGCAGTACCAGCTTGAGCCCAAGCATTTGCTACGTCACGTGGAGCAGTAGTGATAACGTTGTCGTTTAAAGCAACTTCAACAGCATCGTTAACTACACGAGTTAATTCGCCGTTTTTGCCTTTAACTTTGATTTCCTGGCCAGCTAGTGTAACTTCAACACCGGCAGGAACTGCAATAGGAGCCTTCGCTATACGAGACATAGTTCCCCTCCGATTAAGCTACAAAGCCAATGATCTCACCGCCAATACCAGCACTACGTGCAGCACGGTCAGTCATTAAGCCTTTAGAAGTTGATACGATAGCGATACCTAAACCACCCATTACCTTTGGTAAGTCGTCACGTTTCTTATAGATACGTAGACCAGGGCGGCTAACACGCTGGATATTTTCGATTACAGCTTTGCCTTCGAAGTACTTAAGTTCGATAGTCAATTCTGGTTTTGCGTCGCCAGCTACTGCGAAGTCAGTGATGTAACCTTCTTCTTTTAGTACTTTAGCAACTGCTACTTTCAGCTTTGAAGTTGGCATTGAAACTGATACCTTCTTCGCAGACTGACCGTTACGGATACGTGTGAATAAATCCGCAATAGGATCTTGCAAGCTCATGTCTTACTCCCGTGATTCTATTACCAAGAAGCCTTTTTAAGGCCAGGAATTTCACCGCGCATAGCAGCTTCGCGAACTTTGATACGGCTCATGCCGAACTTGCGAAGGAAACCATGTGGGCGGCCCGTGATGTTACAACGATTACGTTGACGTGCAGGGCTTGAATCACGCGGTAAAGACTGAAGCTTTAATACCGCGTCCCAACGATCATCTTCAGATGCGTTAACATCGCTGATGATAGCTTTTAGTGCAGCGCGCTTTTCAGCGTACTGTGCAACTAATTTAGTGCGCTTTGCTTCGCGCGCTTTCATTGAATTCTTTGCCATAACCCTACCCTTACTTTTTGAATGGGAAGTTGAACGCTTCTAATAACGCACGGCCTTCATCATCTGTTTTCGCAGAAGTAGTGATCGTGATATCCATACCGCGAACGCGGTCTACTTTATCATAATCAATTTCTGGGAAGATGATTTGCTCACGTACGCCCATAGAGTAGTTACCGCGACCGTCAAAAGACTTTGCGCTAACACCGCGGAAGTCACGAATACGTGGCATCGCGATAGAGACTAAACGCTCTAGGAAATCCCACATACGCTCGCCGCGTAGGGTTACTTTACAGCCGATTGGGTAACCTTCACGGATCTTAAAGCCAGCAACTGATTTACGAGCTTTAGTCACTAGAGGCTTCTGACCAGAGATTGACTCAAGGTCGCGTACAGCGTTCTCAAGGATCTTCTTGTCAGCTAGGGCTTCGCCCACACCCATGTTAAGTGTGATCTTTTCGATCTGAGGGACTTGCATGACAGAGCTGTAACCGAACTTTTCAAAAAGTTCTTTTACTACTTTGTCTTTGTAAACTTCATGCAGTTTCGCCATCGTCTACTCCAACTAATTAAATAGCTTTTCCGTTAGACTTAAAGAAACGAACTTTTTTGCCGTCTTCAAATCTAAAACCTACACGATCAGCCTTGCCAGTTTCGGCATTGAAGATCGCTACGTTAGAAGCGTCGATTGATGCTTCTTTTTCAATGATACCGCCAGCTTGTTGAAGCTGAGGAACTGGTTTTTGGTGCTTCTTGATAAGGTTTACACCTTCAACGAAAACACGACCAGTTTCAGTAACAACTGAAAGCACTTTACCGCGCTTACCTTTGTCTTTACCGGCTAGTACGATTACTTCGTCATCACGACGGATTTTTGCTGCCATGATCGACTCCTTATAGTACTTCTGGTGCTAGTGAAACGATCTTCATGAACTTGTCGTTACGTAGTTCACGAGTCACAGGGCCGAAGATACGAGTACCAATTGGCTGTAGGTTATCATTTAAGATAACAGCCGCATTGCTATCGAAACGGATTAAAGAGCCGTCTGGACGACGAACGCCTTTTTTAGTACGCACAACTACTGCGTTTTTAACATCACCTTTCTTCACTTTACCGCGAGGAATTGCTTCTTTAACAGAAACTTTAATGATGTCACCAACTGCCGCGTAGCGACGGTGCGAACCACCAAGGACTTTAATACACTGCACTTTGCGAGCGCCGCTGTTATCAGCAACGTCCAGCTGAGTTTGCATTTGGATCATTTTTGATGCTCCGGTGTAGTTAAACTTCGCTTCAAATTTGTATAAATATGAAGCAGTTAGATTATTAATCACTCAAAAAACGTGGAGTTCGTCTTTCAAGGGCGGGCAATTGTAACAATAAACATGAGGGATGGATAGTTCAATTTTTAATTAATTGTGCTATTCCACCAAGTTTTCTAGATTGCATTTCTGATATGGAGACAAGCAGTTAGTTTTTCAAGCGCAAAAACTAAAACAACTTCAACTGATTAAATAACAAACAAGTAAAAATAGCGGTGATAAAATAAAATCGTCGCTTATTTAATCTATTTCATGTTTTTCTATCGTAAATAGTTCGAATTCTCAAACTCGAACCGATACACTAACTCTAGAACTAATAATAAAGCATTTTATTGTGATACAACTCGAGCAATTTTACCAACAAATCACCCCATTAGGACAAGGCGGCATGAGCCGTGTTTTTCTGGCTGTTGATGCAAAATTAGAGCGTCATGTGGCGATAAAAGTGCTCGACGTAAATAAAGTCGATAAACAACAGGCTTTGAACGAAGCCAAAATACTGGCCCGCGTTAATCACCCAAATATTGTGCAAGTATATAAAGTGCACGAGAGTGACACCCAGCTCGCCATCGAAATGGAATATGTGCAAGGCGCTACCCTTAAACATTTTTTAAAAACCCGTCATCTCGAGTCTGAGCAAAAGTTACAGCTACTAATTGATATCGCCCAAGGCTTATCAGAAGCGCACAAAAATGACATTCTGCATCTTGATTTAAAAGCCGATAACATTTTAATCAACGCCCAAGGTGTTGCGAAAATCGCTGACTTTGGCATTGCCCAACTCGGTGATGAGCAGCGCAGTCATCACTCTAGCTTTGGTAGTTTAACAGCAATGTCACCAGAGCAATTGAATAAGCAGCTGTTAGATCAGCGTGCCGATTTATTTGCCTTTGGCTTATTGGCCTATCAGCTGTTTGCGAATGAGCACCCTTATTTAGCCCAAGCCAAAGACGCCACCCCAGATGCCATTGCAGAACAAATCAAGCATGTTCCTTGTCAAAGTGATGCAAGTAAATTACTCGACATGCCTGCGCAGCTTGGTGCACTAATCAATGCACTAATGGCATTCGACAAAGCAGCGCGCCCAAATAGCTTTCACCAAGTTATTACTCAGTTAAAGCAATTACAGCAAAATATTGGTTATGCACAATGCGATGACACACAAGATATTGATGCAGTAGACCTACAAATACCCACACCTTCAGAATCTACAACTAACGCAAAATCAAACTTCTGGCAAAAATATGGCCTTGCCATGTCGTGGTTGTTTGCAGTTTGCCTTGTTGGCGCGGGTTATTGGTATTGGCAAACTAACCAACCAAAGAGCTATATTGCCGCCCTACCCATTACCTTCGAAGGACAAACTGAATTAACCGACACCCAACAGCGCATTGCCACCTTGGGGCTTGAAGACGCCATCAGTAACTTTATTTTGCAAGACACATCAAGTTTGCAAGTATCAAACTCAGAAGTAACCAGCACCCTTAAACTCATGGGTGAACAAGCATCGCAAACTGACATCGGCAAAGCCCTAGGTGCCGACGTGCTACTTGAACCTGTATTTAACTGTCGTAACTCATTGTGTGAAGTCACACTTAATGCCATTGATGCACACACTGCCACTTTGCTCGATACCACTCGTTATAGTGTCGATACCGAAAGCTTTTCTGAGGCCTATCACAGCAGCTTGGTGAATATTGAGGCGCTATTCGACAAGCGCTTTACCAGCCAAACTTATAGCGATGCGTTTTACGACAAATATGTAGCGCAGGTTGAAGCATTTCAAAGTGGCTCGCAAGACATTGCGGTGACACTGGCTGAAGTGAAGTCGCTGATCCGTCAAGAGCCAAGCTTTGTGCCCTTGTATCGGTTTTATAGGAAGGTGGCAGTTGAATCACAGTTTCTTCAACAAGATAACACTATCATTTGGGATTTCTTAGATGCTTTAGAACATACCCCTGAGACCTATAAGAATAGTCATAACTATATCATTGATCGTATTCAGGCGTATCAGACTATTAAAGATTGGCAAAAAGCTGAAATGTTAATTTCAGAGCTTAATAACACTGATGTAGATACATATGAGCTTTATAGTGTAAAGGCTAGCCTCTATAGTGAAAAAGGAGATTACACACAAGCACTAGACAATATTCTCAAGGCGCACCAATTCAAACCCTCACTACAAATCACTCGTAATACGGCTATTTTATATTTGCTAAATGGTAAGTATGATGAATCAACAAAGTATCTAGACCTAGTCATTCAAATCGCACCTAATGATTTTTGGGCACTTAAAACTTATGCGGATTTATCTTTAGTCACAGGTGAAGCTCGAGAAGCCATTAAGTCATACACAAAAATGCTACTAAATACACCGAATGATGCTTCTATTCTATCAAATTTAGCCATTGCACACTCCTTAATCGGTGAGTTCGAACTTTCAAACCTTAATGCAAATAAAGCTTATCAACTTAATTCTTCTAACTTAAATTTCGCACTTAACTTGGCTGATAGCTATTCATACCTTGGTGAGGATAATAAAGCTAAGCTAATTTACGAGCAATTACTTAAACAAACGCAAGATACAACAAATATTGATGACTTAATGGTACGTATACAGGCTCTTGCCCATGCAGAAAATACAGTAGAAGCATTAAAAGAAATCAATCAAGTAGAAACTGCACATTCAAACGTCTACGATTTGCAGTTCGTCAAAGCAATAGTTTTAACGAAATTAGGGGAATCACATTCTGCTTTATTGGCAATCGAGAAGGGCATTCAAGAAGGATGGAGTGAAACTTTCTTTACATTACCTTGGTTTAAACCTTTGTGTAAGCATGAAATACAATTGTCAGAGATAATAGGCGCTAAGAATACAAATACTTTATGCGCCTATTAAGCAAGTAATTAAGAAGTATTATTCTAAGGTGGTGGTACTTTACTAATTGTTACTCTTGGATCTTGAGAAATATAAAGCTTACCTTTCTTACCCTCTTTCTCTGCAAGTAACCTAAAGTCAATCTCGTAATTGGTATTGGCTTCAAGTTCAACTTTAGAGAACACCTTGTCTTTGTTTTTAGACTTTACCAACTCTTTAATCACATCAGCTGGAATGCTGGCATCAGGTTCAATATTCATTACCGTCACGACTAAAGAAGTGCCGCCGTTGAATACTTCGCTGCTAAGCTGATAGTTAAAATTATCACGGGCATCAGTAAACAAGGTGCCATTGCCAGCAAAGCGGAAACCTTTGTCTATGCTTGATTGAGTTAGCACATACACAAGGTTTACCGGCTCATCTTCAGGGAATTGAGCCAGATCGACCGATACGTCATCGGCAGGGTTACCGTCTGTGTCTAAAATTACCCAAGGCGTGTCGTCACGGCTTGGTTTAACGGTATACGTTAATTGTTGCGTCATAGTAATGTCCTTTAGAAGTACTAAGCCCATAAGAACACAGACAATTATTGAAAACAACTAATCGAGATTACACCCGATTACACGGGCTTACCGTGCAAAACACACGTTGCTAAGCAAGGTTATTTTTGCGCAAGGGCGACGAGTGACCGAAACGAAGTTCCGCAGCGCTAGGAGGTGAGGGTATGGATACCCGATGGGCGTAGCTACATGGATGTAAACGACACTGCTCCTACAAACTCTTTTATAGGTCGTCATGTATGACGACAATTTAAAAAACAGTGTTGCGCTAAGGGTGCAAAACACACGTTGCGAAGCAAGGTTATTTTTGCGCAAGGTGAAATGAGCAACATTAACAGCTGCAATGGGGTACTCACTCTATCGTTTTTGCGTCATTTATGGCGACAATTTAAAAGGCACATTCGGTAGCACCGACTTTATGTCGGGTTTATTGACCTATTCATATCTCACCTATACCAAAACAAGTCGCGAAGTAAATTCGATGCTACCAAGGGTGCAAAATACACGTTGCGAAGCAAGGTTATTTTTGCGCAAGGTGAAATGAGCAACATTAACTGCTGCAATGGAGTACTCAATCTATCGTTTTTACGTCATGTATGGCGACAATTTAAAAGGCACATTCGGTAGCACCGACTTTATGTCGGGTTTATTGACCCCTGCACATCTCACCTATACCAAAACAAGACGCGAAGTAAATTCGCTGCTACCAAGAGTGCAAAATACACGTTGCGAAGCAATGTTATTTTTGCGCAAGGTGAAATGAGCAATATTAACGGCTGCAATGGGGTACTCAATCTATCGTTTTTACGTCATTTATGACGACAATTTAAAAGGCACATTCGGTAGCACCGACTTTATGTCGGGTTTATTGACCCCTGCACATCTCACCTATACCAAAACAAGACGCGAAGTAAATTCGCTGCTACCGAGACGAGTAACTATTTATACCAAACACAAAAAAGCCAGTGCATTGTGACACTGGCTTTTGCTTGTTTGAAACACTGAGCTATTAACCAAAGAAGCCTTTTAATTTGTCTTTCAGCTTATCTTTTACTTTCTCTTTCGCTTCTTCTTTGGCTTTGTCTTTTGCCGCACTGCCAAAGTCGAGTTTGTAATCCACCTTGTGGAATGGGCCTTTAATACGCAGCGGTACTTTAAAGCCGGTGCTGTCATCGCTGCTTGCTTGGCCTTCTATGGTATCAACTAAGCCTGTGACTAAGCGGTAATTCACATAAGTCTTAGGTAAATCGACTTCACCGCTGCCCGTAATTCGTAACAGCGGGCTGGCAAGGTTTAGGTCGGTATTGGTGCCGACACCATTTTTAAAGGTAAAGGTGCCTGTCAGTGCCGAGAAATCGGTTTTCTGATTTGGATCGAAGTCGGCGTTTAGACCTTCTTTTAATGATGAGAAGTCACCTTTGAGCATTTCGCTGCCTTTACGCATCATCTCTGCGATATTGGCCCCTTTTACGCCACCATCTACAAAGCTAAACGCCAGATTACCTGCTAATGCCGACACAAACTGCTTCTGACTTTGACCTTGGGTGTTCAGCGCCCAACTGATGCTGCCTTTACCTAATACCTTGTCAAAGCCGACCGCATCAGTCAGTAATGGTTCGGCGTTGATGTCGGTTAAACTAAAATCGGTATTGATCTGATAAGGCGCACGCTTGGCATTCACCACCACTTTACCCTGCCCTTTACCTTCGTAAGCGTTGAATTTATCTAAGCCTAAACGTGCTTTGCCGTCTTTTAGATTAACTGAGAATTGGTTTTCACCCAGTTTGATCTCTTTGGCAATGAGACCCGTTGAACGCACTTTAATGTCGGCGTCTAAGGCATTAAGACCCGATAAATCAATCGGAGTGTCGTCCCATACAATCGGCTGTGCCTCACCCGGTTCTGCAGGCTGTGCAGGCTCGGCTGGTTTTTCTGGGCTCTCAGGCAGATATGGGTTGAGGTCTAACATACCCAGGTCAATGTCAGCCATGACATTTAAACGCGCGCCTAAATCGATTTGGCTTTGCCCTTTAATTGCCAGTGCATCAAGTTTGGCTTCGAATGCGCTCAGTTTAAAAGTCTCTCCAGCTAAGTGCATCTCACCAGCGACACTAAACTGATTAAAGGCGTTGTCTTTGGCTTTTAGATCAATGCCCTGCCACTGGGTAATGGCTTTTACTGAATCACCTGCCAGTCTCAAGCTACCTTTAATGTCTTTGCCTTGTTGAGCAATGGCACCGTTAAATTCAAGATCTAATAACGCCGACGCCAAAGTTTGCGTCACATTAAAGGTTTGCCCTTCAATGGCTTTTGCTGGTGTGTCGACCTGGGTATTTAATTCAAAACGCTGTTGTTGGTAGGTTAACCCCCCTTTCACATCAAGCGGCTTGAATAAAGAAGGCAGCGCTACAATTAATTCAAAGTCACTCACCTGCTGTTTTGCGCCAGTCACGCCATCAAGATAAGTCAGTTGACCCCCGTAAATCGCCACTTCACCTAAGCTGACATCAAACCCTTGGGGTAATTTTACCGGGCCAGCGGCCTCATTCGTTTGAGCTGTTGGCGCAGCGGCGGTTGTTGGCATGATCTGCCAGTTCGCTTTGCCTTGTTTGTCTGTTTCTAGCAAGATGTTTGGATTGCGGATCACAAAACGCTCTAACTTGGCTTCACCACTTAATAACGACAACCAAGGAATATGCACGGCAAGCTGTTCCATACTTACCATATTTTCAGCACTACCCGAGGCCATATTGGCAAAAGCAACGTCGTTTAGTTCTATACTTAGGCTTGGAAATACCGTTAGCTGGCTTTCACCGGCAATGGTGAGTTTACGACCAGTGGTATTTTCGACTTGTTCTGAAACCTGCTTAATAATGGTGTCGGTTGGGATCAAAAATGGCGCCGCAACCACAGCACCAACGGCCACAACAACCACACCACCGATGACTTTTACAAAGCGATTCATTGCTTTTCCTTACATTTGCAATTGATGTTACTAATCATAACGGCTGAGACGAAAAAAATCTGCACACAATGCCAATGAAATTAATATGATACCTAGGGGTTACAAAAAACCATTGACCTCATGATACCTACAGGTTACATTGATACCCATAGGTATCATTACGAAGGAAAACATGGCATGACAAACCTAGAAGTTAAAAATGAAGAGAAGCACATTACATTAAGTGGTTGGTTTTGGCTGGCACTTGGCACAGTGTTACTGTTCATGGTGATCACTGACGCGTTCAAAGACAGTGAAAATCAACAATTCTTCAATATAGGCTTTGTGGTGCTATTTGTTGGCATTGCTGTTTTTTACAAAATTAAAGCGTTCTTCAATTCAAAAAAATACACTGACGGCTATCAGGACGAGTTTATAAAGCAAATGAACCATAACGCTTGCCGCCATGCTTTTTATTGCACTGTCGGTGTCATTTTTGCGATTTGGGTAATTGGAGATGCCATTGCCATTCCATTTACTCATGAAACAATGTCACTTCTGTACTTGGCCACTGCCAGCTTAAGTTATGGCGCATCGATAATTTGGCAAAATAGAGACTAACAACTATGCAAGTTAAGGTTGCTGAATTAAGAAAGCTCAACAATTTATCTCAACAAGAGTTAGCCGATTTAATTGGTGTTTCTCGCAAAACCATTAGCACCATAGAAACTGGCCGCTTTACCCCCTCGGTGGTGATTGCATTAAAGATTGCGCGCCACTTTGAGCAACCGGTTGAGTCACTCTTTGAATTAGAGACAAATGATTAACGCTAAAAAAGGACGCTTACTATGAAAAAACAGATAATCGAGTACTGGGCTACTTTGCCCAAGCACACACAGTATGAAATAGAAACTCACCTTGCCATTGTGTTACCAGCGATAGGGTCAATTCTTGGCGCAGCTTTGGTGTTGGCCTTTTAATTCCGCCTCCAAAAACTCAGCTTGTAAGCTCCTGCAGATGCTGAGTTTTCTTACCTCTTGTAATAAATAAGCGTTTCTTCGATTGCATCCACGTCTCACTTAGGTATGATCCACGCCCTCATTTGTGTAGCACAAGTTCTGCTACACTTATTTGGTTAGCTAATTAACCCGTAATAACTTAACCCGTGGAGACACCAACCCCTATGAAAAAGCTGCTCATTTCCCCGTCAAAAATGGCATTGGGTGAACAAGAAAGTCAGATTTACCAAAACATTCTTAAGCAATCTACCGAGATAAGTTTGAATCTGATGGCAGTCAAAGTAGAAAACCACCCAGAAGACTTCTTGGGTTGGTGCTATGAGTTATTAGATGTAGCAAAAAACCGCATCAACTTCGACTTGCTCGACGACCACCAGCTTCCAACGGTTAAGAAGCTACAAGATTTGTTAATTTCTGCTATCAGCTTTTTACAGCTTAAAACGCTACGTATTGCACCTTGGCCGGTGATCTGTGGCTTTATCGAGCAACATAAAGACGTATTGGCTCTTGAAGAACAGTTAAAGCTAACCAGCTACTTAGCACCGATGCGCAGCACGCCATTAAAAGAGATGATCGCCGAAGACCGTTTAGCGTTCACGGGTAAGCATGCTGCAAGCTTAGATACCAGCGTTTATAACTTCGATGTTGAGTGGTTTGCTTCAACTAAGAGTGCGAAAGGGTTCCACCAGCTATTAGCAGACTTACCAGGTGCATTTGATGACGCCCTTGCGAACATTCCTGCTGAAGGTGACGTAAGCGAGCAAGACTATCAAGCATTTATGATTGGTTACTTAAGTGCATTTGCGGGCACAGATGAAAAACCAACCCTTGCGCCTGCTTCGCGCCTATTAGCGATGCGTCGCCCTGATGTGTTCACGCCTATTAGCAACAACCGATTAGATGCCCTTTGCCAAGCATTGGGTATTAGCCGTTTAAACAACCGTGACTTCGAACGCTATTGGTCAGATGTTGTGATGAGCATCCGCACTATGCCTTGGTTTGCAATGACGACTGAAAACGGCGAATTAGAAGAGCAACTCGCCAGCATCAAAGCACTGTTACCTTGCTTCTTCTATTATGCTGACAAAGACACGGCTGATAACTCTAACTATATTAAGTTATTAAATAAGCCTGTACGAAGTAGCCGCAGTGGTGGCACTAAAACCGTTCGTCGCGGTAAAGAGTCAGCAGAGGTATTGGTTGATCGCGCACTTGCTGATGAGAGCATCCCTGATCATATTCGCGATAAGCGTGACTCAATCATCGCAGAGGTTGAAAAAGGCCGTAGCGTAGACGAGACCATCGGCTTAATGCGCGCTATCTTTGGTTAATTAAATCTACATAACCTTCTTATAGAAATATTTATCTAAATTTGCACGATATGTTCAAATATCGTGCAAGCCGCTCATTTAACGCACTAACATTGTGCATAAAAATTCTAACCAAAAACTACTCGTTATAAAAAAACATTAATAATCAAAGGGTAAACTACATTACTATGCAGCCTGAAAAGTGGTGCACGCATTGCTTTTAAGATTAGGAAAATTTAGCGCACATAGGAATGAAGATGAAAAAGACAACCTCTCTCTTACTTAGCTCACTATTACTCGCAACTTCGACTGCAAGTTATGCTGAAGTCACCGCAAATATTGCAGCAAGCTCAAACTACTTCTGGCGTGGCATTACACAGTCCGCTGATGGTGCAGCCGTATCGGGTGGCATTGATTATGGTAACGACTCTGGTTTTTACGCTGGTACTTGGGTATCAAACATCGACTTTGGCGGCAAAGAAAGCTATGAGATGGATTTTTATGCGGGCTTCAGCGGCTCTGCAGGTGATATTGGCTACGATGTGGGCTATGTCTATTACGCTTATCCAGATGCCGAAGGCAGCATCGACTTTGGCGAACTTTATGGCGAAGTCAGCTATGACGTATTAAGTGCGAAAATCAGCTACCTAAGTAATGCTCAAAGCGGCTCAACTGCAGAAGAAGACATGCTGTATATTGAGCTGAACGCTGCATTTAGTGTATTCAATGACACTGAACTTGGTTTACATTTAGGTCGCTCAAGCGGTGACACTGTGACTGAGTGGTACTCAGAAGATAACTATATGGATTATGGTTTTAGCCTAAGCAAAGATGGTTTTACTTTTGGCGTGATCAAAACTGATTTAGACGCCGATGACGATATGAAAGCATACGTCAGCTATGCAATGGATTTTTCTTTGTAATTTAAAGATAAAGGGAGCTAGTAGCTCCCTAAATTATTTGATTAGCAGGGTACAAGAACCGTAAAGGCCAATGTGCCATCTTTCCAGTAGTAATGCTTTTCACATTGTTGGTTATCCCAAGCATCACCACCAGACGAAGTATTATTAGAGTGTGTTACTTCATTTCTTAGGTACTTATCAAACTCTCTTTCTACACAGGGATCTAAGCCTTGTAATCTGCCTGCTTTACCATAACCACTTAATGACACTCCACCAAGAACCGTTAAAAGCGGATTAACGTCAACCTCGATTACCCCCCATCTATCATTCCAAGTTAAGCCATACACCACTTTATAATCAGGTATGTCTGAGGCAGGAACATCTGGGTTTCTTCGCTCCCAATCAATTTCAGTATTAAAAACACGGACAACATCTTTCCAAGAGCCGGAGTAACTAACCCCTGACACTTCAACTGAAAAGCCATCACCATTCATGCTTTTTACCATGAATGCTTTACTTGGAGCTTTGCTCTCTCGGTTGATTTTTTTATTAACCGCTTCAGAGAAACGAGTTGTTGCTTTACCATCATAAACTGCATCGAATGCATCAGAAATATATGCAGGGCAGCTACCTGCATTTTGACTATCAGACCTAAAGCCTTGAGGTTGAGAAGAGTGAATAACGAAGTCTCTGCCGGTTAAGGGCACTCCTTTTAATTCATTCTCAAGTTCAGACGCCAGCTTTTCTAAATTGTTTGCGGTTATGTTAACTCGACGAATTGCCTCATAATCTGTGGTGTTGAGTCGAGCTCTTTCAATGGCTAATTCAAGCCATGCCGTGCCCTGGTTATAGTGGCGAACTGTAAAAGCATGATGATTATTACCTTTCGCATCAGCAATAATCACCTTCCTAGGTGATGAGTGACATGTCTGAGTTCCAGATGTCATAGAGCCACTTGGATTACTCTTGAAACACTGAGATGAAGGCGCGTATTTTTTAGCTAATTTCTTAGATTCTGAGTATGAACAGTCTTTACACATTATTAATTTTGTATCGTTATCTTGACCCATCGCCATGAAACAAAAAACTAACAATGACAAACCCGCAAAGATTTGAAGTTTCATATATATTCCTTATATATTTTTTAACTATTAGCTTGTTACTGATTTTAGTGAAAAAACACCAGCCATGTTACCAATTTAAAAACAAAATAACTAATGCGACTTAAACACTTTAAAGATACTCTATCTCTCTGAAATCAGTCTTTGCATATACTCAAGGTTTCAGAACAACCTTAGCATTTAAAGGCACCTGCTCCTGATACTGCAATTGCAGCTCATCACCATGATTCAATACCCCTACTCCTTCTGGTGTCCCTGTTAACACAATGTCGCCCGGCATCAGGGTAAAACTTTCGCTGATCTCTGTGAGTAAACGTTCGATGTTAAATAGCATGAGTTCAGTTTTGCCATGCTGCTTTAAATCACCATTCTGCCAATACTTATATTCAGCACTCTCAAGTTCAGTTGGTGATTTTAGTGGGTAAAATGGTGTAACAGGGCAGCTGCCATCATAAGCTTTGGCGCGCTCCCAAGGATGACCTTTGCTTTTAAGCTCACTCTGCACATCACGTAAGGTTAAGTCGAGAGCAAGCCCAACTCCGGCAATTTTTGTTAGCACATTTTGATCGCCGTATGAAATCGTTTCGCCAATTAACAGGGCTAATTCGGCTTCGTAGTGATGTTCACCTAAACGTTTAGCGAGCGTAATCTCTTTGAAAGACTGTAAACATGTACTGGGTTTAATGAACAGAATTGGCCGGCTCGGAATAGGGTTATTCAACTCTTGTGCATGCGCGGCATAGTTGCGCCCAATACAAACTATCTTGCCCGTCGGTAGGTTTATTGACTCGCCTGTGTGCCATTGATGTTGATACATACATGCTCCTATTTGATACCTGTTATTTTCGCGCAAAGATTAACATAACAGAGTTATTTATAAGCTTTATTTATTAAACCTTAAGTATTCACCAAATTTATATTTTGAAAAACAAAAGGCCTCTACAACAGAGGCCTTTAATGATTGAGCTAAGCTATCAATGAATATAGCTCATACAAATTACAGCGACTTAATATTATCGGCTGCTTCTTTGTCGATCAGTTTTACAAATGGGTCAATACCCGCAAACTTAGGTAAGTCTTTTACTTTCAGTTTGATCACGTTATCACCCGTCGTAATACTGTGTTTTTGCAGATACATCACATTCTCGCCTTCATTGATGTCATCAGGATCGGCTTTGAACAGGGCAATGTCTACCATTTGCTCAAGTGGTACATCTTCTTCGTTACCTTCCCCATCCGCATGCTTTTTCGCCGCTTTTACGGTAAGCGTAATAGTATGAAGTTCACCTTCAGACTTAGCCTCTTCAATTTCAACGTCAGCCAACCTTAACTCGTATAATGTAATTGAGTTAAATTGGTCTTCGATGAAGGCTTGCTCTTGCGCCGTTGCATCAGACTTCAAGTATGTAATGAAATCAAGCGTAGTCGGGAAAACATCACTTCTGAAGCGATAGTCATCAATGAAGTTACGCAATGCTTTATTCAGACGCGCTTCACCCAGTAGGTCATACAATGCCAACATTACGACTGATCCTTTATTGTAATGAATATGCTGCTGCCCCACTGTTCTAGCAAGCGTTCGCTCTTCATGGGCTTCTGTTGTACGACCACGCAGATATATATCAAGCTCATACTTCAAAAACTTACGTAGGTTGTGCTCACCGTACTTCTCTTTCATCACCATAATGGCCGCATACTGAGACAGCATTTCAGACAGAATATTCGAGCCCTCTACGTTTGCCCCAATCACCTGATGCGCCCACCATTGGTGTGCCAGTTCATGAGCTGTAACATAGTAAGGTAAATTAATATTCTCAGGATTACGGGTATCGGTTAAGAAACCCATCTCTTCTGAGTAAGGTACAGTATTGGCAAAACTCTGCGCAAACGAACGGTAACGCGGGAACTCGATAATACGCATTTGCTTATGCTGATAAGGGCCAAACTCTCTTGAGAAGTAATCAATTGAATCTTTTGTTGATTCAAGCATAGTATCCACATTCCACGCATGATCTTTGTGATAGTAAACCTCAAGCGCAATACCTTTATACTCTTCACGTTTCACTTCTAACTCCATAGACAGCATGGTGTAGAAGTGCAGCATAGGCGCATCCATCTCGTATACATAAGTTGTACGGCCATCTTTGGTTTCTTTCGACTGCAGGTAACCCGGCACCATAGCCACTTGCGACTCATCGGTCGTAACGCGAGCTGCAAAGGTAATAAAGTTATCAGCAAAGAGAGGTTGATTATGATACTGCGTCTCTTCGATTTTGTTACCAAGCTTTAGCGGCTCAAGACCACGTTTACGGCGCTCGTTTTTATCAAAGATCTGCTTACCCTCACTATAACCAAAAGTTGGGAATAGATCGGTATTATCAATAAAAGTACCGTTATGTACCAATCGGGTATCACTACCTCGGTCAACAAACCCTAGAGTTTGACGCGCCACCGACATAGTTAAAGTACGACGCTCACCCGGCAACATAGGTTCAGATAAATTCATCCAAGCATGCGAATAATCAGTGTTTAATTCGCCGAGTTTTGCACCCGGCATTTCAACCGACCACTCAAGCGTATGTGCAGGCTTGTTCACCAAGAAGCGCTCTATGACTTCTTTACTCTTGTTTTCGACCTCTAAAACAACCGTTGCTTCAATACGGCGTGTTTTAGGGAAAATCTCTGCATCAAGTTTCACATCAAGTGGGATAGGTACTGGCGCATCTCTGAATTGCACAAACTCACGTTCGTACTGCTCAGAAAGATCTTCTCTATCGTCTTGCGTGATAAACTGATTAACGACTTGAGTGTTATAGTAGATATAACTACCACTGCCTACAAATAGGGCTGCACCCGCAACAATCACAGCTTTACCAGCAAGACCTAGCTGATAATTCACCTGACTTAAACGCGCCTTGAAAGTTTGCCCTGCGCCACGCGGCCATAGTGCATAGCTAAACGCTGCCAAGATCATCGCAAAACCAAACCAATACACGTTATACCAATGTGCTGCACTTAAGAAGTGACCATAGCCGTTGATATCTGAATATGGCGTGCTTGGCGTACCACCGATGTGCCATAAATTATGCTCGAAGCCATAACTCGAAATAACTTGGGAAGCTATGAAGTAAAGCACAAATAGACCCATACCCATATATTTACTCGGGCTAACGACTTGTAATAAGAACGCCACAGTTCCCAAAATGAACAGCCCAAATGCAAATAAATAACCAAGGCGTATCGCGTACTGTGAAATTTCAATATGTTCTATGCCTGAAATAAGCTGATAACTCATGGTGATCAACGAACCAAATACGCATAACAAAGTAATGACAAGTACTAAGGCGCAGTATTTAGAACCCCAGAACACCCAGTTCGCAACCGGATAAGAGTCAACAATTTCACTCATTCTCGCTTCGCGGTCATGCCAAACTAATTCGGCGCAGTAATAGACCAAGACAATGATCATCAAGATTGAAAAACTACCCTGGATCAGCTCGACCATTCTAAAAGTAACAGGCCACACATCTGTGCCATATCCGCCAATTGAACTGACGAGGCCAGGAATTAACATACCAAGACTTAAAATAACCAAGACTAAGAATGAATAGCTAAAAATAACCTGCTTCACTTCGAAGCGAGTACGCATTGAAAAGTGTGCCCAAGCACTGCTGGCATTGGCTTTAAAATCAATACGATTTAACAGCGCTTGCGCTTGACCGTTTTTCACATCGCCTTTCGCCTTGCTTTTGGTTTTTTGCTTTTGCGGAAGATAATGTGTTTTATCTAGTACCAAGGTCAGTAAGCCAGCAACCGCCAACACACACCAAAGGATACGGTTATAGAGTAAATCACCGGTTAAAGTGAGTATTGAGACATTGCGATCAGCAATCGTCCAGTACTCGGTTTGTGCATTCGCTGCCGACAACGCAAACATATCTATGTATGTAGAAAGTGTGCGGTATTCGATATCAGAAAACAGATTACGAGAGATTAAATAACCAATCAGAAGGGCCACCGCAACTAAGTACATGGCAGGCATACTTCTGAATTTTTTCGCAACCACGACAAATAAACTAGAAATGAAGAATAAAGTAGGCACAGCAAGATAGAGATACGGCGTTAGATAATAAGATAGCTTATTTGGGCCAATCATCTCAGGGTCAAGCCACTGCATTAAGCCGCCAAAACCAGATCCTATCCAAATACCGAAAAGGCACATAGAAAAAACGATCATAGTAACAATGTAAGCACCCAAAAAGCGCCCTAATCGGTACTGTACTATGTCTAAAGGTTTACTAAGCGCAAGCTCGCTGAATTTGCTTATTTCGTCACGAATTGCTGCACTACCTACAAAGTTAACCACTAAGAAAATGCCGAATACCGACATAGTGCCAACCACCTGCATAATGGCAAATGGCGAGTTCACGTTCACATTACCTGCACCACCTATTTGTACGGTGTCAGACACTGACGCCAAAAAGGTCAGTAAAAATAAGATAAGTGAAGTGACATAAAACGAGGGCTGACGAATAAAGAATCGCAGCTCAGATTGCATCATTTTAAATAGCATTAACCGACTCCTTATGCAGCTTGGCTATTACGGTGTTGATGCAATGTCGAGAAATACACATCTTCTAGATCTGCAGGTACTGCATTGAAGCCTTCTGGCGCTTCATCAGCAAATACATTCAGCAAAGTATTACCCGCAAATAAGCGTTTAGAAATAACCGGTAAGACTGCTTCTAACTCTTTTGCTTCAGCTAGGCTTACAGACTTACGCCAGATCTTACCTTGTAGCTGCTCGGTTAAATCAATCGGGTTACCTTCAAGTAAAATTTGACCACTTGCCAATACTGCCATATTCGGACAAAGCTCAGACACATCTTCTACTATGTGCGTCGATAAGATAATGACCTTACTTTCACCTAAGCCCACTAATAAATTGTGGAATCGGTTACGCTCTTCTGGGTCAAGACCCGCTGTTGGTTCGTCGACAATCAGTAAGTCAGGATCGCCAAGTAGTGCTTGCGCAATACCAAAACGCTGACGCATACCACCAGAGAAGCCACTTACAGCATTTTTACGGTGGTCATATAAATTGGTTTGGGCCAGTAAGCCTTCAACCGCTTCTTTACGTTCTGCTTTATTATTTAAGCCTTTTAGCACTGCCATATGATCAAGTAAGTCATAGGCACTGACGCGTGGATAAACACCGAAGTCTTGTGGTAAATACCCTAAACGCTCACGAAGCGCTTTTGGCTGTTCGAGTACGTTAATCCCATCAAACTCAATACTCCCCGAATCAGCGGATTGTAATGTTGCAATTGTACGCATAAGTGAAGACTTACCTGCGCCATTTGGCCCCAGTAATCCATACATACCTTTTGGAATATCTAAATTCACCCCGCGTAACGCGTGAACGCCATTGTCATATGTTTTTGAAAGCCCAGTTATTTTAAGCATTTACATTCCCTTTTATTGAACAAATAAGCAACGCTGTTATAGCAGCTTTACATTACAGGTACAATTAATACCCTGCTAACAATTGCAATAATTTGTAAACACTGAAACACTAGCGACAATTAAGAATATCAAGGGGATGAACATGCAAGACCATGCAAACCGACCGCTAAGTGACTTTATTGAATACCCACAAGACGAGATGCTGAGCCGCGCTGAAAGCTTTTTAGACAACTGTAAGCGTCGCCACTCAATTCGCAGTTTTAGCAACCGTCCTGTGCCAAAAGAAATCATCGAAGCCTGTATTAAAACCGCAGGCACAGCGCCAAGTGGTGCCAATCACCAGCCTTGGCATTTTGTTGCGATCCACTCAGCCGATGTCAAAAAGCAAATTCGCCAAGCAGCGGAAGATCTAGAGCGCTCTTTTTATGAAGGTCGTGCAGGTGAAGAATGGCTAGATGCCCTAAAACCATTAGGCACAGATGCACAAAAACCGTACCTTGAGCACGCACCTTGGTTAATTGCCGTATTCAGTCAAAAGAAAGGTGGTATTCACTCTGAAGATAAGAACACCAACTACTATGTGCATGAGTCTGTGGGTTTAGCGACCGGGTTCTTAATTCAAGCATTACATAATGCGGGCTTAGCAACACTGACTCACACGCCAAAACCGATGAGCTTCTTAACCGATATTTGTGGCCGTGACCGCGATAATGAGCGCCCTTATATGTTGTTGATTGCGGGTTACCCGAGTGAAGATGCGACTGTGCCAGAGCACGCTTTAGTGAAGAAACCAATGGAAGAGATTGCGACGTTTTTATAAAAAACGCGCGCTAAGAAAAAGGCCCCATTAAAGTATGTGGCCTTTGCTATTTACGAACGTTTAGTCGATTAAATCGCAGGCTTCAATGCGATTTTCTCGCCCGCTTCTAGCCCAGCCAGCACTTGTACTTCATTGTTATTGACTGCTTCACCTAACCGAACATAACGCTTTTGCAATTGCCCTTGCTCAACCACTTCAACCATGGTCAATTGCCCATAGCGTTTCACCAGTTTACGCGGGATCACAATGGTGACTTGCTCTTCACCCGGTAGAAAGACTTGTGCATACATGCCCGGTTTGACTTCTTTGGCAAAACCGATATCAAGTTTGATGGCAAAACGGCGCGCTTGCTTATCAGCAACTGGGACAATTTCGCTAATTTGCGCATACTCGGTTAAGCCAACGGCAGGCACAAACACTTTTAATTTGTCGCCAACTCTTAAAAAAGCAGCTTGTTGTTCACGCACCGGCGTATGAACTTGTAACTTAGTCGGGTTATACAAAGACACTATCGCCATGCCAGGACTCAGCATAGTACCAGGCTCTTGTAAGCGCTCTACCACTTTGCCATCGATTGGCGCATGAATTTTGGTGTATCCCAAAGCAACTTGCGTGCCTTCAAGCTGCTGAACCAAAGCCGCAGACTGCGCTTCTAGTTCATTCACTTTGGTTTGCCATTCATCAACCTGATTTTGTGCCACAAGCCCTTGGGCTTTTAGTGCAACCACACGTTCTAATTGCTTTTTAGCTTGTGCAAGCTGGGCGTCATTGGCGCTTTGCTGAGCCTTAACTTGCTGAACTTGTGTTTTTAAGTCAGCATCTTCAAGGGTTGCGATTAACTGCCCCGCCGATACAGTATCGCCCGCACGTACATGTAAGGTTTTTAACTGCGCCAGCACACGACTCGACACGCGCGTATTAAACTTGGCATCGACGCTGCCGCTGACGACTTCAGCGCTTTTGACTGCGTGTAAACTCACGGTATGAGTTTGACCATTATATTCTTCAGCAAGGGCTTTTGTGCCCGCGGGCATTTTTTCGTTAAACACCCCAGCCATGGCCGCAATGGCAATCGCTAACACGCCCATCGCCGCACTGATCCCTGCAATTTTAGTTACTTGTTGCATCTTGCTGCCCCTGTTGCTCGGTTGATTTGAAAACTAAGAAATACACCACTGGCACCACTAACAACGAGAAAATTGTTGAAGCGATAATGCCAAACATAATGGCCAAAGCCAGCCCACTAAATACGGGGTCAAGGATGATCACCGCATTACCCAATAAAGTCGTGCCTGCGGTGAGTAGCACTGGGCGCATACGCACCTCACCTGCGCGCACCAAAGCTGCTTTTAATGCCATGCCTTCAGCTCGAGCCTGATTGATAAACTCAACCAAAATAAGTGAATTACGTATTACGATGCCTGCCAGTGCTATCATGCCTATCATAGCCGTGGCGGTGAATAAAATAGGCTCAGGTGCGCCCGCAATCACGCGTTCGCCAAACTGATTCAATGCCCAAAAACCCGGCATAATGCCAATCATGGTCAATGGAATGGCCGACATAATTATCAGCGCCAAGCGGTTCGAACCCGTTTGCATACGTAATATGATAAATATCGCCGTGAGGGCAAAAGCAAAGGCAATGCCCATATCTCTAAACACATCGACAGTAATGCGCCACTCACCTTCTCCGCCAAAGCTATAGCTGGTGCCTGCTGGCATTTGCCAACCTTGTGTGCCGCCTGAGTTTAAGAAAGTGCGTGTTTGCCAAGCTTGGTAGTTTTCCTCAGTGCGATTTTCATCTGCAACCACATCGGCGATGACTTCAGCAGGCGTTCGACCATTTAACTCCGCCATGACATACACCACGGTTTGAAGGTCTTTGCGCATGATCGGTTGTTCAACATGATGCTGTTGCCACTTGCCGAGCTCAGACAGTGCAACCAAAGGTCGTGCAGCACTATCTAGGCCATAATCATTGGCGACTTTACTTAATGCCTGTTGACCCGTTAACTGCACGGCCGCCAAAGACTGCCATTGATTGCGCACTTCATACGGTACTTGCAGTTGCACCGGCACTGGCATGGCTTCATGCGGGGTATATAGCACACCCGCAGGCATACCTTGGCTGGCTATCTGTAAGGTTTGACTAATATCTTGAGTGCTAATGCCTGATAACGCCGCTTTTTCTTTGTTTGTCACAAAACGCGCCAAAGGGGCGAGCTCAGCAATAGAAGTGTCGACTTCAACCACATGGGGCTCTTTTGCTAAACGTTTAGCCAGCGCATTTGCCGCCTCATGATGCACGTGCGTTTCAACAAATGGGTCGGCGGTGACTTCGGCCACTAAGGTGTTTAACACTGGTGGACCCGGTGGCACTTCGACCACTTTGACCTTGATACCATTTTGGTTGAAGGCAGCCAGCGCCTGACGTAAACGCAATACCACCCCATGAGATTGGTGGTCCCGTTCGGTTTTATCGTTCAGTAATACACGCAAGTCAGCAAGATGCGGAGCATGACGGCGGTAATAACCGCGCACCATACCATTAAAGTCCATACTCGAAGGTTGACCGACATAAGCGGCAACCGCGGTGATTTCGTTAAGCTGCCACGCAGCTTGTTGTACTTGTCGTGCCACTAAGCTGGTTTGCTCCAGCGAGCTACCCTCTGGTAGCTCAACCAATATTTGCACTTCATTCTTGTTATCAAACGGCAGCAACTTAAGCGGCACGGCTCTGAAGACTGGTAAACTAGCGCTCAGCATAAACAGCACCAATACCGACCACAGCAACCACTTTGCTTTCTTATTCGAGTCTAATAGCGGCATCACTAACTTGCTATAAAGACTCTTGCCCTCACCGATTTCTGGCTCTTCGATTTCATGGCCTTTAAGCAGCTTTTTGGCAAGCCAAGGCGTGACAAAGAAGGCCACAACGGTTGAAACCACCACACTCACTGGCACATTAAACGCCATCGGCACCATGTAAGGGCCCATCATGCCGGTGATAAATGCCATTGGCACAAACGCCACCGCGATGGTTAACGTCGACATCAACAACGCTACTTTAATTTCGCTCATCGCATCAAGAATGCGCTTGCTTGACGAGTCTGATTTCTTACCATGTTTTAAAAAGCGGCTGATGTTATCAACACCCGTGATTGGATCATCAACCAATAAACCTAAAGACAAGATCAGTGCGAATAAGGTGACACGGTTAATGGTATAACCAAAGGCAAAATCTAGCGCCAGTGTAATGCCATAACAAATAGGCACAGCGAGGCCAACCACAATCGCTGGGCGCCAGCCTAGAAAGACCCCAACAAAGACCACCACAGTAAAGACCGCAAAGGCCAAACTCGCAGTGAGATTATTTACTTTCTCATTGGCCGTTTCGCCATAGTTTCGCAGTACTTTGAAATCGACTTCAGCAGGCAATAAATCGGCTTTAAGCTGCACCATTTTCGCCAGCGTTTGCTCGGCTACCGCCACGGCATTACTGCCTTTTTGCTTGGCAACGCTGATGGTGACAAGAGGCAAATCTTGCTGAGTATCATCAATGGCCAACCACTGATATTGATTTGGCTCGCTAGGGCCATCGGTGACTGTTGCAACATCTTTTAACAATACTTGCTGACCGTTTACGACATTCACTGGCAGGCTCGCCACTTGTATTACATCGCGAAGCACATCACCCGCTTGAAGTTGAATTTGTTGTTTGCCCGTCACCAGATGACCGACTTGCTGTAATTGATTCGACACTTGCAGTGCGTGTAATACATCTAAAGGCGTGGTTTGATGTGCAGATAGCGCACTAATGTCTAAATCGACTTGAACTTGGCGGGTACGACCTGCGAGCACTTCAATGGCACTGGTATTAGGAATTTGTTGCAGGTGATTGGATAGCTCTTGAGCAAAGCGCGTGAGTTCATAGTCGCCATATAAACGGGGGTCTTGTGAGTACAAGCCCAGCATTAAAATTGGCACATCATCGACTTCTATGGGTTTGATCTGCCAATTGCTGATCACCGGCGCCATTTGCTCTTGATGTGCATAAAGCTTGCTGTAGGTATTGAGAATGGCGTTTTCTCTGTCTTCACCGACATGAAAGCGCAGTGTCACAACCGCTTGGCCGGTTTGTGTCGTAGAGTAAACGTGCTCAACACCGGGGATTTGTCGCAATAACTTTTCGAGTGGCTCAGTGACTAAACGCACTACTTCAGGGGCACCTATGTTTGGCGCCTGCACATGAATGTCGAGCATAGGCACCACAATTTGTGGCTCTTCTTCACGCGGCGTAAACTGTAAGGCCATTGCCCCCATTACCAGCGATAAGAACAAGATCACTATGGGGATACGACCCTGTAAACTTGCCGAAATGGCTTTTTCTAATCCCATCATTATTCACCCGGTTGGCAAAAGAGTTGATAAAGCTGCTGTAAAATCGCCTCAACCTTAGGATCGGTAAGACGATAGTAAATCGTTTGCGCATCTCGACGGGTGGCAACACATTCAGCCTTTCTTAACGCTGCAAGATGCTGGGAAAGTGCCGATTGAGTCAACGGTATCGACTCATTTAATTGCGTCACGCTCATTTCACCTTGCAACAAGCTGCATAAGATCATCAGGCGATTTTTATTCGCCATCATTTTTAATAACTGCTCTGCTTGCTCGGCGTTATGCGCCATATCTTCAATTTGCATACATGTCCCCACGGTCGATTTTCAACAAGTATAAACTATACATTAGAAAAGTCTAATATTAGAGCTTGCTAATTTAGGGTTTTCTAATAAACTAATTATGACTATGTCTTCTATTCTTAATTTAGAGGTGAGCTATGACAATGCATCCAATACTGCGCTTAATTGCCGGCACTATGGTGTTAATTTCTTTACTGTTAACCTACTTCGTACACGAAAACTTTGTGTGGTTTACGGTATTTATTGCTATAAATTTAATTCAATCATCTTTCACGCTTTGGTGTCCGATGATCACTTTTTTAAAACGACTCGGTATTAAGGAATAGTTCAATGTTGACTCCTGTTCAAGATGTATTAAAAACAGTTCGTCCTAATCAGCGCTGCATTAGCGCAGAGCAAGCAAAGCAAGAAATTCTAGATAATGAAGGTGTACTGGTTGATGTACGCGAGCCTCAAGAGCACACGCAAAAAGCAGCGACCGGCGCAATCAATGTGCCACGGGGTTTACTAGAATTTAAATTACCTGAAATCGTGAAAGATGCCGCCAAGCCCATATACGTTCACTGCGCTGCAGGCGGCCGTGCGGTATTTGCCGCAGAGCAGTTGACTCGTATTGGCTATCAAAATGTGACGGTGATCACCTGTAAAGCTGACGATATTTGCAATATTTTCTAACCTTTTGCGCTTTGCTCTCTGTGCAAAGCGCTCTTTCACTCTGCCACCTCACTGTCATACCACTCTTTAATCTGATTTTTATTAGCTTATAAATTAATAGGTTAGACTATATGACACGCTCTGTCTTATGACAAAAAAGGCACTGACATATTGCTGTCGGCGCTTTATACTGGCGTACCGAATATGCTTATCCCAACTTAACCAAAACAACTAAGGGAATATGCACCATGACTTCTAGCATCAACAACGAAGAAAAAGCACTACCTAAGAAGCAGTCTTTTGAACTGTATTTTCAAGATGGGGATAACCAAATCGCCTGTAAAGCCAATCTCTTAAATGGCAAAGAATATGTCTATATTAACGATGAACTGGTTTCAGAGAAGCGCAACTTAGGCTTTAAAAGTAAGCATACTTTTGAGTATGAAGGCGCTGACTGGACTGTTGTCTTTGACGTTATCAACATGCTCACCTCTGAAACAGAATGCTTGATATTAAAGGGCAAAAAGAAAGTTGGTAGAAAAGCCTTAAAACCATTTGCACAAAACCCAAAACTTATGATGAAGGCATTTGCCGCCTTCTTTTGTTATGGCCTTATTTTTGGCGCTGGTTTCGCTACTGTTGGTTACTTCATTGGTCGCTGGTTCGGCAGTACACTTTAGGAGACTGCCATGCAACTAAATCACAAAACCATAAAACAGCTAAGAGATGACAAAAATTGGACTCAGCAATCATTGGCAGATGCGTGTGGCCTCAGTCTTCGCACCATTCAACGGGTAGAAAAGGAAGGGGTTGCCAGCCGAGAAACCATGATGAGCTTGTGTGCTGTTTTTGAAGTAAAGCAGTCATACCTGATCAATCTCGATGATATTGAAGAAACCAATAGCAACCAAACTACGGTGAATATGAAACTACATTTAATGATGTTAGGTGCTGCAGCACTATTTGGTGGACTTGTTGGTGCAGGTATTCTGTATTTATTAATCGGATAAATAGCTAAAGTTTTATATTTCAAGGAAAAGACAATGAAAAAATCAATGAATAAATATTATAAAAGTAGCTTGTTTCTTATCGTCATTGGCACAACTCTGTCGACACAAACACCGCCTTTTTATGCTGACATCATTATTTTGAGTATCGCGCTAATATACGCGCTTCTTGGCCATAAACAGAGCCGCGAATAAACAATAACGTCTAAAAATACCGAGGAATGTATGACTGACATTGAACTGACTACCATTGCCATCGTTGATAAACAACTCGACGCCTATAACAACCGTGACATAGACGCTTTTGCTGCGACATATCATGATGATGTTGAAATTCATGCTTTCCCTGGAGGTCTACAATATCAAGGTAAAGATAAGCTGATTGAACGATATGGTCAGAAGTTCGCCTCTTTGAAATATCTTAATGCCAGTTCACTAAAACGCATGGTAGAGGGCAATATTTTGGTGGACCACGAACTGGCTGAATCAGCCAGTGAAGATGCGAATATAATAGATAATAGCGTAACCGTGATAGCCGCTTATGAGGTGATTGACGGACTTATTAAACGCGTGACTTTTATGGGTCGCTGACGGTTACTCTGTGATTAAAGCTGATGGAATAGCCGGTAACTGGTATGGGGCAACCAATTTATTGAGTTGTCCTGATTTAGCCAGCTTTATCATTTTTCTTTGCAGCTTTATCGCCAGCTTGGTTTTTGCAAAGCGCTGGCTAAACGCCATATGACCATAGATGTTGTTGGTATGGCGATAATTCACTTTCTTTAATTGCTCAAATGGCTGGTTCAATGTTCTCATCGCCACTTCTGCGGTTTCTTCAACCGACAACACTAAATCAACCCGCCCTTTCAGTAGTAAATCAAACGCCACATGCTCAGAATTCACTTGCACTCGATTAAGTGTTTTATCTTCATCAAACTCTTTGTAATAAGCACCTCCACGCATTACCGCGATACGTTTGCCATGTAACTCGTCAAAGTTGTTTACTTCGATATCGCTGTTTTTATTGGCATAAAAAACAAAAGAAGAAGACAAGACCATGTAAGGTGGTTGCACAAATGCCATGGTTTGTTCACGGCGATTGGTTTTAATCAGGCCGCCCATGACATCAACCTGCCCTTGGGCAAGCATACGTACACAACGAGAAAACGGGCATGGAACGGGTTTAATTTTATAGTGTGGATGAGCGTCTTTCAGTAATTCTGAGACAATATCGATGATCAAGCCTTGGCTTTCACCTTGACTATCTATTTCACTAAAAGGAGGCGCGTGGTCAATAGCCACATGTATGGTGTGATCAGCCCAAGCTACTCGGGCAAACAACAAGAAAAAAAATGTGATAGCTGTATATTTCGTCAAATCAAATTACCTCTATTCACCTCCCTATTGCTTTGCGTGATTTCTAACTCCATATCAAATGCCACAAAAAAACTATACGATTTCGCATAGCGCAACAGGCGCACTGTATCATATGCGCAGTTTAAATTATGCACTTTATGACAATTTTTTTACGACTCAATATGCTAAAAAATTATATCAACCGACTATTTAAATAAGCGGTCAATTTAATCATTTTTTGAGAACACACTCGCTTTCAAACAATTATAAGTATTAGCAAGGCTTTAAGTTAGTCAAGTTTTAACTGGCCCGTGACTGCTTGGAAAGGTCTTAGCTCAAAATCAGCTAACTTAGCAACCAAGTACTCGATAACCTCAGCTTGCAACTGCTCATAAGGCACCCACTGCGTGTTGCTACTAAAGCAATAGACCTCTAACCCCAGACCTTTTTCACTGGGCGCTAAAGAGCGTACCATAAGCACACACTCTTTACTGATTTTAGGGTGAGACCTTAAATAATGCTCAGCATACTTACGGAAGACAGACACATTACTCAGAGGTTGGGCTGAATCTATCTCAAACCCTAATTCGTTCGCTTTGCTGGTAATCTGTTCTTCTGACCAAGTTTGCAAGCTATGCATATCAATATAGATTGGGCGCTTGATCCGTCTGCCTGACGATTGCTGCATAGCGCGCCAGTTTTTAAATGAGTCAGAGATAAGTTGATAAGTAGGGATAGTCGTTATGGTGTTATCCCAGTTACGCACACGTACCGTATTTAATCCTAAATCAAGCACTTCGCCGTCAGCACCAAAGGCATCTACTTGGATCCAATCACCAATGCTCACCAGACGATTGGCTGCAATTTGAATGCTCGCCACTAAGCCTAAGATAGTGTCTTTAAACACCAATAGCGTGACCGCCGCAATGGCACCAAAACCCGATAAAATATAAGTGGGTGATTTATCAATTAACAGGCTGATTGATAAAATGGCACAGACAATAAAGGTAATTAATTTCGCAACCTGCACTAGGCCTTGGATCGGCACTTCTTTGGCAAATTTCAGTTGCTGATAAATACCATGACCCAAATTAATAAAGGCGCTAAACAACAAACCCGAAATAATCACTAACAGAATTTGCCCAACCACTTTACCAATGGCAAATAGCCACTCTGGTGCAACAAATACCCGCTCAAAAAAGCCTAAAAACAACACGCAGCAAATGAGTGCCGAAAGTCGCCCTGATAGTTTACTAAGTTGTGGACTCAACTGCCCAATACGACTAGGAGAAAAGCGCGTAATCAAATTCTGCAGGCTAGGTAAAACCAATCGGCGAGTCACTAAATACAACAAGCAAAGTGCACATAAACCAATCAGGTTTGCCACGGTATGGGTCAACCACTGTGACGCCATTGAGCTATCAAACCAAGGCTCTATTAATTGCGTCAAATGTATGTCTGTCATAGTTGCGAAGCTTCCTTCTCTGTCGCGCTATTACTGGTTTGCTGAGCTGACAATATATCTATCTGCGTGTCTTTTTTCTGCCATTGTGCGTTTAGATACTGCTGAAAAGTGACGCGGTAGGCTTTATCTTGCTGATAATCACCCTGCGGCACCTGCGCTAATGGCACAAAATCTAGCTTAACATCAATGGCTGATAATTTGCCTAACATAAAGCTTTGAAAAATTTTCTGGCTGTCAGAATGGTAAACCAGAGTGGTGCTGATCAAGCCATCTAACTGCTCAGCCAATACTTGCAGTGCAAAGGCCGTACCGCCCGCTTTTGGCTTCAAGAGATTCTTAAACGGTGAGCTCTGTCTGCTATGCTTTTTAGTGGTAAAACGCGTTCCTTCAGCAAAATTAATCACTGTTGTAGGATGATGTTTAAAGTTCTTACAGCTTTTTTGTGTGCGCGCCACGTCCATGCCCTTTAGCTTGGGGTTTTTCGCAATTTGCGCTTTGCTTGCTCGCTTCATAAATGGCATGCCTAAGGCCCAAGCACCTGAACCAATCAGCGGCACATATTTTAATTCATCTTTTAAGAAAAATTTAGGTGCTGGCAAGGCATCAATCGCAGTCAACACAATAATGTCTAACCAACTAATGTGGTTTGCTACCAACAAGTACCAGCCCTGCGCATTCACTTGAGGTGCAATATCAGTCGAAAACTGCACGCCGCTGAGTTTAAGCGCAAAGTAATTGCCGCGACACCAACATTTATAAAAACCATGCAGCGCATGCGAAACCAACGCCAAGGGCACAACTAACTTTACCAACCCAAGTAAAAAGATCAGCGTGCCCCACAATGCGGTATTAAGCACTAAAACCGCTGTCGCGACTGCCCCTCTAATTAATTGCATTACATTTATTAGCACACGCATCTCCAAAGCCTATTTCAGCTTTTCTAATTGAGCGTCTTTTTGTTCCCAAAGCGTATTAAGCTCCGCTTGAAACTGCACTCTAAACTGATTGTCACCACTGTAGTCGCCAATCAGTTTGTCATCTACGCCTTGTGTTTCAACATGGACTTGCACACGCTTTACTTTGCCTGAGGCAAAATCCATAAAAGTCGGTATGCCATCTGGATAATGAATGGTGACATTCACGATTTGATTGATTTGTTCGCCCATAGCTTGCATTACAAAGGCGATACCACCTGCTTTAGGCTTAAGTAAATTCTTAAACGGACTTTTCTGACGAGTGTGTTTATCAGGTGTAAAACGCGTACCTTCAACAAAGTTCACTATGCTCACTGGCATGGTTTTAAACTTTTCACAGGCTTTGCGCGTGGTCTCTATATCTTTGCCTTTAAGCTTGGGGTTTTTCTTTAGCTGGCTTTTACTGCTGCGCGTCATAAACGGAAAATCCAGCGCCCACCAAGCGATGCCCAAAAATGGCACATACAATAGCTCTTTCTTTAAAAAGAAATTTAAGAATGGAATTCGGTTATGGAGTACGCGTTGCAGGACTAGAATATCCACCCAACTTTGATGATTTGCAATCACCAAATACCAGTCTTTACGCTTTAAAGTATCAAGCCCTGTTAACTCTATTTTGTACGGCGTGAAAAGGTTTTGGATCAAGCTATTACAGGCAACCCAATGGCTGGCGCAGCCTTTGGCTAACGCGCCAAAAAAGGTCTGTAGTGGTTTTATTGGGATCAGCTTGATCACCCCAAAAACAAAAATTGGGACGCACCAAAACAAGGTGTTCAAACAATAGAATAATAAACTAAAGATACTGCGAAAAAACGACATGAATGACTTCCTTTACCACAACACGAGTATGGCGATACACCTTATATCGCCATATAGCGTGTGAATAATACCGTTTTTTACGCAAACACAAAAGTGGAGGCTAAACTCGCACTAGTCTTCGAAGTAAGTGTAGCCTTCTAGACCCGCTTGTAGTTCAGCTAAATACTGCTGTTTTTGCGACTCAGGAATGGTTAACTCAGACACTAATTGCTGGAAGTTCTCTGCAAGTGAACTCGGCTCATAATGCACAAACTTCAATACATCAGTGACGCTATCACCCTTAATGGCATTGGTTAACTGATAACCGTCTTCTGTCATTTCAACATGTACTGAGTCGGTGTCACCAAATAAGTTATGCAAGTCACCTAAGATCTCTTGATACGCACCGACCATAAACATCGCAATATGATATTGGTCGCCAGTATTGTATTGCGGAATAGGTAAACTCGCTTCAATGCCAGTTCCTTCAACATATTCTCTGATCTGACCGTCTGAATCACAGGTAATATCTTGAATGATTGCGCGTTGAGTCAATGGTGTATGTAAGTTCTCAATTGGCATCACAGGGAACAACTGCTGAATACCCCACACATCTGGCAGCGATTGGAATAAAGAGAAGTTAACAAATAGCTTATCTGCTAGCTTTTCATTTAAGTCGTCTAGCACTTCGCGATGTGCGCGCGATTTACTGTCTAGCGCGCTGCGCACTTTATGCAAAATCGTAAAGTAGAGCTGCTCAATTTGCGCCCACTGCAGCATGCTTACTAAGCCATGCACATATTGACCATGCGCTTCGCTAAATAGATGCATCGCATCGTGGTAGCTTTCAAGTGCCATACGCGGCGACACTTGCTGATAGACGCCATATAGCTCTTGCAGAATAGCATGCGCGTCGGGTTCAGGTTGACTTACTTCAACCTGATTAGGGGCTTTTTCAACGTCAATCACATCAGTGATCAACACCGCGTGATGCGCTGTCAGTGCACGGCCCGATTCTGTGATAATTGCAGGCTGTGTTAAACCATGCTGCTCACATACATCCGCAAACGCAGACACCACGTTTTTCGCATATTCATCAACCGTGTAGTTCATCGAGCAAGCACTGCGTGAACCCGAGCCTTCATAGTCAACACCTAAACCACCGCCTACATCAACGGTGCAAAGTGGGACACCTATTTTAGAAAGCTCAGCAAAGTGGCGCGCACATTCAATCAGTGCACGTTGAATGTCACGGATATTGGCGATTTGCGAACCGATATGAAAATGCACCAACTGCATTAAATGCAGCTTGCCCGCGGTTTTGAGCATCTCTACCGCTTCAAGTACCTGACCTGCGGTAAGACCAAACTTGCCTTTCTCACCACCGGTATTTTGCCACTTACCTTTACCAACTGAGTTGAGGCGAATGCGAATACCAATCGCTGGCTCAATGCCTAAGTCATCGATTTCTTTCAGTAACGTTGTTAGTTCAGAAAGCTTTTCAACCACGATATTTACGTGATGACCCAGCGCTTGACCAATACATGCCAAACGCAAAAACTCACTGTCTTTATAGCCGTTACATACAATTTTAATCGGTTGTTTTGCCAAGCCTAAAATGGCCATCAGCTCAGGCTTAGAACCCGCCTCTAAGCCCACTTTACCGCTTGGATGAGCAAGCAGCTTACTTACGACCGAGCGCTGCTGATTGACTTTAATTGGATAAACGCACGTGTAGTCACCCTGATACCCTTTATGTTCGCACGCTTTTGCAAACGCATTGGTCATGGTATCGACTCTGTCTTGCAGAATGTCCGTGAAACGAACAAGCACAGGTAAAGTTAAACCTTGTGCTTTAAATTCTTCAGTTAACTTTGTAAAAGAGATCGGTGCCTTGCTTTGGCATTTATCAGGAAATGCAACCAGCTCACCTTGCTCGTTGATATCAAAGTAGCCATCGCTCCAATGGGCTACGTTATATGTTGCTCGCGCGGTATCTAAACCCCAAGTCATCTCGACCTCTTAAACAAACTAGCAAAACATGCATTTTAATATGCAGTTTGCGCATTTGCGACTGTATTTTTACTCATTTTGCTCAGTTGCAGCTAAGCTATAAATTAGCAATCTATTTTTAACGCTACCACGTATTGAAATAATATGCTTTTAGTTGCAGATCTAGAGTAAGACAGCACAAATTAAAAATGGACAACACTGGGGAAGATTGAAGTATAAAAAACTGCCCCAACATCATTAAATAAAGATTGAGCATAAACTCAGGCGCTGGCAAAATGCGCCGTTAACAATTTACAGTGTGATTTAATTCTTATGTCGAATTTAGAAGCAAACCGTTGGTTTACCGAGATCAGTGATCGTGATGGCAGTGCGTTCTCTTTACGCATCAATAAAAAGCTTGATGAAATTCAGTCTCCTTTCCAAAAAGTTGAGATGTTTGAAACAACTGATTTTGGCAACCTGATGATCATCGATGGTTGTACTATGGTAAGTACTCGTGAAAACTTCTTTTATCACGAGATGATGAGCCACCCTGCGCTATTCTCTCACCCTGCACCTAAAAACGTAGTAATCATTGGTGGTGGTGACTGTGGTACGTTGCGTGAAGTGTTAAAACACCCAGGTGTTGAAACGGTAACGCAAATCGACATAGACGAAGTAGTGACACAAATGTCACTGAAATACTTCCCAGAATTATGTGAGTCAAACAACGACCCTCGTGCAACTGTGATGTTTGATGATGGCATCAAGTACATGCGTGAAGCGGCACCAGAATCAATTGATGTGATCATTGTTGATGGCACAGATCCAGTGGGCCCTGGTGAAGGCTTGTTTAACCACGCTTTCTATACAAGCTGTCTAAATGCACTGCGCCCAGGCGGCATCATGATCCAGCAAAGTGAATCTCCACTGATGCATATGCCGCTACTTTTAGAAATGCGCGATGCAATGAAAGACGTCGGCTTTGCTGATTTACAAACTCTGCCTTTCCCACAGCCAATCTATCCAAGCGGTTTATGGTCGGCAACGATGGCTCGTAAAGGTGAACAGTTCGATGGTTTCCGTGAGCAAGATGTAGAAACTGCAACTTTCGATACTGAATATTACAACGTTGGTATTCATCATGGCGCATTGGCAACGCCTAACTTTATGAAGCGAGCGTTTGATAAGTAATAGCTCTTATTGAATCAATAAAAAAGCCCGATTTGCATCGGGCTTTTTTATTTGTATTTTAGTTCGAAATTAAAGCACTAAGTGCTCATCCAGAAACGCTAATACACGCTTGTAGTAATCGGCTCTATGCTCCGGCTTATAAAAACCATGTCCTTCATTTTCTAACAACATGTATTCATAAGGGTGCTTCGCTTTTTTCAAAGCATCAACCAAAGATTCAGCCTGTTCAATCGGTGCTCGCTCGTCATCACCACCATGTACAATAAGTACCGGCGCTTTTAGTTTGTCGATATTATATGAAGGCGAATAAGCTTTAAGCTTTGCTTCATCGGTACCCAATACTTGTGTTAAGTACCTTTGACCAGTACTACGTGCTGCCACGTCACCTTCTTCAAACATCAATGGCAGATCATAAACACCTACAACACCAATCGCGCACTTAAACATGTCTGGCTCAATAATTGAGCTTTGCAGTGCTGAGTAACCACCAAAGCTGGCGCCCATAATGCACATGTTCTTAGGGTCTGCGTAGCCTTGTTCAATCACATACTTAGTCGCATCTATGATGTCATGCTGAATTGCAGAGCCCCATTTTTGGTGGCCTGCATGTTCAAACGCACGACCATACCCGCCAGAGCCTCTAAAGTTCACTTTTAAGACTGCAATACCACGATTAGCAAGCAATTGTGCATCTGAGTCAAAGCCCCACCAATCTCTCGGACCATGTGGACCACCGTGTGGCATTACCACAAGTGGTAGGTTTTTAGCTTCTTTATTGAAAGGCAAAGTAAGATAACCATGAATTTCAAGGCCGTCTCTCGCTTTAAATGAAACAGGCTTAGTTTCAGCCATCAAACGATGGTCAATGCCTTCCTTTGTGTTAAATAAAAACTGTAACTGATTTTTATCAGCATGATACAAGTAGTAAGTACCCGGATTAATATCACTGCGAGCAAGAACAATAGACTTAGTTGCATCAACTGTTGTACTCACCAAGTGAATTTGATCACCAGGCAAAGACTGTATTAAGTCTTTTAAACGTTGAGTCATTTTAGCCGTGTTATCAACAAAGGCATAAGTTGGGTAACCAGGCTCTAGCTCTACAGCAAAAAGCTCATGATTGACATTATCAACCCATAACTTTTTAGGTGAAACCACTTGGTCTTGAAGTAATTTTTTTACCTTGCCAGACCCTAGGTTTAATTCAAAAACCCCTTCTGCTTCTCCCGACTCAGACGCTGTGATATAGATCTTTTTACCACTACCATCAAATGCATGCAGACTAATGTCTGTAAGATTTGCATTGAGCTTAAACTCTCTCCAATCATCTTTATTGTTATCTCTAATGTGGATGGTTTGATTTATGTAATCATCTGTCGACAACGACACTCTCACATGTCCTTGATTGTCAGTTAAAAAAGCTGCCATTCTTGAAGGAGAGCGTGTCACTCTTTTTCGCACACCCGTTTTTACGTTGACTCGGTATACGACAGTGGTCGGCTCCTTACTCGCCCCCCATGGAATGGTGTAAACCAGCATATATTTTTCGTCATTGACTAATGGATCCAAAATATATGAAGTGCCATATAAGGGCGTCGCTTTCTTCAAACGAGAGCCTGTTTGCATCTGCCCTTGGTAACCAACTAAATATTTACCACCAGATCCATCTGCGTCGATCCCAAAAATCTCGCCGTAATATTGTGGGTGGTCAGTCCAACCTTTTAGGTATAACTTCTGGAGTGCTAAGCGCTCATCATTAACCCATTCATAGTAGCCGACTTCAGAGTTGCCACTAAACCTAACAACGTTAATGATTTTATTTGTTGCCAACTCTAAAACAACAAGGCTATCTCGGCCTTCTACTTCAGAAGTAAAGCTTAAGTATTCCCCAGTAGGAGAGAGTTTAACTTGGGAGTACTTTGAGCCAGCACTAAATGCTTCTATTGGTATTTGCTTTGCAGCGACTGTCTGCCCAAATAACAATAATAATATCAATGCCCCATAAATTACTTTTTTCATTTGATATTCATTCCTTTTAAAAATATCAGTTTACCATTAAAGTTTTTGTCTTCAAATTGTAAACAAATTTGTCATTATTAATTTCATTTTTTCGAAGTTAATCACCCTACTTATTCATAACTATCAACAAACTTCATTGAAAATGTCTTATTTAGAACTACTAAATAGCAAGATTCTCGCCTCGTTAAAGACAAGTTTTCTTCACCCAAAATAGACGCTTAATTAAAAGGGTTGGTATACAGATATGATTTTGGAAAATCAAAG
This sequence comes from Pseudoalteromonas sp. SS15, assembly GCF_049257195.1. NCBI lineage: Bacteria > Pseudomonadati > Pseudomonadota > Gammaproteobacteria > Alteromonadales > Pseudoalteromonadaceae > Pseudoalteromonas > Pseudoalteromonas sp. SS15. The sequence goes on from NZ_JBMMUD010000007.1 coordinate 117,710, forward strand.
CTCCAATTTAATGGTGTTAGCAGATACTAAATAGCTAACTGATGGAATGGTTAGTAATTGGTGTGAGTACCTGTGCTTAGCAAGGACAAAGCACCATTAAAAAGGCCCTAGTAGAAATATAGGGCCTTCATTTGCAGATGGATAATTAAGATTGTGCCAATGTATCGTTTATATATTGATTTACTTGCTCTTCTAACACAAACAGAGGTACTGAACCGTGGCGTAAAATCTGGTGATGGAATTCACGAATATCAAACTTATCACCTAAACGTGTTTCAGCTTCTTTGCGCAGACGCTTAATCGTCAACTCACCAATTTTGTACGACAATGCCTGTCCTGGCCATGATATGTAGCGATCAGTCTCGGTTTTTACGTTATGTAACGATAAAGCCGTATTATCTTGCATAAACTTCATTGCTCTATCTCGGCTCCAACCAAACATATGCATACCAGTATCAACCACTAAGCGCGCTGCGCGCCACATTTCGTAAGTTAAACGACCAAAGTTGCTGTATGGGTCTTGGTAAAAGCCCGCTTCTAGACCTAAATATTCAGAATATAAGCCCCAACCTTCACCAAATGCTGAGATATAGGCATTACGGCGGTAACTTGGTAAATAATCTAGCTCTGCGTTTAAAGCGATTTGTAAGTGATGGCCTGGTACTGCTTCATGCAGTGTTAACGCTTCTAAAACATAGAGTGGGCGCTTATCAAGTGCATAAGTATTTACCCAATAAAAGCCAGCCTCGTCATCACTGCGTGCACCTGAATAGCGGCCCGTTGTGTATTTAGGGGCAATGCTTGCAGGTACCGGCGCAACACCATATGGACGTCGTGGTAATGTGTGGAACAACTTAGGCAATTGTGCATCCATTTTTTTAGCGATAAAAGACGCTTCTTTTAACAGCTGCTCTGGCGTTGTGGCGTAAAATTGCGGATCGGTACGTAAGAAGTGCACAAACTCAGCAAAGCTACCTTCAAAGCCCACTTGCTTGATGATTTGCTCCATGTCCGCACGGATTCTGACGACCTCTTGCAAACCTAGCTCATGGATCGCTTCAGGGGTCATATCAGTAGTGGTGTAATGCTGAGCGCGATTCGCATAAAAGGCTTTGCCATTCGGTGTACTACTAATGCCAATCTCTTTACGCGCTGCTGGACGATATTCTGTTGTGAAGAATTTGAAGTAGTTCTGGTACGCAGGAATAACCGACTCTGACAACACTTTTTTCGCTTGAACCTGTAAAGCCTGCCATTCAGCATCATTTAATTTCGCAGTATTTGCTTTAAATGGTGCAAAAAACTCAGACTCTTCAATATTTTCTGGAATATAAGCAGAAATCGACTCTTCATAGCCAACAAGCACGGCCTGTGGCTGAGTTAAGCCGACTTTCATCCCTTCTCTCATCCAAGCTATGTTCTGCTGAAAAAATCGAGGGACTTGTGAGAGACGTTTTAGATATAACTCAAAGCCAGCCTTCTTACTGAAATCATGGCCCCGAACCATAAATGAGAGACTTGAATGAAAGCCATATTCTGACGTCAACGGCATGTAATGTGCGTTAAATTGATACTCGTCGACCTTATTCTGCACCTGAGCACGAATAATGGTGTGATTGATTTGGTTTTCACTACTTAATCGCGACACATCAATGCGATCTAACTGCGCTAAAAAGTTGATTCGTTGTCTATTCTGCTCTGCCAACGCCGCCGCTGATAAGTTTGGCAATAAATACTCCGCATTTAAATCTTTGCGAGAATAAGGGCTAATTTCGCCGCGATAAGTTTCTATTTGCTGAGTTAGTTGCGTGAACTGAGTGTCTAAAGACTGACTAGTAAGTTGGCAGCCCGATAGCGCTAAAGTGACCGAAAGGACACAGGCACTTAACAAGCGAGTTGGTCGAACATTTTTCACTTTTTTTATCCTGTAACTGATTTATTACTACCTTATCGACTCTGAAAGTACTGATGCAATAAATTGCGACCAGCTTAAACAAACAGCAAACTCGGTCCTCACTTTGCTCCCAAGTTGGAAACTCATACTTTTTGCTCGCATTTCAATCAAAAAATCCCTCTTATCTTTATATTTGCTGCTTTGACGCATTTTTTCCTTTGCAAAAAACCAGAAAAAAAGTAGTCTGGGACAGTTGTGATGGATCACAGAGTTTCATAGGGAGGTTGCTAATATTTTGTTTGATTTAGTATGCGGTAGTAACATCATGTTTCATGATCCAATGGTAATAGCTCAAGAGAAAATGACTAAGGTCTGCGTGTTCTTAGAGCAGCATCATTTACCTCCAACTCCGCTCAATTACCAAGTCGCTTACACATACATTAGCAAGTCTCATAACGAACTCAATCAAACCTTAGACTATGCCATCAGGCAAGGTCACAACATTGATAGCATCTTTATCGAGCAGTTGTACTTTGAACATCTGAACCGTAACCATGACATGGAAGCAACAATGCTGAAAAACGTCGATGGTGTAGTAACTAGTCTTGCTAATTCAGCACAACAATCTCAGCGTAGTATTACCAATTTTGCAGAGCAGGTAAGCGTTTGCGTCAACAGTTTAGATGAACATAATATCGCAAAGACCAAACATGCATTGAGTCAGTTGGCCAAGCATACTGATGTTATTCTTCAGCAGCATAAAAAGTTCAAAGAAACACTTCAGAAAACCCGCTTAATGCATCGTGAGGCTAGACAGCAACTTACTAAACTTCGTAAAGAACAACTGATAGATGTGCAAACGGGTTTGTATAAACGTCATTACTTAAATCAACAAGCGCAACTGTGGATCACACAAGATAAACCTCTGTGTGCTATCTCCATTCAGATCAATAACCTGCATGAGTTTTCTGAAGACTTTGGTGACCTAGTTAGTGAAGTCGTGTTAAACCGTGTGGCGAAAAAGATCCAAAAGTATGTGTTTGAAAGTGGTTTACCAGGTCGCACTGCAAAAGATGAGTTCGTCGTATTGATGTCGGACATTGAACCGGAAACCGCGAATATCATCGCAGAAAAGATCCGCGTCGGTGTAGAAAAACTTAAATTTGTCAGCTCAAAAAGTGACAAAAACCTACCAAAAGTAGACTTATCTTTCGGCATTGCCAAACGCAACGACGAAGAGAACTTCAATGCCCTAGCGCGTAAGGCAACCCATGCAGCACATAAGGCACATTCTCTTCAACAATCCGCCTTTATTGCCCTGTAACAAACAAAGCCTAAATTTACAGAAACAAGCGCAAATTCATCTGTTATAAATTGCACCTCTTAGCCGCAATCAAGTACACTATGGCTTGAAACTCAATGCCAAACAATTAGAGAAGCAAAGATGAAAGAGTCGCAACACAATACCACTGATTTTGGTTATAAAACCGTTGACCGCGAAGCAAAAGCCTCTATGGTTGCCGATGTATTCCACTCCGTTGCGGCCAAATATGACATCATGAACGATCTTATGTCGTTTGGTGTTCACCGCCTTTGGAAACGCCAAGCCATTGCCAGTGCAGGTGTTCGTAAAGGCCATCGTGTTTTAGACCTAGCAGGCGGTACCGGTGACTTAACGGCAAAATTCAGCCAGTTGGTTGGTGACACAGGTCAAGTTATCTTAGGCGACATTAACGACTCTATGCTAAAAGTGGGCCGTGATAAACTGCGTGATTTAGGCTTAGTGAGCAACATTGAATATGTGCAAATGAATGCCGAGGCGCTGCCATTCCCTGATAACAGTGTTGATGTGATCACCATTGCATTTGGTTTACGTAACGTTACAGATAAAGACGCCGCGCTTCGCTCTATGTACCGCATTCTTAAGCCGGGTGGTCGTTTACTGGTATTAGAATTTTCTAAAACAGATAACGAAGCACTTTCAAAGTTATATGATTTCTATTCTTTCAATATTTTGCCAAACATGGGCAAATTGGTTGCCAATGACAGCGAATCTTACCGCTACCTTGCTGAATCTATTCGTATGCACCCAGATCAAGAAACACTTAAAGGCATGATGGAAAACGCGGGCTTCGAACAAGCAACGTATCAAAATATGACAGGTGGCATCGTCGCATTGCACCGAGGCTTTAAGTACTAGGATCGACTATGCTGACGACGCTTGCCTGCGCAGCCATTGAAAATGCGCTTAATCTGCTTTTAGACAAAGAGCCCAGCTTAAAACTAGCGCTTGATCAGGTTAAGCATCAAACCTTGGCCGTCGAGATTAGGGACTGGCATACGACCTATGCGCTCACTTTCACTGGTAGACAGTTTATGCTGTTCAACAACTACCAAGAGCAAGCTGAGTGTAAGATCAGTGCACACTTAGAGACCTTACCTGAGCTCAAAGATCCCAGTGTCATGACACAACTTATTCGTCAGGACAAACTGGATTTAGAAGGTGACTTGCACTTAGCACAGGCATATAGCGGTGCTTTTGCCAAGTTAGACATTGATTGGGCTGAACATCTATCCGCTTACATCGGAGATGCCCCAGCACAACTCATCGTCGAAAAAGGCCAACAAACCAAAGCGTGTTTAAGTCACAGTGCCACAACCTTTGCTGGCACTTTCACGCAACTTATGCAAGATGAGCTGAAAGTGGCGATTCACCCATTAGAATTGCAACAGTTTAAACAACATACACGCGCTATAAAACAACATGCTGCGCAACTCGAACAACGTATTGAACAACTTTTAAATCGCTAAGGGAGCTATTTTGTCTGCATCGCGTTTGTATCATATTACAAAAACCCTTCTGCAATACGGCCTTGACGACCTCATACCGAAAGACAAATTCCCTTGGTTTGCAAAAGCCGCCAGAAATAGCTTATTTTGGCTGCAAAATCAGCATAAAGATAAACCTCTGGGGTATCGCCTTCGCCTAGCCCTACAGTCTCTTGGCCCAGTTTGGATCAAGTTTGGGCAAATGCTGTCTACACGTCGTGACTTGCTGCCTGATGATATCGCTCGCGAACTAGCCCTACTGCAAGACAAAGTAGAGCCGTTTGAAGGCCACAAGGCACAAGAACTCATTGAGCAAGCGTTAGAGATTAATAGCATCGATGCGCTTTTTGCTAATTTTGAGCAAACCCCGTTGGCGTCTGCGTCAATTGCCCAAGTACACACTGCAACCCTAGAACTTGAGTCAGGTACTCAGGATGTCGTCATAAAAGTCATTCGCCCTGATATCGAAAAACAAATTCATGCCGATTTATCTTTAATGGCACAAGTTGCCAAAGTCATCGTCAAGTTTATTGGTGAATCGCGTCGTCTTCGCCCCGCAGAAGTAGTAAAAGAGTATCGTAAAACTTTATTAGATGAACTCGACCTGCAACGTGAAGGGGCAAATGCCCTGCAACTAAGACGCAACTTCTTAGACTCTGACGCACTCTATATTCCAGAAGTATTCAGCGATTACTCACGCAAGAATGTACTGGTGATGGAACGCATTTACGGCATTCCTGTATCAGATATTGACGCCCTTGAAGCGCAAAATACCAATTTAAAATTACTCGCTGAACGTGGCGTTGAAGTCTTTTTCACCCAAGTATTCAGAGACAGCTTTTTCCATGCCGATATGCACCCTGGTAATATCTTTGTCTCTCGTGAACATCCTGAAAACCCAAAATATATTGGCATCGACTGCGGCATCGTCGGCACCCTAAATAAAGAAGATAAGCGCTATTTAGCAGAAAACTTTATTGCCTTCTTTAACCGCGACTATCGCCAAGTTGCGCAGTTACATGTTGATTCGGGCTGGGTGCCCGCCGATACTTGCGTTGAGGAGTTTGAGTTTGCCATTCGTACGGTGTGCGAGCCCATTTTCAATAAACCGCTTGCTGAGATTTCATTTGGCCATGTGTTGGTTAATCTGTTTAACACGGCACGCCGCTTTAACATGGAAGTACAGCCCCAATTGGTATTGTTACAAAAAACCTTATTGTATGTTGAAGGGTTAGGTCGACAACTCTATCCACAGCTCGACCTTTGGCAAACGGCGAAACCTTTCTTAGAAAATTGGGTCAAAGAACAAGTGGGCCCTGTCTCAGTACTGAAACAAATGTATGCTAACTTACCATTTTGGGCAGAAAAGATGCCTGAACTACCAGATTTAATCTATCAAAATCTGAAACAAAAAAAGCAGCATACCGTGCAGCCTGTTGTAAGCTCTCAAAAGCCTATTTTATTGGGAATGCTGGCTTCTAGCTTGTTAATTGTCTCTGGCCTCAGCTTTTTAGCAGCGCAGACAACCTTGAGCACCATTACTCTAATCGCATCAATCGGCGCATTTCTAGCGGCGTGGCGTAAAACAGGGTGATATTTTGCTCACTGAGCGTATAATCAACTTTTATTTAATCTTTCATACGGAGTCATTATGGGTGTAGGTGGAATTAGTATTTGGCAACTTCTGATTGTTTTAGCGATCATTGTGCTTTTGTTTGGTACTAAAAAACTACGCGGCATTGGTGGCGATTTAGGTAATGCAGTAAAAGGCTTTAAAAAAGCCGTTGCTGATGAAGACCAAAACAGCAAGCCTGAGCAACTTAAAGACAACAGTCAACAGCAAACCCAAGCAGCTGAAGAAAAGCAAAAAGATAAGGTTTAACCCTTATGGGTATGTGGGAATTAGTGGTCGTCTTAATCGTCGGCCTCGTTGTGTTGGGCCCTGAACGACTGCCCGTCGCAATTAGAACTGTCAGCCGCTGGATTAAAACCATTAAATCAGTGGCTAATTCTGTTAAAGCTGAAGTCAATGAGGAGCTGCGAATTCATGAGTTGCACAACAACCTTAAAAAGGCTGAGCAACAAAATATGGAAGATTTAGCACCAGCACTAAAAGAGTCAGTTGAAGAGCTTAAAAAGGCCGCTGAATCAGTACAACACAGCTATAAACAACCCGTTCAACACACCCCCGTTGAGCAGAAAAACGATAATCAGAAATAACGAGCACCCACTATGTCCGAATCGCTTCAAAGCGGGTTTATTGGCCATTTAATTGAGCTGCGTAATCGCTTAATGAAAGCGTTACTCAGTATTTTATTGATATTTATTGCCTTAGTTTACTTTGCTAACGACATATATGCTTTTGTCGCTGATCCGCTTGTACAGAGCTTGCCTGAAAACAGCACCATGATTGCAACTGATGTGACGGCCCCCTTCTTCGCGCCATTCAAGTTAACCTTGTTTATATCCTTGTTTGCTGCCATCCCTTTCATTTTGCATCAGGTGTGGAGTTTTATCGCCCCCGGTCTTTATCAACATGAAAAGCGCATGTTGGTCCCCATTTTGGTGTCGAGTATTGTGCTGTTTTACTCAGGTATTGCTTTTTGTTATTTCGTTGTCATGCCAATCATTCTAGGTTTTTTTACCAGTGTTGGTCCCGAGATGATGACACTTTCTCCCGACATCAGTAGCTACTTAAGTTTTATCTTAAAATTATTTTTTGCCTTTGGTGTCGCATTTGAGATCCCTGTTGCCATCATGTTGTTATGCTGGAGTGGTGCAACAACAACACAAAGCTTGAGAGAAAAACGTCCTTATATTGCTGTCGGTGCTTTTGTTGTTGCGATGTTTTTAACACCGCCAGATGTGCTATCGCAAACTTTACTCGCATTACCTATGCTATTGTTATTTGAATTAGGTCTTATATTAGCGGCTTTTTATACAAAAAAAACAACTGAACAACAGGAAGAAGAGCTATGAAAAAAATACTAATGACAACGCTTCTGTTACTCTCTACGTCTGGCTATGCCTCTCAGATTAATGTGCAAGCCCTAGAGGCGTGCAGCCTAGTAGAAAACGACTTAAAGCGCTTAATGTGTTATGACAAAGTCATCGCCGGCAAGAAAATTTCTCAATCAGTAACGAAAACCGAAAAGAATAAACCAGCTAAAGCACCAAAAGTGGCTGAAAAACCTCAGAACAAAGCTAATGAATTTGGGCTAGAGAAAAGCAAACAAGCCGCGGCTAAAAAGCTAGATGAGATCCGCTCTACGGTTGTAAAAATAACAAAGAACCCGAGAGGACAACGTACTTTCACTTTGAGCAATGACCAAATATGGAAGCAAAAGGGTTCAGACCGATTTACGGCTAAGGAGGGCGATGAAGTCATTATCATCCGCGGTGTTTTTGATTCTTTCAGAATGAAAAAAGCAAATACCAACCGCCTCATACAAGTTAAACGTATTCAGTAATGCAGAATCGTTTCATCGATGCAGGTATCAATTTAACCAGCAGTCAGTTCGATAAAGACAGAGCCCAGATGCTTGTACGTGCTGGTGAGGCCGGCATAGACAATATGTTGTTGATTGGTTGCTGTCTTCAATCTAGTCATGAAAGCTTGTCGCTTGCCAAACAGCATGGTTTTGTGAGTACGGCGGGGATCCACCCTCATGATGCGAAAGATGCACCAGCAGATTTTGTGGCGCAGATCCGCGCCTTGGCCGAACATCATGAAGTGGTTGCAATTGGAGAGTGCGGTCTTGATTTTAATCGTGACTTTTCTCCTCGCGATAGCCAAAATGCAGTTTTAGAGCAACATCTACTGCTCGCTCAGCACCTGGATATGCCTGTATATCTTCATGAAAGAGATGCCTTTAATAGTATGCGTGCGCAGTTAGAGCGCACTCCAGTCAAAGGCGTGCTGCATTGTTTTACCGGAGAACAAAACGCGCTAGAGTACTATTTAAACTACGGTTTAATGATTGGTATTACTGGTTGGTTATGTGATGAGCGCCGTGGCGAACAATTGCAAAAACTATTGCCTTTGATCCCAGATGACAGACTCTTACTCGAGACCGATGCGCCTTACCTGCTACCTCGTAGCTTAAAGCCTAAGCCAAAATCCCGCCGTAACGAACCCGCTTTTTTGCAAGAAGTTGCGAAAGTAGCAGCAGAGCTAAGAGGGCAAACAATCGAGCATATTTCAGAGATCACACGCAATAACTTTCAACGTTTATTTTTGTCTAATAGGGACAAGTAATATGCGTATCTTGCTGTCATTTATATTACTTTTCAGCTCATTTTTTAGCTCGGCATTAGAGGTAGGCAATGATTTTCGCTATCAAAAACAACTACCATACGCCTATACGCTAGATGATAGCAAAAACCTAAAACAACTGATTGAAAAAAACGTTAACTGGACAGATGAAGCAACAGAGCCACTTAACTTAGGCAAAACCACTCAGCCACTATGGCTTAAAGTTTCTCTTAAGAATCTCTCTGTCAGTGATATCGACTTATTATTAAGTGTTGATAATATCTTACTCGATAAAGTCACCGCCTATATTGCCACGCAAGACAACTCAATTATCACGCTCGTTTTAGGCGATGCACTACCGCTTGTAAAAAGACCGATAAAGCACGAGGCACAACTAGTACCCATAAAGCTTCTAGCACAACAGCATGCTATTTTATATCTCAATATTGAACACTCGGGTGCCATCAATGTACCTTTGAGTCTGTGGCACCCTATTGAATATATAAAGTACAAAAGCAAATTCAATCTGATTTACGGTATTTTTGCCGGCTTTATTATCGCCCTAGCACTGATGCATTTGGCGCTGTTCTCTTTTACAAAAAAGCCTTACTTTCTTTATGCGACAGCATTTGTGAGTTTACTTTGGTTACTCAACATTCACCTCTACGGCTTTAGCTATCGCTATTTGTATGGCAATTGGCAGTGGCTACAACAATACGCACAACCTTTGCTAATCCTACTTTCGAGCAGTGCCTTAATTCCTTTATTGAAACCTTACATAAAGATACCAAAGCTCAAAAAAGTACTTTCGTTACCTAAGCACTATGCCTATCTTGTAATTGCTGTACTCACGCTTACTCTAGGCCTATTGCCAATTGATGTTGCTTTGGCATCAAGTTATATCCTTAGCTTTGTTGTGATTACAGCGCTTATGCTGGTATTTATTAGTCAATGGGTGATTTACAAGCAGCATACACCTTGTTTTATTAGCATGTTTGCTTTCATGCTATTTGCACTAGCGCATCAAGTCAGTTTTGAATTAGGCTTTCTTTCAGGGCCGCAACTGAGTACCCCTGTCAGTTATTTTTGCTACTTCATTGTGAGCTTAATTCTTAGTTTTGCCCTGGTAAGACAGTTTATTTCTGAACGAGACCTTGAGGTCGAGGCCCAACAAGCTAAATTGGCCCATAGCCAAGCCCAAGATGTTCTGCTTAATGAAAAACTTAAACTACAAGAGCAAACTCAAGCTGACTTAGAAGCACTCGTTGATGAACGCACCTTCGAATTACAGGTCACTTTACGAGAGCTTGAAGATAAAAACCGTGAGCTTGAACAGATCAACATCGAAGATCCACTTACTAAAATTAAAAACCGTCGCTATTTCGATAAACGCCTACAAATGGAAGTAAGACGCTCTAGGCGAGAGCAAAGTACATTAAGTGTCGTGATGTTAGACATAGATCACTTCAAAAATATTAACGATACCTATGGCCACTTAAGTGGCGATAAAGCCATTTGCGCCGTTGCAGATATCATCAAATCGCACTTACAGCGCCCTTCAGATGAAGTCTTTCGTTATGGCGGCGAAGAATTTGTCATGTTACTACCGAACACCGAGCTTGCAGGTGCGCAACAAATTGCCGAGCAGATCCGCAGTACCGTTGACGAATTCCAATTAAAGCTCGATAAAGCAATCGTCAATCTGACGCTCAGCGCTGGCGTTTATAGTGCGGTTGCTATCGACCCTAAATCACCACATCTTTATACCGACTTTGCTGACAAAGCCCTCTATGAAGCTAAAAAGCAAGGCCGCAACCAAGTTAGAATCTATCAGCCTTAGGAGAATAGAATGGCTCAATCAGGATTAGATTTATTTCCTTATACTCGTATGCGTCGCATGCGTCGTGATGACTTCTCTCGTCGCCTGATGAGTGAAAATCAATTAACCGTGAATGACCTGATTTATCCAGTTTTTGTACTTGAAGGGAAAAACCGCCGTGAGGCCATTGAATCTATGCCTGGCATTGAAAGGTTATCTATCGACTTGCTCGTAGAAGAAGCAAAAGAGTTGGTAGAGCTAGGCGTACCTGCAATTGCAATCTTCCCAGTAACACCTGCTGATAAGAAATCACTCCATGCGGAAGAAGCCTACAACCCTGAAGGATTAGCACAGCGAACAGTGCGCGCCTTAAAAGCTGAGTGTCCAAGCCTTGGTGTGATCACCGATGTCGCACTTGACCCATTTACGACGCATGGTCAAGACGGCATCATTGATGAAACGGGCTATGTGATGAACGACATCACCACTGAGATCTTGGTCAAACAAGCAATATCACATGCAGAAGCCGGAGCTGATGTTGTAGCGCCTTCGGATATGATGGATGGCCGCATCGGCGCCATTCGTGAAGCGCTTGAAGCTGAAGGTCACATTCATACACGCATCATGGCGTATTCTGCAAAATATGCGTCAAGCTACTATGGTCCGTTCCGTGATGCAGTCGGCTCTGCAGGTAACTTAAAAGGCGCTGATAAAAAGAACTATCAAATGGACCCTGCTAACTCAGACGAAGCCATTCGTGAAGTTGCACTAGATCTGCAAGAAGGTGCAGATATGGTGATGGTTAAACCAGGCATGCCTTACTTAGATGTGGTACGTCGCGTAAAAGACGAGTTTGGTGTACCAACTTTCGCTTATCAGGTAAGTGGTGAATACGCCATGCATAAAGCAGCGATTGATAACGGCTGGCTTGCAGAAAAACCATGCGTCATGGAATCGCTACTGGCATTTAAGCGTGCCGGCGCTGATGGCATTCTGACTTACTTTGCTAAGCAAGCAGCCATCTGGTTAAAAGAGCAATAAAAACCACATATAATAAAGAGTGTAAACGTAGAGTTTTCGCTCTTTATTTACCTTAAACATTAACATTTTGTCATTTTTATGTAACATACTCCGCGTAGGCTAATGTCCCCATTTAGCTAATAATCAAAATATACACGGGAACAAAATGATTAAAACAAGCTTAAAACCCCTTGCTCTATTAGTGGCTGCCGCAACAGCTCCTGCGCAAGCAAATCTTATTATCTCTGAATATGTAGAAGGTAGCTCAAACAACAAAGCAGTAGAGTTATATAACACCTCTGGTGCTGAACTCTCTCTTGACGGTTACACTATCTCTCTATACTCAAATGGTAATGGTGACCTATCGGCGCCTACTAAAACTCTAGATTTAACCGGTACACTTGCTGCAAATGCGACCTATGTCATAGTTAATGCCGGTTCTGTTGATGAATTAAAAGCAAAAGCTAACATCGACTCAACTATTACGTATTTCAATGGCGATGATGCGTTAGTGCTTACTAAAGACGGTGCAATTGTTGATAGCTTTGGCCAACTAGGTGTTGATCCAGGCTCGGCATGGGATGAGGGCGGTGTAACCACAGCCAACAAAACTCTGCGCCGTAAAGCAAGCATCACTTCAGGCCGCACAGATGCGACGTCTGCTTTCAACCCAAGTGAGCAGTGGGAGCAATTCGACCAAAATGACTTCTCTGGTATAGGTACCCATGGTGCTACAAATGGTGGTGACGGTGGTGATACGCCTGAGCCAATTAAGCCGCTAGTATGTAACGACGCATACACTACGATTAATGCGATCCAAGGCAATACTGACGAAAGCCCACTTAAAGACCAAGTGGTTATTATTGAAGCGGTCGTAACAGCTGACCTACAAACTGACGACCAATTAAAAGGCTTCTTTGTTCAATCATTAGAAAAAGATATTGATAAAGATGCGAAGACCTCTGAAGGTATTTTTGTTTACTACTCGGAATTAGATGTAAAAGTTGGTGACATTGTGCGCTTAGAAGGCACTGTGCAAGAGTATTACAGTGCGACGCAGATTGGCAATGTCACTCGTGCAGAAAGCTGTGGTACAGCTGATATCTCTGCAGCAGCACTTACTCTGCCTGTAGCCGCTTTAGATGATTTAGAAGCCTTTGAAGGCATGCTAGTTAGTATTGACCAACAGCTGTACGTAAATAACACATACGGTTTAGGCCGCTATGGTGAAGTTGCGCTTGGTACAGAGCGTCTTTATCAAGGCACGCAAGTTGCTTTTCCTGGTGATGCAGCTAATGCAGTAGAAGCACAAAATAAATTAAAAGAAATCCTTCTAGATGATGGCTCTACAAAGCAAAATCTTGACCCTAAATACCCGCAGAATGGCTTAAGTGCTTACAACAGCTTACGTTTAGGCGACACTGTGAATAGCGTAACCGGTGTTATCGGCTACAGCTTCAACAAGTATCGTATTCACCCAACCGTTGATCTTGAGTTTGTAAACAGTAATGAGCGTACTGAAGCACCTGAGTTAAAAGGTGAGGGTGATCTACGTATTGCCAGCTTCAACGTATTAAACTACTTCAATGGTGATGGTGAAGGCGCTGGCTTCCCTACCCCTCGTGGTGCAGATAACGAAGAAGAATTACAGCGCCAACAAGCTAAACTTGTTTCTGCTATCACAGCATTAAACGCTGATGTTATCGGTTTGATGGAAGTCGAGAACGATGGTTTTGGTGAACTGAGTGCAATTGATGATCTGGTCGCAGCAATTAATGCAGAATCAGACAGTGACTATGCGTTCGTGAACTTCAATGCAGAAAAGATTGGTACAGACGACATCACAACAGCGATCATTTATCGTAAAGACGTTGTTGAAGAAGCTGGTACGGCAAGCTTTACGACTGAAGCACCATTTGATTATAGCAACCGCCCACCAATTGCACAGAGCTTCAGAAAGCTGGATACGAATGAAGAGTTCACAGTTGCAGTAGCACACTTAAAATCTAAAGGCGGCTGCCGTAGCGCTGAAGGCAATAATGCTGATTTAGGCGATGGTCAAGGCTGTTGGAACGCAATCCGTACTGAAGGTGCGAATAAGTTCGCTGACTGGCTAATGACTTATCCAACAGGCAATGAAGATGCAGATATCATTCTTGTTGGTGACATGAATGCGTACGCGATGGAAGATCCAATTAAAGCATTTGCAGACAAAGGTCTTGCAAATGTAATGAACCACGTTGATGGCGATAACCTCGGATACTCTTATACTTTCTCTGGCCGCCTAGGTAGCCTAGACCATGCAGTAGCATCTGCTAGCCTTCTGAAGAAAGTAACAGACGCAACTGATTGGCACATTAATGCGGATGAGCCAGCGGTATTTGACTATAGCACTGAATATAAGTCTGACACCCAGCTAGCAAATTACTATGCTGATCATGCATACCGCTCATCAGATCACGACCCGGTTGTTATCGAAATCAAGACTGTTGATGCTCGACCTGTCATTACTACAGGTCAAACTTTCCAAATCGAAGAAAATGCTGAAATGGATAAGGAAATTGGCACATTAGTATTTACTGATGCCGATGCTGACCTATCACCAGTTACTAAGTTTATGATTGAAGGTACTGAGCTTGTAAAGATCAACGAGCAAGGTAAGTTAATGGTTGCTGGTGAACTTGATTACGAGACGAATAGTGTAATTAAATTTACAGTACAAGCTGAAGACTCTGCGGGTAATGTTTCTGACAAGGTTGAGGTGACGCTGAATATCCTTGATATTGATGATACCAGCCCAGTCATTGCTGCTAATCAAACTTTCCAAATCGCAGAAAACGCAGAGATGGATACAGAGATTGGCACGTTAGAGTTCAGTGATAACACTGCGGTAACTAAACTGATTATTGAAGGCACTGAGCTTGTGAAGATCGACGAACAAGGTAAATTAATGGTCGCGGGTGAGCTTGATTTTGAAACGAATAGTGCAATCACATTCACAGTACAAGCTGAAGATGCTGCTGGTAACTTATCAGAAGCAGTTGAAGTGACGGTTAACGTCCTTGATATTGATGAAGACGACAGCGGTAACTTAGCTTGGTTAAGCCTACTTGCGACACCGTTCGCTTTCTTGCGTCGTCGCCGTAAATAGTCTGTATTTACAACAATAAAAAATGCGCCTTAGGGCGCATTTTTTATGAAAACTATAAAGCCAGTAAACGCTCTGCTTTAGATAAATCAGTCTCACTGACCTGCCAAGCATAAAAGCGGACAACACGATTATCTCGAGTTCTTACAGTCAGTACATCTCCAAGTAAGCTTGTGTGAGATGAAATTGACTCAATTGACTCTTGATGAATATATCTCACTGTAAAACCAATACCATAACTGATACCGGCTTTATCAATGTGCACAAACAGCTTATTTTTTTGCTGAAGCGTTGCCACGATGACACTAGATGACACCAAAGCTAAACCCAACCATTTGAGTAGTTGAAATGTCACTAGCTCAAAATTGACGAGTACTAAGCAGAACAAACCTAATGAGAAGCTAATTAGAAGCAATATTTTATTCGAATTTAAATCCACAGTGTGCACAACACGACTCCATTATACGTATCACAAAGCTGGTACTAAAATAGTTACACTATTTTAAGAATCGGCATAATACTTAGCCGATGTCCCTTTTTCAACTATGTTTTATACGAAAATAGAATGAGATATTTCGGACATAAAAAAACCGCTTGTAAAACAAGCGGTTTTTAAAATCAGATAAAAAAGACTAATTACTTAGCTGCTTTTTTCTCTTTCTCAGCTGCGATTACAGTGTCAGCAACGTTTTGCGGACATGGTGCATAATGAGAGAATTCCATTGAGAACTGACCACGACCAGACGTGATAGTACGTAGGTGACCAATGTATCCGAACATTTCAGATAGAGGTACTTCACCCTTGATACGAACGCCCATTGCGCCAGCTTCTTGGTCTTTGATCATACCACGACGACGGTTAAGGTCACCGATTACGTCACCTACGTTGTCATCTGGCGTGAATACGTCAACTTTCATGATTGGTTCAAGAAGTTGTGCACCCGCTTTAGGGATAGACTGACGGAAAGCGCCTTTAGCTGCGATTTCGAACGCGATTGCTGATGAGTCAACTGCGTGGAAACCACCGTCGAATAGTTCAACTTCAACGTCTAGTACTGGGAAGCCAGCTAGAACACCTTCTTGCATCATTGATGCGAAGCCTTTCTCAACTGCAGGCCAGAATTCCTTAGGAACGTTACCACCAACAACTGAAGAAGAGAACTTGAAGCCTGAACCAACTTCGCCTGGCTTGATGCGGTAATCGATCTTACCGAACTGACCAGAACCACCTGATTGCTTCTTGTGCGTGTAGCTATCTTCAATTTCTTGAGTGATAGTTTCACGGTAAGCAACCTGAGGCTGACCAACAACTAGCTCAACGCCGTAAGTACGCTTAAGGATGTCTACCTTGATGTCTAGGTGTAATTCACCCATACCTTTAAGGATAGTTTCGCCTGAATCTTCGTCAGTCTCAACCTGGAATGACGGATCTTCTGCAACCATCTTACCGATAGCGATACCCATCTTCTCGTTACCACCTTTATCTTTAGGTGCAACAGCGATTGAGATTACTGGATCAGGAAAGATCATCGCTTCAAGTGTACACTCGTGCTTAGGATCACATAGCGTGTGACCTGTTTGAACGTTCTTCATACCAACAACAGCGATGATGTCACCCGCTTGTGCTTCAGTAAGTTCGTTACGCTCGTCAGCTTGCATCTCAACCATACGGCCGATACGCTCTGTTTTACCAGTTGCTGAGTTAAGGATAGTGTCACCTTTCTTCATACGACCAGCGTAGATACGGATGAACGTAAGTGCACCGAAACGGTCGTCCATGATCTTGAACGCAAGCGCTTTAAGTGGCTCATCTGCAGAAACAGTTGCTACTTCACCAGTAGGCTCACCAGTTTCAGGATCAGTTAGAGGCTGTGGATCAACTTCAGTTGGAGACGGTAGGTAGTCAACAACTGCGTCTAGTACTAGCTGCATACCTTTGTTCTTGAATGCAGAACCACAGTATGTAGGGAAGAAAGCAAGGTCACGTGTACCTTTACGGATACAAGCTTTGATTTGCTCTAGTGAAGGTACTTCACCTTCCATGTACGCTTCCATTAGATCGTCGTCTTGCTCAACAGCAGACTCAATTAGCATCTCATGGTATTCTTCAACTTTGTCTACCATGTCAGCTGGAACGTCAGTTACTTCATAGTTTTCAGGAAGACCTGTCTCATCCCAAACGTATGCTTTTTTCTCTAGTACGTCTACAACACCAGTGAACTGGTCTTCGATACCGATTGGAAGAGTCATAACTAGTGGGTTAGCACCAAGTACTTTCTCAACCTGACCAACTACGCGGTAGAAGTCTGCACCCATACGGTCTAGTTTGTTTACGAAGATAACACGTGCTACTTCTGATTCGTTCGCATAACGCCAGTTAGTTTCTGACTGTGGCTCAACACCACCAGAACCACAGAATACACCGATACCGCCATCAAGTACTTTAAGTGAACGGTATACTTCAACTGTGAAGTCAACGTGTCCAGGAGTATCGATAACGTTTAAACGGTGGCCTTTCCACTCACAAGTTACAGCTGCTGACTGGATTGTAATACCACGCTCAGCTTCCTGCTCCATGAAGTCAGTAGTTGACTCACCGTCGTGAACCTCACCAGTTTTGTGAATTTTACCAGTAAGCTTTAGGATACGCTCAGTGGTGGTAGTTTTACCCGCATCAACGTGCGCGAAAATACCAATGTTTCTGTATTTCGATAAATCTGCCATTGTTTTACTCTATTTAAAGTAGAAAATTATTCGGCGGGAGTATATCACCTCTTTCGGTGAACATCATCCTAGATATCGTCTAAAATGCAGACAATTTGCTAAAAAGTGATTTTTCTTGAAAAGAATTAAGCCTCACTCGATGCATTTAAATCGAATGAGACTGAAAAGCGCTTAAATAAAAGGGTTTCTAGGGTTAATCGCCATCGATTATATCGCCAATTGAACCAAGTACTGAGCCCTCACCTTGGCGGCTACCTCCTTGACTTGGCGCATGCTGGATCACTCTGTCGGCCAACCTTGAGAAAGGTAAACTCTGGATCCACACGGTACCAGTGCCAGATAAAGTTGCTAGAAATAGCCCTTCACCGCCAAAGAACATACTTTTTAGACCACTCACACGCTCAATATCAAACTCAATGCCTTCACTGAAACCGACTACACAGCCTGTATCTAATTTCAATGTATCATTATTAAGCTGCTTTTTGATGACCGTACCGCCTGCATGGGCAAAGGCCATACCATCACCTTGCAAGTGCTCAAGAATAAAGCCTTCGCCACCAAAAAAGCCCGCGCCAAGTTTGCGCTGAAATGCGATGTCGACTTTGGTGCCTAAAGCCGCACACAGAAAAGAGTCTTTTTGAAGATAAACAGAACCGCCAAGCTCAGCCATATCTAAAGGTATGATGGAACCTGGGAAAGGCGCGGCAAATGCGACACGCTTTTTGCCATGTCCATTGTTTGTAAAATGCGTCATAAATAGCGACTCACCACTGATCATCCGCTTACCTGCACTGAATAGCTTACTCATAAAACCCTGTTCAGGTTCTGAGCCGTCACCCATTTTGGCTTCAAACTCAATGCCGCTTTCCATATAATTCATTGCCCCAGCTTCCGCGATAACGGTTTCTCGCGGGTCTAGTTCGACTTCGACCATCTGCATTGACTCGCCGATTATTTCATAATCTATTTCATGACATCGCATTGTGTAATCCTTCTAGATTGAACATGATTGTGGCTGTTATCTTGCGCTTAAAAACACCATTTTTAACAGCCTTAAATTGTAAGCAAAGTTAAAAAACAATAAATAACCCTAAGATCAACGCTAAGCCAATTAACGGCACAACCACAGTGAGCATAGCTAAAGGCCAATAAGCGTCTTGGTGTTTTTCTCCACAAATCGCACGTATGGTTGTCACCACATAACCATTGTGTGGCAAGGTATCTATGGCACCTGAACTTATTGCCACTACGCGGTGCAATTCATCAGCTTCAACACCTAACTCTATATAATGTGGCGCCACCAAAGGTAAAGCGATGGCTTGGCCACCAGATGCTGAGCCTGTTAAGCCGGCAATCACACTCACCGCTATCGCGGCACCTATTAATTCGTGCCCGGGGATCTGCGTCATCATAACGACAGCATCTTGAAATGCAGGGGTTAGCTTAGCCACTGCGCCAAAGCCAACAACAGCTGCAGTATTGCCAATTGCAACTAAAGCACCCGTTGTTGCTTGATTCACCGCAACTTCAATATTAATAAAGTATTTCAAGTTGATAATGAACAAACTGATCACCCCACCGAGTAAAGCCACAATTAAAGCATTTTGCTGCAGTGTTTCATGTAAGGTAAAAGATAGCGCCAGCACGACTAAAAGAGGGATAACGCCTGTGATTGGGCTTGGCAACTTATTGCGTGTTGCTTCGGGGTCATTATCTCGCACCTCAAATTGCTCTCCGTTTGCTATGGCACGTTTAATCATATATTGCAGTAATACATACCCGAGCCCCGCCATAAATATGGCAATAACCAAACTCTCTTGCCATGCGGCATAAGGTGATGTACCGAGGTATTTAATCGGGATCCAGTTTTGAATTTCGGGGGAGCCTGCCGATGTCATGGTGAAAGTCACAGAGCCAAACGCCAATGCCGCAGGGATAAATCGACGCGGCAAGTTCGCATCTTTAAACAAACTCAATGCCATAGGATAAACCGAGAACGCCACAATAAAGACGCTCACACCACCATAAGTGAGCAAAGCACATGCAAGTACAACAGCCAGCACCGCATACTTCATACCGAGTTTATTCACGATATAACGCGCAACCGCGTCTGCCGCACCACTATCTTCCATCAATTTGCCAAACAAAGAGCCCAGCAAGAACATTAAAAACCAAGCTTGCACAAAGCTCGCAAAGCCACTCATATAGCCAGTTACAAAGCTTGCCTGATCACTTATTTGGAATAAAGGTATGTCACTCGATAACGCGACAACCACAGCGCACAAAGGGGCAGAAATAAATAAATTAACACCTCTCAGTGTCAGTACGATTAATGCGATCAGCGCAAGTGCTAGCCCCATTGAACTCAACATAGTGTCACCTGTTCATTTTTATTTTTGTTTTACAGATAACTACAAGTTAGGAGATTTAGCCGAAAAAGTACACAACACAGTAAGTGAAGCGTACTCTCAATTTCGCACAAAGCTAAATGAGAATTATTTTTAAATAAATATTGACTCTTTTTAAGATCTAACTGATAATCAATCTCAACAAGGCAACAGCACGATACACAATCTTGTTTCTCGACCCAGAATACGTGATGCATACACGCTAACATTGCAGGCCAAGAACTCAAATTAACACGCCCCTGTTTTTTGCTGAGTTGGCGGCCAAACTTATTTTACTTGCTACATTGCTCATATCGGTGACGGTAGATATGAAAAGTCAAAAAGCCCTTAACAGGGCTTTTTTTATGTCTAAATTTTATGTTTTCTTTAGAGTAGATCTAAATGATAATTATTTTCAAATAATTATTGACACATGCATAAATCTAATTGATAATCAATCTCAACAAGACAAGGCACGCTACTGAATCTTGTTTCTCGACCCAGAATTCGTGATGCACACACGTTAACAGCATTGGCCAATAACACTTTTTAACGCGCCCCTTGTTATCCAGTGTTGGCGGCCAAACCCATTTTACTTGCTACATTGCTCATATCGGTGACGGTAGATATGAAAAGTCAAAAAGCCCTTAATTGGGCTTTTTTTATGCCTGAAATTCCCGAACTTAGCCACTTAAAAATAAATGAGAATTATTTTCAAAAAGACTGTTGACACATTTGATAATCTAATTGATAATCAATCTCAACAAAGCGAGATTGACGGCTTACTTTGTTACTTTACTCTAATTTGTTTCTCGACCCTGAAACACGTGTTGCCACGTTAAAGCCATGGTAGGGAGTGAGATATCGCAACGCCCCTCGCGATATCTTCACTTTTTTCCAAACACATTTTACTTGCTACATTGCTCATATCGGTGACGGTAGATATGAAACACAAAAAGCCCTAAACGGGCTTTTTTTATGTCTGCAATATACGAGAATATTTAGCGGCGGTTCTTTCGCGCGCGCGCTCGGCGTAGTTTTTTCTCTTCTTCTTTTGCGGCTTTTTTCGCTTCAGCCGCAGCGCGCAGCTCAGCAACCATAATTTCTTCTTCATCACGCATCGCGGGTGTTTCCATAGTGATGCGACCAATAATGGCATCTCGTAACTCATTGATTAAGATTTCAGACATCTTATGGGTATCAACTTGGTTACCACCGCGAATACAACCACGTTTACGGCCCGCCATTTCGACGAACTCCCAATCTTGCTCCGGTAATTCATCAATTTTATAACGTGACTTTAATAACTCAGGGTAGGCTGTCAGCAGGTACTCAGCAGTAAAGCTGGCGACTTCTTCATAGTTCATCGCCGTGTCTTTTACAGCACCAGTCGCCGCTAGACGATAACCCGAGTTTTCATTTTCAACTTTTGGCCAAAGCATACCTGGTGTGTCATACAGCATGATGCCATCTTCTAGACGAATACGCTGTTGAGATTTAGTCACCGCAGGTTCATTACCGGTTTTCGCCACAATACGGCCAGCAAGGTGGTTAATTAAAGTTGACTTGCCTACATTCGGGATACCCATGATCATAGCTTTTAGCTGCTTATCTGCACCCACTTTATGTGGGGCGAGCTTTTTACAAAGTTCGTTTACCTTAGCAACTTCAGCACCTTTATCATGACCAAACGCAATGGCTTTTACACCACTTTCTTGTTCAAAATAGTCCATCCACTGCTTGGTAAGCTCAGGGTCAGCCAAGTCGGCTTTGTTCATAATTTTGATGACCGGCTTATCACCGCGAAGCGCAGACACCATTGGGTTTTCACTGCTATACGGGATCCTCGCATCTAAAACTTCGATGATCACATCCATCTGCGGCATGATCTCTTTAATCTCATTGCGAGCCTTGTTCATATGCCCAGGAAACCACTGTATTGCCATTATAACCACCTGTATTTAAATAACTTTAAAAATAACTCATGTCTTTTGGGGTAAAACATGGGGTACTAAAAGCTTTCTATACAGCAGCAGTACCTCAACAAACTTCTGCTATTCTACTACACAATTAAGTGCTTTTATAAAGCTCAAAGGCCTATCCGGTAAAAAGTACTACCCCGCAACAACTTCTTTAATGATTAAAACTCAAAAGAAGGATTCTTTTATAAGCTTTGGTCAAATCCTAAAAACAATTGATTAAAGATTAAGTAACTGTAAATATTGGACTTATAGTTTAAATC
Source organism: Pseudoalteromonas sp. SS15 (assembly GCF_049257195.1). Taxonomy (NCBI): domain Bacteria; kingdom Pseudomonadati; phylum Pseudomonadota; class Gammaproteobacteria; order Alteromonadales; family Pseudoalteromonadaceae; genus Pseudoalteromonas; species Pseudoalteromonas sp. SS15. The sequence goes on from NZ_JBMMUD010000007.1 coordinate 140,028, forward strand.
TAAGGAAATAGAATGTATTTAACTGATCTTAATTTAGAGAATCACAACATATTTGGGTCTACAAGTATCCCTTTAGGGTTTAATGGAGAGAATATAAAGAACCGCAAAACCATTCTTATTGGTCAAAACGGTTGCGGAAAGAGCAATTTACTTGAGTGTATAGCTGATGCGTTAACGATTGAGTTTTCAGAAGACAAAGATAAAGCAGCCAAAGACCTTCAATATGACTACGACTTACTTATAGATGATAATATAAATAACAAAAAAATATCCCGACAATCAAAAAAGCAATCAATACAAATAAATAAGCTCTTAGCTATTACATCAACAAGTCAGGATCGCTTTCCATTCATTAATAAAAATAGTATCAGATATTCATCTCAATATATCTATCTAGGAATGAAAACAACAACCAATAACATTTTCTTTTCAACGCTAAAAGAAAGTATTTTATTATCTCTGGTTAAAATTTATGGAGATCCTAAAAAAATAGATTCTTCCGTTAATGTTCTGGAGGAACTAGGGTTTTCTGAAGATTTCGATGTTAGTTTAAAAAAAGGAAGAAACTTTAAGCTATTTAACGATAGATTTGTAGAAGGTAAGGAAGAAGTATCTAGTAAAGAACGACTGGACTCTAAGTCTTTTAATAAATATATCAATACTGAATTTAGTAAAACACATAGAGCTTGGGCCAGAGATGCTGTAAACAAAATAAATAGTGGTCAGTGGAAAATACAAGTTAAACTGAAAGACAAGAGCAATCACGATAATAAAGTCAAGTATTTAGAGTTTATAACTGAACTATTAAAAAACAACGTTCTTTCCATTGATACGCTCTCATTATTCTCTTCAAGTGGCTACGATATGAATCAAGCAAGCTCTGGAGAATTTAACATACTCAAGATTTTCTTATCTATTATTGCCAATGTGGAAGATAATTCCGTTGTATTAATTGATGAACCAGAAATTAGTCTGCACCCTAATTGGCAAATAGAGTTTTCGAATTTATTAGACATTGCTCTGTCTGCTTACAAAGGCTGTCATTCTATCATTGCGACTCACTCTCACTTTATTTTATCAAATGTCAGTAGTGAGAACTCCCTCATTCTAAAGCTAAACCCCTGTGTGGATTCAAGACAAGTCGAAGTAACCCGACTAGATCTAGACTCATATGGTTGGTCTCCAGAACAAACCTTATATCGAGTTTTTGGTACCACAGGATACAGAAATAAATATTTGGAACTTGATTTAAGAATTATTATCGACTTTCTATCCGAACCAAGTAAAGACCCCCAAGAATTTAAGGAAGCTATTTCAAGAGTTGAAAAATTCAACTTTGAGAGCACTGACCCACTCAGTGTCATAATTACGAAAGCCAAAAAGCTAAGCAAAGAGCTAGGGGATTAGTATGAGCGATGTATTCAACTTTATTGATAAAATGCCAAAAAAAATAGTTTTCACTGATGAAGAAAAGGAATGGATTGAAACACTTATCAGCTCAGACTTATCACATGACCAAATTTGGTCTGGAGCAGTAAATTCAATTGGAGTTAGGCGTACAGACAGAAACCAGCTCATTAAAAAGATAAAGGATGAACTGACTAATATTCAGGAGGGGTATTGTTACTATTGTGGTTTTAAGTTTGATGCCAGAGTCGGAGAACTGGGAAAAAATAAAATTGAAAGAGAACATATAGCTCCCAAGAGTGAATACAAGCAGTTTACTTTCCAACCAGAAAATTTAGTTTTAGCTTGCTCAATTTGCAATAGCTCTAATTACAAAGGCACGACAGATACTATAGCCGAATTAGCACCTGTTTATGAAGACTGCGCATTTATTATTGTCCATCCTTATTTAGACGACCGAAGTAAGCATCTAAAAGTTGATGATGGTGGTAATATTTGTGTCGTCGATTCATCCCCTCATGGTTCAGCTACCCTGAAAATGTTTAATTTAAATGAAACTTTTTGGGTTGGGGTGAGGGCTACCGATATCATGTTCCGCAAATACAATGTCAGTTCAATACAAGAATTAGAAAATACTTTTTTAGAAAGGGCTCTTCAAGAGGCTTTATCTAAAAACCATACATCAGGTTGATAGAATTAAGGTATTGCATGATCTACGGGGTTGCCTACTAGAAAAGCTCAAAAATACTCGATATCGAATAAACTAGAAAATCCAATAACAAAACAGGCACTGCTATAAAGTCTTATAGTAACTCAAGAAAATTTAACTTTCTTGAGTTACTATAAACAAGTGTAGATATAGCTACCTTAACTCAAGCATATGAATACCTTCATTGTAGCCATTTAGCCATAACTTACCGTTACTTACTAACGGTTTTACAGGGTAAGGGCCTGGGTTATTGCCATACCTTATAGGGTTAGGGTATTCGACTACCTCCTCCCCATCCTGATTGTATAATCTGATAAAGTCAGACTTAATTTCTAATGGAAAGTCTACTCCCATAGTCACTTCTTTAAGACTGCCATCAAGACCTAACAGATAATCCACTCGTCCAGCTGTGTGATTTAACAAAATCTTATTTTCATAAAGCATTGGCGTATAGTTATTGAGCTCTGTATCTTCATTTATCAATTCAAGTTCCAACATGCCATTTTCAGCAGTTAGGAACCTATACATATCAAATCTAGTACCTCTTGAATCAAATCCAAATATATTGTCGTCGACACATATCAACACTTTTCTATAATTGCTATACGTCACTACATTATCTTCATTTAATACAATGATGTATGGGTGGTTCGCATACCCTGACGAATACTTTCTATCAAATAGTTTATTCTTACCACAATAACTGATATCTGCACCGCTTAAATTCCTAGGCACAATATTGCTGAAACTTAGCGAGGTCGTTTGCGCATCATAGTCATATTCATTTATTTCTCTCGATGAATGATGGTCATGGTTATAATGTAAGACCATAAGTTTCTTGCCATTTGAGTCGACCGAGCCGATAGTTCTTGCAATTTTATTTTCGGACATTGATAGATCGAATAGCTGACTAATCTCATTATTGGTTGTTTCTAGCTTTAAAATCATAGTCTCAAACTGCAGATAAATACTATTTTCATCTAGTTTTCCGGCTTTTATTATCCAGTCCCTTGCCCCCATTACCGCAATATTTTCTAATTGACTATCTAACACGACATTACGATTCATATGACTCGTATAATACTCTTCAAACTTATAGAAAGTTCCATTATTTCTCATACATTTGTACTGCGAATTAGCTTCCTCTCTTGGAATTAGATTTACACTACTTTCAAGTGTTATGGAATTAATCATCTCTTCTTGCAAATAACAACGCCCATCTTGGTAAACAAGACTAATTAACTGTACTGTATCTGATATATCAAAAAGTTCATTAGTGTTTGTTAGTTTATATTGATACTCTAACTCAAAATCAGGGCTATAAGCTCCAATATCAGTGAATATAAAGTTATTAATACATTCAAGGTTTTGAATCATTGATGATGTGTTTATGACTTCAATACTAGATTCTTTAATTTCTATTTCTGACAGTTTTCCATGTATATGTGCAAAGATTCTATCTCCAATAGCACAAACACTTTTGGTGCCGCCATAGAAGAACTTGCGAAGGCGCTCAGTAAACAGATTGTTTTTAAAATCTAATACAACAATATCTGAACTAGAAACAGCAACTAAAATGTCATTTTTAAATATGACGCCATGGCCTTTTTGGATATCGACACTATAAAGTGACTCTTGAATCAATGCTTTATTGCTGATTTTTAGGGGCTTTCCGCTCTCATCAATATCGATGATTACTACATAACGTTTAAATAAATCAGAGCCATCAGTTGTCGTTTTTTCAAGAACGCCAACATAGAGGTGGTCTTTATCGTTATAAAGATTGTCGACTTGAGTGTTAAAGCGGTCTAAACCAATATTTTCTAATAAATAACGTTCTGTTTTTTGAGTCTCATAGTTACTGACAATGAGCTTTCCATTATTTGTACCTTGATAAAGGTAGTTATTATAAATTCGTTCAGATAATACATTTTCGGCAATATCAGTTGCACCTTGTGATGTTACTTCAAACTCATTGTTTAACTGCAGGCTCAACGCTTGATCGTCTTTATATTTTAAATCTGAGATCCAATTAATTGTCTCTAGATAAGATAAAGTGCTCTCATCGAATTGATTACCCCTTATGTCTACATTGTCTAGTACAAGGTTAGAGTCAAGATTAATAGTGGTAAGGTCATTACCAGCTAAGTTTAGGTTGATTAAGCCTGTCATATTAGACAGTTCATCTGCAGATGCTATACCTTTTAGACGACAATCCAGGGTAGTTAAATCGGCAAGTCGGTAGACTTCATGGGTATCAACATGTTCTTGCACACATTCGGCAAATTTTTCATCTTTAAATTCAACTCCCAGAACCCAGTTCCCTTCTGGCTGAACGTAATCACCAAAACTAATAATAAATGACCAAACTTGCTCCTCTGAATTAGGGCTTGAGTAAGCTTTTAAAGGAATATTAGCCAACTCTCTAATATGTGAACTTCCATACTGAATCTCTACATCGGGAGGAAAATGAATCACACCTTTAATTTGCTCTTCTTCCTTAGCCTTAGCACCGCATTTTAGAAGTTCAAGTACGCTCTTTGTAACTCCGAGAGAGGGGTTTTTATCACCAACTTCCCCACTTGGTAAAAAGTGCCATGTGATACTATTCACTTTAACATCATATTTCTTTCCCTTGCTGCCTTTAGGGTGTTTAGTGCTATATTTCTGATTTGAGTCCTTTTTTAATAAAGCGCAATCATGCGCTACTTCAGAGCGAATTGCAGCTGAGTTACTCACATACCCAACTTTCGACTCATGTAAGTTCAAATACATCACTTTATCTTTGATAGAAGACTCTGCTGTATCTGGTCTTCTTTTTTTAGTTATTTTACTGGTCTCTTCCTCATCAATATGTTTTGGTTTCTGATCAGGCGTTAGAGAAATCTGGGTCAAACAGTTAGCATTTTTCCCTTTGCCTTTTTTACATAAATCATTAATAAATAGTTCGCCTTGATACCAATGTTTATTTTTATAACCTTCCTTTAAAGTCTTAAAAAGATCTTTAATTTCTACCGATGAGATACTTGGATCAATATTTTTAAATGTTACGTTTTCTGATTTGGATGCAACAAGCAATGCTTTAATTGATTCCGTATTTCCCGCTTTTACAAGATCTAACACTTCCTCTTTAGTAAGTTTAAAGCTTTGTGAAACTTTTGAGCTTGAATAATACGGGTTATTCCCTTTTTTAATTTGGCCATTTATTGACGCCTCATCTTCAAGAAGACTTTCACAGCCACCAGCTTCGATAATATCGCACAAGCTAATTTCAAGACCTTCAACTGTCTCGTAAATAAATAAAGAGATTAAGCCTAATGTTTGTGCTTCAGTTAAGCCTATTTTGTCTGCATGCTTTACAATCAGCGAGCTGATAAATTTAGCAGCAACTTTTGATTTTAAAAGGTGTCGATTTGATTTAAGAAATTTTTGGAGCTTTGAAACTTTGCCTAATTTTGTGGGTGCAGGTAAAGCAAACAGTATATCAGTCGCAGCATCCATGTTATTGCCACCCATAAAATTAGCCGTACTATTCGTAAAGCCATCGACAATATCAATACCTGGGAATAATGAGACTAACATACGCATAAGCCCGCCTATGGCCTCAATATCATTTTCATACTCAACATTATCAGCAACTGGCTTTATGACACCTTGAAGAAACTGGGTAGAATATGTGTCTTTATGTGTGGAAATAAAGTGCTCAATCGATTCTAAAGTTTCTTTAGACAAGATCTCATCTTTATAAGAGTCTTTTTCAGCATAGATGGCTGTAAAAAAACTGAATTTATTATTTACATGATTTGGACGATAGATTTTTAAAGCATCACGTTTTGCTTCCCATAGCGCTTCGTAGACCTCCAATACAACTTTTAGCTCAAGTTTCTTTAGTAAGCTGCTCTCCCCTTCTAATAGATTACTAACATGCTCAACAGTTAGGAGTGTGCCCTCTTCATCAAGGTCAATGAATGTATTTGCTTCTAAAGGGTCAAAGCCTAAATTAAAAAAAGCATTTTCAAAATATTTGTTTGCACTCTCTTTCAGTCGCTGAATTTTAGGGCCATAATCTTTATCATCAAAAAACCGTTTTAAAAATATAAACCTATTGTCATCCTTATACTTTTGAGAAGCCTCACTCATTTTAGTAAGTATCTCTCTGTTACCGATTTGTTCTTCTTTTAAGTCTAAGCCCGATAAATAAAACTCAATACCATCAAAGTAACCATCTCCATCGCTATCTTTATCAAGCGGATCTGTCGATATCATCATCTCCTGATAATCACTTAATCCATCTTTATCAGTGTCTTTCAAATAAGGGTCTGTATAAGCCGAAAACTCGTGACTATCGCTTAATCCATCTCCATCAGAATCTGTAAGAAGTGGATCTGAAGAAGTTTTATATGCTTTAAAAGTGCATACTTCTATATTCGGATAGTAGTATGATTCCTTCTGATAGCATTGATTCATCTTTGGTAAAAGATTAAAGCCTGAAACGGAAGTAAGTGTGCTAGCAAATTTATGGCTTTTTAGTCTGGTTGATTCAGAATCGATATATTCATTAGCTAAACTCCAAAAATCGGCTAATTCCTCAAAATCTGTTGCGCCATCGCCATCTGTATCTGTACTTAGCCAATCTGTTTTAATTATAGTTCCATCAAAAGTAATAAAACCCAATAACTCCTCAACATCAATTAACCCATCATTATCAGAGTCATGATCACCTAATAGAAACTTATAAACTCCTTGGTTATGATTGCGTATTTCACCTAAACTCAAGGCTTTATTTGCATATTGCAAATGAAATAAATCACCATCAACCGCTCCCAGATCACAAGCATATTCGTCTAACTCTGCATCACAGCCTGTTAAAAGACCCCCCAGTTGTATTTGAGTTAAATTACTTTCTATTAGATCCGGTGGAACTGGTTTTTCACTGACCAGGCTACCATTTAAAAAGACCTTTAAAGTACTTTCTTGTTTAACAATTGCAACAGCTGCTGGCTGACCCTCTATGATTGACTCTAATGCACCATATAAATACTTTGAGGGTGAAGTCTGGGTTACACCATGAAAGATTAACCCCGGATTTCTGATACTTTCAAAATAAGCGATAAGAGTAAAATCACTTTCTGAAGATAATAATTCCCCACTTAGGTAGATAGGAGATTCATTTAACTTTAAGGTTTTAAAATGAGAATTAAGTTTGGATACATTAAAAGCTGGACTAGGAGGCAACAGCAAGCCATCTATGTCAGGAATAACGCCATCTTTAGTTGAATAATTAAGGCTCAAATCAACTATATCGTTACTAAAAGAATCTTTAAGAAGCTCAATTAGTTTTTGGAAATCTAAAATAAGCAGACGTAATTTTGCAAAACCATTACTATTTATAGTACTAATACTGTTGGAACGGCCCTTAACATAAGTGCTAACACTTTGAACTGAAAACTCTTCATCAATCTTTTGATATGTTGTTTTTAAACTTACGCCATTGCTTCGATCAATTAGACTTTCAGGAGCAATAGACCAATTACCTGACTGATCTTGAATTAATACAACGGGTGTACTCTCTGTACTTAATTGTAATTCGAACTCTTCATTAGTTAAGCTACTCGGTATTTCAAAATCGATAAGCTTTTCATTAGTTCTCTCAATAACATCTAAACTAATATCATGTGAAGCTTGAACTTGCGTTGATATCTTTAAAACTAAACCATCACTATTGACTACAAAGTCAACTTTTTCATCAAAATCCTGTACACCATCTCCATCAGAATCTTTTTTCAGAGGATTTAAACCATTTGTAAATTCTTCAAAATCGCTTAAGCCGTCATCATCAGTATCCACTAACAGTGGGTTGAACTGTAAGTCCACCTCTTGTTTATCGCTTAAACCATCACCATCACTATCAAAAAAATATGGTGAAGTATTTTGTTCGGATTCTTCTTTTGTGGTTAAGCCATCTTTATCAAAGTCTTCATCACCGTCATTTTTTCCATCTCCATTTGTATCTTTTTTTAATGGATCAAGGTAACGCGCATCATTTGATATTTCATAATCATCTGAAAGACCATCGCCATCTGTATCAGCAAGATAAAGGTCTACACCAAATGCATTTAATACAGCTTCGCTATGTACTGAATCAACTTTCTCAGATTGAGTTGGCTGGGTTGGCTGGGTTGGCTGAGCAGACGGTTGAACTTCATCATGATCACTGCCACCACATCCTAGAATGAATAAACTTAAAGAAAATATCGTTATATATCTCATTACTTTAACAAGCTCCTTTTGGCACAAACCCATTAACTTTATATTAACTTTAATTTTGGTATATAAATTAATTCAAGATTGACTATTCTTCAGCATGTGCGAAGCAATCTTAATAGTATCTTTTATATACATTACAAGCTTAAGCCAAACATTGAAACCATACTTTGGTTAGTTTAGAAAACTTATTTAAATAATAACTATGTAACGAAAAAAATAAATTAGCCAGCTAGTTATTCACTTCAGCAAGCAACTTATAGAGAGTTTCATTCTGCTCTCCAGTAATATGCGGTTTATTTAGTTCAACTCGTTTTCTGAGCTTCTCAAGCTTAGTCTGGAAAGCTCTTTTTGAGTTACTAGGCCTACCCAGCAGTTTTTCAGTCCAGGTTGAGAAGTTAAATTTAAGTTTTCTCGACTCTATTCGAAGCGCTTTGATCTCTGCCTCTAGCTCTTTAAATAGCTCAGGTCTTAACTCATAACGTTTAGTTTTGGTATTGTGAGATTGGCTAGTATTTCTCTTTGGAAAAAGCGTAATACCACTCAGTTCATCATTATCATGAATAAATGTTTTAGAAGGTTTACGACTTTCAAAAGGGCAGGGTTGATATGCAGGTCTCGTAGCTGGAGTAAGAGATTTTTGTGGTAAGGGTTTATGAATGGTCGCAGCTTGTATTTCTGACTCTTTTTTCAAAGTTTCGACAATTGAATTTACTGAGCCGTGATGGTTTGCAGCGTCATTAGTTTCTGACTTATTATCCTTTTCTGCTGTAGCAATTTGTTTGTCTTCCGTTGCTTTAATCCCAACGGATGGAAATATTTCCTCTTCGTATAAATCAATATTTAAGGTTTCTTCATTCTGAAGTTGCTGCTTCTCGAATGCTGGTGGCTTACCATCAAAGGTTGCATTGTAACCATACTCATAGGTTTTATATGCGCATATATAGAAATGCTCACGCTCATCAAGTAGCTCCTCTTTACAAGTCTCTATTTGATGAAAAGCAAAGTAAGTAGGCCCGTTGTCATTCCAATCTGCCTGCAACAGTGCGTTATGGTGACGGCCCGCTTTTAAATCAGAAATGTGCTGCCTTAATCGCTTACCAATATCTTTTGATTGACCAATATAGGTAGCAAACGACTTAGAATAAATACAATACACACCTGTTCGACCAGCTAAATTTCGGCAAACACTTGCAAGGTCCTTTTGAGCCCGAAATGTCTTGTTTGTTATTGGGTGTTTTATGCCTGGTTTTCTTGGCTTACTTATAGAAACTGGTCTTTCTATTGACACTACAGGCTTTACTGAACTTCTGGGCTGAGCTTTCTTAAAAGGGCTAGTTTGCAATCTGATGATTACTTGGTGCTCAGGGAAAAAATTTATATGTTCTACTTTATGGATTTGCCCAAAAACCTTATGACCCTGTTCTCGTTGGTCTAAAACCCACTTAAAAGCATACTCACCAAGAAAACCAATCAACGCATTACCATCAGCGTAAACATTAGCCTCGGTTGGTTGGCTTTTTCGAGCTTTCACTCTTACAGACTGACCTTTCTTATACTTAGCCAACAAGATGTCACGATTTTGATCAGTGTTGTAATAACACCAATTCATACCGTCTAAAATAAAATCCTTTTGTTCCATGCCTTAAACCGTCAATTCCTAACATACTCAACTTATTTACATTAACGCTTTAATAAATCTTTATCTTGGGTTATTGAATTATACTCGGTTGATAACTTCATTTTTAATAAATAGTTTTCCGTACTTTGGATATCAAAAGCTTTTGCTCCATACCCTACGGATAGAATGTTATCTGGCAAAAATTCATCAAATTTCTCGATACGTTTTTCCAATACTTGTTGTGCTAGTTCAGTTTCTGTTGGGAGTCCCGTTGAAGCAAGTTTGAGCAATATCGCGTGAACACTTTCTAATGACGCTTTTTCTACTTCTATGACTCCTGCATATGCGCCAGCTTCAAAACCATGTTGGATTAGCAAGGCGACAATTGTATTTACGACTTTGTCGCCAAGCCATGGGAATACATAAGTAGTATTGCCAGCCTGGAGCAATGGTTCTCTAGAGAGCTTTGCATCTTCGAAATATCGTACGCTCTCTCCAAATAGTTCCCGTGCAGATGAATCAGCGAAGTCGACTTTCTGATCCCCCACAGAAATTCTGTAGTCGCCGTCTTTTAATATTTGGAACATCTCTTGCCGAACAACATCATGTATATTCAAGCCAGCACCACCAAATTTAGGCGGCTTGCCACCTTTAGCATGCTCTACATAAATAACTTTCTTTTCGCTATCTATGTCGTTTACTTTCCAACGTTTTCCACCGAAAACAATATGCTGCCCTTCTAATACTAATGAATCTACAGGTAGTGTTCCGAGTGTTTTGGTTCCACAAACAATCCGAAACTCTTCAGGCGTTTTAAAAACAGCATAGAACGAGTAATGGCTTGTCAGCTTTTCTCCCAAAAGGCCAAGCACCAATTCACCACTTCCTAACTGAGTTATGAGTTCTGTTTTGCCCATGTGGATAAGTAATGCTTTGAAGTTTTCAACATTAACGTTTTGAAAAGGACCATCTTTACAGAGCAAACTAAATAATTGCTCTGCTCTAATCCCTCCCCATTGTGCAGTAACCGCAAGTATTTGATGAAGGAGTGTTGAGAAGTGGTAAAGTGATGTATCAGCTGGCTCGTACCATTTACTGCCGATAAGAAGTCTGATCATGGCCAGAGACTGAATAAGCTCTAGCCTCAGCTTGTCGATAACGCTAGAGTCTTTTGTCAATTCAGCTTCAGCGATGAGCATTCTCAATATTGAGGCCCCACCTCGCCTTCCTGAGCGCCCCATTCTTTGACGTAAACTTGAAATAGAGTGGGGGGCTGTTACTTGAATTACTGAGTTTACCTTGCCAATATCAATGCCTAGTTCAAGAGTCATTGTGCAAATCGCTGTAGTAGGATAATGCTCCTGCTGCAATCGCTTTTCTAAGCTTTCTCGAAGATCTTTAGATAGCGAACCGTGGTGAGGAAAAAACTCATTCGGTACAATTTTTTCTTCACAGAAGTCAGATAATGTAGCCGCAATGCTTTCTGTACGGCTTCTACTATTTGCAAACACAAGGTGATTTCCGCCTCGACAAAATTTAAATAAATCTTGGCAGATCGTATATTCAGCATCATTGGAAGACTCAGCTTCTAAGTTAGCAGGGTTGACATACCCCTTTACCTGAACCTTCAGGGTGGAAGTCGAATGTGTATCTTTGATGATCTTGCAAGGTAAAGAGCGATTAGGGCGAAGTGATAGAGGAACTTTCTCTAACTCACCAAGCGTAGCACTCAGAGCGACTCTCGGGATTGGTGTTTCTAGTCTTCCGAGAAGGTGTTCAAGTCTATGAAGTAAAGAGAGTAAGTGATGGCCGCGCTCAGAGCCAATAAAGGCATGAAACTCATCAATAACGATATATTTCAAATTAGAAAATGCAGCTTTGATCCAGCCAGAGTCTCTGATGAGTAATGACTCCAACGACTCAGGTGTTATTAACACGACACCAGATGGTGATGCTTTTAATTTCTTCTTTCGGCCCTGTGAGCTATCACCATGCCAGGGAGTAACCGGTATTTCTAACAGATCAGACAGACTTTCTAAGCGCCTATCTTGGTCATTTATAAGGGCTTTTAGAGGGCTAACGTAAAGGATCCCTACACCCGTTTCTTGAGATGCTATAGCGCTGAGCGCAGGCAAGAAAAATGCCTCTGTCTTTCCTGCTGCGGTTGAAGCGCTGATCAGCACATCTGTCTTTTCAGACAATATAGGTTCAATAGCAAGACATTGTATTTCTCGTAAGCCAGTCCAGCCTTGTTTGAATATCCAGCGCTGAATCCGATGGTCTAATTTTTCATGTTCATCAATCATAGTTTGAAGTCAGCAAATCCATCTTCATTGTCCTCTGTTTCGAGTTCAACATCGGAAGGCTTATCTTCATTAATTGCTACTGATGAGATTAGACTATGCCATGCAATTTGCGGGTTTTGGTCGATTACCGCGAGCATGTCTAAAAATGCTTTAATGGTGTTACGTGGCGTTCTAAAATACGCATCCCCTATAGTTTGGCTGCAATGCTGTAAGAACGCTTTGAGGGATTCGTCTGGAACCAAGTACTTCGCTTCGTCACCTTCAGCGTAAACATGACGCAAGTTTTTAAGCAAAATATAAAGTTCTTCAGGCGTTAAGCTAGCGAGGTGTAGCGCTGGTGACGAATAATCAATCACACCCGCTTGTTTAGCGAAGCTGTTATCTGCCAATCTAGATTGTAGTGCTTCATAGCTATACAAGCCTTTACGTGGATCTAGCAAAAACTCAGGGGTTCCGCCGAGAAGGAATCCCAAATGCTCAGCGCTTCCTTGCAAGCAATCGTTTAGAATTCGGAGTATTTGTTCATAGTTAGAAGTTCTCGCTGTGGTGTTGTTCAACTTATATAGATTTACCATCTCGTCTAAGTTAACTAGAAGCCCTTGGTAGCCAGCTTGTCTGACAAATAAACTCATTAATTTCAGCGCGTCATAAAAAGATGTATCCGAAATAATTGTTCGAACTCCTAGGTCATTTCGGGCATCGGTTTTAGTTGAATACTCTGCTCGTAACCATTTTATGGCATTAGCTTTTAATATCTCATCATCTTTCTCATGGCCTATCCAATAAGCCTCAATAACTTTAGCAAAATCATAACCGCCAACGAGTTCAGAAAGTGATGCTAATTTTTCATGGATAATTGAATTTATACTTTTTCCTGAAGTATCAGCTTCTTTCATCGCTTCTGTGATGAACTTTTCAACTACACTGGTTAAAGCATTACCATCAGGTTTGTTGCGAGTAGCCATGTTACGCATTAACTCAGAGTAAAGGTTTCTAGCTTGACCAGCCGATGCATGAATACGTCTATCAGGAGATAAGTCTGCATTGACGGTTACAAGCTTATTCTCTAGAGCAATAGCACGTACAACACTTAAAAAGAATGTTTTACCAGAACCGTAATCGCCGATAATGAGCCTGAAAGCTGAACCTCCATCTGAGATCCGATCAATGTCTTGGATCAGCGCTTTTAATTCATTTACTCGACCAACTTGGATATGCTGGATTCCAATCTTAGGAGTCACACCTGACTTCAGAGATTGGATAATTGCATCTCTTTCTTTAGCTCGTATTCTTTTTGCAACCATTGTTTATCCCTTCAATTCTTCTACGATTTCTAGATCGACATAGATATCACCATCGTCATCTAGAACTGGCGCATCGACTTTGTCATAAGCCCAGTCATTAATAGTTTCTAATGCGCCATCAACCATTATGTTTAGTTTGCTGCACAGTTCATGAACTTCTTTACGTGGCCACGACTCTTTAGCTATCAAAGTTTCAAAAAGTTCTTTGTAAGGGCTATCTAATCCTTCTTCATTGACATCAGCTGTGGGGGTCACTTCCAGTTCAGCTTCTTCATCAACGGCAAATATACTCTCCAGCATACTCTTTGCATCGTTGGTGTCACTTTCATGCATAGCCAGAATACCTTCATCCAACTGAAAGGTACTTTTATCAGTTGAAGCGCCTTTAGATATGGCAGAAATAGGTTGTTTACTGGAGGCAAACGCATGAATGTCACTTGTAACGAGTGATTTGTCTAAGCCTAACGAGGTATATAACTTTTCAATTTGCTTAATTTCAGAAGCATCGATTTTTCCATCAGCAAGAGCGATGGAAAGCATAAATCTTTTCAAGAATTCCACCTGTGGAACGCCGAGTTTTTCAATCCTAGCTTTCAAGCCGGTATTATTTACAGGAGCATTTAGACGCCAAGTTAAATATGCATTTAACGAGCTCTTTTCAGAAGGTGAGAGTTTGTCATCGTGGTTTATCAACGTTTGTAAGGCGATTTTCTCATGCTGATCTACAGTACCGTCTATCGTTGCAACCATTGTCCCTAACCTAATTGCTAAACTTACTTGGTTGAATGCCGGGCTTGGCTCAAAAAACTCTCCATGGCCAGGTGAGAAGAGCACAATGTTGTCATCGATTTTCAATTTTGCATGGTGAAAACGTTGGTCTGGCGCAATACCTATTTCAGCCTTAGCAGCCAAATTAGAGACTAGTTCATTTTCTTTTTTGTTAAACGCCTTAGGGAGAGGTGTACCTGTATGAGACCAGAAATCCTTGACAGTGGTTAGCCCATCATTTGAACTAATTATCTGATTTGCCCAGGACTTAAATGTTTCTATAACTGGTGAATTTGCTTCGTTTGCCAGTTCTTTAGGTAATAACATTAACGCTGCAATGTCACTCCTTGAGGTATCAGCTTTTCCTAAATAACGGCTATAGCTACTCAACTCTTCTGTACATTGTTCGGCAATAGGAATGAGTTTTTTAATTGGTCCTTTGAGAATACTTGGATCAGGTAAGTCACCCAATTCCAAATCAACCCCATGCACACCATTACTTGCAGCATGGTATGAAAGTCGCAGTTTAGTTTTATTGGGCTTTACGGAAATTCCTTCGCCAAACTTATCAGAAAATCTAATTTTGAAAAGCTGACTAAACTCTTCTTCACATCTACGGGCGGGAGTTTTTAGGGAATACTCGAATGTATTTTTTAGCCAATCTAAAGCTAAGGGAGCTGTTACAGGGTTCCCATTGGCTATAGTGTTTGCAAGTTTAACTTTAAATGATAATGCATTATTAGTTTCTGGTATATCGGACAGTCTATCTTCAAATAAGGCGGGTCTTTGCAGTGCCATTAATTCCAGGAAATTAGCAGAGTATCCTTTAAACGAGCGATTTGCGTTGAAAACGCTATTGAGACGCAACACTTCATCAAATATTGCTATGTACTCTTCATCAGATACTTGATTATTGGATTTGTTTTCGATGACTCTTCTCTCAAACCCGTAGAAATAGATAAAGACATAACCAATTGGGGTATTGGGGTTTGAGCGATCAGAGGCAAGCCAATCTAGATAAGCACCTCTACAGCCTTTAGACAAGGAAGCGTAGCTCGGCCAGTACCCTAAGGATTCATCAGTATATATTTCTGAATCTACCGAAGGACTTGAAGCCGGGCGTTTATCATCTACTAGAGATGGTTCTATACCGTAACCATCTAGTGAATTCATTGCTCCACCAAAGTAGAAAAAACCTCTCTTCAGCCGTCTTCCATTAACAGAAAGTTGTTCTTCTTCTCTTACCCATCGGCCTTTTTGTTTATTCGTTGTTTTTTCTGGCTCACTGCCAAAGCTCGTATGAATAGTAAAAGTAGCAAAGTCATCATCATCATCTAAATAATCATGATTAGACGTACTTGATACACTTATACTGGAAGATCCTACGTCAATACTGGGGGAAGACATTTCTCTTTCAGAAACAGTTGGGGGAGTTCTTTCATGAAAAGCTTGAGGGTTTCTTGTTGAGGTGCGTTGTTGTATGGACGATTTGTTATTGCCTTTAAATATTTTATAAATCACATAAATGACGAATAACCCAATAAAAAATTCCATTTCACTCCCTCTGTATCAAGGGTCTAATGCAAGCACTTTACCCATTGATTTTAATATGCTTTAGTTGATTTTATATAAAATAAAAATAAACAATACAACTCTTGTTAGTAATCAAACCCACGCTTTTTATTAGTCTATGGAGTTCCTAAAAAGCTTATAGTTATATTTAAAATAGTTTTTAAAATTGTAAGTTTAGCGGAGGTAAACATTTGTTCACTAAGTAATATGAGCTAATCAGCGCTGCCTCTAGCGCCCTTGGTAAGTTCGGTAAATTATCGCTGTTTGGCCTTATACAAAAAACCGTCATATTTCCATTAGCAACTGTATTTTTAATATCGCCACTTACGTAACTCGAAGATTCCCATTGATGCTTTTTAAACTTAGGAAGCCATTCTTGTTTTGTTTCAGGATCGTAAATGGTTCCTACATGGCTCCAAATTCGGCCACAAACATCAACCTCACTCATGCCAATATACAGAACTTCTAGATCGCAGTTATCAAACTCAGCTTGAGTTTTCCCCTTTGCGTAAATATACACACCTGGGCTACCTCTAAATGGCGGATAAGTACTTTTAGCATCGTCAAAATGCCAACTATTGCTAAATTCAAAAAGCTCCTCACATGCTGGAAGCTGGGAATATAATTTTGTCCATTTATAAATATCCTTAACTAACACTTGAGCAGCCCCCTTTTATTAAATGATAAAAATATCTGCCTATTAATGCTTACACTTCAACTCTTGTATTTCGTTCAATTCTCAATAAAGCCAATATCATGGTGAAGTTCATGAATAAACCGAAGGCAACGCCTATCGCTATCAATTGAGGGCCAATAGAGTCTAAAGTTTTGGCTATTTTTTTATCTTGTTGCTGTGCAGCTTGTTCTTGAGCTTCTAAGTTTTTAGCATATCTTTGAGTGAACCACTTTAACGCAGTCATCCACTCAATTTTTCTTGCATCTTCTTTCTTCAGTTCTTCTAATGAACTTGCATCATCTGCTAAATCTTCTGTAAAACGGATTAAATCTTTCCAAAATGCATTGTTCTCAACTTCATTGTCTAACTGTGTAAACATACTCTTGAGCTGACTTCGTTTACCTGAGCTGCTAACTGACTCCTGACCTAGCTCTTTAGCGTATGCGTTAATATTGACTTCAAATTGTTTAAAATAGTCGTCAATTAATTTGGCCCTCTCCTCTCGAGCCTTTTGTTCTTCGTTAGACTCTTTTACCGCCTTTTCATAGCTTGCATTGTCATCATTTACTGCATATTTTTGCTCTTCTTCTTTTTCAAGCTCTTCAGCTAAATAGCTATAAGAAGTTTCTTGAGCTTCCACATCAGGACCACCTAAAGCATCCATGACTTTTACACCTGTACCTGTTGCGATAAGAATAGCGGCTATGATCGAAATGGTTGCCCAAAAGAAGCTGATGTAGGCAACAATTTTAAAATATCGTCTTTGCCAAATCGTAGACTTTTTGGGTTTTACAGTTTGGTTGCTTTCAATCACGACTGTATTAGCTTGTGACTCTTTCTGCTCTTTTAAATCTGCTGCAACTTCACTCGCTTTTGACATGAACGTGCTGGTGGCACTTTTACAGACTTCAGATGCAGATGTTATCGATTGCTTTACTGTGCTCGATAAAGCTTCTAAGTCTACTTTATTTACATTAGATGATTGTTGAGAGTTTGGTTGCTGAGCCTGTTCGCCACCTTTCAAATGGACGATTAGTCCTATCGCTTGTAGCTTAGCTAATTTATCGTCAGCTTCTTGTTTGGTGAGGTTCTTAGCTATGGCAAAGGCTTTGCCTGAAAACAGTTTATCTATTGATTTTGGAGAGATACCAATTAACTCACACAAGCTTTTCTTGGCGTCTTCGATGTTGGTATTTGGCTGGATATTTCCTTTGAATATAAGCTTATAAGAAGCGTCCATCTGAAATAAGTCCTTTTCTAAAGTGCTAACTGGCAATTAATTTAGCAGAGGTCTTATTATTTTTATAGCGCTAAGTAACTGATTATTTATCTAGATCATGAAACTACTTCAGTTTTAAGACCTATTTAAACCAAGTATCCAAGCATCTACTTCACTTTCGACCCATGCCACTGACCTCGCACCCAACTTCACCGAGTTAGGAAATAAACCTTTGCTCATGTAGTCATAAATACTTGAACGACTTAAAGCTGTTTTTTCAATAACTTTACTGATTTTAATTAAACGTAATTCTGTACTCATTTTGATAACTCCTAATTTTAGTCATCAAATAAGCAAGTGAGGTATTGTTTTACCGACCGCTCAAATCGAATCTTTTTCGCGCATATATCACCTCTATGAAAACGTACCTGTTTGGAGTGATTATGAAAGTTGAAGAACAAGTAACCCCAATTCATAAATTTGCTTTGTCGGATGATGAAGTTTTAAGCCTAGCCTCTCGTATTTTGCTACGAAGACTAGAAAGACAAGGAACAATCACCAGCCCAACCGATGCTGTCGATTTTCTAAGAACAAAATTGATGAGTTATGAAAGAGAGGTATTTGCGATTTTGTACCTAGACTCAGCGAATCAAATAATCGAATACAAAGAATTGTTCTTTGGGACAATCAATGCAGCTTCTGTATACCCAAGAGAAGTTGTAAAAGATGTTCTAAGGTGCAATGCAGCCAATGTCATTTTGGCGCATAACCACCCTTCTGGCAGTTGTGATGTTTCAGCTGCAGATAAAGGGATCACCCAAAAGCTCATGCAAGCTCTAGCATTAATAGACGTCAATGTTCTTGATCACTTAATTCTAGGCGAGTCATACACCTCGTTTGCTGAGCGAAATCTACTTAACTAAAAGGAGAAGTAATGCTACCTCCCACTAGTACAGCCCGTTTAATAACTCATGCAATTGCCATTCTCGTCATTTTGCGAGAAATGGCTCTGCACAAGCAGTGACTGTTTACAACAAAAAAGAGGGCCTGACGGCCCTCTGCTTATAAACCGTATTTATTTACACTTAAACATGGCTTTGGTTGTCTTTTAGCTGACCTGTAAATAAGTGGAGCGCCTGTACCTATACACCTTCCATTTACACCTATCTGTTTAGATTGTGGCTTAGCCATATAGCTTAAATGCGCCATAAGGCTTATATACTCATCCTTAAAAGCTAAACTCCCTTTTGTCACCCAGCGACATGCTGTTGTTGAAAAGAACACCTGTTGAGCACCCTGATGATTATCAATATTAAGTGCTGATGCCCAAGCTTCCTGAACGCATTCTTTAAATGACTTGTAGTCTTTACCAGTTCTTCTTCTGACCATTCTAGGTTGAGTTTTCACCATATCACTGTAACGACTCTTTAAAGATATTCCAAAATCATCTTTATTCAGAAACACAGCTACATGGTAATGGTCTTTATTTTTTTGCCCTCCAGACTCTTTTACCCAAACGTAATGTAAGTGTTGATCTCTTATATGCTTCCTAAAGTTAAATGAAGCTTTCAACTTACTTTGTAAAGAAGCAAAGAACCGTTTCATTAAATCAGCTCTTGGCATATTTGGGTTATCTAAGCCTAATACTGAATCAGGTAGTCTTAAGTCAAAACGAAATACCGCAAGCCTTGGGTACTCAGCTTGAGCTTTGTCATATACGGACTCTATCGTACTCAAGTAATTGGTGATTACAGAGAAGTGTTTGTTGTATGGGTTAAGTGAAATTGAGAGGTTTGGATTACTCATTTTTGATCCTAGTTAGTTAATTTTCATACAACTAGGAACGTGAGTATTGTTTTACTTATTATTCTATTTCTTGCAACCAACTATTCATTGGTTTTTCTACTAATGAGATTACTCCTATTATGTCTTACTTAACTATTTCATTGAATACCTACATATATTAACTATACGGATTTGAGTGAGTTCAAAACATAAGAAAGCTCCTGAGTTAATGACTTTTAATGCTAGATAGTTTCAGAAACATCTAGAAAAAGCTTACTCTGAAGTTAGTTTAACCAAAGAAAACATCTATAACCCTTATCTCTATAGATTTTGGCAATGGTTGCTAAATACAAATAAAAAACTAATAAACATCTTTAAAAAGACTAAAAAATTTCGTAAATTAAACTTGTAAAAAACTATAAAATCACGGAGTGATAATGGATAGATTGGATAAGTTTCAAAAAAGTTTTGCCGAAGCTCTAGAGAAGACCCAAGAAAATAATGATCATAAACAGCAGTTGTTAAGGCTTGAAAATGATTACAAAATTAATGTTGCATATAATCTTTGCATTCAATTAAACGCAATAGAACCACCTCTCTCTTCTGACATTTTAGAACAACAATCTGCTCTGGAGAATCTCCAAACTTCTTTACTTAAAGAAGCAAATGATAAAATCGATAGCTACAAAGTAGAGCTTGAAAAATATGAACAAGCGGTTCTCAATAACGATTTACTATGGGACTTATTATTAACTCATTTGCTCCTTTTTAAACGCTACTCTCGATTGAATAGCACTAATCAGTTTTATAGTAAATTCAATACTGACAATAAGTTTTTTGAATTTGCCAATGCACTTGTAATTAACTTAGAAGACCAAGAAATAGAGAAGCTCAATGACAAGAAAGATGTCATGATAAGCTCATTAAAAATGGTCTTAAGCAGCTTTAAAAAGCTTAAAAACAATACGATTTGGCTTACAAGTAAAGATGTCGAAGATTGCCAATGGTGTTACAGCTACATTGAACAGTATCTAAGTGATACCAATAGAAAACACATTGCATATTGCTTTAAAGTTATCAATAAAAACTATGGTGTAGAGCACCCTAATGATACTGAGTCGCTCTATAAATATTGTTGCTTATTCTTAATGACATTACCACAAATAGCCTCTCAAGATACTTACGAAAACTTTATTAGAAAAATAAAAGCTGCATTCTCTTCTAGAAAACATCGTACTAAGAATAAAGAGAAAACAGCTCGAAACTTTATGCTAGATAACGATGTGATTAATAAACTAAAAGAGCTTTCGAAGAAAAAGAGAAGGCCGCAAGCTCTTCTAATTGAAGACCTAATTGAGGATGCTTATAAAGCAGAATATAGGAAAAAAGTTTAAATACTTTACGTTTTGATCAATTAATCAACTTTAAGGTCAAAACTTTCTAAAAGACTTATTGTTATGAATCAATATCAGTGCTCTTCAATTATGCTAGGTATTGACACATTAAGATGATTAGCGTATTTTTCGCGATTATAAGTTATGGATAACTTATACTTGCCAATGGGAAGGTATCAAATTTTTAATTGTTTTTTATCAGAATTAAATGACTGATATTTTTAATTTAGAAGTATGATGCCTTTACAAAAAATAAACTCTAGCCAACTTCAAATGGGTATGACTGTTGTTAAACTCGACAAAAATTGGCTCGAAACTCCATTCCTAAAACACAAATTCACTATAGAAACAGAGAAGCAACTGCTTCAGTTACGTGCCACGTGTAAATTCGTCTATATCAATGCAAATCAATCAAGTTCTATTAACACAAAAGAACCCTTAAATATTAATAACCCTCTAAAAGCAAAACGTACTTTGCACTCATCACTTAACTTATTAAATACTGCTCTAAAAGAGTTCAAAGAAAGTGAATATTTGTCTTCAAAAAAAATACAGCAAATTGTCAACTCTCTTATTATACAAGTACTTAATGACTCTAAAACTTATAAATATCTCGACGAGATTCGTTCAAACAGCCCATTAATAGCACAGAAGTCACTCAGAGTTTTAGTCTTATATCTAACTTTTTGTAAATACTTAGGCATAAAGAAAAGTCAATTGCTAGAACTAGGGTGCGCAGCTCTCTTACATGATATTGGGATGACAAAACTATCAGTCAATTTCAACCGGCCTAAAATGCTTAGCCAAACTGAAAAACGAGGTATTGAAATACATACACAGATTGGGGTTCAAATAATAGAAAAGAATAGGAACTTTTCTCCTCTAGTAGGCCAAATTATAAAATCACATCATGAGAACTTTGATGGCACTGGTTATCCTGATGGCTTATCTAAAAGACAAATTAATCTATATTCAAGAATGCTTACCTTAATATGTACTTACGAAGCTTTAACTAGGAATAGAGGTTATAAGGCAGCATTAAGTTCGTATTCCGCTGTAACTGAGTTATTTAAAATCTCAGGTTCTATGCTTGATCCTCGACTTGTTGCAAAATTCATAGAAATTGTTAAGGAGTATCCAGTTGGTGTTCGAGCAAAAACGCAAAGGGATGAAGAAATACAAATTATTTCTAGAATTAAGAAGAATAAATACAAAGCTGTATTTCTCAATGCACTTGAGCCCAAACAAGAAACCATCTTAGACTCTAATCATATTAAAAGTGTTATATATGAATAAGTTAAGCGTACTGGATAGCAGTAAATTAACATTTCAGTTTAACGAGTATAGTGCACCATTACTGAAATGTGATCGCCGATGTCAGAATTGTCCATTATTCCCCTATGAACTTCTTAAAGAGGCAAATGTTATACATACGGAAAATTTAGGAAATTTTATAATAAACGACGCCCCGAGAAAACTCAGCGCTCAAGGTGTTAGACTACTTTGTTCTCTAGTTCGTCAGAACAATCAGATTCTACCTATTGATTATTTGATAAGTTATGTTTGGCCTGGCTCCTCTATAGTCAGAAATAATTTGAACGTAGCTATTTACGACTTAAGAATTTTTTTGAGTGAAACTGCAATAAACATTGCAAATCATAGGAAGCAGGGTTACAGCCTGAGCTTCAAACATATCTAAGAATTAATTGAACGTAAAAAATACTTTTCTTCTGATGTAAGTATTTCTGTACTTCTCAAATGTCTGGTATTTTTTACTTTCATTTCCTTCACCAATAACATTATCAGCTCTATGCAAGCTGTTAGTTGGCTTTCATTTTCAAAACTGTAATTGCTTATTGCCCCTTTGAAAGCATTAATATCAATTTGAGATTCTAATTCAGGAAACTCCTCAATAGCAGTTTCAAATTCTTGCAAGAAGTTATCTAATAGCAACTTATTCATGGACCAACTCACTATCAGTTAAAAAATAATAACCTTGTGCTTTTACGCCCGTAAAAGCACATATGAAGTCGTACTGCTCCTTTGTCTCAACGCCTTCAACTATAACGTTATAACTTTTTCGTAAATGCTTTAAAAAACTAGCTAAAAAAGCGGTATCACTTTTCATTAACTCCCAGAACAGCTCCTTTGCTACCTTTACAGAGTCTATTCTTATCTTTTTTGCTATTAAAATATCAAAGTTTGAACTACCTGCTCCAAAATCATCCAGCCATATGCTTATGTGCTTCATTTCGCTCAGCTTATTTATAACTGCATACTCACGATCACCGTATTTTTCGATATCACATTCCATCAACTCCAAAGCAACTTTCCTATGACCAACACCAAGAAGTGCTGTAAATATCTCATCCCCTTGGCTTAAAACTTCTATTGGGGTATTGATACTAAAAGTTACACAACCATCCAGCTCACTATTATCAATCGATTCTAGAACTCTTTTGAATAAGAGCATATGCTCAAAACTATTCAGGTTTTTAAAGAATAGCTGTGGTTCAATGTAAAAATCTCCACATCTTATTGCACACAAAACTTCTGAGTTTTTACATGTATTAGGTGGTGAAACGATTTTTTCTAGCCTAATCGTAACAATTACCTTGCCCCATAGTTTTGTTGACATAATAAACTGACTTAAAGTGAACATTTTTCTTCCTTGAGATATGACATATTACTTTTCTTTCTTAACAGTTCCAGTTGGTACCCAAATCCCCTAACATTTATAATGTCAATATCTACATATCTAAGGCTTGTTCTCAACTCAGAGATCGTTACGGGCAAATTGTTTTTTACAACTAACCCATCTGGCCAGGCGTATTCAGATAGATATAAAGAACTAACAGGCCTTCCAACACACCTTAATAGCGCACATAGTACTCTAAAACCTCTAATAGAAAGTTTGATTGCTTCTCCGTTAATACGAACTGATTGAGTATCGGGTAAAAGCTGTAACTGTTCATTGAAAATCAGACTACTTTTGAAGGGGCATTTTTTACAAAATGATGCACAAGACTTTGCTTCTTTACTAATCATTACTCTTTCCATAACTTTCACTCATTGAAAAACAGGAAGTTGAAAACTAACCGTAGTGAATGTGCACAACCAGAAAACTGTACAAAAGTATTAGCAAATCGAATTTTATTTCCGTTATCAAAAACGGGAATAAAAAATAACTTTTAGCTATTTCGATGGACAGCTCTGCCTTTTTCCATGCATTAATTTTGTCATAAAGCTTGATAAGTTAAACAATTATAAAATTTATAATTTTTGTTTTTTTGTTGTTAATGTGTAAATTAACTTGTAATAAATGTAAACAAGAATAGAGGGTGATTAACTTTAAATTAGTTAAAATAGATGAGAAACAAAGTGTTGCTCGAAGCGTAAAACAAGTAAGAGCTTAAAAGTTCCTACAAATGCAACTTAAATTATATCATCTGACAATAAATAATAATTGACTACCAGCTCACTCCACCAGCGCATAACCGGTCGCCTTTGCTCTAAGTAATCAGAACGGTTATAGCTGGCTCTAACTTCATTAGTATCAGCGTGAGCTAAGCAAGCTTCAATCAGTAAACTATCGAAGCCTTGTTCATGTAATGCGGTTGACGCGATTGCTCTCAAGCCATGTGCTACAAGCTCACCTTTAAAGCCTAGGCTTCTTTTAATCACTGCATTTGCAGTATAAGTACTCATATGACTTTTAGGATCACGTTCACCAGGGAAGACAAACTCAGCACTACCGCTTAAAGGTCTCATTCGATCTAAGATATCAATTGCAGCATCTGTTAAAGGCACTGTATGAGCCCTTCTCTTCTTCATTTCTTCTTTCGGTATAGTCCACACCTTATTTTCGATATCAATGTCTCTCCAGCGTGTTCTGGCTGCTTCTTTTGGTCGAGTCATTGTGTGGAGCTGCCAAAGGATTAAATACTTAGTTTTGTTTTGCACATGCTCAGCTGAAAGTAGTTTATTTACAAAATCACTTAACTTTTCAGGCTCAAGAGTTGGCATATGCTCAACCTGATTTTTAGCAAATACTTTATTTATTTTTGCTAGTGGATTGGCCTGTATGTAGCCACTATTAACAGCAAAATCCATGATTTGGTTAACTGTCTGACAAAGACGTTTTATAGTGGAAAGCTTACCCTCAGACTCTAACGGCCTTAGGTGATCTATCGTATTCGGTGCATTAATGTCGCTTATAGGCGTCTTACCAAGTATTGGTAGAAAGTATTTCTCTAAAGTTCGCCACTCTCTTTTTGCATGCTCAGGAGAGACTCGCTGTTGCTTTCTCTCAAACCACATCATCGCAATATGCTCAAAAGTATTCGCAAGCGCTTTTTTGCCCTCATCTTTTTTAATTTGAACATGGTTTTTAGGGTTAATACCTTGTGCCACCAGCTCACTAAATTCTTGCGCTTTCTTTCGTGCATTAGCGAGAGACAATGATGGGTAAGTGCCTAAGCCTAATTTTTGAAGTTTATCTGAAATAGGATCTTTAAAGCGAAACTGCCATGACTTTGTTCCATTCACGCGAACCCTAAGCTGAAGGCCCCCACCATCAGATAGCGTTTGCTCTTTGCCTGTACTTTGAACATTTTTAATTTTAGCGTCAGTAAGTCGCGTTGCCGGCCTTGCCATAGTCTCACCTTGAATAGCTAACTAAGAACAATATAACTGAATTTATTAGTTTGGGGTATTAAATGGGGTATTAAAAGTGCTGGTTTGGGGTATTAGACTCTGGACAACCTCGGACAAAAAACCTATCTAACAATATGTTTTATATAAACTTACCAATCTTTACTGGATACTGCTGGAAGTCGTATTAGGAGACCAGGAAACCACTGAATGGCCATACTTGCGCTCCTAAATTCTGTTCGACAAAAGTTGATTGCGCTATTTTACGCAAAAATCAGCAAAAACACTAAACAACCTCGTTGATAAAATCGTATTTAAACGTACATGCTCATGTATACTGCTGCCATTCTTACTAGCATGAACGAAGACAATGGCTTTAAAATCGACCATCATCAAAGCGCAACTCGCTTTGAGCGATATGGATAAACACGTATACGAAACACTTTCTCTAACGGTGGCGCAACACCCATCTGAAAATGAACAGCGCTTGATGATCCGCATTTTGGCGTTTGCACTTCATTACCAAGAACGTTTGGAGTTCACCAAAGGTCTATGTGCTGATGATGAGCCTGAAGTGTGGTTGAAAAACTATAATGAAGAGATTGAGCTTTGGATAGAGCTAGGTCTACCAGATGAAAAACGCGTTAAGAAAGCCTGTAATCGTGCTAAAAATGTGGTGCTATATTGCTATGGCGAAAACAACCAAGAGATTTGGTGGCAAAAGAATCAACCTAAGCTTTATAGCCACGATAATCTATCGGTTATCAGTTTACCGTATGAGGCAACCTCACAACTTGCGACGATGGTAAAACGTGGCATGAATTTAACCGTGACAGTGCAAGATGGTGAAATTTGGGTAAGCGATGAAGAACAAAGTGTGCACATTATCCCAACCATCTGGAAATAGTGATCATCATGGGTAAAATTTAAACTGTAATTGGTTTTCAACGATTAATTAAGCGCCGGCTCAGTTTCACTTGTTAGAGTAATCTCAACGAAACAGGGAAGACTTAAATTGGAGGCACAATGGCAATACATAAAATCATCGTTTTGCATGGGCTTTATATGTCTGGCTTCGTGATGCAGCCATTGTGTAACAAACTTAAAAAACATCAGTTTGAGATTTTAAACCTTACGTACAATACCCTTAGCCCTGATAAATCAGAGATCTTCTCTCAAATCGATGACTTTATTGGTAATGATAGCGCTGCGCTAGTTTGCCACTCAATGGGCGGATTAATCGCTCGCGCCTATTTAGATAACCACTCAGCAACCAGTAAGCAGGTTGAGAAGGTCATTACCTTGGGCACGCCCCACAAAGGCAGCATATTTGCCAAGCAGATGCATGAAAAAGGGCTCGATGTTTTTTTAAAAAACAGTGTGGAGTTTTTGGTTTCAGACAACCAAGATTGGCCTTACAAGGCAAGGCTTTACAGCATTGCTGGAGATTTACCTTTGGGGTTGATGCCTATATTACAAAAAGGCAGTAGCTCTGATGGCACAGTACTATTAGAAGAGACAAAACTGCAGGGTATGGCAGAACACAAAGTGTTTCATGTTAGCCATACCAGTATGATTTATTCACGCAAAGTCACCGACTATGTATTGTCACTTCTAACTGATTCAGAGTGACTTGAACGCTTGCTTAGTGATCGCCTTTTTCAGCAATTTTATAAGCCACAAATGCAATAACCCCTGTGATCAGTGGGATTGGTGCTGCAATATACCCAAACGCATCTGAGTTTGCGAAGCTCGCACCTGCTAAATGACCAACAAGACCGACGACAAATGCCAGTAACGCGATAACGACAACGGTGATTTCTGCTTTATGTTGAGATTGTGTTTTTAGTTCCATGATGACACCCATTGATTTTTGTCTGTTTACAGATCCATTATGCGCGTCATGCCTGTGTGATTATTGACCTAAATCAAGTTCTATTTCTGGTATTTATACCCCCTATCACCAACTTGTTATAGATCAATTTACAGGTCAAAAAGCAAACAAACCAGCTAATGTTGGCAAGCTTTATTCCATAGATTAATAACACCTAACCAATCGCTTTTTTGAATTACAGTTATTGTTATATCCCGTTAGACCAATCAAAGCACATACCCCATACTTACTCCCATGCAAACAATAGGAGTAAATAACATGACACAGTTCAGCGATATCGGTTTATCAACACAAGCAAGTGAAGACCTAACAATCAAACTAAATGGCTTATTAAGTAATTACCAAATTCAATACATGAATGCCCGTGGTTTTCATTGGAATATCAAAGGCAAAAACTTTTTTGAGCTGCACCTAAAGTTCGAAGAGATTTATGACCAATTATTGTTAAAAGTAGATGAGCTAGCGGAGCGTATCTTAACCATAGGTGGCCAGCCGTTGCATGCATTTAGTGATTACTTAGAGCGTGCTGAAATTCAAGAAGCGAAAAACATCACTGATGGTAATGAAGCGGTGACAACATTACTGAATGGCTTCACGCTATTATTAAAACAGCAACGCGAGATTTTAGGTGTGGCAAGTGATGCAGAAGATGAAGGTACAGCCGCTCTAATGAGCGACTATATTAAAGAGCAAGAGAAACTAGTGTGGATGCTCAAAGCTTATTTGGGATAGTTCAGCTAAAGGCTTCATATGCTCAGGCTTAGCACTCATATAAGCCTTCTCATCGGGGTAAAAGCAGATCTCTGTTTTTGCCCCTTGCCACAACTGCTTTAGTAAATGCTCAGCGATTGGATTCACACCAATATAGTCGACCCATTTATAGTCTCGTTGCTTTACCCCTTCGAAATATTCTTTAGTTGCCTCCAAACTATCTGAGGTACTCATTTCAAATTCAGAGAGATTTAGTACAGCACTATCACAAGGTGTTGGCTCTGACATAACACGCTTAATAATATCATTTTGAAAATCAATCACCCCTTCGCGATTGAACCCACCTTTCAACGCAATATAAATCGTCGCATTTTCAATATGAACACGCCATAAACCGTGTGCTTTAAACTTCATCTTTACCCCTATTAAAACAGGACTGTTAAGGTCACAGCCCGTCTTAGACATTTAAAAGTATAGCGTCTTATCAAGACGCCTGTTCAAGCAGGCTAATAAAAAATGCCTGTTCTAGGGCAATTTCCTCAAGGCGCTTAAAACGACCGCTTGCGCCGCCATGGCCAGACCCCATATCCGTTCTGAATAACAATAAAGAGTCTGTTGTTTTAGTTTCGCGTAATTTCGCCACCCACTTCATCGGCTCCCAATACTGCACTTGCGAATCATGCAGGCCTGTCGTAACCAAAATATGTGGATAAGCTTGTGGCAGCAAATTGTCATAAGGAGAATATGCCTTAATAGTTTGGTAATCAGCTTCGTTATTTGGATTACCCCACTCGTCATACTCATTCGTCGTAAGCGGGATTGACTCATCAAGCATGGTCGTGAGCACGTCTAAAAATGGCACATGACATCCTACCCCTAAGTACAATTGTGGCGCTTGGTTTACCACTGCTCCCATTAGTAGGCCACCCGCACTACCACCAGAAGCAAAGACTTTATATGCATCAGCATAACCTTGTTCAACAAGGCTACGGGTCACATCTTCAAAGTCATTAAAGGAATTCTGCTTATGGGCTTTTTTGCCTTGCTCGTACCATTCTCGACCTAACATTTCAGAGCCGCGAATATGCGCTATGGCATAAACAAACCCTCTGTCTAATAAGCTCAGGGTATTACTCGAGAAGTTTGGATCTATGGTGATGCCATAGGCGCCATAGCCATACTGCAGCATAGGATTAGAGCCATCTTTTTTGAATAATGACTTTTTATATACCAAAGAGACTGGCACTTTAACGCCATCTCGCGCCGTAATGTGTAAGCGCTCAGAGGCATAGTCATCCGCTGAAAAACCACCGAGTACTTGCTGCTGCTTTAAGCACTGCTTCTCACCTGTGGCTAGGTCGCATTCATACACGCTACTCGGCGTAGTCAGACTTGAATAATGAATGCGCACGGCAGTTGATTCTGGTTCGGGGTTATTGCCCAAATGCGCGCTATAACACACATCATTAAATGCCAATGTATGGCTACCACCCTGATAGTCATGTACGACAAAACGTGTTTGCCCTAAACAACGCTCAGTCACAATATAGTGACTATTGAAAAGCTCTAACCCCTCAATCAGTACGTCGTCTCTATGTGTTATCTGTGTCTGCCACAGTGTAATATCAGCGATGTCTTCTAGCTTTGCTGTACAGAGCTTAAAGTTTTTTGCTTGGTGGTTCGAGACAATGAAGTACTGCTCTGCAAACTTATCTATACCAAACTCATGGCCTTCTAAACGCGGGCACAATAACTCAAATGCCTGTTCCGGATTATTAGCATCGAGCGCCCATTGTTCTGATGTTTCGGTTGCTGCTAGATAAATATAGATTTGGCTATCGTCACGACTTTTTCCTAAGCCCATATAAAACTGACGATCTTGCTCTTCATAAACGAGCACGTCATCTGATTGAGGGGTACCCAGTACATGTCTGAACACTTGAAAACCGAGTAGAGTTTGTAGGTCTTTTTTTACATAAAAAACCGTACGATTATCATTGGCCCACACCACTTGCCCTTCGGTATTTTCTAGCTCATCAGACAGATATTCGCCGCTTTCTAAGTTGATAAACTTAACTTTATAAATACGTCGGCCATCAGTATCTTCGCTATAGGCCATCAGTTCATCGTTTTGGCTCACCGCCATGTCGCCAATATCATAATACTCGTATGGCGCAGCAAGCTCATTGATATCCAGCAGCAACTGCTTGTTTTGCATCTCGGCATTGTCTGCTCGATAGTGAAACGCATATTCGTTGTCACCTGCCACTTCGCTCATATACCAGTATTTACCATCTTTTACTGGTACTGAACTGTCGTCTTTTACAATACGCCCTTTCATTTCTTCAAACAGCTGAACTTTTAGAGCATCGTGAGGTGCCATGACCGCTTTTAGATAGTCGTTTTCAGCCTCTAAGTGCGCCAGTATTTCTGGGTCTTGGCGATTATCGTCACGCATCCAATAATAGTTATCGACGCGTTGCTCTGAATGCGTCTCTAAAACATGGGGGATTTTTTTTGCAATTGGGGCTGAAATAGACTGACTCACTTGCCTTTCCTTAAATAAGTTAATTAGCAGCAGTGTACCATAGTCAAACGACCTGAAAAGGGAATGCGATATAGCTCAGCACACTTCCCAAGCCATTTCCCACAAAGCACCTATCCCAGGCTCAAAATCACCGCTGATATCACGGCAATATTCACTAAATGGCCAAGCTTTACACTTGTAATAACGCCCTGTTGCTGGATGCCATACTCTGGTACCTGGCTGATAGTTTTGCGGTTGCTGAGGATAGATGTTTTGCGTGTGCGCTTCATCACTTCGCGCTTTCGGCTTAGCAGTACATTGGTAGCTGAGTTCGAACTGAGTAATACCACTACTTGGGTGGCTAAGGACAGGTAACTCTCCGTAACCCACTTCCCAACCTAATAAAGCTTTTTTACCCACCTTCACAAGGGGAAGATGAAAATTAATGAGGTTTGCCAGTTCTCGCGTCCAATATTGTGATGTTTGCATTGCGTTATAAGCAATGTTTAAAGTGAGCTGAAACGCTTCGACTTCACCTTCTGGCGTGAAGAAATGCGCAGTGACAGCATCGCCCACATACAGGTGACGATTCTGTTTTAATACTGATATCTGTTGCCATTCATCAAGTATCAATGGGCGCCTAAGCATAACTATCTCAAAATAAAGAACGAAGCTAAATTATAACGAGAGACACCTCAATCTCAACCTTTTTACTACAAAACAAATATTAATTACTACTTTTGTATAATCGTGTTGTATTCTACATAAAAAAGGCCAGCATATGCTGGCCTAGATATTCTCTAAAATAGGATATTAGATATTTTGTACCTTACCTTTAGGCTTAATCGCATTACCAGCGCGCTTAATCAAGCTTCCACCCTTACCGAATATATTGCGAATATCAGTCAGTATGATGTACAAACACGGTACGAGTAATAGTGTGATTAATGTCGCAAACACAACAGCAAAGCCCAGAGACACGGCCATTGGAATTACAAACATTGCCTGCAAGCTGGTTTCAAACATGATCGGCAATACGCCCACAAAAGTTGTAATTGATGTAAGCGTGATCGCACGGAATCTTGCACAACCAGCTTCAATCACCGCTTCTTTTAATGAGTGACCCGCTTTACGAGATTGGTTTACAAAATCCGTCATTACCAGCGAGTCATTGATAACAACCCCCGCTGCGGCAATGATCCCGTAAAGTGACATCAGACTTAAATCTAAGCCAAATGCTAAGTGGCCCCATAACGCACCGACCAAGCTAAACGGAATAACTGACATAACAATCAGTGGCTGAGAGTAACTTTTAAGCGGAATTGCCAATAAGATATAAACTAATAGCATACCTATAATGAAGAATACGATTTGCTCATTCGTTTGCGCTTGCTGCTCTTCAATCGCACCACCTAGCTTAGTTTTAACAGACGGGAACGCCTTAATAAGTTCAGGTAATATTTCATCGTCAATGCGTTTGGTAACAGCATTAGGCTCTACGACCTCTTCATCGATGTTACCGTACACATACACAGTGCGATAACCGTCTTCACGACGAATATAACTGATACCCGGTTTTTCAGAGATCTCAACCACATCACCTAGCATCACTTCACGACCTTGCGGTGTTTTGATCACGGTATGCTTTAATGAAGAATAAGCTTCACGAGTCAGTTTTGGATAGCGCACCATAACGCGTACTTCTTCACCGTTACGGATAACACGCTGCGCTTCACCACCGTAGAAACTTGCACCTACTTGAGAACCAATATCACGTAGAGTTAAGCCCAACTCATAAGCAACAGGCTTGAGCGCTAACTGTATCTCTTTACTTGCTGGGTCAATGGTTGAACTCACATCAAAGATGCCTTTTTCGGTCTGCAGCATACTGATCAATTGGCGACCGGCTGCATTCAGCGTATCTATGTCAGAGCCAAACAATAAGTAACCGAAATCACCATTACCACCCATGTTAATTACTTCATCGTCGATTTGGATTGACTTCATACCTGCAATTTCAGGTAGTTGTTCACGCCAACGACGCGTTAACTCAAAGGTATTAAACGGACGCGCTTCTTCATCAACGAGTGGTGCGAGTAGACGGCCTTCAGTGCGACCTTGGTTAAATACCATGACATCACGTAACATAGATGCGCCATACTCTTGCTGAATTTGCTTATCTACATTCAGCACTACAGCCTCAAGTTTTCTAATCGCCTCAATCGTCTGTTCATCAGACACATTATCGTTCATCGTAATGTTAATACTTGGGAAATCATGTGGGATCTTTGGTAAGAACAAGGTACGCAACATACCACTGCTACTCAAAGCAATACTTGCGATGAACATACCAACAAAAGCACATAACACAGTCCAGCGCCACTCTACACAGAGTTTCACAAAACGACGATAAGGCCCATTCACAAAACCAAAGAACTTAGTATTAAACTTATGACGCCAGCTATCTTCTTTTAGTGGCTTAAACTTAATCGCAGCGATATGCGCAGGCAAAATTAATTTAGATTCAATCAAACTGAAGAACAAACACAGCAGAACTACACCAGCGATATTAATGAAGTTGGCACTCTCAGGCCCTGTCGAGAACATGAGTGGCGCAAATACAGCCATAGTTGTCAGTACACCAAAGGTTGCTGGCGTAGCAACGCGTTTTGCACCCACAATCACGTTGTGAACACCTGGGCCCTTTTTCTCTACCTCAGTGTAGGCGCTCTCACCGATTACAATCGCATCGTCAACGACGATACCCAGTACCATGATAAAGGCAAACAATGAGGTCACATTAATAGTAATACCCAGTACTGGCATTAACATTACCGCACCCAAGAAACATACTGGAATACCAATGGTTACCCACATTGCTAACTTGAATCGTAAAAACAAGAACAGCATTAAGGCCACTAAGAACATACCTTGTAATAAGTTGCTCTTCATCATGGTTAGACGACCATTTAAGTAATAGGTCATATCAACCAATGATTTCAGCTCAACACCCGCTGGTAGCTCTTGATTTTTCAACTCAATGAATTTCTTAACCGACTCAGCAACCGGTACCATGTTTTGCTCTTTAGTTGCCTTAACAGAAATGAATACCGCGTTCTTGCCATTTAGCTTGAAGTAACGTTCACCTTCGGTAAATTCATCTTTGATTTCTGCAATATCTCGCAGTAGTACTTTACCGCCATGCGCACCAATTTTTACTGGTAGCTGACGGAACTCGTCGCCATTATAAGACTGGTTTTCAATACGCACCGAGATGATGCCTGAGTCAGTACGTAGCTGACCTGCAGAGAAGTTAGCAGAGTAGTTTCGAATCGTACTTGCCACGTCGTTAATAGTTAAACCATATTGACGCAGCATATCCGGTTTAATCTCAATGGCGATTTCGTCTAAAGGGACACTCACGTCCACCAATGACACATTGTTGAGTTGCAAAAGCTCATCTTCAATACGCTTTGCCATCGGTTTTAATTCGGTCAACGGTAAATCAGCCGATAAAGTCATTTCTATGACTTGCTGCTGGAATTCAATCTGATTAATGGTGACCGGTTCCATCGCTGCAGGGAAAGTCGCAATGCCATCGACACGCAATTTTACCTTGTCTAACACGTCAGTTAGTTCAACATCAGGATCAATCTCTAATGTCGCGCTACCGCCATTTCGGTTTGCGCGGTACACCCCTTCTTTGATTTCAGTGACATCTTTCAAGGCCTCTTCAATCTTCATCAGAATACTTTCTTCGATTTCTTGCGGTGAAGCACCCGGGTAGTTTGCCGCAACCGTAATGTAGTTAATCTCTACATTAGGAAACATCTGCCTTTGAATGGTGTTATAGGTGTACAGACCAATAATGATGATGAAAACCATCAATAAGTTGGCCGCCACCGAGTTTTTCGCAAACCAAGCAATTAAACCGGTTTGCTTTTCAAGTTCAGCTTGACTCATCTGCTACTCCTTAAAGCTTGTCTGTAGTTTCAGCTTTAGATGAATCTGAACCAGCAACTTTTACTGACATCCCTGTTTGCGGGTATTCAGGTAAAGTAGTCACTAATTTTTCGTTGTCTTTTAGACCTGTGCTCACGTAGAAGTACTCACCTTCTTCGCGGATCACCTGCACCTTGCGAGATTCAAGTTGGCCTTCGCTATTTAACAACCATACTGTGTTGTTATTGACCAAATCTTGCGGCAAGCGATAGATGCTATTTAACGTTTTACCAGAGAAGTTTACTTGTACGTATGAGCCAAACTTCACTTGTGGCTGCTGCGTCTGTAACCCATATGGATCTGCAATTCTAACAACCAGATTCACCATACGCGTTGCTTTATCAACCACACCTAAATCACGGTGAATTTTTGCAGAGCGGGTAAAACCGTTTAAGCCCGTCTGAGTGATCGTCGCATCTAAACCCTCAATACGCTCTGGTAAAAAGGCGCTGTCAAACCCTGCAACCGGAATGATCACTTCAGCATGCTCAATATTATTAAGCTGTGCGATACTGCTACCCATGCTGACAAACTGACCTAAACCTACATCACGAGAAACAATTAACGCATCGTAAGGCGCAACTACATCACAGTTGTCTAAATCTCGTTGTGCACGTTTAAGTGCTGCTTTAGCTGATTTTAACGCAGCTTGCGCACTTAGAAGCTGCGGTTTACGAAGGAATAAATCAGTGTGTTTCTTATTTGGAAAACGTTTTGCTTCATCGGCGGCCACGTCTGCAAGCGCTTGTTCTTCAATCAGTTTAGCTTCTGCGCGTGTTACTTCTGCTTCTGCTTGTAAGACAGCCGCTTCATAGTTATCTTTTTCAATACTCAGTAACACCTCGCCTTTGGCGACAATGCCACCGGTTACGAAGTTGTCGTGCCAAGCGACTACTTCGCCTGAAACCTGAGCTGAAAGCCTAGTACTTTCAAAAGGTTGAACTTCACCATAGCTGTTAATGACAACTTGATGGTCAAGTGCTGAAACCGCTTCTACAGCAACGACAGGTCTAGTATCTACCTGCTCCTTTGCATCTGGCTCATTTGCTAGAGCATTGATGCCCTGTGCACCCATCATCCCAACAACAATAGCTGCGACAGGGAATATCCATTTTAGTACCTTCGTTTGCATAACGATTTCACCTATTAAAAAATTTTCTAGCCTTCTCTACTTTCTATACT
Source organism: Pseudoalteromonas sp. SS15 (assembly GCF_049257195.1). Classification (NCBI taxonomy): domain Bacteria; kingdom Pseudomonadati; phylum Pseudomonadota; class Gammaproteobacteria; order Alteromonadales; family Pseudoalteromonadaceae; genus Pseudoalteromonas; species Pseudoalteromonas sp. SS15. The sequence goes on from NZ_JBMMUD010000007.1 coordinate 176,022, forward strand.
AACAAGATTAATACCAAGAAAAATGTGACATTTGTAAGAATCTGTTACAGCCAATACGATGAATGACAGGCTTTCGGTTTTACATACTATGTTACAAAATCTAAAGACAATTAAATCAATCACTTGACAATATTTAAACTGGCCCAATTATGTCATCAATCGCATCATTATGGTTTTATAAGTCATATTCGGTACACTAAAAAATCCAAAGAAAAATTAACAAGCGTACTTATGAAAAAAACTGCCCTTTCAATTGCGCTAGCACTGACTTTTGCTAGCCAAGCAGCCATTGCTGCCGATAAGAAAAAAGAAGATAAAAAAGAAAAGACCATTGCCAGTCTGATTGAAAACAAAACCGCATTCAAAGGCGTATTTGAGCTTTACCAAGATAAGAAAACAGGTGAGCACTTATTGGTTTTAGAAGAAAGCCAATTAAACACCCCTTTTGTGTATTTTGCACATACCGTTGACGGTGTAACGGATGCTGGTCATGTTCGTGGTAGCTACCGCGAAACTAAACTGATTGAATTTAGACAGCATTTCAACCGCATCGATATCATCAGCAAAACACCACGCTACCAGTTTGAAGAAAACACTGCACTAGCACGTGCAAGCGAAGCAAACATCAGTGAAGCGGTACTGGCTAGTGTAAAAATTGAAAAACAAGAAGATGGTAAAATTGCATTTAAAGCCGACAAAATCTTCTTAAGTGAATCATTACATAAAGTATCACCTTGGAAGCGCGCTGGTGACAAAAATGCCAGCAAACGCTTTAACGTGGGCAAGCTTGATAGCAAGAAATCTCGCATCATCAAACAGCGTCCATATTCAAACAACTTAGACATTGTTGTTGATTATGTATTTAGCAACCCGAACCCAAGTGTTCGTGGTTCTGCTGCAGTAACAGATCCACGTTCTGTGTCTGTCAAAGTTCAACACAGCTTTGTGGCGCTACCTAAAAACAATTATCAGCCACGTAAAGACGACGCGCGCATCGGTTACTTCACAAATCAATTCGACGTGATGACATCTCCTGATTGGACACCTTACAATGACGTGATCAAGCGTTGGGACTTAGTGAAAAAAGATCCAAGTGCTGAATTATCTGAGCCTGTAGAGCCAATTGTGTGGTGGATTGAAAACACCACGCCAGTTGAATGGCGTGACACAGTCCGTGACGGCGTATTGGCTTGGAATAGTGCATTCGAAAAAATCGGTTTCAAAAACGCATTGGTTGTAAAAGTACAACCTGATGATGCAGATTGGGATGCCGGCGACATTAACTACAATGTGTTACGTTGGACCTCTTCACCTCGCCCTCCTTTCGGCGGTTACGGTCCTGCACTTGCGCACCCATTAACGGGCGAGATCTTAGGTTCAGACATCATGCTTGAGTATGTGTTTATGAAGAACCGTTGGATCTACGACACACTTTATAGCCAAGGTGCAATGAGCCACAGCAATGCCGATTTAGGTGAACATGATGCGATGAACTGTTCATTAGGCCATGAGCTACAAGGCGAAATGATGACAGCCAGCCTATCAACGGGCAGCGATATCGAGCGTAAAGAAATGCTTCGCCAAGCCCTTGTGCAACTTATTTTACACGAAGTGGGTCACACGCTAGGTCTTAACCACAACATGAAGTCGTCTATCATCTGGGATGAAAACGAAGTACATGATAAGAACCTAACACAAGGTATCGTGACTGGTTCAGTGATGGATTATGCGCCAGCGAACATTGCACCACTTGGTAAAAAGCAAGGCGATATCTTCCAAACTCGCCCGGGTCCTTACGATGATTGGGCAATTGAATACGGCTACAGCGTTGCAGCAAACACGGCTGATGCAGAAGAAAAGCGCCTTGAAGCAATTCTATCTCGCTCAAACGATCCAAAACTAACATTCGGTAATGACGCAGATGATATGCGTGCTCCAGGTCGTCACATTGACCCACGTGTGATGATCGGTGATTTATCGTCGAACCCTGTAGCCTACGGTGTTGACCGCATGGAGCTTATCGACAGCCTACTAGGCAAGCTAACTGACACTGCACGTGTACAAGGTGAATCACACCAACAGCTATTAACCTCTGCAAATGTACTGTTCGGTCAATATAAGCGCCAAGCTGACGTGATCTCTCGTCAAATTGGTGGCGTATATGTTGAGCGTAACGTAGTTGGCACGGCTGATGATGTAAAACCATTCACACCTGTACCTCTAGCGCGCCAGAAAGAAGCGATGCAAGCACTTACTGACAAAGTATTTGCACCAAACGTATTGGCAAACATGCAGCCTCTGTATAACTACATGCAGCAACAGCGTCGTGGCTTCAACCACTATGGTAAGAACGAAGATCCGAAAGCGCACAAAATGGTCTTAGGCATGCAGAAATCAGTGCTGAACCAACTGTTACACCCAAATGTGTTACAGCGTTTATCTGACACGGCGTTATACGGTAATGAGTACGCGTTAAACGACTTTATGACTGATTTAACCGCTGGCATTTTTGTGAAGAGCAAAGCAGTAAGCACATTCAGCCAAAACCTACAGGTTGAATATGTAAACCGCTTAATCGCGGCTGCAGGCCTTGGTAAACCAAGCCGATATGACAACCTTGCTAAAGCAGCAGCGTTATATCAGTTACAACAAATTAATGACATGAGTGCACCTTGGGGCGCTGACACAGCCACTAAAGCACATCATGCTTACATTAAGCGCCTAATCGAGAAAGCATTAGACGCTTAATCACTCAGTTTGCATTGTGATGTTAAAAGGCCAGCGAAGTATATGCTGGCCTTTTTATTTATCTTTTCTAATTAAGGTGAAACTTATTCAACTACATTTTGCTGGCTTCAATCGGCTGAATAGCCACAATACCTTGATTTCGAATGGTCACATTAAAACGCTTTTGCCCACACTCAAGTGGATAAACGCCGTCTTCTAACCCTTTGTTGGCCAAGCTGTTTAACGCCGCAGCAAACAACATAGTGTCATCTTCTGTCTGCTCGCCGCGTTTCGCCATATATGCCATGCCTTGTTGCATCGCTTTTTCAACTACAATACCCGCCACTTTTTTGCTGGCCTGCTGTTTAAACAATTTAAAAAGTAAGGTCTTTATCAACACGAACATTTCCTTCAGCCTTAGTCACCTTTGTCTATTATGCAATATACCCATCAGTCCCAATTTTAGAAAATTAAAATCGTAAAAAAATGCAACAAGGTATGACTATATGAATCATTATCAAAAGGTTTTATGCATTTAAATAGGCCTTGCTATTCGTTGCCGCACTGAACTCAGCCATTAAGAGGTAAAATAAGAAATTAAAACTTTATTACTCTTGCATCTTAGCTTTTTAACAAACCCACTTTGAATAACCACCAAGACGGTGCAAAAGTGACAATACGCTTGCCACTTTAACCCTTATTGTGCGGAAGGTTATGCCAGTGCAGGGCGGCGATAGTAATGAATACACGCCAGCTGCGCAGCATTGGTGAGTAAGATCATCACAAACGTGAGTACGTGCGCCACACTCACTTGTGCCATATGTAGCTCCGCACTCAATCCGGTTAAACCAGCAATAAACTGCAGCGAAAAGTAGCGAGCACTCAAGTTTGACACATCCCCACTTTTCATCGTTTTATAAGTTTGTGGCATAACCCTGACGGAGCTCATCACTAAGCCAACATAGGTTAGGCCATTTAACAAACTTGCCGCATCGGTATTTGGTAATAATAACAGCCCAAAAGGCAGCACTGAGCACAGCAGCATCACCGCCAACTGCCTACGCTGCTTTTCATCTGAGTTATAGCGCACAAAGTAATATAAGATCAGCGCACTCAAGGCGCCGGTCACCACAAATGGCAACACCATAAACAAGCGGTCAAAAAACAAATTGTAAGCAATAAAGTAACTACTCTGTGCCACACCAAAGCTCATCATCATCAGTGACAGCCCTGACACACTGCGATTACGGCGCACTTTATTAATTAGAGGCCAAAAACTAAAGACTAAAATGAGGGATGAAACGATCGGCAAGTAGTCGAACAACGCAGGCTCCTGTAACGATATTGTGAACAAGTGAACAAGGCGTAACCACCAATAAAACAAGATGTAAAACACTGATTTTTATTGATAATTAAAAGAGGGCGCGCATTTTAGTGAATAACTTTACAAATACAAGCATACGAGGTAAGAATAGAAATTGAGCAGTGCAAAGCTAGATTGACAGATAACAAGGAGCTGTATTTTGCGTTATTTAATTATGTTTCTTTTCATCACTTTTATTTTTACTGGGTGTAACACGACGCCAGCACCTAAACCCGAAAAAGAACCTACCCCCTCTCCCCTAACACTTGTAAACCCTAATTTATTCAAGCTTATATCCGTGCCTAACGAAGAAGAGATATTCGCACTTCCAAAAGCTGAAAAGTCGAAGTTTCTGACCGAGTATAATGAATATATTTCTCAAGGGCTCAGAGCTGACAAAGCTATTGAAAGATACTTAGACAGCACAATGGGTTACTTCTCATATGACGCAGAGACCTTAACTGCAAGCGAGTCTCAGAGTAAACAACAAGGAAACTGTGTTAGCCTAGCTATCTTAACCCAAGCCTACGCAAACGTCGCAGGTGTAGAGACTGGCTTTAGAGAAGTGTCTACATATCCTATTTTCAAAAAAGAACAAGATCTTCTTATCGTCTCTACGCATTTCAATACTAAACTTTATGCCCCCAAAGAGTCAGAAGAAAAAGATAAGGATTGGATTCAAATTTTAAGAGCTGGCACAGTTGTAGATTATTTCCCCCAACAAAATACGTTTTATCTTGGCAATGCGACTTACTCAAACCTTGTGTCTAAGTTTTATTCTAACTTGGCTACAGATGCGCTAATAGATGAGCACTTTAATTTAAGTTACTCACTCATCAATGAAGCTCTAAAATTCACACCTAAAAACCCTGAGCTAATTAACCTATTAGCCATTTTGCACCGCCGCGCAGGAGACACCAAAACAGCTGAACAGCTTTTTCAATTTGCTATACAGCATAATTTAACAAGTAGTAATCTCATTGCGTCATATCGATTTTTAGCCGCTCAACAGAGTAATACTGATTTAGTTGAAAGACTTAATGAAGAACTTGAAAAAGCAGCCAAAACGCCATTTGATTTCTTGCTAATTGCAAAACAAAGCTTAGAAAAGAAACACTTTGGAAAAGCAAAGAAAATCCTAAATAAAATCATTGAACAACACCCTTATCTACCTGAACCTTACTTCGAATTAGCCAAGGCCCACTATCTACAAAATGATCATGACCTCGCAAAAGAAGCTTTAGAAAAAGCCATCAAAATGTCTGATTCTCAAGAAAAAACTGGGATGTACGAAGCGAAATTAAAATCACTAGAGCTTATGCTTTAGTATTTTGGAATCAAAAAGCCCAGCAATTGCTGGGCTTGTATAATACTTATAAACCTATAATAAATAAGACTATTCAATTAAGCTTATATGCTTAAGAGAGGATTTGAGCTTCAGAAGTAACTTTATCTTTGCGATCATTGTTAGAAAATACATCAGGTAGTGACATCGTAAATTGACTACCTCCCCCTTCTGTTGAAGAGACACTTAAACTTCCACCTAGTTGCTTTTTGAGTAAGTTGTAAGAGATTGATAAACCCAGACCGGTATTACCTTCATGCCTTTTAGTAGTAAAAAAAGGATCAAATATATGTGCTAAGTGCTGTTCACTAATGCCTTTGCCATTATCTTTAAAGTGAATATATATATGGTCCTTTGTTTTTTCGATTATTACTTCTAGTTTCTTCTCTGACTGTTCAGTCTCAAACGCATGATCAATGGTATTGTTAACAAGATTCGAGATTACCTGCGCGAGTAGACCTGGGTTAGTATAGCGTGCATGACGACTTGCAATATTATACTCAACCTGCACTTTGTGTTTTTTCAGCTTAGGGCTAAGCGTATTTAATACTTGCTCAACGTACTCTTCTATTATGACTTTCTCACGAGTGGGATTAATTTGATTGGCCGAAACGTTTTTAAAATCATTCATTAGATGTGCCGATCTATCAAGGTTTACTAATACCATTTTAAGCGCATCACTAGAATCACTCAAAAAATCACTTAACATAGGCTTGGTCAATGTCTTATTCTCTAGGTTTGTACTGACTGCACCCATTTTTTCAGCACATAAACTCGCCGCGGTTATCGCAACACCTAAAGGCGTATTAACTTCATGGGCTATGCCCGCGACCATCTCTCCGAGTGCAGCCAATTTTTTACTTTCGGCGAGCTCTTCTTGCGCTTGTTTAAGTTCATAGATGGTGGCTTCTAATTCTTTTGTGCGCTTTTTCACAATACTGTCGAGCTCTGCATTAAGGTCGCGTAACGCTTCTTCATATTGCAAACTGCGGTGTGCATTGATCGCCCGCCCATACAGCTCAGCCAAAGTAGATACAAATATCAGTTCATCATCTTGCCAATGCTTAAGGTGCTGACCTTGATGTTCACAGCAAATAATACCGATCATTTTACCTTTTCGGCGTATTGGCACGTCTAGCATAGAAGCAATGTTACGAGGTTTTAAATAGACCTCAGCAAATTCAAAAGTGATTTTATCGTTCACCGCATCAGCTGCAGCGATGATTCGCTCGTTATCTAGATTCTGGAAGTAAATAGGAAATGCGTGGCGGCTCAAAAAGAAGTTATCGAATGTTTGAAATTCACCATTATCAATCAGGAGGTGACATTTTGCGCCACTTTCATCTACTGACCACATAGATGTGCGCGATATGTTTAACCCTTTACAGCATGCTTGAATAATTAAACTACCAGCCGTTTTAAGATCGCCACTATCAATTTCTGGGCTTTGGCTAATTTCAAATAATATTGTTTCGAGTGACTTATCCATATCGCTATTGCTAGATTAGCTCCTTTATCGCAATAGTATAATTCAAAAACTCCCCATTTTGGAAACAACTTTAACATGTTAATTATGACTCAAAGCTCAAAGGTGACTATTTACAGAACATAGCCATAGAAGATGGGTTACCAAAGAAGCCTGCTTTAATAACCCAACAAGTCATTAACGCCTATAAATCAAACCACAGCCCAAGCCATGCGCGGTTTTCATTTTCAAAACGTTCGCTTTCAACGCGGCTTAAACCTATATCGATTCGTAGATCACTGATCCCCGCAGGCGCGAACTTCGCGCTCCAATCACGACCATTAAACCAGGTGGTCCATTTAACCCCATAGCTTTGCCCAAACACTTGGTTGTCTAACTGGTGCTGTTGATAGTAAAGCCAAGGCGCGCCCTCTGACATTGCCACACCACCACCATAACCTTGATAACGCTCAGCAACGCCCGCAAAGAAAGGTAAGTCAGGCTTATAAATAGTATTTGCCATAATGTTTTGGTCAATCAGGCTCGATCTAAAGCCCCCTACATTCAACAGAGAATCTTCGCGCTTTGCTTGCTCAGCTTGTATATACAAAGGCATGTGAAACGCTTTGCCAAATATTGTCGCAGCAAGGTTATAGCCCTGCCAGTCCGTCTCACCTGATTTGCCGTCTAACCACTGGGCATTGATTTGCTGGCCAATCGCAAATGCCTGCTTGTCATATTGCCATCTATGCTCCAGTCCAAGGCGCAACCAGCGTTCGTCTTGGTTTCCTAAGCCAGTGTCTAGTTCACTCGCATGTACGGCAGCGTGGCCTGTCAATGACAGCATATTTTGGCGGTAGCTATGGCTAACCTGTGCGCTAAGCCCTGTTTGTTGCAGTGTATGCGGTGCCATTGCTGCGGTCTCTGCCCCACGACTTTGCGCTGCGGTATCTAGTTCAAATGAAAACGCCTTTGCCTGCCACTCGGTGTTGCCTTGTTGCATTTTTACATCGGCAAAACCACCAACTAGGGTGCTGTCGCCCAAGCTTTTGCTTAGCCCAACATGCCAGCTTACTTCTTCTAGGAAGTCAGATCCCTTCACACCCAGATGTAATACCTCAGTACTGGCACTGTAATACTGCGAACCCAAGGTCATGGATGCACTGTGATCCCACTTATCATAGGGTTTACTTTGCAATGGCTGCTGATAAATTTGGGCATCATCAAGTTGCACGGCGGCATTTGAAAGTTTAGGGGCTTGCTTCGTGTCACTCAACTCAGTGACAATGCTAGCAGTAGTATTAATGTCCAGTGTGTAAGCATCAGGACCTTCTGACGAAACACCTAGATACAGCAATTCACTGTCGCTTAACTGCTGTGGAAAACTCACCACATGCTGGCCTTGGCTTAACTGCAACAATTGCTGCCTGCTAAAGTCATAAGCATATAGGTTAATCGCGCCCTCTACACCGGCTACGTAAAACAAGGTATTACCGTCTTTGGACCAACTGGGCTGAGTTAAGAATTGATAACCTTTCGGGGTGGGTACTTGAAAGCTGTTTTGTGTTTGCATATCTCGCACATACAGCTGCCAATTTTGATTCAGCCCTGATTGTAAATAGGCCAGTTTATTACCGTTTTCAGAGATCTCAGGATAGTCGTATGTATCGCCCAGTTGATTGCTGGAAAGTATGGTTTCAGACCCATTGTTGAGCTCTAAATTCACTAAGTGAGAATAACCGTAGCGTACTTTTTCAGCCACGATAGCATTGTTGTTTTTATCTATCGCAAAGCGACGAATACCCGCATCATTGGTTAACTGTGTAACTTGGTTATCATTGAGCGTCCACTGAAATAATTCGCCTTGCACTGCATGCTGATTGTTTGGTTTTTGCACCGATGCAACGAAATAGAGAGTATTTTCGTCTTTCCAACGCGCATAGCGAATGCCTGAAAAATTACTTGGCGTGAGTGTATGTTTTTTTACTCGGCCAAAGGTCTCAGGCGCATTATCTGCCACATCTTTAGGATCTGCCGCAAGTAAAGCCTTTTGCTTTTCATTGAAGTCTTTTTCAGCTTTTTCATTGTCTTTTGTCGCATAGATATTGAGCTCAATGCGACCTTTGCTATCGCGTTCTGTGACGGCAATGAATTCACCGCTCGGCGATAAGCGTAGGTTTTTAGCATCAAACTTAAAGTCATGCCATAACTTAGCGTCCAGCTCAGGTAAGTCTTGCGCAGAAGCCATGCTCAGGTAAGTGTATTCCGCAACAAAGCGCTTATATAGTTTTGCTGGATGGTCGCCAAATACGCCCTTAAACGCCTCGTCAAAATCACGAGACTCCAACGCTTGCATTCGGGTCCAAACAGCGTCTAGGGTCTGCTCACCATAGTTCTTTTCTAGCCATGCCAAATAACGCACACCGATTAGGTACGCCATTGAACCACTCAAATAACTGTCGTTACCATTGTTGAGCGCTGAATAAGGCAATAATGCACCTTGGCGAGCAAACTCTGTGAGTAGGGCTTCAGTGTAGTTATCAAATAAACGACCTCGACCTGTCATTTTCGACTCCATCAAGGTGGCATACCCTTCTGCCACCCAACGCGGCATGATCGCAAGCGCGATATCGTATGGGTCCCATACATCACGAAGTGTTTGTCGCCATGTACTGCGATTAGGTTGAGATAAATGCACCAAATGAATGTACTCATGCAAAACCAATAGCTGTTGCCAACCACTGCTGTTAGAGATCACGGTGTCTGATTGTGGTGGCGTGGTAAATAACGCCATTAGGGGCTTATCGGTACTTGGAATAGCAAAGCCATTTGCGCCATGGTAAGGGTCAAAGACCACCACATCGGCTTTGGCTCCTAGGCTACGATTTTGCTGCTCAAGCACTTTATTGCGAACTAACTCAAGCTCATGTGCGGCAGATTCTGCCCAGCGCTTATGTCCTTGCGTGTAATGTACATTGAAATGTTCGGTTTCTATGGTTTGCCACATCGGCGCGGCATAACTCATACTCGACAAAGACATGAGTGAGCCAACGGCGACTTTTTTCATAACTGAATGCATGTTCCGTGATCCTTTCTCAAATATGCGTAAAGCATAAGGGAATCACATTGTTAAGAATGTAGGCAAGCCGTATGAAATTGTAACATGGTGTTATGTAACCAAAACCAAGGGGATTCAGAAGAAGCTATTCTCGCCCTGCTCTGGCTTTGCCAACGTGATAAATAACGCCAAAATACCACCAGCCACCACAAACATAGTGACCGCCAACAACATACTTAACCCAACATAAAACATGGCACTGGCTATGATTGCCGCCGCTAACCAAGTCGCAATATGATGCAAATATTTAAATAGCGGTGTGTACGCTCTAATATTGACTAAAGCCATTATCATTAATACAACGACAGCTAAACTTAAAACAAAGATCATCACCCTCTCCCTAATTTGTACTGTGTCAGACACCATCCTTAAAATTGATTATATGCAAATAAGAATCATTATCAAGTTTGATTTATAAAAAAAGCCACATCATGCAATGCAGCTTTTTAAAATGAATGAAAAGCGTTTATACCCAGCGCAATGTCGTTGTCAGCGTATGACTTTGCCCCGGTTCAACGGTAGCAGCGTCATCCATTACATTTGCTGCTTCTAGACACAGCATGGTTTTATATTCGTCATCTCTAAAGTTGCTTAAACGCTTAGACTTTTCAATCCACGGATTCCAAAGCACGCAAGAAGTAGAGCTTTCACGACCCACTTCAATGTTACCGTCTGGTGTTCTAATAACTTGTACCGGTGCCGCCTGGATATACACCATATCTGTTTCACGAGCGAAACCAACAACTTCATTTTGATCAAATGGGCCTTCACCAAACTCAATAAACTTCGAGCCCTGTAAGCCATCCACTGTCGTCGCTTCAATATTTGGCGTCGGGAAGTAAGTATGCAGCGCTTGAGTTAAAGTAAATGCAGTATCACCCAAGTTTGTGTTGGTTAGACTCACTTTTAATTGTTCAGTTAAATGAAATTCAACTTCAAGCTTAGATTTATGCGGCCAGTAAGTCTCATCAACTAAAGTCATAGGTAAAGAAAGCTTAATCACAATGGCTTCATCACTTTCATTCACTTCTTCAGCACGCCACATTAATTTTCGTGCCACACCATGAATTGGCCAATCAGGATCGCTGTGCACACCAAACCATGGCCAGCAAATAGGAATACCACCACGAACGGCTTTGCCCTCTAGATAGTCTTCATCTTCTGACACCCAGATTAAATTGCCTCTGCCAACAGGCGTGAACTCTGTCAGTTGTGCACCTTGTAAAAAGATTTTGGCACTACAACGCGGACCGTCGACATTTAAATACTCGAGTCCAGACTCCGTGCGCTGGATAGAAACTGATGCTGAAAGTTCCATAATTCACCTAACTTCAAAATTTTGATATCTCAACTACATTACCGAATAACCCTACTCAGAGTAAACATATAAACGTCCAAATGAAGCATCTTCATGCAAACGTCATACATCAATGTTGCTGAAAAACTCGCAAACTAATAACTCTGTGATAAGCTTAAAATATTACATGTTGGCGAGATTAATTAATGAGCAAAAGTAGTCCTAAACTATTTAATAAATGCTTTTGGCTTCATGCTGCTGGGATCATTTTTGTCGGTCTTGGCTTTGTCGGCATGGCCTTACCTGTGATGCCAACCACCATCTTTTTTATTCTCGCCCTCGCCTGCTTCACACGCTCTTCACCCAAATTCGCTAATTGGCTACTCACTCATCCTAAATTCGGTGAGCCGTTAAGACTTTGGCATGATCATCAAGTTATTCCTATCAAAGGCAAATGGGGAGCCGGTTTGGGGATGCTACTTGGGTATATGATTTTGCTGTACAGCCAACCCGCTCTATGGGTGTTAATACTGGTTGCAAGTATTGAAGTGGCGGTGATGGTTTATATTCTGTCTAAACCATCTGCACCGCCTGTCAGTATTTAGTCAGCACACTTATAGGTATTGCGCCCAGCGTCTTTTGCTTGATATAGCGCCTCATCTGCAGTTTGCATCAACGACTCAACCGAGGCACATGTTTTGGTGGCAGACGCAACGCCCGCACTAATGGTCACAACATTATGTTCAGATTGGCTATGTTCTAGTTCCATACCAGCAATTGCACGTACCAAGGTTTTGGCAATAATCTTCGCACCTTGCAAAGGGGTATCTGGTAGCAACACGACAAACTCTTCACCGCCGTAGCGACATACCGAATCAAGCGGTCTTCTGACAATTTCTTTTAGCTTATCAGCCACTTGCTTTAGTACATCGTCACCCGCCAAATGCCCATAATGGTCGTTATATTTTTTGAAGAAATCGATGTCAATCATGATCATAGAAAGTGAATGAGCTGCACGATGGCGCTGCTTCAGTAGTCTTTCTACTTCAGTATCAAAGAAACGGCGGTTATAAATACCTGTTAAGCCATCAATAAAAGAATAGTTACGTAAAATATCTGCTTGAATCTTATAATTTAAATGAGTCTTTACACGGTTTTGCAGGGTTTTCGGTACAATTGGCTTTGGCACAAAGTCTACAGCGCCCGCTTCCCAGCACTGTAGCTGACTTTCTTCATTGGCATTAGAAGTAACAAATACTATCGGGATTTCAGATAACTTTGGCGTTGCTTGCATTTTTTTACAGGCTTCAAGCCCTGACATGCCCTCTAGTACCCAATCCATCAAAACTAAGTCTGGCTGCTCTTCTTGGCAATAGGCAATTGCCTCTTCAGCTGACTCGACTGTTTTTACGTTACATATCTCTTGCAGACACCCCACTAGTAGCCTGCGCATGAGCTCAGAGTCATCAACGATTAACACTTCACAACTAGCAAGGTCACTGACATCTTTAAACATAACTCAACTTTTCCATTTATATTTCTGGGAGTACACCTTGCAGCTTTTAACTTAATCGATCTGAACAAGTGCTGATACGAATACCAATTTTCAAAATAAATTACTTAATTAACTGTGATAGATATAACAACTAAGCGTGTCACCATTAAATACCTTTATCGACCAAGATTACAACAACTTAAATACCTAAAATCAGACACCAAACCTAACTATACTAGTTTAGTAAATTCTTTTTGCTCAGCCAAAGTGATTTTTCCTGACAGCTTTTGCCCAATCAAGCCCTAAAAATCGCCAATTTAAAACAATATAAATCAATACATTAATAATTATAGGCTGAGAAAATATGACACTAGCATGAATAACTTATTACAAGGTAAGACCAGTCGTAAAAATGTCATAACTCTTCTCTAACATCGCCTCTTTTCTGAAATATAACAATAAAGAGGTACAACTCATGAAAGGGCTTTCACGTCGCGATTTTATCAAAAGTGCATTAGCTGGTGTCGGCGCCGCCACAGTGTCTTTATCTTTAACTGGATGTGGACACAATGACTCAAGTCCATCTTATAACGACTTTGCCGTTGCGTTTAATCATGGTGTGGCAAGTGGCGACCCTTTAACTGATAGAGTCATCTTGTGGACCCGAGTTACCCCTGAAGGTACACCTAATAATGTCAATGTCAGCTTAGAAGTCTCTCTAGACAAGACATTTGAAAACATAGAATTTACAGAGTCACTTTCTGCATTAGCGAAAAACGATTACACAGTAAAAGTCGATCTGACAGGGCTGAAAGCCAATACCCGCTACTATTACCGTTTCAAAGCCAACGAGAGCCCGTCACCTATGGGCGAAACTAAAACTTTACCTGAAACAGATGTGTCGCAAGTGAAATTGGCGGTTATGTCATGCGCAAATTACCCTGCGGGTTATTTTCATGCCTATGCTGAAGCAGCAAAAATGCAAGACCTAGATGCAGTGCTACATTTGGGCGACTATATTTATGAATATGGCATGGGTGGATACGCCACTGAAAAAGCGACTGAGCTTGGTCGAATGCTGCCAGAAGATAACCAAGGCGAGCTCATCTCTCTAACAGATTACCGCAAACGTTACGCGCTATACAGAACAGATACTGGTCTGCAAGCCTTGCATGCCAAAGCGCCTTTCATTGCAGTATGGGACGACCACGAAGTCTGTAACGACGCCTATATAGATGGGGCTGAAAATCATAATGACGATGAAGGCATGTTTGCCGACCGAAAAATGGCCGCGCTTAAAGCCTATTACGAATGGATGCCTATTCGACCATACGTTACAGGTCAAACCGAAAGCCTATATCGAAAATTTGACTTCGGCTCCTTGGTGTCCCTTTACATGCTCGACACACGTCATGAAGCACGCGTTAAACCGCTTGATTATCAGAACTATTTTGACCCAACATCTGGTCAGTTAGATACTGCAAGTTTCCAAGCAGATCTGGTTTCCCCCGGTCAGCAACTAATTGGAACTCAGCAGCTAACTTGGCTGACTGACAATATCAAAACCTCAGATGCCAAATGGCAGGTTTTAGGTCAGCAAGTATTAATGACCAAAATGATGCTACCAGCAGAGTTACTGGTTGCCATGGCCAACCCAAGTCCTACTATCGCTTCACAAATGACAGAACTTGCGCAATTAAAAGCACGCTCTCAAGCATCTGACCCAACGCTAACAGAGCAAGATAAAATGCGTATCGGTTTTACCGCACCATATAACTTAGATGCATGGGATGGGTACCCTGTAGAGCGTGAAGTCTTATTACAAACAGCTAAAGCCGCAAACAAAAACCTCGTTACCCTTGCAGGCGATACCCATAACGCTTGGTCAGGTAAGTTATGTACAGCACAAGGCGATGTATGCGGTTATGAATTTGCGACACCATCGGTGAGCTCTCCAGGTCTAGAGTATTACCTACAATTGCCAGAGTCACAGGTCAGCGAATTTGCCAAGGTACTTGAACTCTTGGTTGACGACCTAGAGTTTGCCAACATCCACCAACGCGGCTTTATGACACTGACATTTACGCCTGATAATGTTGACAGTCAATGGCACTTCATCAGCGACGTACATAGCCAAGTATTTGGGGTTGAAAATAAAAACCTAATTCAGAACTCGCTATAAGCCTCAACAAGGAAGGTTAGGCGCTTCGCTAATCTTCCTCCTCTGTTGGCGCCACCTCTGCCAGCAAAAAGTCATAAATTGTCTATATTTAGTAATACCTCGTAATTGCAACGAATATCTCATAATTAAACGGTAGGAATATGAATCAGCGCTCTATTAAGATTAAGCTAATCGCTTTTATTTCCATCACACTTGTGTTGCTTGTCGCCTCATTGGTCACGATAAGTTGGGTTCAGCTCAACAATAATAATCAGGTGCAAAGTGAGCGTGTACAAAGTGTTGTTTTAGATGAAATTAATGCCCGATTGACCGCGAAAGCAAGGCTGTATGCCGAGCAAGTCAGCGGTTATATCAACAAGGAGTATCAAATTCCTTATAGCCTATCTGGCGGTATTGCTAAAACAGCAGAACAAAACCCGATTTCAAGACAAAGCCTGTATTTAATGGTGCTAGGTGCACTTGAAAAAAACCAAGGGGTGTCGTCAATCTATGCACAATTCGAAGCCAACGGCTACGATGGTAAAGATAATCAATTTAGCAATTCAGGGCAAACCCACTCAGTCCCAGGTGCTGGCTCATTGGAGGTGTATATTACCCGTGATGCACCAGGTAAATTCACGCAACACCAAATTGAAGATCCGGGCGAAAAATACCTTAATGCCCGCAATGAGTTTGGCTTTAGAGAAAGCGAATGGTATTTGTGCGCCAAAGATAACCTTAAGCCCTGTATTATGGAGCCTTACCTGTATGAAATCACACCCGGTAATTCTGAGTTAATGACCTCTCTTACCGTACCTGTTATTGCCAATGGTCGCTTTATTGGTTTGGTCGGGGTTGATATAAACCTGCCACGTTTTCAGACCCTCACCGAAGAAGTGTCGAAATCGCTTTATAACGGTCAAGCCAAAGTCAGTATTCTCAGCGATATAGGATTAGTCGTCGGCTCAAGCCACTACGACAAGCTTGCGCGCCCCTTAACAGAATCTCTGCAGGGTAACGCGGGCAAAACCATTATGGACAACCGTAAACAGCAAACTCAACTCGAAATTGGCAGCAACCTTGTTTTCACTATGCCTATTGAAATTAAGGTCGCCAATACAACTTGGAGCTTGGTCATTGAATTACCGAAAGATCTGGCGCTTGCGCGCGCACAAGAGTTAGCAGAACAGCAAGCAGAAGATACCGCGACGGTCGGCTCCAGCATGATCTTTATTGGGGTTATCGCATCGGTTATCGCATTGGCCCTTTCTGTGGCGATTTTAAAGAGCATTATCGACCCACTAACTGACATCAAAGACAGAGTAGAGAATCTTGCGAGTAACGATGGCGATTTAACCGTACAACTCGACGTCACACAACATGAAGAGCTCATTGCCATAGCGACAGGCTTTAACCTATTCACACAGAAACTGCGAAATATGGTGAATGATTTAAAAGGACTCGCCAACAACTCTTATCAACAATCGACCAAAACTTCGCAGGCCGCTGAGGACATTAAAACCAAAGTAAACATGCAACATATGGAAATCGACAGTGTGGTAACCGCCATCAATGAGCTCAGTGCAACCGCTAGCGAAGTGGCTCGCTCATCAGAAAATGCAGCGGCTTCAACTAATGCAACCAACGAAAAGGTTAAACAAAGTGAGCGCGGTATTTCTGCCGCATCCGACTCTGTGCAAGTGATGTCTGATCAAATTGCCAGCGCCAAAGAGTCTATCAATGCGGTTGCCATTCGTAGTAGCGACATTACACAAATTCTTGATGTTATTCGCTCAATCGCAGAGCAAACCAACCTGCTGGCTTTAAATGCTGCAATTGAAGCGGCACGCGCAGGTGAGCAAGGCCGTGGCTTTGCCGTTGTTGCCGATGAAGTCAGGTCTTTGGCTTCAAAAACCCAAGACTCAACCAATGAAATCAGCCAGCTCATTGATAATCTTCAAAATGAAGTCAAAACGTCTGAAGACATCATTGAACGCTCAGTTGTACAAGCCAGTGATGCCATGACCCATTGTGGCAGCGCCGCGGCACAAATGAGTGAAATGGTGCAAGCACTTGATGATATCTCAAATGAAGTTACCCAAATAGCCACTGCTGCTGAGCAACAAAGCGCGGTAACTGAAGACTTAAGTGCAAATATGACAGGGATTTCAGATGCGGCAGCCGAACTCGCGCAATTGGCTGACACCATTGAAGATGCCGCACAAGATTTAATGAAACTGGTCGAACACAAAAACACACAACTGGGCTTATTAAGAACCTAGGCTCATTTAAACCTTTGAAGGGGCCGAATGGCCCCTTTAGTCTTACTATTTCTGCTTTTATAAACTCTGAAACGAAAATAATAAGGGTTTAGATGAGTCATTTGTCCACTTGAAGTCTAAACCGATATCAGCATGCATATAAACGCGGTGTGACACCTCTTTCACTACTTTACCTGCCAACCTGATTTGCAGCTTGACCTCGTAGTCACTTGCCAACTGAGCGAGCTGTTTTTCTATCTGCCTCGCTGTGAACTTTTCACCGTCGAGCCACCAAATTAGTTCATACTCCTCACCGAAACGATCTGCATTAGCGATAGAAAGAGACACGCTATCATTATGTTGTCGCGCCATAATGGTGATATTTTCATGAGGCAAAGGCTGGCTTAAAGACACTTTTTTACTTGTTGAAAACTCAGCTGTACCGTCGACTTTTGACATCACTAAAGAGATGTCAAACTCGCCGTACTCAGTAAAGTCATATTCCAAAGGAGCATTGCTCTCCTTTTTAAACGACTCGTTGTTAATTACCCACTGATACTCAAAAGGATCAGCCAACTCTGCATGACTTGCCTGCAGTATGCATTTGGTATTTTGCGCCTCACATTCTATAACTAAGTTTGGATCGGCAATTAATTCAATCTGCTTTTCAGCTCGGCTAATCACGCGGTCATTCTCAACATGCTCAAGCGATATAGCATATGCACCTTTTGCATTCACATCTTGCTCTAATTGACTGTCTGTCTGCTCAATAATTTGCTCAGGTAATATCCAACGAAACATAGCTTGCTCGCCATAAGCCGGCAAAACAGTAAGATGCAATGTTTGTTCAACTTGCTTGTAGCTAAACTCTATTGGCGTACTAGGTTTACCCGCTTCAATGTGCACTTTCAAGTCAACAGACTGACTTAACTCATTCGCTGTACATGCACTGACTGATGAATCATCAATGCGTAATCTTACTAACATATCGCCGGGCACGGTATCAACATTCGGCAAAGAAATGGCGGTATCCAACTCTGTGGTGCTTAGTACCTTTTCATCGTCTGAAAACTGACGGTCTCTATTTAGATCGTAAAATACCGATAACACTTTATTGGCAGGTATATTATGGAATTGAAAATCACCCAAAGCTTGTTTATACCAAGCTTCGTTGACCGTTAAAAACTCATACCCTTGCGTCAAAGCAAAATCTTCAGTGCCAACCGTTAACTGGTTCGATACCACAGTGTCTGTTCGTGGCTGGCAGATTGGCTGATTAAAAATACTTAATAAACGGTAACCCGTTTTAGTAAGCCCCTCTTGGTTCGTAGTTTCAATTGCGAGTACATGCTCTCCCGCATCTAAATTAAGTTGCGCTTGTTTAATGGCATTAAATTGTGACTGAGTATTAAAGTTTGACTGCCACTGATAAATAGGTTGCGCATTAAGGCTTATATTCACTGCACTTAACTCGGCTTGTTCTACCTCTGCTAAGGCATAGTTTATTGAGGTATATAAACGCTCAATAGAAAAATCGAGATTGTTTACTAATGAATTCGTCGGGACTAAGCCAACCTCTTGCAACTTAGCCGATACTCTCGCTTTGTCTTGTTCATCAGCCACATCAATTAAACAAAATGCAGCATGCTCAAAACTGGTATCTTCAGTGAAACATGACTGCGCAGCCTTCATGGTTAAACGGAATGTCTTTGCGATATCCCAGCCATCCGAAATTGACAGGCGGTAGAAAAAGCGATTTAAAATACCCGCTTTGTAATGCGGACCAGGCGTTTTAGTTTCGATATCACGCCAATCGTCAATACTCGTACCATCTGTCCTGGGGGAGTAAAGATAACGCAAGGCCCTATTATGAACATATCGATCCCATGCTATGACATAATGAGCCCCTCCATCTTTTGATAATTGATGATAAGCATCTGACTCTATGTAGTTTTGCTCATCACCCGCTTGTAACCCTTTATAAAACTCGCTGCGAACGAATAGCGCAGTTAGATCGGCAAACGCCTCCTGAATCGCTGATGTATCGCCATTTCCATAGCCAATTTCAGAGTTCCAAGTTAACAAAGCATGGCCTGTTTCATGAGCGATAATATCCAGCGAAGTGGCATCTGAAAAAATACCGTTTCCGATAATTCCCCTTCCCAACAAAACCCTTCCTTCGTCCCAAGCACTCGTATATGGCTCTCTACTACCATCTACAACAACATTTAATTGCTGCAAGCAATAATCAGCACTTGCTGAACAAGCATCAGCTGAATCTGGGTACATTTGGGCAAATTGCTGATGCAGTATGTCCATGGTAATACCCGCATAAAAGTGTGCATCATTCTCAGCTTGAAAAGCACCACGCCCTATATAATCAAATAAAACCCCAGCAAGGTTTGCACTCTCTATCGCCTCACCATTACAGGCGTAACTATAAACCGGATAATCAACTGTATTCTGGCGGGTAATGACAGCGGCGTTTTCTAAAGAGCAAACACCATTTTCATGCTTGACAACAAACGGATAACCTTTGTATTTAGAAAACAACTGACTATTCTCATCTCGATACAGCAAGTTGTATTGCTCAGGAATATAGGGAAATAACGCCCTAGTTCGAGGATGATCGGGTATCACAGTGGTTTGACAATCACGACTCGCAAATTCTGGCGCCTGAGCACATAGCAAACCCATTTTGGCGTTACCCATCATAGCAGGTACGGCGTGATAAGAGGCTTCTTTGGCTGTAGCAGGCATAGCGAGCACAAACAAAGAAGCGAACAAGCTAGGCTTTAAATAATCCTTCAAAGCAAAGTCCTTATTGAGAATAAAACAGTATTTTATGGGCAAAAAACCACCAAACCAAATTACCCCTTATGAGCACAAAAGTAAATTACAAATATATTAATCAGAGAGTTAACACCTAGCATAATCGCTATTAATCTGTTATTTCTAGTGCATGGAATTCTCTAATTTAAGGACAGAATATAGAATGTTTAGCATAAAACAGGTAATAGGGTATGCTGCTCTGTTTGCCTTTTCAACGCTCGCCAATAGCTCAGATATTACCGCTTATCATTGGGATTTTGGTGATGGCAATAGCAGCACCGCCGCCAAACCAGACCATGAATATAAACAGCCGGGCTTTTATCAAGTCACTTTGAAAGCTTTCGTCAATGATGAATTAAGTTATAGCAAGCAGCATCTTGTCGATGCAGTCTCACCTGTGATTGAGTCATTCAGTGTATCCGGCAAAACTGAGGCGAAAGTTGGGGAGCGAGTCACATTCACGCCGCAACTAAAAACGTCCCAACCACTGCAGCTTTCTTATGTCTGGAAAACTCATGATGACACAGATTTCAGGGGCGAAGCGTATGAGTTTGAAGCAACTGAAGCGGGTACCTTTACCCTGAATGTCAGTGGTCTTTTTGATGGTCGAGAGATTATCAATGAGCAAATCACTTACACGATAAGTGCAGCATCTAGCACTGAAACACCCAATAACAGCTCATCACAATCAGGAGGCGGAGGTTCGTTGATTTGGTTATTACCTAGTATGTTCTTAATTGCTTTCAGAAGGAGAAACTCACAGTGAGCTTTTTACAGGGCCTTTGGCCCTTTTTAGTGCAAACCCACCTTTAACTTCACAGAAATAGTGCATCCGCTCTAAACGACAAAGCAAGAAATCAAATAAAATCAGAACCTTAAAAATCTGGCACAACTCTTTCTATTCATAGGGAGCAAAGCAGTTATTACAGGGGTTTTCATATGCACAACTTGGTTCAAACTATGCAGTTAATTTGGCACTTAGACTGGTACTCAAATATCAGTGTGTGGCCAATTCATGAAGAAAAGCACGCAACGAAAAGCACCAAGGAGCAAGCGAAATGAGCAAACAAATTGATTTACACGAGGCCATGTTAAGCGTGATGATCGGCGAGTCAAGCCTTTCGCAAGCCGCCGACAAATATCAAGTCTCAAAGCGCAGTCTTTACAGTGCACTTCGTTTTGCTAAACAAGCCCCTGAACAGCGACAACAACACCTGCAGCGAGTGAAAGAGCAACTCATGGCAAATATCGCCAGCATTGACTCTCGGCTCGCCCAGCAAACTGCCTAACCCTAACTCCTCCAAACGTTAGGTAAAATAGCGAGTCGACGATTACTCGCTATTTTTTTACAAATTCACTGCCAGCCCATTTTCCACACTTTTGGATTTTTTAGATCGCGCCAATTAATCTCGATTTCGCGCTTGGTCATCACAGCTTCGATAATGCATTCAATCACGCGACCTTCTTCATCAAATTCAACACTGGTAACCATAAAGTGCTTTTCTTTTGATTGCGGGTGAACGGCGGTCCATTTGCTGTTTAATAGTTTTCGTGGGGTAAGGGTGTGTTGCATAAAAGAGAAACTTAACGAAATAACAAGTTCATACGTTATATGAAGCGATTAGGCTCAAATAAACCTGGTTCGCGCGTTAACCCCCAACTTAAATGCAACTTTGCTGTTCAATTTATCAGAGAGCTTCTATTGCAACATCCACTCTAAGGTCACTGTGAGCCCCTTGCCGTCAATCACTTGATTATTCTTATCCAAAGAAACGTAATATCGCCATTGCTTTAGTGCTTTCATCCCTGCTTTGTTAAAAGTGCTATCAGGGCTCGCATCAAGTACTTTAATATTCCTAGGCCTGCCCGTTTCATCTAAATCAAAAATGTAATTTACTTTTGCATATGCAATCTTTTTTTCTATTGCTCTGATAGGGTAACTAGGATCAACACGACGCTTTAATTTAGGTGAGTGCTTATCATTAACTGATGCCAACGTGCTCTCTTTTGAGCTTGTTTTTAGAAAGTCTTCATATTGCTTATCTTTACTCAAGGCATGGCCTTCTCCAAAGACCTCTAGCAAATTAAGTTCAAGCTCATCTGATCCATTAACTAAACTTAAAAGAGTATACAATTTCGTATCTTGAGATTGCTCGGTATACGCTAAATACGCCTTAGCCTTTAATGGAATTTCATTGAATTCTTGTAGTCTATACAGCAACTCGAGCTCTAGTAATAATGCACTTTTCAGCTCATTTGCATTTATTTCTGGAGAGGTAATAACAATCCTTATCGCTTCTAGTGCCTGACGATAATTATCTTGCTGAAAGTGCACTGATGCTAATAGTCTTGCTATCACGGCTTGATCGTAGGCACTAGTTGAATGTGTTGATTCGAGATACTCAATTGCTTGCTCAGTCTGCCCATTGCTTACTAAAGTGAGCGCTTTTGCTGCCTTTTTTCCCACTTTACTTCCGGCATAATATTTCTTTAAACCACTATGACATTGATAAGTTAAAGGCTTGCAAAGATCCGAGGTAGTTTGAGTGGTTGTACTACAACCCGATATCATCACAGCAAATACAGCCGTTGCGAGTAATGTTTGTTTCATTATAAAGTTCCTTTTGCTAACTATTACCTATTGTGGGTGCAGATTAACATAAGGTTACTTTTTCTTCTATTTTATAATCCCATCATAAGCTGGCGCTCAGACGCTTCAAATTGCTTTTGCAATTTGGCCCTTGCTTGTTCAACTTTAGGATCTTTCAACGCTTTACGAAGCGCAGCTTCTAGGTATTCATCTGTATCGAGTGTAAGTGCAAACGATAAGCCCTGGCTCGCAAATCCTGTGTCATCAAATTTAGCCATTCGCTGTAACTCATTCATATTATGACCAAGCGACTGCAACTTACCAGAAACGGCGAATACAGTGCCAACAAAGCGGTCGACACGCCCTTTCAATAATGCGTGTAATGCTTGAGCTGAATTAAGTGATTTATGTATATTATCTTCACCGAAGTGGTGTTTAATACTCATCATTTTATGGGCGTTTCGCTCAACGGCAACCTGTAATGCCCTACCTTCTGGATCAGCTCGTCCTTTCACTTTCCAAATATATTGTTGCCCGGTATAAACTTGCGTTAACCAAGTAAAATGTGGTTCTCGCTGTGGGGTTTTAGACATAGAGAGAATAAGAATGTTTGGGTGGTACGCATCTCTTTCCATAATACGCGCCCAAGGCTTACCATTAAATTCAGCTTTAAAGTCTGCATTTTCTTTCGCGACAGTAATTAATAGCTCCGCAAAATCAATTATGGGGCCGTGACCTTTATTGTTTGCATCAATGGTTTGAAATGGCGGGTTGTGTTCAAACACGACTGACAAGCGAGGGCGCTCAGCCAATGCCGAGCAAGCAATTAAACAACAACAGAAAAACAAAATCAGTTTCATCATTGACTTGCTCAAACCTCTCATCCTTTGAGTATAAACAGCAATCGCTATTTTGCTTTATTATAACCGCCTTGACAGCTACAGGTTAGCAGCTGCTTTGAGCCTAGTTTGCGCATCCATTAGCATGTCGTAATAAGGGTATGACTTATCTGCGAGCTTGACGGCCTTTTCTAAAAACTCGAACGCTTTTTTGTTATCTTCTTTTTGTTCATAACCATAAGACAACCCCCACCAAGCATCGACCGAGTTAGGGTGTAGCTTAGTATTATGGGCGAATACCTGAATAGCTTTATCGTAATTGCGCATGCCGATGAGCTGATAGCCTAACTGCCTAACTGCATTATCTGGTGGTGTGACCTGCTCACCCCATTGCTCAGAGAGCTTTTTGTAATATGCATCTATCGAGGCCATGTCGTACGTTAGCTTTTTCAACGGCATTTGCTTAGCCATAAATAGATTATGGTACGCATTAAAGGCGCCAGCCGCAGACGTTAGATTATGAGAGACACCATCAAGCGCATCATTCACGTAAGACAATTTGAACGGTTTATTGTCTTTAATAAACTGCTGCAAATCGTCATAACGCTCACGCATGACACCCGCTTCCTCACCAATATTCATATAAAGATAAGTATCGAGGGTTTTGTTTTTCTTTAAAAACTCTTTTGTGCGAGTGACTGCGGCGCCATAATTCCACCAAACCGCAGGGCTATAAGCTAAATGCGCTTGGAACAGGGTCGGCTTTTCGGTCATCGCATAAAGTGCAAATACCCCACCGGCCGATGCACCACCAATGACTTTATAATCATGAGTGCGATACTTTTCATCGATTAGTGGGATAAGCTCCTTTTCAAAAAAGTCTAAAAACTTTTTACCTCCGCCCCCTAATCCAACAGGGCCTTGCGGCTCTTCATTTACGGTCGGATATAAATCTCTCAATCGCTCGGTATTTTCAATTGCCACTATGATGGCTTCTGGTGCAGCATTGTCGTTTTGTAAGCGCTCAAGCACTGAGGTGATCAAAGGCAGGTTACCCGCACCATCTAAACGGTAAATTACCGGATAGACTTTATCAGGTTGAGCTTTATAACTTTTTGGTAGCTGCACAACGACTGTGCGCTCTTCATTTAAAATGTTCGATTTAAATACATGAGTAAACTGAGTGTAATCAGCTCGTTCTTCGGTTGCTGATGGTTGAGAAAGCGCCAGCGGAGAAACAACCATTGCAGACAGAGCTAAGCTAAGAGAAAGTGCCAAAAGTTTAAGTAAATGCACGACTAACCCTTTAAAAATAAGTAACTTACAAATCCAACTTAACAGGAATATCGGGTTTAATAAAGGAACAATTTATGCTCTAAAATAGACTTTATATACAAAAAGTGTATTTATCTAACCGTTTTTTTACGCAAAACCCCTAACAAAAACTGCATCACCGTTTTAATACGATGCGTATCACGAAGCTCAGGGTGGGTAAGCACCCACAGATCTTGAAATGGCGTAAATTCATCAGTCACAGGCACCAGCTCTGGGTACTGCTCGGCAATATAGCTGGCCCCGCGGATCATGCCCAAGCCCTTTGCCGCCATGGTGTGTCGAGTCACTAAATCTTCAACCTGATAACGCACAGGCAACTCAGCAAAAGGCGTACTGTTCACCCAATCGCTATTCGCCCCAGTGATCCAAACCCGCTGCTCAGGCGGTGTATTAGCTAAATACTCTCGCGACGCAAAATAACCGACTTGAATAGGGAAAACCCGGTGACCCACTAGCTCATCGCCGGGATCGTTCGATACCCGAATAACCACATCGGCCTCACCACTGTCGAGGTTGGCAAAGTCATAAGAAGTAAAAACGGTAAGGCGAATATCGGGGTGTTGCTGTTGGAACAGCGCAAGTTCGTCGAGTAATAAAAACTGCAAAATAGCCGGCGGTAAAGACAAGCTCACCGCGCCACTTTGTGAAAAATCTTGGCTCGCCAAGGTACGAGCCTGCTCAGCCATCAAGTCTTGCATTTTATGTGCAGTTTGCAGCAAAACTGCGCCATATTCCGTGATTTTTATTCCAGATGCTGTTGTTTCGAACACCTTAAATGGGTGACTTTGATTGATGCTATGCATACGCCGAGACACAGTGCTGTGATTCACCCCTAAGCACTCACCCGCAGCACGTATACTATTGCTTTGCTGCACCGCTAGCAGCAGTCGATAATCGTCCCAGTTTACCATCTTCACTCGCCACTATTGGGTAATACCAATTCTCAATAATACTCAATCATTTTGAGGGACTAAAACTGACGCTAACTTCGTTGAAAATTTCTTTTTAGAACAACTAAATAGCAAAATTTCCGCCTCGTTATCGACAAGTTTTCCTTGCCTCAAAATAGCTCGCTTAATTAAGAGTATTGGTATTAAATACAAAAGCATTATCGACCGGGTGTACCGCAAACGCCGCAATGCGCCACCCCTTATCTTGTTTTGATAAGGTATAACTCGCGCCCACTCTGTCGACCACTTCACCTTGTTTGTTGTACCGAATCGCCACATTGCTGGCAAGCGCCATATTGTTACTTAATAAATGAATGTCGACTTTTTGCCAATTCACTTTGCTGACACCGCGCTTTTTCAGTGAGTCTAAAAACACCTCGATTTGGCTATACAACTGCGCCTCTGTCACCACGCTTGGCATCCGCTTATCAGACACCAACATCACCTGCGGATGGTACAAACCCGGTGCATGTTGTAACTCACCGGTCTGAATATAGTGGTTATACTTCGCCATATAATTGGCAAACAACTGCTCAATTTCAGCTTCGTTTTGCGTTTGATATGCACTCACACCCGCCACAAAAAACAAAGCCAATACATTGATATAAATAAATAAGTAACGCATTTCAATTTTCCTTCTTGTTGCAAACACCTTGATGTTAGCAAAGGAAATGAGCGTCGTCGTGGAGAGGTTTTAAAAAACAGCGGTGCAAAATTGCACCGCGATATCGTTATAAGACTACTTTAATCTTTCTGTAAGTGCTCTTTCATTTCCATCACTGATTTAACATCAATGCTGTATTCAGCAGTTGGCCTCGCCAATAAACGGGGAATGCCAATTGGCTCACCCGACTCAAGACAAAAACCATAAGTTTCATGACGAATACGCTCAAGCGATTGTTGGATCTTAGGCAACAAGCGCTGCTCACGCTCGACAATACGAATTAATAAACTAGATTGCTCTTCCCAAGCCGCTTTATCTAACGGATCTGTAGTATCAGGTTTATTCAGCATTTGCTCTTTTGCTTCTCGAATACGCTCACGTGTCGTATCGTGAAGCTCTACCAACTTCAGTCTAAAAAACGCCAGCTGCTCGTCATTCATATACTCCTCTTCTGGCGCATTAATGATTTTTTGTTCCATCTCAGCAAGAGACTCTGCACTCATTGTTTCCATAAACTTCACCACTACTGTTAAATCAACACGACAATTTAAATTGTTATAACATAACAGATGTGGCAGATTTTAGTTTTTGAGATATAAATTAAACGCTAATATTCAAAATTAGGATAAATAGTGCTCAGATGACTTAGATTGTAATTCCCAACTGCAAACAAGCTATCCAACCCCCGACAGCAACTTTGAATGTCCACTAAAAACCGGAGACATTCAAAAATAACACGACATTTTAGTTATCCGATTTAGGCTCTTGAGCTCCTTATCGCATTAACTCAATAATAATTCCCGGCTCAGAGATCCCCGCCTCTTTCATTGCCTCCATTAAGCCATTTATTGCATCATTTCTTGCAAACTCTAAACTATTTATCTGGTTTTGATGCATTTCTAATACATCACGCTTGGTATCATCATCGGGATAATCGGCTTTCTTGGCCTTAGCTAATGCTTCTTCAGCGGCTTCAATCATTTCGATTAAACGCTCAATCGCCTTTATCATTTCTTTAATATGTGAAGGGAGTTTATCTTTAGGATCTTCAGACTCTTCTTTTAGCTTTTTAAATCCAGCCATGGAAATCGTGACATTATCATCTTCACTTTGTTCAGCATCGCTGTCGACGTCTGTAGCCTCGGTCTTAGGCTTTGTATCATCAAAAGGCGCTTGTCTTGGAGGTAGCTTGACTGGCTCAGTTATCGTGTTTTCTAATTTCATGTTTTATCCTTAAATACATTAATGTCTGTTACTAATTAAGGTATCGGCTACAAGAATATTTTCTTCATCAATTTTTTATTTAAGTTTATTCGCAACACGCATTAATTTTTGAAATTTAGGGCATTGTAAATGATGCTTTGCAGGGCATTCTGCAATCGGTGTTATCTTTGCTTTTATATTTATTAGTATCACAGGGCTAAGTTGGTTAAGCGCACCCGAGTTGCTACCGATTTTGCTGTTTTCACTTTTGAGCGTTTCACTTCCCTTTTTCATCATGCAACCTTGATTTGGTATGAGCTTTGCTGCATCAAGGCTACATTCAGCAAATCGGGCAAGGCTACACCCATTTGGTGTTCAGGTTGGGGGTCTATGCGAGTGCTCTGATAGTTAATTTATTTTAAAACTCACTTAACCGACATCTTTTAGGGCTATAAATACCTTTAAATCAATCTCTTGCCGCAACACAACAAGAAGTAATAAGCGAGGGGGCGGGTGTAGTAATTGGCTGTTACCCACTGCTTTTCATTCTTTGTTTAAATAAGCAGCACAATACTCAACAACAGGAAGAAGGCGAAGAACAATGAAAATCTTAATGATCACCGGCGACTTTGTAGAAGACTATGAGAACATGGTGCCGTTTCAAGCACTGCAAGCTGTGGGCTATCAGGTTGATGCCGTTTGCCCAAATAAAAAAGCTGGCGATGTGATTGCCACGGCTATCCATGATTTTGAAGGTCATCAAACTTATACCGAAAAGCCTGGCCATAACTTTACGTTAAACGCTGACTTTAATGCAGTAAGTGCAGATGATTACGATGGGCTTTACTTACCTGGTGGTCGTGCACCTGAGTATTTGCGTTTGGATGAAAATGTGATCGGTCTTATCAAAGCATTCGCTGTCAAAAACAAGCCAATCGCTTCTATCTGCCATGGCCCACAATTATTGTCGGCTGCTAATATTATTACTGGCAAGCGTATTTCGGCTTACCCGGCTTGCAAGCCAGAGATTATACTTGCGGGTGCTGAATATGTATCAGTAGAGATGGATCAGGCTATCACCGACGGTAACTTAGTCACAGCCCCAGCGTGGCCTGCACATCCTGAATTTTTAAAACAGTTTATCGCACTGTTAAACAAGGCATAGCCATCGAGGAGCCATCACTATGTGCCAACTTTTTATCGGAGCTAACCAAGACTGTTGGAAGAACATCACACGTTCGTTGCGTATTGATGGCGTCACTACGTCAATTCGTCTTGAGCATTTTTTCTGGCGCGTGTTAGAAGAAATCGCTTTTAGAGATGACTTAAGTGTTGGACAACTTATTACTCGCTTATATCACGAATCACTCGATGCCGATCATGATATAGGTAACTTCACGTCGTTTTTGCGAGTGTGTTGTGGCCGTTATTTATCACTGGCTGCTGATGGCGAAATAACCCGAGATGCACTCAACCCTCTGGTTGAAGTAAATGCAGAAAAATTACTTGAACGCGAGAAAACGGCAGCTGAAAAACGTAAAGCCCGCTTTGCCAAAAGTGAGATAAACCCGCATTAAAAAACACTGTTTATGTGCAACTACAAGACATGCGCGACATGAAGTCGCGCCTACACTGAGCTCTTGTGCATTTAGCTAAAAATTGAAATAAACACTTTAGACGTGGGTTTATCCCCACGCAAACAACTTCAGAACATGCGCGACATAAAGTCACGCCTACATTTAGCACGTGCCATATTGAAACTATCAACTGAAACGAACACTGCGGGCGTGGGTTTACCCCAAGCAAGCAACTACAAAACAAGCGCGGCATAAAGTCGCGCCTACATTTAGCACGTGCCATATTGAAACTATCAATTGGAATAAACACTGTAGGCGTGGGTTTACCCCACGCAAACAACTGTAAAACAAGCGCGACACAAAGTCGCGCCTAAGGTGCTCCAAAAAAACCGAGCTGATTACCTATTCTTCGGCAGTCTTGTTAGATCCAGTTTTAGTACCCTAGAGCGTCTTTGGTAATTATAAAGCGAACGCTTTTTATCAGGTAAGTCTTCCACACCCACACAATCAAAACCCTGCTCCAGAAACCAATGAATACTGCGCGTTGTCAGCGCAAACAAACTCTTATAACCGATGCGCTTGGCTTTATTGATGACCGATCGAAGTAGAATGCTGCCACGATCTGCATCACGATATTGCGGATGAACGGCAAGACTGGCAAATTCGCCCATATTCTCTTCGTCAAATGGGTAAAGTGCGGCACAGGCGATGATCACGCCATCGCGGTCTATTACGGTAAACTGCTCAATCTCTATTTCTAATTGTTCGCGAGAACGGCGAACCAAGTAACCTTGCTCTTCGAGCGGGCGAATTAAATTGATAATGCCATTAATGTCGCCAATTGTTGCGCTACGTAATTGCTCAGAGCTCTGTGGCGCGATTTGCGTACCAATACCATCGAGGGAAAATAGCTCTTGAAGCAAGGCACCATCTTCTTCGTAACTAACCAAGTGACAACGGTGCACACCGCCACGACATGCATCGATGGCCGCTTGCAAAAATACCGAGGCACTCATGCAAGTAGAGCCTTGCTCACGATGTCGCGCTAGCACCTGCTCCGCTTCATTAGGCATGAGCTCAGCCAATGCTTCACCATTTTCATCTAAGATCCCTGCCTCTTTACAAAAGCCCAGCATTTTATCTGCATTGAGCTTGAGTGCAACTTGGGTAGCGATCTCTTCTGCTGTTAAGTTAAAGCTCTCACCAGTGACCGATGCGGTGATCGGGCCAAGTAATACAATACTGTTGTTGTTCAATTGATGGCGAATACCATCTACGTCAATGCGACGCACTTTGCCTGAATGGTGATAGTCGACACCGTTATCAATACCCAAAGGCTGGGAGATCACAAAGTTACCACTGACAACGTTGAGATTGGAGCCCGACATGGGGGTGCTGCTCAACGATTTAGACAAACGTGCGGTGATGTCGAGCTGCATGGCACCAGCAACTTGCTTAATGACTTTAAGCGACTCATTGTCGGTCACCCGTACATCATTATGAAACTGGGTAATTATGCCAGCATCACTCAGCGCCTCATTAATTTGAGGTCGCGCGCCAAATACCAACACAATCTTGATACCGAGACTCGTTAGTAACGCAATATCATTAATAATACTGCGACAGCCAGGCTGATCAATTGCCTCACCACCAAGCATGATTACAAATGTTTTCCCCCTATGCGCATTTACATAAGGCGTTGATTGACGAAAACCGTCTACGAGTTCAGTTGTACGCACCTGCAGCTTACCTTTGTTCAACCATCAATGGATATTGGCTACAACTTTAAAGAATTATTATGCACAAATAAAGAATTAATATTCTTTATTTGTGCATTTTTAGATCTTGAGGCTACATCAATCATTTGAAATAAATATTAAGGAGGAAGAGAAATACATCTGGCAACAGAGCAAAAATAAGGCTAAACAAGGCCATCTGCCACTGAGCACGACATACTCGCAATCAGCCAATTAGAGATATAACTTTTAGTTATTGTTTTTAATGAACATATAAAAATAAAAAATAAATAGCTATCTATTAGTTTCTTTTACTGTATAGTGACCTTAGCTCAAACAGCGAGCTATTAAAGCGCGCTATTAAAGCGAGCTATTAATTAAATATATTTAGTTCAAATTCTTCTCAGTTTCTTTTCGACTCAGTTCGTCATATATACCCTGCGATTTTTTTCCTACATTACAGAATTAGTAGCTTTTCAAAATATTCACTCGTAGATAGAGGCATATATGTCAAATAAGACAACTGGTAAAGTAAAATGGTTTAATGAATTAAAAGGTTTTGGTTTTATCGCACCTGATAATGGTAGCCAAGATGTTTTTGTTCATTTCAAATCAATCGAAATTGAAGGTTTTAAAACTCTGACTGAAGGTCAAAGTGTTGCTTTCAATATCGAAAAGGGCGCTAAAGGCCCTCAAGCAAATAGCGTTACACTCGCGTAAGCTTTTTTGCAGAGGTGCTTTTACATTAAAGGCACCTCACATTTTAAGTACTTAGCTTTAAAGCACTTCTAAATCACCCCTTGCAACGAACTGACTGCGATTACTTTTAAATCAAGCCATTGATTAAAAAAGAATAAAATCATTTTCAGCAATACGATTAAAGACACCAAAACTAAGTAGTAAATAAATAATCAGAACCACGGGTTACATGTACCATGCGTAAGACAAACCGAAGTAATAGTAAAAAAACGAAAAGAGTGAGTTTCGAAGATAAGCTGGCTCAGTTAGTTGGCGAATACCGCCAAGAGCAAGAGATACTTGAAGCGCTTGAAGAAGGCTCAACTGAATATAACGCTCAGAAAAGTAAATGCGATAAGCTTAGCGCTAATGTTAAACGTTTTGTGGAAAGACAGAAGTAACGCCTCGTTTTCGCCTTTATATTGATATTCCATTTTGATTTATATAATTAAATATAAACATGGAAGCTTAAATTAAAGCGCATCAGAAATACCCTGAAAAACCAGCTAGCTATATAACCTAGCATGTCTGTTAAGTAATAGTATTTTTAAATTAGTTAAATAAAGATTCAATACTATCTACTTTCAAAGAAAACCATTAATACCATTTAAGAAAAATATGACACATAGATTTAATGGCTCAAATATTGAAGCCACACCACCGATTTCATCGATCTCTGTAAACAAACAAAATGTTGTTTATAAAGATCACTCAAATTTCAGAAAAGTAAGCCTTAGCAATACATTAGAAGCTAAGCAGTTTGTCACTTGGTTACTTACCATGTAACTCGTAAATAAGCATACTCGTTGAGCGGTCACGTGCCCTATAGATATTAATCAAAAGACGCCAAATGCGCCTTTGTTTGTAGACACAAGATAATTAAGTAAACTCACTTTTTAGTCTTAAGTTTTTAATCACCTGAATATCTACCCAATGTTGTTTCCCTTCATAAACACGTTTGCCGCTTCCATTCACATGCCAATCACCCCGAATAAAAAAGAAGTATTTTCCATCTGGTGATAATTGAGGAGAGCTTTCCTGTTTTTCTGTATTAATTGTTGCTCCCATGTTTATAACCTTCGACCAAGTGCCATCTTGCCTTTTAAAACTAATATAAAGATCAGATTGCCCAAGACCCTTTGCTCGTTGCACACTCCAAATTAAATAAGACTCATCGGGCGCTATCATAGAACCTGCTATGTACTCACCCTGATTCATATCATCTCTTAGTTTTATAGGCTCTTCATACTGCCCGTTAATAAGACGCGAATAATACAAAGCGCCGACAACACCCCGCTCTTTGTATCCGGTAAAGTAATAAGTGCCACTCGCAGACACCGACCTGCCATGCGCCATATGTTTTATGAACGCACCTGGGCTTTTAGGCTCTGACCAACCTTCACCTTGACGCTCTCGATACATTTTGCCGATGAACATTTTGCTGCCATCGTATGAAAACTGAGGCCACCGTAGATCGGTTTCTGACGCCTTTCCCCACTGATTATTTTCTTTATGAATAACAAAGAAGCCTCGCTTTTTGTCTTCGCCTATCGCTTTGGTGAAATAAAAAGACTGCATATCTGGCGTGAATGTACCGCTTTCAAATTCTCCGTTTGGTGAAACAATCTTGGGCTCAAAGACTTTAGGCACTAAACCCGGAGGCTGCTCTCCAAAATACGCACTTTCTTTTACATTAGGTTTGTCTTCAGTATGACTCATAGAGCATCCGCTGAGACTTAAAAATAGCAGGGTTAGTGCAGTTAAATTCGGCTTCATGATTTATCCTTAATGGTGATGTAAGAACCACTGACATTAGCAGATCAAATACAAAAAACCTGACGTCTTGATGAATTGTGTCTGATTGTTGTTAATGAAGCCTTTGTAAGTGCACAGCACCCTAAGTTTGCAACTCAAGAAAATAGAGAAATAACTGGTAAAGGTATGTATTTAAAGATAATTTTTATAATTGTAAACTTCAGAAGCCTATGAGGGGAAGTAGATTATAAGCTGTTTTAAAAGAAGTTACTTTAGAATAGTCATAAGAAAGGCGCTGAATGCGCCTTTAGTGTCTTGATTTTTAGGGGACACGTGTCCCCCTAAAACGCTGAATTACTCAACCGTTACTGATTTTGCAAGGTTACGAGGTTGGTCAACGTCAGTACCCTTGATAACCGCTACGTAGTAAGAAAGTAATTGTAGTGGAATTGTATATACCACCGGTGCAATCACGTCTTCTACATGGTTTACGTTCATTACACGCATTGTGTCATCAGACTCAAACGCTGTGTCTTTGTCTGCGAATACGTAGATGATACCGCCACGTGCACGTACTTCTTCAACGTTCGACTTAAGCTTTTCAAGTAGTTCGTTGTTTGGTGCAACAACAATGATTGGCATGTCTGCGTCGATAAGCGCCAGAGGGCCGTGCTTAAGTTCACCTGCAGCATACGCTTCAGCGTGAATGTATGAAATTTCTTTAAGCTTTAACGCACCTTCCATCGCGATCGGATATTGTGAACCACGACCTAAGAATAGTGAATGGTGCTTGTCTGCAAACTCTTCCGCTAAGTCTTCGATACCTTCAGCCATGCTAAGCGCTTCTTCAAGCTTATTAGGTAGCGTTTTAATCGCGTTCACAATCACGCTCTGATCACGGCCTTTCTCTTGTGCAATAGAGGCTGTAAGCATTAATAAACCAACTAGCTGAGTGGTGAAAGCTTTGGTTGAAGCAACGCCAATTTCAGCGCCGGCTTTAGTCATGAATGCTAAGTCTGATTCACGTACTAGTGAAGAGCCCGGCACGTTACAAATAGTCATTGAAGCCATGTAACCTTGCTCTTTCGCAAGACGAAGTGCTGCTAATGTGTCAGCCGTTTCACCTGATTGTGAAATCGTCACAAGTAGGCTGTTTTCGTGAACGAAAGACTCGCGATAACGGAACTCAGAGGCAATCTCAACGTTACAGCTTACACCCGCGAACTGCTCTAGCCAGTAGCGGGCAACCATACCTGAGTGGTAAGACGTACCACATGCGATGATCTGAACATGTTTAACATCTTTGAAGATTTGCTGTGCGCTGTCGCCGAATGCATCGATTGCAACTCGGTCATTTTCTAAACGGCCTTCAAGCGTATTACGAACTGCCATTGGCTGCTCGTAAATTTCTTTTAGCATGTAGTGGCGGTATTCACCTTTACCTGATGCGTCTTGGGTGATGTTTGATTCAACCACTTCACGCTCAACTGGGTTGCCATCTTTATCAAAGATCTCAACCGTTTCACGAGTGATACGCGCTACGTCGCCTTCTTCTAAGAAGATAAAGCTACGTGTTACAGGAAGAAGCGCTAGTTGGTCAGAAGCAATAAAGTTTTCGCCAAGACCTAAACCAATTACCAGTGGACTACCAGAACGCGCAACAATGATTTCGTCGTCGTTTGCTTTGTCGAACACAACGGTACCGTAA
This sequence comes from Pseudoalteromonas sp. SS15, assembly GCF_049257195.1. Lineage (NCBI taxonomy): Bacteria > Pseudomonadati > Pseudomonadota > Gammaproteobacteria > Alteromonadales > Pseudoalteromonadaceae > Pseudoalteromonas > Pseudoalteromonas sp. SS15. The sequence continues at coordinate 211,181 of NZ_JBMMUD010000007.1, forward strand.
GCACCTTCAAGCTGTTTTACCGCTGCTTTTACCGCTTCTAAAAGCGTTGAATGCTGCTGGCGAAGTTGGTGAATTAGGTGCACCATTACTTCTGTATCGGTTTCAGATAAGAACTCGTAACCGTCACCTTTCAACGCGTCACGAAGCTGTGAATGGTTTTCAATGATGCCGTTATGTACTAGCGCAATTTCATCATTTGAGATGTGCGGGTGCGCATTTGCTTCTGTTACGCCACCGTGGGTTGCCCAGCGTGTGTGCGCAATACCCGTAGTACCTTTAACATCAGCATCAGTTAATGCTGCATCTAAATTGGCAACTTTACCTACTGCCTTAACTGTATTTAATTCGCCGTTTAAGCTCAGTGCTACACCTGCTGAGTCGTAGCCACGGTACTCAAGACGCTTTAAGCCTTCGATTAGGATTTTATTTACTGGACGTTCTGCTACCGCCCCAACAATGCCACACATAGATGCTCCATTTTTGCATGTTGTTTGCCCATTTACCCTACCTGTAATTCCAAGTAGCTTAGGTAAAATTTAGTTGATGAACATAATTCGGCCACCGTTAAGCAGTTGAATTATTTGCACGTCATCAGACTAATTAGGCTGTTGTCATAATGATTTATAAATTCAGGTGTTGTCGTCTGAATTTATTAAGCCTCTGCACAGATCAGCTGTATGCCTTTTGCCTCGATCGCCTTGCGCGTGTCATCTGCAAGGAGGTTGTCGGTGATCAAGGTGGTTACTTGCTGCCATGGCAGTTCTAAATTTGGGATCTTGCGACCAATTTTATCTGACTCCACCAGCACGATAACTTCTCGCGCTGATTCGGCCATCACTTGGCTCAAGCCCACTAATTCGTTGAAAGTAGTTGTACCTCTTTCAACATCGATGCCATCGGCACCGATAAATAACTGGTCAAAGTCGTACGAACGTAAAACTTGTTCTGCTACTTGCCCTTGAAATGACTCCGAATGCGGATCCCAGGTTCCTCCGGTCATCAAAAGTGTTGGCTCATTTTCTAAAGATAACAAACGATTAGCGATATTCATCGCATTCGTCATCACGACCAAACCGCGTTTTTTAGACAGCTCAGGGATCATCGCTGCTGTCGTGCGGCCGCTATCAATAATGATGCGGTTATGATCCTTTATCAAAGCTGAAGCGGCCTTGGCGATTGCCATTTTGCGAAGCGTATCGCGTTTTTCGTCGCCTTTTGCCACGATTTCTTTGGGTAATGCAATCGCACCACCGTAACGACGCAACAATAAACCGCTCTTTTCAAGAGCCGTTAAATCCTTTCGGATCGTAACTTCTGAAGTTTCAAATTCTAAAGCAAGTGCTTCGACACTGACTTCACCGTGCTGATTCACACGAGCAAGAATGGTATGGCGACGTTGTTGCGTGTTGCGTTTAGTCATAATCCGTTATCTTTGCAGGTTGATAAGTTTCGTTTCGTAACTTTTGCGAAAGTTTAAACGAAACCTTTACTATTGGGCAAGTTTTAATTGATCGATTTTTATTCTAGTAATAAAAAATTCAAAATGAAGTAAAAAGTGACGTGCTCAGAGAAGAAAAATGGCTTACTTGGGCATAAAAATCAGTAAGCCATCGAGTAGGAAATAGGTACAAAATAAAATTATACTGTTAAGTTCCGTTATCGGATCCCAATAAATGGACTCCAGTTAATGGACTCCAGTTAATGGACTCCAGTTAATGGATTCCAATTAATGGACTAAATGCACCATCATTTTGCAACGCTCATTTTTAGAATTACCTATCATCTCGTCATAGGCCGTTTCCATTTCAAAAATGGCACTTTCAGCGCCCAGTTCAGCTAAAGTCACTTCGGCTTCACGCATTGAATTAAAGGTTTCAGTGCTACCTTTTCGATTCTCTAGTAAGTAATAATTACCTTGCGTATCAACACCACCCGCAAGGTAATGGTTAGAGTCGGCATAACTTAAGATAACGGCGACTAGGTTTTGCTCTTCAAACTGCATTTTCAATTCGGTTGCTTGCATAACTGACCTCTGACCAACAAGTGTTATTTGAGTGTAGTAATTAAACGAAGCAAACACCGACTTTGTTCACTTTTTATTCAACTCTTGTTATTCATACCTTAAGACCTGAGCAGGTCGAATACCCGCAGCTTTAAATGTAAGGCCAGCCATGGTTAACCAAGTGATTAAACTGATGAGCAAAGAAGCAACCATATAAACCCAAATACTTTGGGTGACACTTTGTTCAAAGCTCGCTAGCCAATCACTCAATATCAAGAAGCAAATAGGCCAAGCAATCGCACATCCAAATAACACCAGCAGCATAAACTCTTTAGCGAGCCCATTAATGATCACCAAACGGCTTGCCCCCAGTACCTTGCGTACAGCCACCTCTTTTTGACGCTGCTTAACAATAAATCCAGTTAAGCCAAACACGCCCATCAAAATTAGGATCAATGAAATAACACCACCGATAGCCACCACCTCAGATAGTTTTTGTTGCTCTCGATAAAGCGCTTGGTAGTCATCTTCAAGTAAGGTGATGTCGACAGGTGCAATGTTCAAGCGCGCTTTAACGAAGTTTTGTAAATCGCGTTTTAGCTGAGCATCGTTCGGGTTTTTAACTTTAACCAGTAACGAATACGTGCCGCCTACACCCAAACCATTCACAAACACCACAGGAGCGCCCTTATGATTAACCGGCCCAACTTTTATGTCTTTAACCACACCCACTATGGTGCCTGTTGCATTCGAGAATGGTCCGGCAAAAAATGAAATTGGTTTGCCTATCGCATCCTCTGGGCTGCTAAACCCTAACGTATTGAGCACAGATTCAGGCACAATAATACTGCCTTGCTCTGTGTCTCGATTGAATCTGTCTGATGCAAACTCGTCAGAAAAGTCGCGACCAGCCAATAAGGTTAACCCCAAAGTTTCAACCACTTTGCCATGTACCCCAGCAAGCGAAAGCGACAACGGTGTGTCTGGTGTTTGAGGGAGCTTAACGAAGAGACCTGCGTTGGTAGACTGTGTGATTGAGAAGTCCATGGCCACACTGGCTGTCACGCCTGGAATAGACTCAATGCTTACCAAGAGTGATGCACTTTGCTCTCCATATACTGCTTTTTGCGGCATATTATTGATCACTAGTTGTTGCGACTTTTGATAATTCACAGGTAGAGAGTGTAAAAAATGCAGTTGCTTACTCAACATCATGGCGCTTATTAGTAAACCCACCGACAAGCCCATTTGCAGCAATAATAAAGCCTTTCTGATCCACACTCCCTTTCGACCTTGTTTTAGCTCACCATTCAGAATGGCTTTAGTGTTAAATCCGGCCATGTACACGCTCGGGTATAAGCCCGATAACACACCAATCCCTGTTGCCAGCGCAAATACCTGTCCCAACCAAATTGGCCAGTCCAGTGCAGGCAGTGGCCGGCCAATCAGTTGCATAAAGCTAGGTAGAAATAACTCAACCAACACACAAGCTACTAACATAGCGAACCATGCCAGTAAGATGGATTCACTCATAAACTGGGTAATCAGTTGAGCACGCGTCGCACCCATGGCTTTGCGTACACCAATCTCTTTGGCACGATTAGAGGACTGCGCAACACTGAAATTGACATAATTCACACACGAGATGATTAATAAAACCAGCGCCATAACTGCACAGATCATCACTGATGTGGCGTCTCCACCTATTTTCATATCTTGGGCAAAGTTAGGCCCTAAATGAATGTCTTTGATAGGCTGTAACCAATAATGAATGTTTTGCCATTGCCAAATTTGCGCATAGATTTCTGTTGCCGACTGCGCAACCAATTCCATATTTGTATTAGGTAATAGCGCAACATAGGTGTGCATTACATTACCGCGAATGCCCATATAGGGTTCAATGCTGGTTAATGAATGAAAATAGAAATGACTATTCACAGGAAGATCGGCAAACACCGCACTGACAGTAAGCAGTCGATTGTTCCTTTGTAGTTTTAAGGTACGGCCTATTATCTTATCTGGCGTAGCAAAAGCCCCAAACAAGCGCGTAGCTTCAGACCTTGATAACGCTATTTTTTCGGGTGTATTCAGGGTTGTTGTAAGATCGCCTGCCAGCACATCAATATTGACTAAGTTGGCTAGATTTGGGGTGGCAGCGTAGTTTGCAGCGAGCTGAAATGCATTATTACCAATCGCTACTTTATCGTCGCTGACCATTTGCGTTTTCAATAAATAAAAAACCGACTCTACGCCTGGAATATCGAGCAACTGCTGATGTGCCCTTGGGGTGGTAAGAATATATTCGTTGCCATTCTCTTGGGCATGCATCACCAGTCGATAGTGATTTTGCTGATCCGGCTGGCCTTGTTCAAATGACAATTCATGCTGAATAAAAAGCCCAATCAACATTAGCATGGCCATACCTAGACTTAGCCCAACCAAACTCAACAAGGCGTGTTGTTTATGCTGTGCAAAACTTCTTAAAGCGGTCGTAACATATGACACTAACATATTGGGTTCCTTTTTGACTGCTGTATATCTGAGTTGTTATTCATAACGTAAAATTTCTGATGGACGCGCACTGGCCGCTTTAAATGCTAACGCTGCAACGGTGAGCCAAGTGAATGCAGCCACAATGAGGCTTGCCAAGCCATACACCCAAATGGTTTGCTCAATGCGGTCGTTAAAGCCTTGCAGCCAGTTATCCATGAACCAATAAGCAAATGGTAAGGCGATTACTGCTGCTGCAAGCACTATGATTAGAAACTCGCGAGCGAGTAGATTCACTAAACTGAAGCGTGTTGCCCCGAGCACTTTTCTTATTGCTAATTGTTTTTGCTGACGTTTTGCTGCAAATGCTGCGAGTCCAAATAAGCCTAGGCAACTCAAAAGCATGGCCAGCACAGAGAAGTTTCGGATCAGCACAAACAAGTCTTGCTCGATGCGATAAACTTTAGCCAAGTCTTGCTGCATCAAGCTGAATTGCGGATCAGCGGTTAAGTTAAACTGTTTTAAAAGTTGGCGTAGCTGATTAAATAACTGTGGAAGGTTTGCTTGCTCGGTGCTTATCACCAATCGAACCGTGGATTGTGAGCTGTATCCTGCTGAAAATGACACAGGCAGCCAATCATCTTTCGCCGACCCCACTTTGATGTCTTTGACCACACCGACAATGGTTGCATTGATGTTGCGATACAGCCCCTGAACTTGTAACCCCACCACTTCACTCACATTGTCATAGCCTGCGCGTTTGGCCATTTGTTCGGTCACCAAAATAGCCATTGTCTGAGGCGCTTCTTCGCCTGATTGCTCGCCTGCGACTTCATTTACATAGTGCAGCCAATCACTCTGAAACTCTGGAGAAAAGTCTCGGCCAGCGAGTAGTGTCAAACCTAAGGTTTCGACGGCATGAAAGCCTGTGCCGATAGTCGGTGGCAGTTCACTTTCTTCATAGCCGTTTGGCCAACGGAAGTAAAAGCTTTCTAAAATGCTATCTGTTAAGTCAGTATCGGTTGTTGTAACTTGATTAACACCTGACAGCGCACGGATTTCATTGAGTATTGCATGTTCTTTTTCCATGAGTTGCTTGCTGCTTAAATCATGGATCACGATGCGATCTGTCGCGTCATAGCCTACCGACAAGCTTTGTAAGAACGACAACTGCTGCAAACTCACTAAAGTACAAACAATCAAGGCCATTGCCATCGCAGACTGAAATACCAATAGTCCCTTTCGAACCAGCTGGCCTGCTTTTAATTGCCCGGCAAGCAATGAGTTTAACGGTGCGCATGCGACACAATATGCAGGATAAGCACCTGACATAATTACTAATAAAACGGTTATAGCTATGATCACCGCAAACTCTGAAGCTCCCCACACTAAGTCGAGTGGTCGATTTGCAAAGTCGCTAAAACTTGGCAAAAGCAGTTCAACCCAACACACTGCAAGTAATGTGGCACACATCACCATCAATAATGCTTCTAACAAGAATTGAACTATGAGCTGGCGCTTGCTTGCCCCCAAAGTCTTACGCATGGCGATCTCTTTGCTGCGATACAACAATTGCGACACCGCTATATTGATGTAATTGGCTGCGGCAATGGCGAGTAATAAAACACTCAGCGCTACACTCAAAGTAACTAAAAAGGCAGAGCCACCCGCTTTTAATTCAAATGGCGAATGGGCTTTAAAGTAAACTTCTCGCATTGGCACTAAACGATATTCAAGCTGACTGTTTTTGAGTTGGTATTTTTCAATGAGTCGATTGGCTAACTGCTTTTCTATCGCTTTTAAATCAGCATTTTGTTGAGTTTTGAGGTAGATATAGCTCGAAATGTCGCTATGTTCTGTGAAATCAATGGGCACTAAGGCATGAAACAAAAAGTGACTATTATCAGGTAAGTCTTCAAAAATGGCTTTTACGGTAAAACGTTTTGCCTCGATCAATATCGTTTGCCCGAGTGCACCTTCTGCACTGCCAAATAGTCGTTCTGCTTCACTGCGACTCAAAGCAATCTGCTGAGGTGCTGAAAGAGCCGCTTCAAGGTCGCCTAAAATCACAGAGATATTTACAAAATCACGAATATTCTTCGCTGTACCGTACAGATTGTTTAGCTTAAATGCCTGATCAGCAATTTTTATATGCTCAGATAACAAACCACTATCAACCACATCGGCGAGTATAAAAAGATCAGCAACATCACTTCGCGTTGTTAAAGTTTGCGCGATGTTCACCATAGTCAGTGGAATTTCTTCTAACCCTGGTACATTCACATCAACATGCAAACGATAGACTTGCTGATGATCGGGCTGCATCTCATCAAACGACAATTCATACTCAGCAAATAATGCCACCAGAAGTGCGGCTGCCAAGCCAACACTTAACCCAAAAACATTCAATAACGAGTACAACTTATGTTGCTTGAATACTCGAAATGCTGTTGTTACATGTGATATCAACATATCTCACCCATTAGATCTTGCTCTCACCCAAAAATGGCCTATCAGTTACACCGATAGACCATAGCTTTGGCTAGAAACTCAATTTATTCATATCGAAGAATTAACGAAGGACGCGTACTGGCGGCTTTGAACGCTAAGCTTGCCACTGTGACCCAAGTAATAACAGCAACCACAACCGCTGCCACACCATACACCCAAACAGCTTGGTCGATGCGGTCATTAAAGTTGGCTAACCAGTCACCAACTAACAGGTAAGTTACTGGGTAGGCAATGGCGATACTCACACCGACTAACACTAAGAACTCTTTCGCTAAGATATTCACAATGCTGATACGAGATGCGCCTAGCACTTTGCGAACCGCGACTTCTTTTTGACGACGGGCTGCTGCGAATGACGCTAAACCAAACGTACCTAAGCAAGTTAAGAACACCGCAAGGCCAGTAAAAATAAGCACCACTTGAGAGACACGCTCGTCGCCTCTTAATACCGCTTTATAACTGTCAGATAGTAAGTTGATCTTCGGTTCAAACACGTTAGCGTGCTGCGCTAAAATCTCAGCGGCTTGCTGTCTGATACTCAATACATTTTGTGGGTTTACTGTTAACACCACTTCTGAGGTTGGGTTGAAGTAACTAAAGCCCAGTAAGAACATGATGTCTGAATTTGAATTATGCGCATTACCGACTTTAACGTCTGCAACCACACCCACAACACGCATTTCTACATTGCGACCTGTGTCTTTAATGGTTTTACCTATGATGTCGGCCATATTGTTGTAACCTGCTTGTTTTGCAACGGTTTCAGTAATAATCACACCTACATGCGTTACACCATTAGCGCGGTTTGCCCAATCTCCTGCATATTGCGAAGAGAAATCACGACCAGCTAACAGCTCTAAACCTAAGCTTTTTACGACTTCATAGCTGCTACCAATAATCGGCGTCAAACCACTCGATTGTTCGCCATTAGGCCAAGTTGGTTTTAAGGTATTGTTAATCGAGCGGGTTAATTGCGTGTCGATAACACCAACATGCTGCACACCATTGATAGCTGACAATTTGTTAAATACCGCACTAGGCTGCTGAGTAAAGATGTTGCCAACCGGCACTTCTGAGATCACTAAGCGCTGATTCGTTTGATAGCCTAGCGGCAAGTTTTGTAAGTGCGATAACTGCTGCAGTAAGGTCACAGAGCCAACTATCAAGCCAATGGCTAAAGAGGCTTGAAAAGTAAGTAAGCTTTTACGAACCCAGATTGCTGTACTACCACGCTGTAAATCACCACTTAATACACGTTTGGCACTGAATGATGAAATGAAGAACGCAGGGTATAAGCCTGCCAACACGCCAACGGCAATCGCAACAATCACAATGCCCGCACCAAAACTTGATACATAGTTAAGCACTAATTCGCGATCGACTAGACTATTAAAGCTTGGCATAACCAATTCAACTAACACGCAAGCTAGCACCATAGACAGAACTGCAACTAACACAGATTCAGACAAAAACTGGCTGACTAACTGGGTTTTGCTCGCGCCTAGTGCTTTACGAACGCCCACTTCTTTTGCACGCTTTGTCGATTGTGCGACGGTCATATTGATAAAGTTAAAACTCGCAATCAAAACAAGTAAAATACTTAAGCCAACACAGATGGTTACCACTTGCTTAGTGCCACCCGTTTTCATCTCAAATGGAGATTTAGCGGTTAAATGCAGATCGAGTAATGGGTGTAACTCAATAAACATCTGCCCTTTAAATTCACCAGTATAAGTTTGCTCCGTAAGCTGCTGTTCTAGCGATTTGATATCTGTGCCAGCGGTCACTCTTAGGTAGACATAATGGGCCGTCATCATCAAATCTTTAGGGTCGTTATCTACATACGCTAAGTTTTTAAAACCAAAGTGGGTATTCTCAGCTAAGTCAGCAAAGACCGCGCGAACCGTATACTTACCTTTGGCATGATTAAGTGTTTCACCCACGACATTGGTACGACCAAAAATACGTTGTGCTTCCGAGCTACTTAACGCTAGGCTTTCTGGCGTACTCATGGCTTCTTTTAAATCACCATCAAGCGTTTTGATATCAATAAAGCTTTCGATGTTAGCCGTGGCGGCATATAAGTCATTCAGTTTAAAGCCTTGATTATTATGCTTAACATCGACTTCGGCCTCACGGGTAAATTCAATCAACTTGAGTGCGAAGACATCTTCAACCTGGCTGAATTCTGTCGCACGAACACCTTGGTTATAATTAAAGATAGGAATAACCCCTAGGCCCAATTTTGAATAATCCTGACCGATACGATAAACACGCTCCGCATTGGGCTGGTGCTGATCGAACGACAATTCATTCTTTGCAAATAGCGCCACTAAAATTGCCGCTGCAAGACCCACACTCAAGCCAATGACATTCAATAAAAAGTGCTGTTTTTGTTGCTTAAAGGCACGAAGTGCCGTCATTAAGTAATTAACTATCATAATTAGGCAACCTCGCTTTCAAGTCCTTGAGATACACTATTGGCTTTGTCTAACATAATCTGACCGTCTAATAGACGTACTAAACGGTCGGCATACGCGCCTTCTTTTTCTGAGTGGGTTACCATGATCACCGTTGTGCCTTCACGGTTTAGTTCGCGCAGCATGGCCATCACTTCTTCGCCGTTTTTAGAATCTAGGTTACCGGTTGGTTCATCGGCTAAGACCAGTTTAGGATTGATCACTAAAGCACGGGCAACTGCCACACGCTGTTGCTGACCGCCTGATAGTTGCTGTGGTAAGTGATCGGCACGGTGATCGATAGCAACACGCTTTAAAATGGCTTCAACACGCTGTTTACGCTCACTTTTTGAGATGTTTTGATATTGCAGTGGCAGCTCAACGTTTTCGAAAACCGTAAGTTCATCAATCAGGTTAAAGCTTTGGAAGACAAAGCCAATCGACGCTTTGCGTAGTTGTGATAGTTGCTTTTCGCTATAACCTGCGATGTCGGTACCATCGAAATCAAAGTTGCCTGAGCTCGGTGAGTCCAACATGCCTAAAATAGACAGCAGCGTTGACTTACCACAGCCAGAAGGGCCCATTATGGCAACGAACTCGCCTTGTTCTACAGCTAAATTAATGTCGTTTAAAGCAGTTGTTTCAACGTCTTGAGTACGAAATACACGGTTTAAGTTAGTTAATTTGATCATGGGTCTGGTCCTTAAAATTTTAATGTCTGTGCTTTGTCGAAGTTGCTGTAGCCTGAGGTGATCACTTGTTCACCCGCCGACAGGCCATCTAACACTTCGAAATAATTTTGATTTTTCTTACCTAAGCGTATCTCTCGACGCTCTGCTGTTGTGCCATCGCTTGATAGCACGTACACCCAGTTACCGCCTGAGCTAGTAAAGAATGCACCGCGTTTTAGTAATAATGCGTTGTCTTTGTTGCCACCTAGCATCAGCTCAACGTCGATACTTTGACCGCGTTTAATATCTTGTTGGCCACTTGGTAGTGCGACTTCAACCTGAAACTGCGACTGGGTCACCCGGCTGTCTATTTTGCTCACTGTCGCCATCACGCTGCCGCCATCTAAGTGCACGTTGACGTCCATGCCATGTTGAACTTGGTTTAAGTAGAATTCATCTAAGCGCAAAACTAATTTGTATTCATTTGGAATATCGATTTGACCAAGGCGAGCGCCACGACTTTTTGATTCACCCATTTCTACATCAAGCTCACTCAAGTAACCCGACACAGGCGCTTTAACTAATAAGTTATCTAAGTTTGCGCGGGCAAACTGTAAGTTTTTCTGTAGCATTTCAGCGCTATCTTCTAGCTGCTCGACTTGCACTTTACGAATTGAATTTTCTTGCTTTTGACGCTCTAAGGTCAGCTCTTTTCTCGCTTTGTAGTAAGCTAAATCTTCTGAGATTTCAGAAAGTCTGTCTTGGGCTAATACACCGCGCTCAACCAGTGGCTTAGATTGCTTATAACGACGCTCTAAATGGGTAATTTGTAAGTCGATTTCTAATAAGTCACGGCGCAGATTCAAACGACTGGTTTCCATGTTCATTTGTGTATTGCGTAAGAAGTTAAGCTGTTCAGTCACCTGCGCTTCGCGGCTCATCACGTCTAACTGCAAGCTGGTGTTACTCAAGCGCACCAAAGGCTGACCTTTAGTGACATAAGTACCCTGCTCAACCAAACGCTCTTCAACCTGTCCGCCCGCAATGGTGTCTAAGTAGATGGTAGTTTTTGGTACAACCTGACCTCGAAGGCTTAACGCATCGACAAACGCGCCTTGCTCAACCGCATTAATGGTAACACTGCTTAGTGATAAGTTTTGACTGCGACCCGATGATGAGTCTGTAAATGCAAATGCCGCAGCAGCAATGCTCAGTAGCACACCCGCAGCAACGGCTTTCTTAAGATGTTTTTGTAATCCTGAACGTTCAATTTTCTTATCCATAGCACACCTCTAAATCGTTGAGAGTTTGGTCGATGTTCGTTTCGACAAATAAGTCCGAATATGGCAGAGATAAATCAAACACTATGCCAATTTTTAAGCACTTAAAAATCAACCACTTACAAAGATTTGTATTTTCATAAATAATTAGAGTGTCCGGAAACAGAACACATCGAAAACCACAATGTGTCCATTTATGAACACATTAATAGACGCACTGTCACTAAATGAGGTAGGCTAAAAAGAATAAAAAGAAGCCAAAAATAGGCAAAGGCAAGGACCATGACGCAAACAGCCAAACAAGCTGGACACATTTTAATTGTCGACGACAATACTGATATTTTAATCGCTGCTAAACTGCTGCTAAAAAAGCACTATCAAAAAGTACACACCACAGATAACCCATTTGATATTGAAGAGATCGTAAAAACGCAGCCTATCGATGTCATCTTACTCGATATGAACTTCAGTCAAGACGCCATAAGCGGTAAAGAAGGGTTTTACTGGTTAAAGAAAGTCGTTGAGCAAGATCCCAGCATTGCAGTGCTGCTGATGACTGCATATGGCGATATTCAATTAGCCGTTGATGCCATCAAAGCCGGCGCTGCTGACTTTGTTGCCAAACCATGGCAAAACGACCAACTATTAGGGGCCGTCGCGGCCGCCTATGCGCACGCCCAAGACAAACAGAAAGTTGGGCAACTGACTCGTCAAACACAAGGTTTAAATCAAGCACTTAACCAAGGCACAGGTGGTAAAAACTTCGACTTTTTAGGTCAAAGTGCGGCCATGCAGCAAGTATTTAGCACCATTGAAAAAGCCGCGTTGACCGATGCCAATATTTTAATCACCGGCGAGAGTGGTACAGGTAAAGAACTCGCGGCACATGCCATTCATCAAGCCAGCTTGCGTCGCGAAAATGCTCTAATTAGCTTAGATATGGGCGCAATTGCTGACAACCTGTTTGAAAGTGAGCTATTCGGTCATAAGAAAGGCGCGTTCACCGATGCCAAAGCAGACAAAGTCGGTCGTTTCGAACTTGCCAACGAAGGCAGCCTATTTTTAGACGAGCTTGGCAACTTGCCACTGAGCCAGCAAACCACCTTGTTAGCCGCGCTACAAAACCGTCAAGTCACTCCCGTTGGCGGCAATAAAGCCATAGATGTGAATATTCGCCTCATTTGTGCCACCAACGATAACTTACAACAAGCCGTAGACGAAGGGCGTTTTAGACAAGATTTACTTTACCGTATCAACACCATTGAGATACGTTTACCACCGTTGCGTGAGCGCTGTGAAGACATTCCGTTATTAGTGAATTATTACCTCGAGCACTTCTGCCACAAATACAAACGCACATTATGTGTCAGTGACACCGACATGCAAACCTTGAGCGCCTACACCTGGCCGGGTAACGTTCGAGAGCTGGCCCATGCCATTGAGCGTGCAGTGATCTTAAGTGAGGGTGAGCTACTCGATATCAGCACTGTGGTTGGCCAAGTAACGACCACCGCGCAACCAAGCCAAGCTGATAGCGCACAAAACGAGTGCGAGCAGTTGATTAATGCAGACACCTTTAACCTTGAAGAACTTGAACAACGCACCGTGCGCGCGGCATTAAAGCACTATCAGGGTAATGTATCGCAGGCAGCCAAAGCGCTGGGATTAACCCGTGGTGCCATGTATCGCCGCCTAGAAAAATACGATTTATAACCGGAGCTGAGTATTTTGAGTCACTTCACGAAGCACCCTACAACGGTATTTTTTGCCACCATATTGTTACTTTGCGTGCTAATTACCACCAGTACAAACTTGTATATACAAGGTGGATTTTCAGCGACTTTACTGCTTTTAAGCTTATTTTCGTGCGCGACTTTGTTCTCGCTTATTTCGCAATTTAATAAACAAAACAAGCACATGAGTTTTGTTTTAAAGTCTTTGGCGAATGGCGATAGCTCTTTGGGTTTAAGCAAGCACCACCCTATGCATAGTCACCTTGAAGAGATCAAAGAGAACATTCAGAGTGCACGCTTTAATGCCGAGCAACAGGCACACTTCTTACAGGCCTTATTAGTGCATATTGATTTGGCCGTCGTGGTGTGTGATGACACGGGCGACGTGATTGAATCAAACCCTGCCGTTGCCAAATTGCTCGGTAAAGCGGTTCGCCACTGTGGTGATTTGGCGCATATCGCGCCTTTAGTCGAAAGTTGTGATCGTAGCCTCAAAACCATTGCTAATTGGCAATATGGTGAACAACAAGACACCTTGTCTATACAAGTGAGCGTCGCCCACATTCAAGGTAAGATCCGCAAAATTATTACCTTGCACTCCATTCGTGATGCCCTGCAAAACAAAGAGCAACAAGCCTATAAGCGGCTTACTAAAGTGCTCACTCACGAAGTTGCCAACTCCATCACGCCGCTCGCTTCCATTGCACAAAGTTGTGAAAGCCTTTTACCTGAAACACTCACCTTTGATGATGAAGAAGACAAAGACGATCTGGCTATGGCGTTAAAAACACTGGCAAAACGCACCGAATATTTAGGTGACTTTATTGGCCGCTTTAGAGAAGTCAGTAATTTACCTGCGCCCACGCTTAATCCTGAGCAACTTGCTCCATTAGCTGAAGGCGTATTCCAGCTCCATCAGCAAACTTGTAGTGCAGCCAATATCGATTTACAACTGGACGTGTCGCATTCACAACTAACGATGTTAGATAGCGCACAAGTTGAGCAAGTACTTATTAACTTAACTAAGAATGCCATTGAAGCGGTGCAGCAAAACAGCTGCTGTACCTCAGCAGTCGTGCAATTAAAAACAGGCTGCAATGAAGCAGGCCAGCACTATGTTGAAGTCAGCGATAACGGCCCGGGCGTAGCAGAGCATGTAGTCGATATGATGTTCGTGCCGTTTTTTACCACCAAGCAAAAAGGCTCAGGAATAGGGCTAAGCCTTTCAAGGCAGATTATGTTAAACCATGGCGGAGATTTAATTTATATCCAACGTGAGCAAGGCGCTTGTTTTAGATGCGTATTTGGATGATGTTCGTGTCTATATCTGAGGCTTTACCACCAAACAAAAAAGCTCAGGGATTGGTTTGATTTTGTCTCGACAAATTATGCGCTCACACCTTAAAGAATATGGCGGCGACCTCATTTACACCCATCGTGGGCAAGGCGCTTGTTTTAGATACATGTTTGGATGATGTTCGTGTCTATATCTGAGGTTTTACTACCAAGCAAAAGGGTTCTGGTATTGGTTTAAGTTTATCTAGGCAAATCATGCGCTCACACCTTAAAGAATATGGCGGCGACCTCATTTACATCCAACTGGGGCAAGGCGCCTGTTTTAGACTCGGGTTTAGATGGTATAACGTCTTTCTAGAAACAAAACAGCTTCAAAACTGGTTAAGCCTCACAAAGCTTAACCACTCCAAAAATTCATTACAATCTACCAACACTTTCTTACAGTTAACGCCCTTTACTCACCTTACAATTTCATCAGTTTTACTTGCAAGGACCCTCGCATGACGCGCTACATTGCTTCTCTTTTCTTACTCGGTTTAACCGCTTTACCCTGTTCTGCCAATGATGATTTCGACTTTTCTGTATTTGCCAAATCAGAATTCAATGCACTTGACGATCACATCATTTCAACTGGGTTTGAAGTGCTTGGCTATTTTAACCATACCCCTTTTGGTATTGGCTTTACCAGTGCGTTAGGCAACGCCAGTGTGACTACCGAGCAAGGCTATCGCGAAGACTTTCTCACATTAGATACTGGGCTTAAATTCGGTTATTTCTCTACTGTTTACGCGTATGGTGAGTTGGGCTTTGATGCTTTTGAGCTTATGTTTCACGACCAACGTAACAATGACCGTTATAGTAACCATTCTAGTATCATCGTTTACAACGCGCCTAACAACGAAATTGATGCTTACTTAGGTGCAGGTATCGGTGTGCAGATTGAACACTTTAAACTCGAAGCCTACACCCGCTATCGACAAATTGATGGCAATGGCTGGGAGGCCGAAGACAATCACTTCACAGGATTACAGCTCTCCTTTAGCTTCTAACCAACTGTTTTATATAACCTTATTAATGCATATATTGGTACGGTTATGAATATATGCATTCTTTTTGTCGAAACTGATAATTACATTTAAGCTAAAAAACCTTTCATACAAAGCAGCCAGAATAATTTCTTAACCATAAAAATCAAAACCTTAAAAGCAGCTCTATATAATTTTATTACCTCACCTTGCTCAGCATAGAATAAAAAGCAAGATTAAAATACCCACAACAAACACTGTAATGATAATGATTTGCAATTTTGATCATGTTAGTATTTGCAACCTATTTTTTTGAGCAAATACTTTATACGGACGAATAATGAAACTCTCTGCGCTCTCATTTGCACTACGTGCGTCTCTTGCAATTCCTATGGCACTGTCTAGCCAACTTGTTTTTGCCGATGATCAAGGTGATGAAAAAGAAATCGAAACCATCATGGTCACAGGTCAAAAAATTGCACGTAGCCTGCAAGAAACTACCACGAGTGTTGCTGTACTGACTCCTGAGATGATCGAGCAACAACAGATCAACACTTTCACCGACGTGATGGTAAATACCGCCAATACCCATGGTGATAGCTATGGTTTCAGCATTCGAGGTATTGATGGCTTTAATGTATCAGGCGGTGGTAATAGCTACCTGGCAAGTGTGTATATTGATGGCGCGCCGCTACCACAGGGCTTAGTTCGTAATGGTGGCTTCTCAACATGGGATGCACAGCAAGTTGAAATATTGCGTGGGCCACAGTCTACATTGCAAGGGCGCAACGCACTTGCTGGTGCAGTTATTTTAAATACTCAAATGCCAAGCCATGAAAACGAAGGTAAATACAAATTACTGATCGGTCAAAACGGCCAGCAAGAAGCGGGTATTGCCATTGGCGGTGGCCTGATTGAAGATGAGTTGTCATTTAGATTCAGCGGTGAAGAAAAGCGCTACGATGGTAACGTTATTAACCTTCATGACAACTCTGACTCTGATTTTAATGAAGAACACACCTACCGCTTAAAGTTTTTATATGAGCCGGCAGGGTTTGAAGACTTCTCGGCAATGCTCAGCTACATGAATGCAGAGCGCGTATATGGTGATGCAAACCTAACAACTAATGCCGGTGAAGTTGACTTTGATAACCGTACAACAATTTATAACGACACTCGAGAGCGCAAAGCCGAAACTGAACTGGTTTCTTTAACTTTGAACTATGACATCAATAGCGAGTTATCGTTTTCATCTTATACAACTTACTCAGATGTGCTTGAAGCGTTTGACTGGGACTCGGACTACCCACAAGGTCTAGGTAACACACCAATCGTCGACACAGGCAGTAGCACACTCTACAACAATACAGAAAAAACACTAACTCAAGAATTCAGGCTTACATTTGATTATGAAAGCTTTAGCGGTGTAGCGGGCGCTTACTATTTTAATGGCGACAGAGAAGCTCTGAGCAATGGCTTAAACAACTACAACTTATCTCGTCTTGGCTTATCGAGTAGCGTGTTACAAGTAAGGTATAAACTAAGCCCACAAATTGCTGACTTGGTCATTGCACAATATGCAGATTTTGACCCTGCCAGAACGCAAATTTACTCTCTTACCGAAACAGAAGTGACGAGCTATGCACTCTTCGCTGATGGTGTTTGGCACCTCAATGATCAGTGGGATATTTTAGCGGGCGTGCGTTTTGACCGTGAAGAGCAAAAGAATGGCAATGATGCGAAATACACCATTTTAAACCAAGATAAAATGCCAAACCCTGCTAATTATGCGGGTACGCCTTATGAAGGTATTGTGCCGCTTATCACTGGTATCAACAGCTTATTACTAGGTCTTGCAGCTGACGCTTCAAAGCCGGCAGCTCTATCAGATACCAGCTTCAATACTTTCTTGCCTAAAATTGGCGTGAGTTATCATCTGAATGACGACATCACCTCAACCTTTACTTTCCAGAAAGGGTATCGTTCAGGCGGTGTCGGTATCAACCAAGCGAAATCTGTGACATTCGAGTATGAGCCTGAGTATACAGACAACTATGAATTAGCAATTCGCTCTACGTGGTTAGAGGGTGCATTAACTGCAAATGCTAACTTCTTCTATACAGATTGGACTGATCAACAAGTTTCTGTACAACTTTCTTCAAACAATTTTGATCTAGAAACAGTCAATGCGGGTAGCTCTGAAGTGAAAGGCTTCGAGTTTGAAGTGAATTACAACGTAACAGATTACCTAAAAGCCTATGCAGCGATTGGTTATGCAGGCACTGAGTTCACTGACTTTAAGATCACAACACCAGAAACCGAGTATGACTTAACCGGCCGCCAGTTCTCTGCCCCAGAGCGTACACAAAGTGCAGGCTTAACTTATCAAGGACCTGAAGGTTTATTCGCGAACATCAATATTAACTATGCCAGCGATGCACCTAATAGACCAAATCCATATCGTGATGGTTTGCAGCCTGGTGATGCATTCTTTGACTTACACAATGATGCGCGCACGCTGGTTAACTTTCAGCTTGGTTACGAATGGGATAACTACGGTATTTACTTCATTGGTAAAAACATCACTGATGAAGAATATTACGTCGCACACCGTGCCCGTAATGCACGCTTAGGTGCGCCAGCGGAATATGCGATTTCGTTCCGTGGCGTATTCGACTGGTAAGACAGTCAACATTTAACCCCTATAAAAAGATGTCGTAGCAATGCGACATCTTTTCGCGGTTTTAGGAAATATAACTCAGTAGCAAGGATTTAAATATGAGTTTTTTTTACCTCCTGCCTGCCTATTGGTTAACAGGCATGTTGCTTTATGCCTCAAGCCCTCGGCAGCAATTTTTAAAGACACAACAATTTAAACCCCCTCGCTGGTTGGCATTAGTCACCATTGCCCTACTCAGTGTGATTACTCTTTCATTGCTGATTAGTGCACATTTCAGCCCTGTGGTCGCAGGTATTTTTGCGCTACTTGGTTTAATGCTGTTTATTCCCGCGCCCGTATTCTTACTTAACCATAAACCTCAGTGGGCCATCGCTAGCATTATTGCTATCTGTATGCTTAGTGCAGGGTTGCAGCTGATTTCGGGAGGCCAGTAATGTGGCATAAAACCTTTGCTGGGTTCTTATCTGGCGTCGTCGTGATGATTTTAGTGCCTAGTATTTTAAGCCTGTGGTTAGTCGCTCACATAAATGTGATCTTAGCTACATCACTAGTACTGGCCTTAGCAGCTTGGGCAGGCGTCATGACTTGGTGCTATGGCGCTGAAAGTGGCAAACAAGCTTGGCAACGAGCCGGCATACTGACCATTCCAACCATCATAATTTTTGTGATCACCTTCTTTACTGCAGCAGGACCAACAGGATGAAACAGTCTACGTTAAAGAATTTTACCCATGCACATGCATGGCTTGGTTTGATCATCTCAGGGGTTTTGATGATCGTTTTTGTTTGTGGCTCAATGTCGTTTTTCAGAGAAAACATCGTATTGTGGGACATGCAATATGATGCACCGAAAACAGACTTAGCCAGTCAGAAACAACATGTACCCGTGTCAACGATTGCCAAACAGATCAGCGACCAAGGGCATACCATGCCGGCGGATCATGGTGTGTTTATCGAACTTCCCACTCAAGCCCAGCCTTTCTATGTCAGTTATTTTGAAATCGAGACACCTGAAGGCGAACATATCGACATCAATCAGAGCTTTGATCCAGAAACAGGTCAACGTTACGAATTAGATCAAGAAGACTTTTATCTTGGTAACATGCTGTATCGTATGCACATTAACTTGATGCTACCCGGTGGTACCGAGTTGGTGGGGATTGTGTCGTTGATCTTCTTTGTCATGGTGTTTACCGGTACGCTGATCTTACTAAAAAAAATCATCAGTCATTACTACCAATACCGAGTCGACCGCCGCAAAGACACCTACCTTGATGGCCACAGCATCATAGGTATTAGCACCCTACCTTATACGTTTTTATTTGCCCTCACGGGTGTCATGTTCAACTTGAGTATTTTACTGCAAGCAGGGTTTGGCTTTGCGGTATTTAAGGGCAATATTCCTGCTTTAATGGCAACCGCAGACTTTTACGCGCCACCAAGAATTACAGAGCTCTCGGGTCAGCCTGCAGACTTAACTTTGCTAGATGATATGGTGGAAGATGCACAGCGCCGCTACCCAGAACAAAGCGTGTACTTTTTGAATATATTTGCGCCTAACGATCAAGCAGGCCAAGTTGAAGTTGCAATGACAGCGCACCATACTCTAGACCAACTGACGCGCCTGACATACTCGTTAGCAGATGCCCGTTTAATCAAAGAATATACACCAAGTCAATCAGCCACAGCAGGCACATATAGTGTACTCAGTTCTCTGCATTTCGGTGAATATGGCGGCAATACGCTGAAGTTTATCTATTTCTTACTCGGTTTAGCATGCTGTTATATGATTTTAACAGGTAATCTAATCTGGCTAGAAAAGCGTGAAAATAATCGTAAACAAAGTAAACGCGGCCTGCAATTCGTGAAAGCCATGACCTTAGCGCTATCGAGCGGTACTTTGATCGCTGTTGCCAGCACCTTCATTGCGGCACGCTTCGCACCAGAGTCATGGTCACAAGTCAGTCTACTCCCGCCTTTGTTTGGCGTGATGATCTTAGTCTGTTTAGTACACGGCTGGTTTAGTAAAAATGTCAGAGGCGGCATGATCCAACAGCTTTACATTGCTGCGGTGTTAGCTTTAATTTGCCCACTTTACGACTTGATCCAGATGCTACTTGGCCACACGCCACCGAGTTATCTCATTGTGGATGTTTGGCTGGTGACCATAGCTCAAATGTTAGTCGCTGGATTTTGTTTATTGTTGGTGAGACACCACAGACCAAGAGCAAAAGCGTTTAATTTAGCGCCTGCGGTCAGTTAATTAGCGAAAAAATCTGGTTCACAGATCTATTTAGCACTGAAAAAAAAGCGCACTTCTCACAAATGCGCTTTTTGGTATGGGTAAGTTGTGCAACTTTTCTAAATTGTCGCGCTAAAGCATGACCTTGTATCTCTCCTTGATGAGTGTTTAGCTAGCACTTATCAATTCTGGAAGTCAGAGAGCTCGAGCACGACCTGAGCACTCAGATGCTGTTTTGTAGATTGAGCCCTGACTTCCTAACCT